>NZ_QLVG01000055.1 GCF_003382685.1 Halorussus litoreus | reverse complement strand
GGTCGAGCGCCGGCACCGGCGCTCGACCGCGAGCGCGACGATGTGCTCCGCTTCTGCTCGGCGACGACTCGGCCGCCACCCCGGAGTCGGGACTGGCGGGGCTGGTGGGACCGCCGCGCTCCACGTCGAACTCGCCGCGCTCGACCAACTCCGGCACGATGACGCGCACGAAGTGAACCACCAGCACGAGCAGGAGTGGCCCGAGGAACAGGCCGTACCAGCCGAACAGCACCGGGCCGAGCACGTACGCGAGCAAGATCAGTCCGGTGTGGAGGTCCCGCCCGGAG
This sequence comes from Halorussus litoreus, assembly GCF_003382685.1. Classification (GTDB taxonomy): domain Archaea; phylum Halobacteriota; class Halobacteria; order Halobacteriales; family Haladaptataceae; genus Halorussus; species Halorussus litoreus. Next base: position 38,618 of record NZ_QLVG01000055.1, on the reverse strand, counting down.
ACGTACGGCCGGAGGACGAGTTCCGGGATCGTGTCCACGACCACGAACGCGACGAGCAGGAAGAGCGCGGGGAACCACAGCAGCCCGGGGTCGGTCACGGCCGCGACGACCGCGAGCACGATACCGAGCGGGACGTACACCAGCTTCATGCCGACGACCGGAACGAGGCTGGTGAGGCCGGTCAGCATGCCCAGCAGGGTCGGCGACGGGACCGAGACGACCGCCGGCGCGGCGATGTCGAGGAGGTGATACACCACGGCGGAGACGATGGCGATGACGAACGCGGTCAGGATGTTGCCGAAGTACACCGTCTCCAGGTCGTGGTCGACCGCGCGGGCGAACGCGACCGTCGGGCTGTCGGGGCCCGCGACGTCGGTTCGGAACCACGCCGCGAGCTTGTGGTCGTCCCGGAGCAGGTAGAACGCGATGACCAGCACGATGACGATGCCGATGGCGGTGCTGGCGAGCACGCCGAGTATCGCGACCACGGACGCGAGCACGTCGCCGACGGCCGCTGCACCCCGGTCGGTCACGAACTGCTCGGGGTTGGCCTGCACCGCGGTGAGCAACTGTTCGGGGTCGAGCAGCAGCGAGGTGTCGACGTACGGGCCCAGCATCCCCTCGAACTCCGAGCGATTCACGCCGATCAGGTCGCTCAGCTCCCGGACGCTGACGACCACGGTGTACCCCAGCAGGACGATTCCCGGCAGCGCGAGTCCGAACAGCGCCGTGATGGCGGTCAGGGTCGGCTGGCGCATCCGGTCGAGCAGCGGTCGGTACATCGGACGCGTCGCGTAGTAGACGAACAATCCGAGCAGGAACGTTCCGAGGAACGAGAACACGACGTAGCCGACTGCGGCGAGCAGCGCGAGCGCGACCAGCCACCACGCGATGCGCTCGCGGTCGAACGAGAACTCACGGACCCACCCCATGCGTGGACGTTCGACGCGCAGACGTAAGTTCCTCGGGGCGCGGAACTCGGAGTCGCTACGCGGAAGAAACGCCGGAGTCCGACCTCAGAACAGCGGTTCGCCCATCGTCTCGCGGCCGAACGCGAACACCACGATGCCGCCGAGGACGAACGCGACCGCGAGGGGCGCGAGCGCGGCGAGGTAGCCGACCTCGACGAGCGCGCCGGCCAGAATCGGGCCGAGAACGGCCCCGATCTTGCCGACCCCGCCCGCGAACCCGTTGCCGGTGGCCCGGACCTCGGTCGGGAACAACTCGGGCGTGTAGGCGTAAATGGCACCCCACGCGCCCAGAGTGAAGAAGCTGGCCGCGAGCAGGCCGGCGAAGAAGGGCCAGAAGCCCGAGAACCCGGCACCGAACAGCGAGACGCCCGGCATCGCCGACGCGAACAGGAACGTCGAGACGCCCGAGAGCGCGAGATAGCTCCCGAGCGTGGGCTTTCGGCCGATCTTCTCGACGAGGTACGCCGCGCTGAAGTAGCCCGGGAACTGGACGAGGCCGATGAGCAGGAAGTAGACGTACAGCCCGTCTACCGTCGCGCCGCCGAGCGTGACGCTCTCGACCACGCCCGCAGCGCCGACCGTGTCCGGGAGCCAGATGAACACGCCGTAGTAGCCGAAGTTGACCGCGAACCACGCCGCCGCGATCATCGCGGTGCGCTTGCGCAGGTCGGGCTCGAACAGTCGCGAGTAGCCCGCCGAGGTGCCGGTCTCGACCGACTTGGCGGTGATCGGGGTGAACTCCTCGCCGTTCTCCTCGGCGATGGCCTCGATGCGCTCGTTCGCGCCCTCGACGTCGCCACTGCGCGCGAGGTAGTACGGCGTCTCGCGCAACTGGCTCCGGATGACGAACACCAGCAGCGCGGGGAACGACGCACTGGCGAACAGCAGCCGCCAGCTCTCGACAGCACCGACGACCGGGAGGGCGATGGTGCCGCCCGTCGGAAGCGCCGAGAGGAACACCCACGCGAGCACCACCGCGAACACGTTGCCCAGCGGCCAGAACGCGTCGAGGTAGACGAGATAGCGCCCCCGCCGGTCGGTCGGCAGGTGCTCGGAGAGGTACGAGGTGTCGACCGCCAGCGCCCCGCCGAGCCCCACGCCGGTCAGGAATCGGAGCGCGAACCCCGAGTAGAAGCCGGTGGCGAGGGCGGTTAGCCCTGCAAACACCGAGTACGAGAGGACCGTCCACTGGAACGCGTCGACGCGGCCGTACTCGTCGGCGTACCAGCCCCAGAGCCAGTTGCCTGCGATCATCCCCATCAGGCTGGCGCTGCCGAGCAGTCCGGCCGCGAAGCCCGAGAGTTCCCACGCGCCGATGAGCACCGGGAGCGTGAAGCTGATGATGATGACCTCCATGCCGTCGAACGCCCACGCGCTCCCGCAGATCGCCAGCAAGCGACGGTGGAATCGACCGACAGGGATGCGGTCGATCACCTGCGAGACGGTGACGCTCTCCTCCGTGTTCGCGCCATTTGCCATCGATGATGCCTCCGTAGTACACGTTGTGCATCATCCCCACTTAAAGACAGGGATTTCGAATGCAATCGAACTTTTTGGAGAGTTTTTCTCTTCGATACTCGGTTCCGGGTCGAGGACAGTTCAAGGGTCCGCCGGGTCCAAAAGGTTGCATATAAGTACGCCCGTACCCGATTCCCCGGGTATGAAAGACCAAGGGCGCTCCACGCGCAAGCGCACGGGCGGACGACGCCGACCGCAGCACAAGAAGAAGAAGTACGAACTGGGCCGCGAACCCACCGAGACCACGGTCGGCAAGACGAAGCTCCGCGCCCTCGACGCCCGGGGCAACACCGAGAAGGTCCGCGCGCTGTCGACGAACGTCGCGCAGGTCGCCACCGGCGACGGGACCGTCGAGGCCGAAATCGAGGACGTCGTCGAGAACGCGGCGAACCCGAACTACGTCCGGCGGAACATCGTCACCAAGGGCGCGGTCATCGCGACCAGCGAGGGGAACGCCCGCGTCACCTCCCGGCCCGGCCAGACCGGCGGCGTGAACGCGGTGCTCGTTGAGGAGTAGTCGTTTCTACGCGGTTCCGTCGCCGTTCCTGCGGTGTCGACCTTCTACGGCGTTCGATTCTCGGCAGCTTCGAGTCCAGAGTCCGTGATCGTGAAGCGGGTGGTCTCGCCCGCGGGCTTCGCGCGGTGTTTCTCCAGTGTCGCCCGGCGGTTGCCGCCGCGGAAGCGCTCGATGCGGACGACAGTGCCGGTCCAGTGTTCGAGCGTGTGACCGCCGAGCGCCCGCGCCCGGTCACCGTCGGGGTCGGTGTACACCTGATTCGTCAGCACCACGGCGAGGTCGTGCTTGCGCGCCAGCGACAGCAGGTGGGTGACCTGACTGGCGACCTCGCGGAGCGCCTCGCCGCCCTCCTCGTCTTCGGAGCGCTTGAGCCGGTAGAAGCCGGTGGCGCTGTCGAGCACGACGAGGTCGGCCCGCTCGGCGAGGTCGGCCACGTCCCGCACGGCTTCCTCCTGCTCGTCGAAGTCCATCGCCTCCTTGATGATGATGCGCGAGGTGAGCCCCGCCACGTCGTCGGCGGCATCGCCGTCGTCGCCCACTTCGCTCGCGGCGTCGGCACGGGCCTGCGCGACCTGCTCGAACCGCGACAGCGACAGCCCCTCGGTGTCGACGTACACCGCGGTTCCGCCCTCGGCCGCGACCTCGACGGCCGCCGCGAGGGCGACGTTGGTCTTGCCCGCGGCGGGCGGGCCGTACACCTGCGTGACGGTTCCGCGCTCGAACCCGCCGCCGAGCAGGTCGTCGAGCGACCCGCAGCCCGTCCGGATGACCTCTTCGTTCACGGCAGGGAGTTGGGCCCACCCGGTCAAAAGGCTCTGGATTCGTGGGCGCTCGGTGAAGTCGCCGCTCGCGACGACACCGTGAGACGATACTCTCCGCGCACGCTGGAGGTAATTTACAATCTCGGCGCGCGCGAGCAACGCGCGCGAGGGCGGCAGGTGCGCTGGCGCGGTCGCGCCAGCGCACCTGCCGCGGTTGGGGAGGTGTGAGGCTCGCGGTCGCGGTTGCGGTGTCTGCACGAGCGAAGCGAGTGCAGGCTCGTCGGAGCTGTGCTCCGACGGTGCGGTTGCGGCCACGCCGAGGCTCAAGCAATCGTAGTGGTCGCAGTTGCTGTTGCGGTCGCGGTTGCTGTTACGGTCGTGGTTGCTGTTGCGGTTGCGGTTGCTGTTGCGGTCGTAGCTTCTGACGCAGTCGGGGTTCCCCAACCAGTCGGCACGCAAACCGGCGAAAAGGAACATCCGAACTCCACAACGCCGCCACAGTCCGTGACGTTTAGGACGGTCCCCCACGAAGCCACTGCTAGTGGGACTGTACGACCGGTATCTCGCCGCCCGACTCCGGAGACACGACGCCGACCCCCCGAGCCACGTCGCCGTCATCGTCACCGAGCGCGACCTGCTCGAACAGGGCGCGTACGCCACGCTAGAAGCGTTCTTCGAGTGGGCGTTCGACTACGGGGCCGAGCGCGTGACGGTGTACGTCGGCGTGCTCGACCCCGAGGCGGCCCCGACGCTCCGGCGCGAACTCGAAGGGGTGTCGGCCCCGCGCGAACTCGCCGTCCGCGGGCCCGAGGACACTCAGCGCGCCGACGCGCCCATCCAGTTCTCCATCGGCCTCGGCGGCAAGCACGAGTTCGCGGGCGCGGTCCAGAAGATCGCCGAGGACGTGCAAGCTGGTGACCTGTCCGCCGAGCACATCGACGAGAGCGAGGTCGACAAGCATCTCGTGTTCCCCGAGAATCCGGATCTGGTCCTCAAGACCGGCGCGGAGCGGCTCTCGGACTTCATGATCTGGCAGTCGGTGTACTCGGAGCTGTACTTCACCGACGTGAACTGGCGGGACTTCCGGAAGCGCGACTACGTCCGCGCGCTGCTGGACTACAAGAACCGTCAGCGTCGGTTCGGGCGGTAGAGGTCTCTGATACTCCCCGGAACTGTGGCCACGTACTGAACGATTTCAGTCCAGCGACGACGGCTCCCCGTCGACGTCTAGCTCTTCGACACCGAGTTCCTCCGCGGCCGACTCCTCGGGGAGCTTCCCTCGGAAGCGCTCTATGACGCCGCGAGCCTCGTCGAGTTCCACGCCGCCGAGGGCCTTCACCAGCGCGAGTGCGCGCTCGGCGCGGGTGCGCCGCCACGACTCCTCGCGGGACTCGTACGTTCGGACCGCCCGGAGGAAGTCGACCTTCGAGAACTCCGGCCAGTACGGCGTACAGAAGAACACCGCGGCCTCGTTGCCGTTGGCGTGCCACGGCAGGAAGTTCGAGGTGCGCTCGTCGCCGCCGGTCCGGATGATGAGGTCGACGTCCCGGAGCGGGCGGTCGTAGATACGGTCCTCGATCTCGGCCACGTCGATGTCCGCCGGCGCGAGGTCACCGTCCTCGACCGCGCGGGCGACCTCGCGAGCCGCGCCGAGGAGTTCGTTCCGACCGCCGTACGCCAGCGCGACGTTGAGCGTGAACTCGTCGTAGTGGGCGGTCCGGCGCTCGGCGTAGTCGACCGCCTCCCGGACGCGCTCGGGAAGTCGGTCCACGTCGCCGATGGCGCGGATGCAGACATTCCCGTCGTGGACCCGGTCGTCGTCGCCGAACTCGTAGAGCTTCTCCTCCAGGAGGTCGAACAGGACCTCTTGCTGGTTCTCGGGCCGGTCGAAGTTCTCGGTCGAAAAGGCGTACAGCGTCAGTTCCTCGACGCCGATGTCCTTGCACCAGTCGAGCACGCGTTCGGTCGTCTGTGCGCCCGCCCGATAGCCGTCCGGGGCGTCCTCGCCCTGCTTGCTGGCGTATCGTCTGTTCCCGTCCTGGATGACGGCGACGTGTGTCGGTGCCCCCGAAATCTCCCGCTGGAGAAGCCGTTCGTAGGCGACTCCCACGCGCCGCTGTACCCACTTCAACATCCGTTGGTCCCACCGACGCGGCCGAGCGCAATTAGCCTTTTGACACCCGACCGACTCGGTTCCCCTCCGAATACCCGACTCACAGACTCACAAATCAGATACACCGTGTGGCATACCTTTTTAAGTGTGGGGCGACATACGGTCGAACGCAATGGCGAAAGGTACGGTCGATTTCTTCAACGACACTGGCGGATACGGCTTCATCGACAGCGAGGATTCGGAGGAAGACGTCTTCTTCCACATGGAAGACGTCGGCGGTCCCGATCTCGAGGAGGGGCAGGAAGTCGAATTCGACATCGAACAGGCCGACAAGGGACCACGCGCGACGAATCTCACGCGTCTGTAGCGGTACCCAGTCGAACAGTGATTTTCTTGGAGCGACCCGCGTAGAGACTTCTCTGTCGGCCGAATCGCAGGGCGTTTAACCGCCGGTCGGCTTGCTTCGGACATGGAAGACGCGCTCGACGAGGAGCTCTACCGACGCACCAAGCAGTTGCTCGAACCGGGCGAGATCGAACTGAACGGTGCGGTCGTCCACACCGACTTCGGCGGCGACGAGGACGTCGAGATGCACCAGGCGACCGTCGACGTGGGCGAGATCATCGCCGAGCACGCGGGCCACGACCCGAAAGACACGTTCGTCTACTCGGGCACCGACGACTCGGAGTTCGCCTCGAACCAGCATCAGGGGCTCACGCTCGACGACGAGTCGTTCGTCTGGGAGTGCCAGCAGCTCCTCCGGGAGGGCAGCTTCGACGTGGTGTTCTACTACGAGGCCAGTGCCGACCACGAAGCTATCCTCGACGGCGTGCGCGAACTCGGCTTCGACGTGACCGGCGTCGAGGGGTCGTGACCGGCGGAGACGGCGAGAAAGGCAACGAGACCATGAGACCAGTAGCGAGACGATGGGAACAGCAACGAGACGACGGGAACAGCAGCGAGACGGCGGGAAGCGGTGGACCTCTCGCGTTTGGAAGGCTTTACGTACGGGCCGTTCCAACCTCCGGAAACGAGACCGCACGTGGGTGTGAGGACAACAGTATGACTTCGAAACGCTCTCTATCCGACGGACGTTCTACGAGGGGTACCCCGTGAGCGCGGCGACCGGAGTCGTCACCGGCGTCCGGGTCAGCCACGACGAGGCCAGCCTCGACACCGTCGAGGCCGCCTGTCACGTCGACGACGAGACCGTGCTGAGCCGGTTGACAGACGCGCCGCCGGTCCGCGAGGCGTTCGCGCTCCAGACGTGCAACCGCTTCGAGGCGTACGTGGTGACCGACGCCGCGGCGACCGGGCGAGCGGTGCTCGACGACTTCGCGCCCGACGTGGGCGACCACTCCGTCGTCGAGATGAGCCACGAGGAGAGCCTGCGCCACCTCATGCGGGTGGCGAGCGGGCTCGAATCGCTCGTGCTCGGCGAGGACCAGATTCTCGGCCAGTTGCGCGACGCCCAAAGTGTCGCAGCGGAGGCGGGCGCTCTCGGCCCGATACTCGACGACGCGGTGACGAAGGCCATCCACGTCGGCGAGCGAGCCCGGACCGAGACCGCGATCAACGAGGGCGCGGTGTCGGTCGGCAGCGCGGCGGTCGAACTGCTCGAAACCGAGACCGACCTCGCCGCGGGCACCGCCGTGGTCGTGGGTGCCGGCGAGATGGGCACCGTCGCGGCCCACGCGCTCGCGGACGCCGACGTGGAGACGCTCTACGTCGCCAACCGCACTCCGGAACGCGCCGGGGAACTCGCCGGCGAGGTGGACGCCGACGAGGCCCGCGCGGTCGCGCTCGACGACTTCGACGCCGCGCTGGCCGACGCGGACGCGGTGGTCAGCGCCACCGGGAGCGAGAGTCACGTGCTCGACGCCGAGGACTTCGCTGACGCTGGGGAGCTACTGGTGGTCGACATCGCCCAGCCCCGTGACGTCGCGCCCGCCGCGAACGCGCTCGCCGGCGTGTCGGTGTTCGACATGACCGCACTGGAGACCGTCACCGACGAGACCGCGCGGCGGCGACGCGCCGCCGCCGAGTCGGTCGAGGCCATGATCGACCGGGAGTTCGACCGCCTGCTGGAGGGGTACAAGCGCAAGCGCGCCGACGAGGTCGTCTCCGCGATGTACGAGAGCGCAGAGCGCGTCAAGGAGCGCGAACTCTCCGAAGCGCTGACCAAGCTCGACGCGCACGGGGACCTCTCGGCGGACCAGCGCGAGGTCGTCGCCTCGATGGCCGACGCGCTGGTGTCCCAGTTGCTCGCGGCCCCGACCAAGAGCCTGCGCGACGCCGCCGCGGAGGACGACTGGACGACCATCAACACCGCGCTCCAGCTGTTCGACCCCGGCTTCGGGGACGACGCGGATGCGCCCGGCGGTGGGAACGCGGCCGCTGAACCGCCGGCGTTCGTCCGCGAGCGGTTGGGCGACGACGACGTTCCCGACGAAATCGCCGAGCAGATGTCCGACGACGTGACCGCGGAAGTAGCTGGCGAGGACGATTGACGCCCTCCTCAACTCAGTCGAGATTTCCGGTTACTTTCTCGCCCGCAACGACCGTCCTTCAATCGAATTCGAGGTAGAGCGACGACGAGATTGCCTCCGAAACCATCCCCGTCCACTCATCGGTAGTTCTGTCAGTCGCGTCTATTTAGTCGAAAATACTGGAAACGTATAAATTTACTATTTCTATCCCGTCACGAATACTCGGCTCGCCACCGAACTTTATCAGCTATCGCGCCCAACGTTCACGCATGGCGGAGCTACTCTCCGACGACGAAATCGAGGCACAGCTACCCAGCGACTGGGACCGCGTCGACGACGAGATCGTCCGCGTCTACGAGTTCGAAGACTACCTGAAGGGAGTGGCGTTCGCGACCGAACTCGGCGAACTCGCAGAAGAGGAGTTCCACCATCCGACAATCGAGATCCGCTATAAGGAGGTCGAGGTCCGGTTCACCAGCCACGAGGAGGGCGGGATCACCGACGCCGACGTCGAGATGGCCGAGCTCGCCGACGACATCCGGTGATTTCGGAGAGCGAGCCCAATCATGGACGCACGGTACGTCTTCGCGGTCCGATTTCGGCTCGACCCCGCAGTCGGCGGGGTGTCAGTCGCCCCCGACGAGTTCGAGACGCGGCTCTACCGGGAGGCCGACCCGCCGGGCGAGGACGGCTGGCTCTTCTTCCGGGACAACCTCTGGCGCGGCGAGATAAACGACGCCGACCACTTCAGGCGGCTGACCGAGGACGCGCTGGGCACGACGGACACGCGGAGTGTGACCGTGCTGTCGGTCGAGTACCGCGCGCTGGAGACCGACGAGGAGTATCTGGACGCGCTGAAAGACGAGATCGGCGACGACCTCGCGCAGTTCAACGCCGATTCGGTGTCGGCGGTGCTGAACAAGTACCTCGGAAGTTCGCTCGAAGTCGAGAGATCGTAGCCCCGGCGCGTCGTTTCGGAAAACGTTTATTTTCCCCCGGCGCTTACACGTCTGTCCCCATGGTCGCCCGAGAGTACGATTACTGGTTGCTCGACCTCGACGGTACCCTCGTCGACGTGGACTGGTCGTATCCGCGGTCGGTGTTCGACCGGGTCGGCACCCGCCTCGGCCGAGAGTTCACCAACCGCGAGGCCGAGATCCTCTGGCACGGCCTCGGCGGGAGCCGCAACGACCAGCTCCGCGAGTGGGGGGTCGACCCGGCGGACTTCTGGCCCGTTTTCCACGAGATCGAGGACTCGAGACGTCGGGCCGAGAAGACGTTCCTCTACGACGATGCCGAATTCGTCGCCGACCTCGACTGCCCGGTCGGACTGGTCACCCACTGCCAGCCGTTCCTCGCGAACCCGGTGCTCGACGAACTCGGCATCCGCGACTGGTTCGACACCGTCATCTGCTGCGACGAGGACCTCGGATGGAAGCCCGACCCCGCACCGCTCCATCACGCGCGCCAGCAGATCGGCGTTCCCGACAATGGGCACGACGGGGTGTACGCGGGTGACGGCGCGAGCGACGTGGGTGCGGCGTGGAACGCCGGCCTCGACGCGGTCCACGTCGAGCGCCACGGCCACGCCCACCGCCAGCAGTGCGTTCTGGGGGACTATCGCGTGGAGAACTTCGAGGAGTTGCTGGCGATGCCGACTTCAGAGTGAGCGGTTTTCAACTTCGATTCTCGCGGGCAGAAGCAGTCCCAGCTGCAGTTATTGAGACTGGTTTGAAAGCCCCCGCCCGCTCGCTTTACGTCTCAGTCGATTCTGGTGGGGCGACAACCCAGATGGAGAACGTTTTGAAAGCCCCCGCCCGCTCGCAGTCGCTCAGCGACATATCCTCGTTCGCTTCGCTCACTCAGATAGGGGCCGCTGAGGCGACCAAGACGAGCGCGAGCGGGCGGCCCCTTTCAGTCCACCCAGACCGGTTGCTCGGGTCACCGGTCGCATCCGGTAGAAGGCGTCACCGAGCGCATCCCGGTGGAATGCGCACGGGGCGCTTCTCGTGGAAGGGTACACCGAGCGCTACCGGTCGAACCCCGGCAGTTCCGAGAGGATGGCGTCCAGTTCGTCGTCCAGCGCGCGCTCTAGTTCCCGGACGCCAGCCTTCCCCGCGCGCTCGGGGTTCGCCAACACGCGGACCGTCTCGGTCCCGACCGGCACGAACCCGAGGCTCAGCTTCTCGGCGGTCGCGCGCAGTCCGAGTCCCGCGTCCGCTTGGCCCCCGGCGACCTTTCTGGCCGGGCTCTCGTGAGCCTTCGCGGCGAGTTCGAAGCCGTCGATGGCTTCCGTCAGGTCGCGGCGAGTGGTGCCCCGTTCGTCGGCGAGGTCGGCGAGCGAATTCGCGAGGTTCGTTCTGAGGCCCGAGTCGCTCCCCCGATTGACGAAGCGCAGGTTCCGGTCCACGAGGTCCGCGATCCCGGCGATTTCCGTCGGGTTTCCGGCCGGGACGACCAGTCCCCACTCGCGCTCGTAGCTGGCGAGTTCTTCGGCGTCGGCCGCGTCGCGTTCTCCGTCGCCCGCGGTCGCGACCGCGAAGTCCGGCACGCCGTCGCGCAGGCGGCGCAGGCCCCCCCGGGAGCCGACCGCGAGGTAGCGGGGTCGCTCCAGCGAGTCGAGCAGGCGCGCCAGCGCGGGGTCGTCCTCGCCGACGCCGAACACCGTGGGCGGGCGCACGTCCGGCGAGAACAACTGGACCGTCACCGATTCGTCCTTCGCGAGATAGGCGGTGTCGGCCGGGACCTCGACCACGCCGTCGGCCTCGACGAGGCTGGTGGTCGCGCCGCTCCCCTTGTCGGTGGGGTACGCGAGCAGGTCGCCATCTTCGGTCGCTGTGAGGCCGACGGGCATCAGCCGCATCCGTCCTTCGCCGTAGCGCTCCTCGGCGGCCATCCGGGCCTCGACGGTCGCAGTGGCGGGCTCCGGAACACCTGCGGCCTCGCGGATTGCCGGCGCGACGAACGTCCGGAAGATGGTGAGCGCCGAGACTGGGTAGCCCGGCAGGCCGACGTACGCGGAGTCTTCCAATCGCCCGACAAGCATCGGTTTGCCGGGCTTGACCGAGACGCCGTGGAGCAGGAGTTCGCCCCGCTCCTCGATGACCTGATAGATGACGTCCACCGCGCTCGCGCTGGTCGACCCGGACGACAGCACGAGGTCGCACTCGTCGGCCGCCTCGCGGAGGATGCGCTCCATCTCGTCGTAGTCGTCACCCGCGTGGGGGTAGAGTTCGGGCTCGCCGCCCGCCTCCTCGACCGCGGTGGCGACGGTGTAGCTGTTCACGTCGTAGATCTGGCCCGCGTCGCTATCGAGGTCCCTGCCGGGCCGGACGAGTTCGTCGCCGGTCGAGACGATGCCGACGGTGGGCTTGGCTCGGACTGGGACCGAATCGACGCCGAGCGCCGAGAGCAGTCCGATCTCGCGGGGCGTGAGCCGGGTTCCGGGGCCGAGCGCGCGCTCGCCGGCGGCCACGTCCGCGCCAGCGAGCATCACGTGGTCGCCCGGCGCGACCGCGGTTCGAATCTCGACGGCAGCGCGCTCGGCCACCTCGTCAGTTCGCTCGACCATCACCACGGCGTCCGCGCCGGGCGGCATCACGGCACCCGTGGAAATCTCGACCGCCTCGCCTTCCGCGACCTCGACGTCGGGCTTCTCGCCCGCGTGGACCGTCCCAGCGAGGTCGAGGACTTCCGGGTCGGTCTCGTCCGCGCCGAAGGTGTCGCGGGCGCGCACCGCGTAGCCGTCCATGCTCGCGCGGTCGAACCCCGGCACGTCGAGGTCGGCGTCGATTCGCTCGGCGAGGACTCGCCCGCGGGCGTCGGCAAGCGGGACCGTCTCGGGGTCCGGTGTGAGGTCGAGGCTGGCGATTGCGTCTCTGGCGTCTTCTGGGTCCGAGAGGTCGCGGAACTCTTTTCTATCGGTCATCTATCATCACCTGTGTTTGGCATAGTCGGCGCGTTCGGAGTTGACACTGGAGTATCTCTTGAGGAGGGTAGCGCTCGCAGGAACACGTCGTTGAAAGCCCCCGCCCGCTCGCGGTCGCTGAGCGGGATATCTCGCGGGCGCAGAACTGCGCCCGCGAGATAGTGGCCGCGCTCAGACGACCACGGGACTGCGGCCCGCGAGCGGGCGGCCCCTTTCAGTCCACCCAGACGGCAGTTGGTCGAATCGGGCGAAACCCGGTGGTCAGCCCCACCGAGTGTGAGCCTCGAACCCCGCCAGCCTCCTGCGCTCCTCACTGCGTTCCGGTGCTCGTCCACCGGCAGACGGTCCTGCTTGTCGCTGCGCTCCTGGGCGGGCTGCGTCTGCCGAGCCTGCGCTCGTTCCACTCGCGCAGACTTCGCGCGATTTGGCGCGCCATGAAGGCCGTCGCCGTCCCGCGCACTCCTGCGGTCGCGCACACGAGACCGTTCGACACCGGCGTCACATCTGACGTTCCCTCGGTTGCATCGATTCACTCGTCGTCTCATGGAAGCGCCTCCCAGTCCTGAACCGCGACGATTTCACCTTCCGGAATCCCCTCGCGGCCCTCTGGCACGACGACCCAGCCGTCCGAGAGCGCCACGCTCGACAGCACGCCCGAACCGGAGGCGCTGGTCGGGGTCGCAGTCAGTTCGCCACCGCCCTCGTCTATTTTCACCCGCGCGAACGTCCGGATTCCCGGCTCGCTTCGGATCTTCCGGTCGAGTCGCGCCTCGGTCGTCGGCAGGGAGTCGAGCGGAAGCCCGCCGGCCGCCTTCAGCGCGGGCCGGAGGAACTGGACCGCGTTCACGATTGAGGCCACGGGGTAGCCGGGGAGCATGACGACCGGGGTGTCTTCGACCACGCCCGCGGCGACCGGGTGGCCGGGCTTGAGCGCGACGCCGTGGAACAGCACCTCGCCGAGCTCCGACACCACCTCGGGGAGCAAGTCGCGCTCGCCGACCGAGGAGCCGCCGATGGTGACCACCACGTCCGTCGCGAGGTCGCGCTGGACCGCGGCCCGGAGCGCGTCGGGGTCGTCGGTCACCACGTCGCGGTAGGTGGCCTCGCCGCCCCACCGCTCGACGAACTGCGAGACCGTCAGGCCGTTGGTCTCGACGACCTCGCCCGGTCCGGGGTCCGAGTCGACCAACTCCTCGCCGGTCGGGATCACCCCGACGGTGGGGCGCTCGCGCACCGCGACCGTCTCGACGCCGACCGACCGCAGGAGGCCGAGGTCGGACGGTCGCAGACGATGACCTGCCTCGTAGAGCTGCTGGCCTCGCTCGACGTCCTCGCCCACGGGTGCGACGTTCTCGCCCTCCGCGACGGCGTCGAACACCTCGACCTCATTTCCGAACTCGTCTGTTTGTTCGATCATCACCACCGCGTCCGCGCCCGCGGGGAGTTCGCTCCCCGTGTGAACTCTGACCGCGGCGTTCGCTCTCATTTCGTTCCCTTCATCGGCCTCGCCTGCCTCGCCAGCGCGACGGAGCACTTCCGGCGACCGGTCGCTCGCGCCGAACGTGTCCGCGGCCCTGACCGCGTAACCGTCCATCGCGGCGCGGGGGTAGTGTGGCACGTTCCGGGCCGCGACGACCGCCTCGGCGAGCACCCGCCCGTCGGCCGACCGGAGCGGGATCTCCTCGGTCCGGTCGTGGACCTCGACCGCGTCGAGGAGGCGCTCGCGGGCCTCGGCGAGGCGAGTCCTGTCCTTGAACCCGGACTGCTTGCGGTCCGGTTGCTCTTCGCTCATGCGTAGAAATCCGCTTGCCGCGGGCAAAAGCGTGTGGGAACCGCTGCTCGCCCGAAACCCGTGGGAGCGTGCCGCTCGGACCACACCCTTTTTCGCCCTTCCGTCCCAACACGGAGGTATGTCAGCGCTTCGCGATGCGATGCGGGAGTTGCCGGACGCGGTGTTCGCCGACCTGCTCGAGAGCGACGACGACTACCTGCTGGTCGTCGACCTGCCGGGGGTCACCGAGGAGACGGTCGACGTGAGCGTCGCCGACGGGCGACTCGAAATCGAGGCGCGCCGGGAGAAGGACGTGCCGATGGACTTCTCGTACCTCCAGGAGGAGCGCTCGCTGTTCCTCGACGCCGACCTGCCGCTCCCACCGGACGCGACCGGCGCGGGCGCGAAGGCGACCATCGACCGGGGCGTGCTGGAGCTGCGCCTGCCCAAGCGGTCGGCCTCGCCGGAGCAGGAAATCCCCATCACCGGTCGGTGACCACGCGGGGTGGTCACACTGGTCGAACTCCGCGCCTACCGACGGTTCTTCGTCGTGGCGTATCACTTCCTGCCGCTGCTGGTGAGCTACGCCCGCGACCGTCGCCGATTCCTGCTGTTCGGACGCTCTCGCCGTGTCGACAGCGAGACGCGAGTCGAGCGGGCCGAGACCCTGCTGGAGTCGCTGCTGACGCTCGGCCCGACGTTCATCAAGCTCGGCCAACTGCTCTCGACCCGCCCCGACGTGCTCCCGCCCGAGTACGTCGAGGTCCTCGCCCAGTTGCAGGACGAGGTGCCGCCCGCGCCGTGGGCCGACGCCCGGGTCGTCCTCGAAGAAGAGGTCGGCCCCGTCGAAGAGCGGTTCGACGACTTCGACACCGACGCCATCTCGGGCGCGAGCCTCGGACAGGTGTACACCGCGAGGGTCGACGACCGGGAGGTGGCCGTGAAGGTCCGTCGGCCCGACATCGAGGACCTCGTCGCGGCCGACCTCCAGGTCGTCCGGTGGTCGTTGCCGGTGCTGCTGTACTTCGTCGGCGACGCCCGGGCGTTCTCGCTAGAGACCCTCGCCGAGGAGTTCGGCCGGGTCATCCGACAGGAGATGGACTACGAGCGGGAGGCCGAGATGCTGGCAGAGATCCGGGCCAACTTCGAGGGCGACGACGCCGTGGCGATTCCGGCGGTGCTGGAATCCCACTCCGGGCCGCGCGTGCTGACCATGGAGTACATCGAGGGGACGAAGATCAACGACGTCGAGGAGCTCGACGCGCTGGGAATCGACCGCCACGAGGTCGCGGTGAATCTCCAGCGAGCCTATCTCCAGATGATGCTGGAGGACGGCGTGTTCCACGCCGACCCACATCCGGGTAATCTCGCGGTCTGTGACGATGGCACCATCGTCTTCTACGACTTCGGCATGTCCGGACGGGTCGACGAGTTCGTCCAGAACAAGATCGTCGACTTCTACGTCTCGGTCGCGAATCGGGACATCGACGGTATCCTCGACGCGCTCGTCGAGATGGGGACGCTCAGTCCCGAGGCCGACCGCGAGACGATGGGACAGGTGATGGAACTCGCCATCGAGGACGCTCGTGGCGAGAACATCGAGACCTACCGCGTTCAGCAGATCGTCTCCCAGGTCGAGGACACCATCTACGAGTTCCCGCTCCGACTGCCGTCGAACCTCGCGCTCGTACTCCGGGTCGCCACGGTCGTCGAAGGGGTCTGTGTCACGCTCGACACGGACTTCGACTTCATCTCGGTCGCGACCGACTACCTCAGCGAGCAGGGCTACCGCGAGGAGACCATCCGGCAGTACGCCACCGAGACGGGCGACCAGCTCCGGCGGTCGGTGGAGTCGTCGGTGCGCGTCCCGCCCAAGCTCGAGGACGCGCTCGACCGCATCGACCGCGACGACTTCTACGTTCGCGCGGACGTCGAGGACAGCAACGACGTGTTCGAGCGACTCGCCAAGCGGCTCGTCTACGGGATGTTGCTGGCGTCGGGCGCGTTCTCGACCGCGTTCCTCTACGCCACCACGGAGGTCCGGGCGGCCGCGGTCGCGGCGACGTTCTCGCTCGGCGTCGCGGTCATGCTCTACCGGACGTTCCGCAAGCGCAAGGGAACGCGGGTGACGCCGCAGTTCACCCGCCACGAGATGCGACGGCGCGGCGGCGAGTAGTCCGCAGTAGCTCGTCGCCGAACCGCTTCGCCCCGAGTTTTAGGATAGCCAAAAACAGATTTCTGTTTTGGAAACTCTTTTTTGTGTAGGCTGTGTTGGTTCGGACATGGCACTGGCCGAGAACCTCGTACTCGTGTTCGTCGCGGGGCTCCTGACGGCGCTGGCGACCGGGCTCGGCGCGCTTCCCTTTTTCTTCGTCGAGGAGTTCAGCGACCGGTGGAACGTGACGCTGTGGGGCCTCGCATCGGGCATCATGGTGTCGGCGTCGCTGTTCGGCCTCGTGAACGAGGGACTGGCCTACGCCTCGGGCGGCTTCCCGACGCTGATGGTCGGCGGACTCCTCGCTGGCGTCGTGCTGGTCGAGGTCTCCGACCGGACGCTCGACGCGGTGGACCTCGAGGACGATCATCAGGACGACGAACGCGACGGCGGCGAGGACACCGCCGAAATTCCAGATCCCGAAGCGGACGAGACGGTCCACGCGGACGGCGGAGGCCACGGCCACGACGAGCACGCGATGGAAGCGAAGGCGTTCGCGGAGGGCGACTTGAAGACGCTCGTGCTCATCCTCGGCATCCTCACCGTCCACAGCTTCCCGGAGGGCGTCGCGGTCGGCGTGTCGTTCGCGGAGCTCGGACTGGAGGGCGGCATCGGGATACTCGGCTTCTCGGTCCCGCTGCTCGCGGTGTTCATGACGGTCGCCATCTCCATCCACAACATCCCCGAGGGGACCGCCATCGCCATCCCGATGCGAGCGATGGGGCTGTCGAACTGGCGGATGGTCGGCGCGGCGGTGTTCTCCAGCCTGCCCCAGCCCGTCGGCGCGGTGATCGCCTTCGCGTTCGTCCGCTGGGCCGAGGCGTTCCTCCCCTTCGGCTTCGGGTTCGCAGCGGGCGCGATGGTGTATCTGGTCCTCACGGAGTTCGTGCCGGAGGCGCTCGAAACGGGGGCGGACCTGCCGAACGGCGGCCACCGCGAACTTCTGATCGGGCTCGCGGTCGGCATCGTGGCGATGGTCCCGCTGATGTACGTGTAGTGGGCTCAGGCGTTGTACAGCGAGACCCACAGCAACGGTCCGACGACCGTGGCGGTCGTCGGTACCAAGACGACCGCGACCCCGACCGCGTCGGCGGTCGACACACCGGGCGCGAGATACAGCCCCGCCGGAATGGCCAGGAACAGACCGGCGAGACCGACCGCGGCGACCGCGACCCCGCGGTTTGGCTCGTCCTGACTCGCGTCGACGTACGGGAATCCGAGCGCGTCGAAGGCGATGTCGGCGTCCGAAACCGGTCCGACTCGAAATCTCGCGTCGTCGGCCTCGAACGTGACCACGGTCGTTCCGAACAGTTTGCTCGTGATCCGTCGTTCGACCGAGCAGTCTCGGATGGCGTCGATCTCGCAGGTCCACTGCGGTTCGTCGAGCCACTCGTCGTAGCAGACGAGCGTGTCGCCCCGACGCCGGTATTCGAGCGTCCCGTACCGGACGTAGTGGACCAGCAGGTTCGCGCCCGCGACGGCCGTGACCACGGCTCCGCCCACGACCAGTCCCGGGAGGCCGAGTAAGGTGATCGCCAGTACGCCCCCGAGGACGCCCAGCAACCCGCCCCGGGACACGAGCGCCAGCGCCACGGGTATCAAGCCGGTGAAAAGCACTGCGGAGGTGTCGGTCCCGACCCGCGCGTCGACCGGTCGGTCAGGTGCGGTGACCGCCGGTGGCGGGTCGCCCGTCTCGTCGACGCCGAGCAGCCATTCGCCGACCCGGAGCGGCGGTCTGTCGAGGTGGTCCACCCAGAACCCGTACGCGTCGGTCAGGGTCTTGAGCGCGACCACGACGACCAGCAGCACCGTACCAGCCGCGCGGGACTCGTCCAGCACCGCGAGCAACGGCAACAGGCAGAAGACGAGGATCATCTGCCTGCTCGGCGTGGTCGCGGCCGACCGGGCCGAGACGTCGGTGTACTCCCCGCCGCCGAGGTACTCGGTGCGGAACTCGGCGAGTCGCGTCACCAGCAGTCCGACACCGGACAGCAGGACTGTCGTCAGGAGGGTGCCAGACGCCTCGGCTACGAAATCGGCCACCACGAGCGCGCCGATGCCGCCCCAGACGAACAGAAACGTGGCACCCATCCCGAGCGCGAAGGGTAGATTCCGAGGGTAGATCGGAGGCCAGCCCTCGACGACTCGGACGCCGCCGCGTTTGTCCAGCAGTTCACGGAACGGGAGGTCCGACCCGGCGTACCGGGCCGAGGGGACGCGCTCGGCGAACAGCATCTTCAGTGCCGCAGTCGCGGCCGTCACGACGCCCTCGACGCCATACAGCACGAGGAGCGCCGCGAGGTCCCAGTTCCAGACGATCACCCCGACCAGCGGGAGGAGGTTCCCGGCGATGAGTAGCCCACACCGGCCAGCGCTCCGGAGTCGGTCGCTTTCGGTGGAGTCGGTGGGGGCCATCGTACTGGAGGCACCGACCTCGCCGACTTAGCTGTGGCGGAGTCGGCAGCCGGATCGGCGTCTATGGAGTGAACGCTGCCGAGGAGATAAACGACCGAGCCGCGGGTTCGGATCGACGCCTGCCCCTTCCAATGGCTTTACGCTCGTTCCCGACGACTTCGCGGCATGGACATCGCACCGTTCGGACTCGAACGCTGGTTCGCAGAGTACGAGCACGAGGCCGACATCATGCTGGCCGAGAGCGGAATCCGGAGTCTCGACGCGAGCAGGTTCGACCTCGATCCGGGGAAACTGGGGTACGTCATCCCGACGAACGGCGACCCCGAGTTCCGAGCCGAGGTCGCCGACCGGTACGACCGCGGGGCGGACGAAGTGCTGTTCACCTGCGGGACCCAGGAGGCGAACTTCCTCGCGTTCCTGTCGCTTCTGGGCGGTGGCGGACCGAGCGACGATGGTGACCACGGTGACGGCCACGCGGTCGTCGTCGCGCCGACGTATCAGGCGCTCCACGCCGTGCCGGAAGCGGTCGGCGACGTGACGAAGGTGTGGCTCGAACCGCCCGAGTGGGAACTCGACGTGGACGCCGTGGCCGACGCCGTTCGCCCGGAGACGAACGTCGTCGTGCTCAACAACCCGAACAACCCGACGGGCCAGTATCATCCCGAGGAGAAAGTCCGCGCGCTGTACGACCTCGCCGAAGACGAGGACGCCTACCTGCTCTGCGACGAAGTGTACCGGCTGCTCGCCGACGAGCCACTCGCGCCGGTCGCCAGCATGGGCGAGCGCGGCGTCAGCACGACCAGCCTGACCAAGGCCTACGGCCTCGCCGGACTGCGGTTCGGCTGGCTCGCTGGACCCGAGGAGGTGGTCGAGGCGGCGTGGCAGTGGAAAGACTACACCACCATCTCGCCGGGAATCGTCGGCCAGCACGTCGCCCGGCAGGCGCTCGGCGAGCAGGAGGACGCGATTCTGACCGAGAACCGCGACCTCGCGGCGCGCAACTGCGAGCGCGTGCGGGAGTTCGTCGCCGACCACGACCTGTCGTGGGACGACCCCGTGGGCGTCAACGGCTTCGTGACGATCCCCGACGGCTTCTCGGGAAGCAGGGAGTTCTGCCGGACGGTCGTCGAGGAGGAGAGCGTCGTGCTCGCGCCAGGTGACCTGTTCAGTTACGACGACTACTTCCGCATCGGGTTCGGCCTGCCGACCGACGAACTGGCCGAGGGGCTGGCGCGCGTCGGCGACTGCATCGCGCGCCACGGACGATCCGATTGACGAGGTAGCTTTCCAACTCGCGCGATTAGCCGGCCGTGCACACTGTTGTCACGACAGCGAGTGCCCCGATTACAAAAACACCCTCATAATAGGTTTTAAAACTTCTAAAGCATTCTAAGGCGGTTGTAAAAGGTCGATTTACTTGCGTGAAACCGGGAGAAACCGGAGCGTCGTCGGTGAAAGACGCGAATTCTTCCGAAGGCTCTCTCCGTTATATGGGGCCGGGGTTCGTAGAACTGGATAAGAACGATGTCGAACGCTCCCTCCACCCTCGACACTCAGCGCGTGACCGGTAGCGCGGACGAATCGACCAGCAGCCATACCGAACTCGCCCGCTCGCTCCGGAAGACGGCGACGAACCAGTTCCGCTTCGCGGGGTTCTGGTCGGCGGTCCTGCTCCCGCTGGCGTACGTGCCGATGCTTATCGGCGGCGTCGCCGGGAGTCAGCCCTCGCTGGTCGCGGCTCTGATGGCGCTCCACGCCGCCGCGCTCGTCGCCGGGCACGACTACCGCAAGGACTGACGACGACGTGGTCCCCGAAGCAGTGGAAAACGCATTCCAAACTGTTTATACTGTCCCATCCGCTATCCGGCCATATGGCAAGAGAGCAGAAGGAAGTGCGGGACCTGCAGGAGGGCAACTACGTGATGATCGACGACGCCGCGTGCGAGATCAACTCCTACAGCACGGCCAAACCGGGCAAGCACGGCAGCGCCAAGGCCCGCATCGAGGCCGAGGGCGTCTTCGACGGGAAGAAGCGCAGCCTCTCCCAGCCCGTCGACGCGAAGATCTGGGTCCCGATCATCGAACGCAAGCAGGGGCAGGTCGTCTCCGTCGAGAGCGACGACGTCTCGCAGGTCATGGACCTCGAAACCTACGAGACCATCACCATCAAGACGCCCGACGGCGTCGACCTCTCGCCCGACGACCAGATCGAGTACCTCGAGATGGACGACCAGCGGAAGATCCTCGAATAGATGTTCCCTGGCGCGACCGCCGACCGCGAGGCGGCAGACTACGTGGTCGTCGGCGCGCCTCTCGACGTCTCGACGACGTTCCAGCCCGGCGCGCGCTTCGGCCCGGACCGAGTCCGGCGGTTCGCCCGGACGTACGACGACTACGACGCGCGCACCGGCCACCACTTCTCTGACCTCGCGGTCCACGACCACGGCGACGTCCGCGCGTGGGACGACGCCGAGGAGTATCTGGAGTACCTCGAAGGCGTGGTGACCGACGTGCGGTGGGACGACGCCCTCCCGCTCGTGCTCGGGGGCGAGCACACGGTCACGCTCGCGGGCGTGCGGGCGACCGACCCCGACGTCTTCGTCTGTCTGGACGCCCACCTCGACCTCCGCGAGGCGTACGACGGTAACCCGCTGAGCCACGCCACGGTGACCCGCCACGCGCTCGACACCGCCGACGAAGCCATCATCCTCGGCGCGCGGACCGGCAGCGAGGACGAGTGGGACCGAGCCGCCGAATCGGACGTGACGGTCGTCGCGCCGGAGGACGTGGCCGACTGGTCGCCCGACTTCGACGCGAGGGGCGACGGCGACGAGGAACAGTCGGTCTACCTCACCGTCGATATCGACGCGGCCGACCCGGGGTTCGCGCCCGGCACCGGGACGATGGAGCCGTTCGGCCTCGAACCGCGAGAGATGCGCGACGCGGTCCGAGCGGTCGCCGAGACTTCCGAAGTCGTGGGGTTCGACGCCGTGGAGGTCAACGACCGCGACGACGGACAGGCCGCCGCGCTCGCGGGTAAACTCGTCCGGGAGTTCGTGTTCGCGCACGCCGCGGCAGCCGGCGGGGAGTGAGGCGGGCCAGCAGCCTTTCGACTTGGTAGTCCGAACCAATCGTCAGCATCGACAGCCCGACCAGCCGCCAACTTCGACCGGCTGACCCGACAACTGCTGTCCTGGTGGATGAACGGGCGAGGCGGGCTCGCGGCCGAAGGCCGTGGTCGCCTCAGCGGGCACTATTCGAGCGAGCGAAGCGAGCGAGAATATCCCGGTGAGCGACCGCGAGCGCGCCGAGGGCTTTCGAGACCGCGATCCCAATGTTGCTGGCAGAGCTACCGAGGATTTTGATACCGCTGCTGAAGCTCGTTCGATTCCTGCCCGACGTAGTAAGAACTCAGTTTGAAACATCTCCGGCAGGACTTTCAGTCGGGCGACCCTCTGCTCGGGTATGGCAGACCAACTGACAGCCACGCTCCACACGAACCGCGGCGACATCGAAGTAGAACTCTACGACGAGCGCGCTCCGACGACCGTCGAGAACTTCGTCAATCTCGCGGAACACGACCCGGCCGCCGACGCCGACCCCGCACCGGGGACCACGACGTGGGAGGACCCACAGTCCGGCGAGACGCGCGGCGACGCGCTGTACAACGACGTTGCCTTCCACCGGGTCATCGAGGACTTCATGATCCAGGGCGGCGACCCGACCGAGACCGGCCGCGGCGGCCCCGGCTACGAGTTCGAAGACGAGTTCCACGACGAACTGCGCCACGACGACGCCGGAGTCCTCTCGATGGCCAACAGCGGCCCGGACACCAACGGCTCGCAGTTCTTCATCACGCTGGACGCCCAGCCCCACCTCGACGACCGCCACGCGGTGTTCGGCAAGGTCGTCGACGGCATGGACGTGGTCGAGGAGATCGGCGCGGTCTCGACCGACCCTAACGACCAACCGCAGGAGGAGGTCGTGCTGGAGTCCGTGGACGTCCACGAGTAACTGCACGACTACTTCTCCACGACGTCGTTTCGACGCTATTCCACGACGTCGTACGCTTCCATCGGACTTTGGCCTCGACACAGCACCAGCGTCCCGTCGTGAAACACCGCTTCGGTCGTCTGCGGGTGCGTCGCCGAAGTGTTGAGCGCCCCGACGAGTTCGGCTTCGGCCGATCCCCGGTCGACCGCGTGGAGTTCCGACTGCGTCGCGACCCAGACGGCGTCCGGACCGACCGCCAGCGCCGAGTCACGATTGAACGGCACGTCTGCTCGCCACACTTCCTCACCGCTCACGACGTCGAGCGCGACGACCGCGCCACCGTCGACGCCCGTGAAGAGGCGGCCGTCGGTGAGTACCGGCTGGCGCGGAATCGTTCCGTCCAGTCGAACCTGCCACTTCTTCGAGCGGTCCTCGAGCGATATCTTGGCGACCCGGGACGTCCACGCGCAGTACAGCGAGCCGTCGGCCACGATGACCGGGAACTCGCTACCCTGTTCGAGAACCCACTGCTCGCGTCCGGTCTGGACATCTATCGCGTGTATCGTCGGAGCTCCCGTGGTACCCACGTAGATCGTGCCGTCGACGACGGGTGAGGCCTCTCCCACGGAATTTTCGTGCTCCCACGTCCAGCGCTCCTCGCCGGTCTCGCGGTCGAACGCCGTGAGGCGGCTCCCCTCGCCCTCGCTCCACGACCCGGCCACCGCGAACTCCTCCGAGGCGCGTACCGGGGGGCGAGCTGACCCTCCAAGGTCGGCAGTCCAGCGCGTCGACTGGTCGTCGGTGTCGACCGCGTACAGCGACCCATCGCCTTTGCGGTCCGCCGCGAACACGGCGTCGCCGTCGACCGCGGCACCGCGGAGGGTCGCGTCGGGCGCCGCCGACCACTGGGTGGCCCCCGTCTCGATTTCGACGGCGTGAACCCCGTTGCTGCCCGGAAACGCGTACATGGTCGGTCCCTCGACGACGGCTTCGTAGCTCCTGATCCCCGACCGCCATCGGAGGTCGAGCCGGTCGGACTCCGCGGCGGTCGGGGCTTCCGTGGTCGTCTGCTCGGTGGTCGTCGGTTCGTCGGTCGTCTGTTCGTCGGTCCCTGCTACCTCGGTCGCGGTCTGGCTACCCGATGAGACTGCCTGCTCGTCAGCGGTCGCCTCCGCTTCGGTCGTCGTCCCGCCGTCGGTGGACTGAAGCCGCAGACAGCCCGCGCTCGACGCGACCACGAGGGAGGCCAGGAGTGTCCGTCGCTTCACGGTCGCGTGTCGGACTACGACCTCATTAATCACCCGAAATGCGACACTTCGCCACCACGACACGCCCGGAAAATCGTTCACTCGCTCGGTGGCGACGGCTCCCTCGGTGTCGCGGGGACCTGCGCTCGACGGCTCACTCGGTACCGACGAGTCCGTACGCCGCAGTGTCGCTCGTGGCGACGAGCAGCCCCGAGGCGGGCACGATTTGCTCGACGATTTCGTCGATCTCGAACCGTGCGACCTCGTCGCCCGACTCGCGGTCGAAGCCGTGGACTCCCGCCTCGGTTCCGACGTAGACGGTGTCACGGGTCACCGCGGGCGAACTGTACTCGCCGGTTCCGGTGTCTACTTGCCACTCCAGACTTCCGTACTCCGAACCGAACGCGTAGACGGTCGAGCCGGCTCCCATAGCGTACACCGTCGAATCGCCGACGGCCGGCGTGATGTGGGTCGACCCGTTCGTCTGACCTGCCCACGCCCGGGAGCCGTCGTCGACCCCGAACGCGTGGATCATGTGGCCGACATCGCCTGCGAACACGCGGCCGTCTGCCATCGACGGGGCGCTCGACGTGCCGCCGCCAGAGAGGCCTCCGCTCCGCCACAGCTCGGTCCCGTCGTCGGCGTCGAGTCCGACGACCTTCCCGGGGTTTTGGTTGCTGCTCTGGGTCAGACAGATCGTTCCGTTTCGGACCGCGAGACCCCAGACGTTCTCCTCGAATTCCTGGGACCGCCAGGCGCTGTCGCCGGTCTCGACGTCGATCGCGTACACCGACGTCCCGTCGACGACGTACGCGGTGCCGTCGCTCGCCGAGTGGAACTGGTAGTAGCGAGCGTCCACGTCGGCGGTCCACCGCTCGTCGCCGGACTCGGGGTCGAACCCGCGTACTCCGGCGTCACCGGCCACGACGAGCGTCCCGTCGATGATGGCTTGGTCGTTCGGACCGTCGACCTCGACCGACCACTCCGGCGTCCCGCTCGTCGGGTCGAGCGCCCATACGGTGTCCTCGGTGTTCGACGCGACGTACGCCGTGCCGTCGCGAAACACGGGTTCGGTCAGGTCGAGCGGGATTCCTTCATCGCCCGGTTCGAACGTCCACACCGCCGTGAGGTCGCCCCGGACCCCGTCGACGTCGGCGTACCGCTGGTTGGCGGGGCCAGCGTGGGGCATCGACCACCCGCTGGTCACCGTTTCGGGTGCCTCTGGAGTCGCGGTCGTGGTTTCGGTCTCAGTCTCTGTTTCGGATTCGGTCCGGACTTCGTCGTCGGTCGTCGACGCGTCAGAAAACCCAGCTTCGGTTGTGCCGTCCGGCCCGCCCTCGGTTTCGGTCGCGTTCCCTTCGGTGACCGACCGGAGACAGCCCGCAGTCGAGAGAACTGCTCCGGCCGCGAGAAACTGTCGCCGCCGCATCATTCGCTTGCCGAATCGTTCGAGACGAGGTGTCGTTTCACAGCCTCGCGAACCGACGCTGGATCGTCGACGTTGTCGAAGACGATGTGGCCCATCCCGCGGGTCGCGCCGGTCGAGAGGAACGCCACGCTCCCGATCCCCAGCACGGTCTCGATGCGACCGCGTCGGAGCTCGTGGCTCCGGATCTTCGAGAGCGGGAGTTCGCGCGAGTGGGTCCGGTACAGCAGCGAGTACTCTCGTCGGACTCCCCGGGTCGTCACCACGTATCGCATCCGCTTGAGGATGTACAGTCGGACCAGGAACCGGACCGCGCCAGCCGCCGTGAGGAAGCCGACGATGAGGACGCCGATCTCGGTGAACTCCGGTGCACCGAGCAACTCGGGGTTCGCCAGCAGGATCACCGTCGCGAGCAGTCCCGTCGCTACCGTCAGCCCGAGCCAGATCAGCGTGGGTTTCAGCGTCGGATGCGTTTCGAGGAGCGCCGTCTCGGCGTCCTGTGACGAGTCGCCGTCGCTCTGCGTCTGGGTCGTTGCGGACATGGGTTCTCAGGGGAGGGTCGTTGCAGCGAGGATGGAGCCCACCACGTAGATGGCGGGCGAGACGGCCACGATCGACACGACCAGTCCGGCGGTGAACCGGCTCGTGTGGTGGTTAATCCGCGATCCGAGGTACAGCGAGTAGAGGTAGTACAGCAGCGCGACCACGAGGAGCGCAATCGCGACCGTCCCGCCGGTACTCAGTTGAGAGACCTCCACGGGGCTGGGCCGGCCGCCCGGCAGGCCGACGGGCGCGCCCAGCACGTCGATGAAGAAGTAGACGAACTCGGCCTGCCAGTAGATGAGGAGCCCGTCTGCCACCTCTACGGCCGTACTCGTCGAGAGGTACCAGACCGCGGTGAAGATCGCCGCGAGGTACGCGCTCGTGCTGTAGACGACCGTGTGGAGCGTCTGGAGGAACCCCTGCGAGGATCGCGTGGCGATGACCCCGGTGTGGAAGGTGATCAGCGTCAGCGCCGCCGCGGCCGTCAGGAACGCGCTGTTCTGGACGAGCGAGGAGACGAACCGCCACGCCGAGTCGGGGTTCCCGACGACCGGCGCGACGAGTCCTGCGAACGCGGTCGGCGCGGTCGTCCCCCCGACATCACCGAACCCCGCCAACGTCAGCGGGATCGCATACAGCAGGAGGTTCAGGAAGTAGATCACGGTGAGACGAGCCGTCAGTCGGAGCCTCGCCAGTCGTTCGGATGCGTACGTGTCGGTCCGCGCCGCGACGAACGACGACGGGTTGAACAGGCTGTAGAACAGTCCTCTGGCGAGTCCGCCGATCATGTGCTTCGTCCGTATCGTGTGGTACCCTCAAATTAATACTTTCGACAGATGGCCCAGCGACGGTCGGACC
Source organism: Halorussus litoreus (assembly GCF_003382685.1). Classification (GTDB taxonomy): domain Archaea; phylum Halobacteriota; class Halobacteria; order Halobacteriales; family Haladaptataceae; genus Halorussus; species Halorussus litoreus. Next base: position 11,853 of record NZ_QLVG01000055.1, on the reverse strand, counting down.
AGCAAGTGACGAGTGCGGCAGGACCGAAACCCACTTCCTGCCGACCCGACAATCGGGAATCGCGCGAGGGTTGCCCAGCCTGGCCAACGGCGGCGGGCTTAAGACCCGCTCTCGTAGGAGTCCATGGGTTCGAATCCCATCCCTCGCATACGACCGACGACCTTTTGCTGCGCTCAGGACCGGTGAGCCGATGGCTCACCGGTCCTTCGCTGGCAAAAGCTCGACCAAAAACACTGCGTCACCCCCTCACTCGCGCCTTCGGCGCTCGTTCGAGGGTTCCTTGGTCCGCTCGCTCACATCCGTTCGCTCGCGGTGGAATCCTCGTGTGAAACCGCAACCGCAACCGCGACAGCAACTGCAACTGCAACAGCGACCGCACAGCCACAGCAACCGCGACAGCACCGCCATCGAGATTTCGACCGTCCCGGAGCGAAACCCACATTCCGCCGAGACACCTACGAACCGCCAATGACCGACGAGCGAGTCGAACGCGCGTTTCGGGAGCATCCGTCGTTCGAGCGGGTCGACGACGAAAACGACGAGTTCGAAACCACGTTCACGTCGCTCGACGGCGTGGTAAGCGTGATCGGCGAGTCGAGCGGCGAGGAATCGGAAGACGAGTCCGACCGACGCGAGTACCGCGTGGCCGTCACGACGCCCGGTATCGACGCCGTGGTCGCGGGCGAGACGGTCGCCGAGGTCGTCCGGGACGGCTGGTTCGAGACGCTGGAGCGCCGACTGGCCGACGCCCACACCGTCGCCAGCGCCGACGAGGCCACGCCACCGACCGTCGAGCGCGAGGGCGAGGACGTGGTAATCACCGTGGACTTCGTGCAGGGCGACCCCGACCGCGCGGCCGAGGACGCGAAGGCCATCGTCGAGTACGTCGAGGGGACGTGGGTCCAGGGTCTCATCCCCGGCTACGACTACCGCGAGCCGGCGGCCGGGTTCCGCGAGCGCGCGAAGCAGAACTACGACGAGGGAGATTCGGGCCCCACGGGTGACGCGGGCGGGACACCACTGTAAGAGAGACACCGCGAAAGGTGGCTTGCGAGAAGTTGCCTATGAAGGGTGGCGCAGGCGAAGCTACTCCATCGCGATGTAGGTCTGGGTCCCCTCGACGCCCTGCACGCTCTGGATGCCGTCGGCCGCGATGGCCTTCACGTCCGCCGGCGAATCAACGTCCAGCTTGGCGATGAGGTCCACGTCGCCAGCGACGATGTGGGCGTCGACCACGCCGTCGAGGTCGAGGATGGCGCTCTTGAGCCGGTCGGCCTCGCCGGTGTTGGCCTTCACCATGACGTAGGCGATGACCATCTACGATCCCCCCGCCATCGCGTCCGCGGTGGCTCTGCTGGCGTCCCCGACCAGGATCTGGCGCACGTCTTCGAGCACCTCGAAGTCGGCGAGCACCGCGACGCGGTCGCCGACCGCCAGCGAGTCGTCGGGCAGCGGGATGCCCATCGCCTCGTCGGCCTTGCCGAACGCGAGAATGCGCGAGTTCGCCGGGAGCGAGAGTTCGCCCATCGAGTAGCCCTTCACCGGCGAGTCGTCGGTGATGGTGAGCTCGACCACCTGGAGGTTCTGGGCGATGTCGGCAATGGCCCGGACGTTGCCGCCGAGCAGGGCGTTCTTCGCACCGATGGCCCCCAGCCGTTCGGGGTACACCACCTCGTCGACGTCGCTGGCGAACTTCCGGTAGATGTCCTCGCGGTAGTCCTCGTCGATGCGCAGGACCGTGCGCGCGCCGTGGTGTTTGCCGACCATGCACGCCGCGAAGTTGACGTTGAGGTCCCCCGTGAGCGCGCCCACCGCGTCGGCGGACGCGAGGTCGGCCCGCTCTAACACTTCCTCGCGCGCGCCGTCGCCCTCGACCACCTCGAAGTCGTCGTTGCGCGCCCGCTGGGCCTTGGTGGCGTCGGCCTCCACGATGGTGACGTCGTGGCCCTCCTCCCGGAGCACGCGGGCGGTCCGCAGCCCGACTCGACCTGCACCAATGATAACGAATCGCATGGTATGAAGTACGCTACGCGCGACGCATTCAATAATGTTACCCCACCCGAAGGTTTTTGTCGCATGGTACAGAATCACACACAGCGATGGTTCACGCGTTCATCATGGTGAAGACCGCCGCCGGGCGGTCCGAAGACGTGCTGGCGTCCGTGCGCGAACTCGACCGGGTGTCGGAGGCCCACGTCGTAGCCGGCGACTTCGACATCGTGGTCGAAGCCGACGCCGAGGAGGTGTACGACGTCCTCCACGCCGCCTCCTCGGACGTCTCGGGTCTCGACGGCGTCGCCGACACCAAGACCTACATGGCTATCGACTGAGCGCGATTCCTATCTGCGTCAGCTCACTCCAGTCGCGTCAGTGATCGAGTTCCTGGACGTCGCGTTCCGCGCGGAACGAGTCGAGCCACGCCTTCTGGTCGCGCAGTCTCGGCGGAAGGTCCTCGTACACCCGGTCGAACACGTCGTGGGGGTCGCCCGGTTCGACCGACTCGGCGCGCTCGACGGCCTCGTCGAGTTCCTCCTCGACCGCCGCTTCGACCTCCGCGACGAACTCGTCGTCGAGGACGCCCTGCTCGCGGAGGTACGACTCGTACCGATCGACCGGGTCGGCGGTCCGCCAGTCGGGCAGCTCGCGGGCGGTCTCCTCGTACTGACTCGGGTCGTCGCTGGTGGTGTGGGCACCCTGCCGGTAGGTCAGGCTCTCGACCAGCACCGGGTCGCCCGCCCGCGCGCGGTCGAGCGCGGCCGCGACCGTCCCGCGGACCGCGAGCGGGTCGTTGCCGTCGACCTGCACGCCCTCGAACCCGTACGCCTGTGCCTTCTCGGCGATGCTGTCGCTTGCGGTCTGGCGGTGGCGCGGCAGGCTAATCGCCCACTCGTTGTTCTCGCAGAAGAAGACGGTCGGCGCGTCGAACACCCCCGCGAAGTTCAGCCCCTCGTGGAAGTCGCCCTCGCTGGTCGCGCCGTCGCCGAAGTAGCAGAGCACGGCCGAGTTGTCGTCCTTGCTATTTCCATCATCGCTGCCTGCCTTCGCGCCGTCGCCCTTCACCGCTCGTTCGTAGTTCATCGCCATCCCGACGCCGGCGGCGTGGGGAATCTGGGTGGCGATGGGCACAGCCTGCGGGAAGTTCGGAACGTCGTGGTCCGAGTGGAACTCCGGGCGGCCCCGCCGGAAGAGGAGGATGTCGCTAATCGGCACGCCGCGGGCGATCTGCATCGCGTTCGACCGGTAGGTCGGGAACAGCCAGTCGTCGTCGGCCATCGCCATCGCGGCCCCGACTTGCGAGCCCTCCTGACCTCGATACGGTGGCCAGCTGCTCATCCAGCCGCGTCGCTGGAGCGCCAGCGCCCTGTCGTCGAACGCCCGCGCTCGGACCAGTTCCCGGTAGGTTGCCCGCGCCTCCTCCGGAGAGAACGCCACCTCCGAGAGGTCGCGCTCGCCGATGATTCGGTTCATGAACCGCGGTTTGGCCGCCCCTCGCATAGTGGTTCCGGAACTCGGAGACCATTTGTGGACTGCGAATTCGCAAGCAACCGCCAGTCGGTCACCCAAACGCCCTTCCGGAACCGCGTCGAAGCTCTGATCCCATGAGCGTCATCGCGGCGGTCTCGGTTCCTGTCGAGGAGTTCCCGCTCGGCCGGGCGCTCGCGGCCTCGCCCGACGTGCGGGTCGAACTCGAACGCATCGTGCCGACGGGCGATGCCGTCCTGCCGTTCTTCTGGGTCTGGGGCGACGACGTGGACGCGCTCGTGACCGCGGTCCGCGAGGACCCCGAGGTCGGCGAGATCGCGGTGCTCGACCGCGTGGAGGGCGGCGCGCTGGTCCGTGCGACGTGGATCGATGGGCTCGAACTCGCCGCGGGCATCGCGGAGTCGGGGGTGACCCTGCTCGAAGCCTACCGGCAGGAAAAGTTCTGGCGGCTCCGCCTCCGGTCGCCAGACCACGAGGCGGTCGTCGCACTCCAACAGTACTGCGCCGACCGGGACATCGACCTCCAACTGGAGTGGATTCACACGCTCGCCGACGTCGAAGCCGGCGAGCGGTACGGCCTGACCGACGACCAGCGCCGGACCGTCGCGGCGGCGTTCGAGGCGGGCTACTTCGACGACCCGCGCGCGGTCACGCTCGAAGAGTTGGCCGAGCGCTTCGAGGTCTCCCCGCGGGCGGTCTCAAAGCGGCTCCGACGGGGCCTCCGTAACCTCGTCTCTGCGACCGTCGTAGTCGAGGACTGAGCCCGCTTTATTCGTGACGCCCATATAAACCCGTTCGGTGCTGAACCGGACAGCGTACCCTCTCGGCTCCCGAACAGTGCAGCAGAGGAGTCCTCGTCCGGGACCGGGCGCAGTCTCCTTCGGGGACCGCTCCCCGTCCGGAGCCCGGCACTGCGGACGCCCGACATCGATTCAATCCATGAGCGAGAAGCAATCAGAACTCCGTCGCGAGACGAACTCGACTGACGACGTATCGGACGACGAACCGCTGAGCCAGACCGTGGTGACCGCCGTGGCGACCGCCTCGGGTACCGACCCGACCGCTATCGACCCGCTGGCCGAGTCCATCGATCCGGACGCGCTCGACGCCCTGTTCGATGACCGACACGACGGCACGACCCGGGACGCCGGCACCGTCCGCTTCTCGTTTTTCGGCTACGACGTCGTCGCGACGGGCGACGGCTGCGTCTCGGTGGTGGAGCCCAACCAGTAGCGGAGCGAATCGGTAGCTGAGTCGGGGGGGGGGGGGGGGGGGGGGGGCCCCCCCCCCCCCCCCCCCCCCCCGACTCAGCACGTCGAATTCTTCAACAGCCACGGTTCCCGATAGCTACGCCGATTCCCCAACGGTTAACGCGTCTCCGGCGCACGTCTCGGACATGACAGCGGCTGCTGACCACATCTTCACGAACGCGAAGCTCTACGCTCTCGCCGACCCCGACACTGGCGGATCCGGCGACGACACCGGCGGTTCCGGCGACGGTCGAGCGGACGACGAGGGGCCCGCGCCGACCGCGGAGGCCGTCGCGGTCCGCGACGGCGAGATCGTCCGGATCGGCGACGCGTACGAGATCGACTTCCTGAACGGCGTCGACACCGAGGTGGTCGACCTCGGCGGGCGCGTGCTCCTGCCGGGCTTCATCGACGCCCACACCCACCTCCAGTACCTCGGGCGCTCGCTGGTCCACGCCGACCTCTCGGCGGCCGACTCGCCCGACGACTGCGTGGCGCTGCTGGCCGAGTCCGCGGAGAGTGACGAGAGTGCGGACGACGGCCGAGACGACTGGGTGCTCGGCTTCGGCTACGACGAGTCCACGTGGAGCGAGTCGCGGTATCTCACCCGCGAGGACCTCGACCGCGTCAGCGACAGTCGACCGGTCGCGGCGTTCCGCGAGGACATGCACATCGCGGCGGTCAACTCGGCCGCGCTCGACCGGCACATCGACGAGATGCCCGACGCCGACGTTCGGACCGCGGACGGCGAGCCCACCGGGGTCGTGGTCGAGGAAGCCGTGGACGTGATCTACGAGGCCATCGAGCCCGACGCCGAGGCGACGCGCGAACTGCTGGAGGCCGCCCAGCGCGAGGCACATCGATTGGGCGTCACGGGCGTTCACGACATGGTCCGTGACTCGCGCGCCCCGCAGGTGTACCGAGAGATGGAACTCGACGGCGACCTCTCGCTACGGGTCCGGCTCAACTACTGGTCGGACCACCTCGACGCGCTCGTCGAGACCGGCCTCCGGACCAACCACGGCAGCGAGTTCGTCCGGGTCGGCGGCGTCAAGACGTACACCGACGGGAGCCTCGGCGGCCGGACCGCCAAGCTCTCGGAGCCGTACGCCGACGCCGAGGAGTCGGACACCGGTGCAGACGAGGACGCCGAATCAGCGACCGGCCAGTGGGTAGTCGCGCCCGACGAACTTCGCGAACTGGTCGACCGCGCCGACGGCGAGGGGTTCCAGCTGACCGCTCACGCCATCGGCGACGAGGCCGTCGAGGAGGTGCTGTCGGCCTACGAGGCGGCCAGCGACCCCGGCGGTGCCCGCCATCGAGTCGAGCACGCCGAACTCGTCTCCGACGAGAACGTCGAGCGGTTCGCCGACTCGGGCGTCGTCGCCTCGGTCCAGCCCAACTTCCTCAAGTGGGCGCGCGAGGGCGGTCTCTACGACGAGCGACTCGGCGCCGAGCGCAGGCGGACCGCCGACCGGTTCGCGGACCTGCTCGACGCGGGTGCGAACCTCGCGTTCGGAAGCGACTGCATGCCGCTCGACCCGCTGTTCGGCGTCCATCAGGTGGTCAACGCGCCCGAGGACTGTCAGCGCCTCTCGGTCACCGAGGCGCTTCGAGCGTACACGCGCGGGGCCGCCTACGCCGGGTTCGACGAGGACCGACTCGGAACCATCGAGGTCGGGACGGAGGCGGACTTCGTCGCGCTGGAGCGCTCGCCGTGGGCCACTCCGGAGGAGATCGCGGACATCGACGTGGCGCTGACGGTCGTGGACGGCGACGTGGTGTACGACAACCTAGAATAGGATTTGGGATTTTCGCCTTTCACCCACGGAGGATTCGTAGTGGGTGTCCGAAACTACGAGTCTTCGTCGCTGGACTCCCCGCTCTTGTTCGCCGTGAGCGTACGGTATCGAGTACCGTCATCACTCGTTGCCTCTGCTTCGGAGACCGATTCGTTCTCGGAACTCGAATTACCGGTATCAGTCATTGGTGCAATCTATGGCGGCGAGAGAGTTAAATACTTCCCTGATAGGATGTACCAGGCAAAACTCACCGCAAGTACTACGGTTACGCCGAGGCCGACCCAAGCCTCTTGTTTTGTGAATTCACCGAGATGGAATATTCCAGCAGCAGAAAGGAAGACGACGCCGACGAGCAGAAAATAGAGCGTCCGACGGAACCGTTTTGAATTTATCTCCATTACTCGCTTGTTCTCCTCGATTATCTCCCCGTACGAGCCAAGAACACGTTGAATGTGAGTGTGAAACTTGGCGTCATCGGACTCGCTGAGATAGTATCCGACATTGTAATTGAGTCCAATTCGAAATCTGCTACTAAGATACGTCACGATAGCGGCCCCCATCGCAGCCAATAGACTCAGAACCCCCAGTGTGAATGCGAGTTCGGCAGGGATTGATGTGGTTCCAATCTCGACTCCGTCGAGGTTTGCAGCTAATGATAGAACTGAAAATACGAGTCCGATGAGAATACCGATTAACCGAGTGATGTGTTCCGCTTTATCATCGATGCCGTTGATTATCGATATTTGCGTCTCGATTGTCCGCTCTAGTCGATCAGCCGCGTCGAGATATGGATCGGAGTCATTCGGTTCGGGGGACTCATCAGAATCACGTGTCACATTTATCAGCTTGAGGGAAGGATTAGACATTCTTGAAAGTAACTATTTACCGTCATTTCCGCCGTCAATAGCTATCGTTTCACAACTATACTTTATCGCTTGTTGGTCCGTGAAGATGTTGCTGTCGTACGGAAAGGACCTATATTCCGAGTGGGACCATTTTGAGCAGTCAGCATAAACGGCGCCAGAAAATATCGAGCGAAAGTGAAATTTGAGAGTGACTTATCCCAACTTCTCGTCCAGAATCAGCCGCGTCTTCGTGTTGACGACCTCCTCCAGCTCGCGCGCCTCCGTGATGAGTTCGTTCACGTTCTGGGTGTCCGCGGCGTCGACGACCAGCACGATGTCCTCCTCGCCCGAGACTTGCCAGACGAAGTCGACTTGCTCCCACTCGGCCACCCGCTCGGAGAGGCTCGCGGTGTTGACGTCCACCGCCACGTCGAGTTCGATCATCGCCTTCACGTTGCCGGTCCGGGTGGTGACGGTGAAGCGCTCGATGACGCCCTCGTCGGTCATGCGCTCGACGCGGTTGCGGACCGTGCCCTCGCTGGTGCCGACCGCGTCGGCGATCTCGGTGTAGGGCTTTCGTGCGTCGCGTCGCAGGATGGAGAGGATGTCGCGGTCGAGTTCGTCCATAGAGATTCGTCAATAGACGGGGACCCCACTTGACGATTACGAAATTCGTAATCTCGCTACGAAAGCAAGGTTTATACCCCGGTATTCCGTATGAATCTCGTAATGTCGGACGCATACGTCGCGCTGGAGGGTGGCAGCGTGGTAGAAGCCCGCTGTCGCGCTCCGGGGACGTCCCACGGAGAACTGGTGTTCACGACCGCGTACACGGGCTACGAGGAGAGCCTGACCGACCCCTCCTACGAGGAGCAGGTCCTGACGTTCTCGTACCCGCTCATCGGGAACTACGGCGTCCGAACCGAGCGATTCGAAGACGACGAGGTCCACCCCAGCGCGGTCGTCGCGCGCGAACTCACCGACGACGTGGCCGACTGGCTCGCCGACGAGGGCGTCCCGGCGGTCGACCGCCTCGACACGCGCGACCTCGTGGGCCAGATCCGCGAGGGCGGCGCGATGAAGTGCGGCGTCTCCGCCGGCCCCGACGCCTCGCCCGCGAAGGCGAAGGACGCCCTCGCGGACTGCCCGGGGATGAGCGACCACGCCGACATCGGCGCGCAGGTCAGCGTCGAGGCGGCCGAGACCTACCGGCCCGAAGCATCCGGGACCGCGGACGATCTCGACGTGGCGCTGGTCGACTGCGGCGCGAAGGGGAGCATCCGGTCGTCGCTGCTCGACCGCGGCGCGACGGTCCACGTCCTCCCGTACGACGTCCCGGCGGGCGAAGTGGCCGACCTCGACCCGGACGTTCTCTTCGTCTCCAACGGGCCGGGCGACCCCGCGAACTTCGGAGCCACACAGTCACTGGTCGAGGAGTTCGCCGGCGAGATTCCGCTCGCGGGTATCTGTCTCGGCCAGCAGATCGTCGCCCGCGCGCTCGGCGGCTCGACCGAGAAGATGGACTTCGGCCACCGCGGCGTCAACCAGCCGGTGCTCGACCTGAACACCGACCGCGTGGTGATGACCACCCAGAACCACGGCTACACGGTCGCCGACCCCGGTCCGGAACTCGACGTGACGCAGGTCAACGTCAACGACGACACCGCGGAGGGACTGGAGAGCGACGATCTCGGCGTCATCACGCGCCAGTACCACCCCGAAGCGAATCCCGGCCCGCACGACAGCCTCGACTTCTTCGACGACGTGCTCGCGCTGGCCGACGACCGTCGAACGCCCGTGGCCGCCGATTGACCGCGTTCAGTCATCGACGGTGATTGCGGCGGACTGAGCGTCTCGTTATCGAATCTCCTTCCGCATGCAGGTCGCCGAACTCGGACAAAGCTTCGCGAACTCCGCGGACTCGCGAACATCCGTCGGCGCGTTCTTCCGAGCGATCTCCTCGTAGCCCCGGCGGTCGAAAAAGTCCGCCGCGGTCGTGGTCAGCAGGTACAGCGTCTCAACTCCGCTCGCCCGCGCCGCGTCCTCCAGCGCGTCGCAGAGCGCTGCACCGTACCCCCGATCGCGATTCGGCTCGGTGACGACTACAGACCGGAGGACACCGTTCGAATCGTACGTTTCGACCCCGCCGGTGCCGATCAGCTTGGCGTCGTCGACCGCGCAATCGTCGTCCACGCCGTCGTACGCGAGGAAGAACTGCGCCTCCGTCGTCCGCACGTCGCGAGTCGGGAGTTCGTTGTCCGCCAGCAGGGCTTCGATGCGGTCGAGGTCCGCGTCGTCAGCCTCGCGGAGAGTTATCGAATCGGTGGTCATGCACAGCAGTTCGCCGCGTTCACCTCGTCGCTAGAAGTCTGCGTGACGGTGATTCTGGCCGTCTCGCCGAGGTCGAACGCGAACCCCCGACACTGCCGGAAGCAGCGGACCAGCCCGTAGGCCCGCCGCGTGGCGACGGCCAGTCCGGCGAGTGTCGCGACGACGACGGCCCCGGCCAGCGGCTCGCTGACGGCCCAGAGCGCGATCGGGACCGCGAGCACCATGGCGTAACTGACGAGCACGTTCCGCCACGTGGGGTTCCTGAGTGCGATGCGATCTTGCGGGTCGAGCGGTGGTCGTGACATCGGTTAGCGGGCCTCCTCGGCGGTATCGTTCTCGGCGGTTTCGCTCGTTGCTGTACCAGCGGGTTGCGTCGACGGCTTCTCGGCTTCGATGGTCGCCGCGACGACGTAGTCGCTCAGATCGCGCTCGGGGTCCCACTCGCGGATGAACTCGTCGCTGTCGTCCTTCGGCTCGATGGAGACGTCCGCGAATCGGGCCTCGGTCACCATCTCCTCCAGCGCGGGGATTGACGCCGCGCCCGCCACGCAGGCCGACACCGACTCCGGGTCGGCACGCACGTCGTCTGGCAGTTCGCTGGTCAGGACCACGTCGGAGATGGCGAGGCGACCGCCGGGTCGGAGGACTCGATGGGCCTCGCGAAACACCTGCGGTTTGTCCGTCGAGAAGTTGACCACGCAGTTCGAGAGAATCACGTCGACAGAGGCGTCGGCGACCGGGAGGTGTTCGATCTCGCCGAGTCGGAACTCGACGGTCTCCGCGTCGTTCTCCTCGGTGTTCGCGCGGGCCTTCTCGACCATCTCGGGCGTCATGTCGACGCCGATCACTCGACCGTCCGGGCCGACCTCCCGCGCGGCGAGGAAGCAGTCGAAGCCGCCGCCCGAGCCCAGGTCGAGGACCGCGTCGCCCTGTTCGAGGCTGGCGATCGCGGTCGGGTTCCCGCAGCCGAGCCCGAGGTTCGCGTCCCCGTCGACGGCGGCGAGGTCGTCCTCGGAATAGCCGAGCTTCCGCGAACGGTCCGCGTCGGCGTCGAGACCGGACTCGGCAGTCGACTCCTCGCCGGCCGCCGCGTCGCCGCAACAGGATGCCGGTTCGGCGTCCTCGTCGCCGCAACAGGATGCCGACGACCCCGTCGCGATCCCGGCGTACCGGTCACGTACCGCGGTTCGTTGCTCCGAGGCGTCGAGACCGCCACCGTCCGCGTCGGCCGCGTCGTTCACGTCCGCATCGTTCGCTTCGGAGTCGAAGTCGGCAGTGGAGCGTTTCTCACTCATCGTCGACACCCCTCGTGTCGTCGAGAACGCCGAGGAGTCGCTCCGCTCGCGGCGTCGCGCTGTAGTAGCGCCACCGGCCGTCCTTCCGGCGCTCGACCAGCCCGGCACTGAACAGCCGCGAGAGCGCCTGACTGACCGCGCCCTGACTCACTCCGAGCGCGGGCTCCAGTTCGCAGACGCAGACCTCGTCGTCGCCGTCGGCGATGAGCCGGAGCGCCTCGTAGCGAGTGTCGTTGCCGAGGGTCGCCAGCGTCTCGACGTCGGCCGCGATGGCCGACTCCGTCAGGGAGTGGCCGACCGGCCGACAGCAACCGGTCGTTCCTTCGCCTCGCGCGTCGGATGGCCGACCGTCGACGTTTGGCCCCCGATCCTCGGATTTCGGACCGTCAGTCTGTTGCCCACTCATTTTAGCACGTGCTAATATTAGACTCTGCTAATATAACAGTTGGGGTCGTCGTTTGGACGATGGGCGAGGGAAGCGACTATCCGGTGCGACGACGCTGGATTTACGTCCACGCCAAGCGAGTCGGTCGAGACACGATGCTACTCCAGCTCGCCTTCGGATTCGTGGTCCTCGTGGCGGCCTCCTACGTCGGAACCACGATGGCGCTCAGGGGATTCTTCGGTCGAGAGTACTACGACCCGTCCGGTAGAGGGCAGTCCGGCGACCCACCGGGAGACGACGGCGCTTCGAGAACCGACGACGTACCGAGGGCGAACGATGTCGCGCGCGACGGCACCGACCGCGGACGAGACCGGTCCGACCAGCAGTAACCGACGCCGGTCGTCCGGGGACGGCGGGTCGGTTGCCGTGCAGACGTGGGCAAGACAACCGCCGCCCGGTCGC
>NZ_KZ859518.1:7924-40696 GCF_003382685.1 Halorussus litoreus | reverse complement strand
GGTCGCCGAATCGAATTCGGCGACCGGGGCCGCCAGCGACTGGCTGGTGGTTGGGAGGTCGGTCTCGACCTCCACGTATAGATACGTCCCCTGCGGTATTCAATTCTACCAGGATACTATCGATACAATGCTGACTATCGATAGTATGAATACTATCTATACTATCGGAGCGCCGACCGAACAGAAACGACGGCAGATCGTTCAGAAGTGGAATTCAAAAGTTGGCACTGGAGTTCAGGAGTCCCGAATCAGGTGCCGGAACGCTCGGAGCGCGTTCGTGCCCGTCTCGGTGAGCCGTAACTGCTTGCGGCGGCCCACGTCCTCGACCGCGAGGTAGTCGTCCTCGACCAGCGGGTCGACCACGTTCGCGTTCAGGAGCGCGAACTTCGCCTTGTCGTTGGCTGGCTCGTTGTCGGCGACGAACGCCAGCCCTTCCTCCTCGGCGAACTCGATGACGTCTTTCTTCTTGGCGGTGTAGGCGTCGGTGTTCGTCTCCGCGAGGAAGTCCATCACCGCGATCTGATCGGCCGTCGGCGACTCGATGGGGTAGGAGGGCAGCACCTCGTCGTCGGCGTAGCCGTAGCTCTGGCGCTCGCCGCGGTCGGCGTACGGGTAGCCCTCCGGGTGGACGTAGTAGGCCGTGGCTCCGGTCGCCATGCAGGCGATGGTCGCGCCCACCGCCGAAAGCTTCGACCCGCTGGAGACGTTCACGCGCACGAGGTCAGCGGCGTGGTCGGCGACCAGCGTCGTCACGACGCCGAGCACGTCGTACACGTCCATGATGTCCACGCTCCGGGTCCGGACCTCCACGTCCACCTCGGTAAGCTCGTCCCGGAGGTCGTCGTGGTAGTCCGGGCTACTGGCGGGGTCGTCGTGTTCGAGCAGGTAGAGCACGTCGGCCTCGTAGCGCCGTACCGGGCCGACGATGCGGTCGTACTCGAAGCCGAGCGGTGCAACGTGGACCTCCTCGATGGGCTGCATGGAACTCAGGTCGACTGGCGGACGGCTCTCGCATAAGTTCCCGGTATCCAGTCGTGACCCACAAAATCGGAACGAGTCCCGAAGCCCGAACCGGCCCGAACTCGACGCTACGCGATGTCCCGGCTCGTGTCGATGCGCACCGACTCGGCGAGCTCCAGCTTGATGGTCTCGGGGAGCGCCCGACCGCCCCGGAACTTCGGCACCGCGAGGCGGGTCTCCACCGAGTCACCGGCGTACTCGGTGTGAAGCTCGAACACCACGTCCGCGACGTGCTCGGTCAGGTCACGGGCGTCCGGGACCGACCGGCCGTCCAGACAGTGGAGGACGGCGAGGCTCCCGGTGTTGTGGAGGTGGTTCTGGAGATCGTTGAGGAAGTTGCGATACCGACTCTCGTCTTGGCGCTCCAGCAGGTCCACGGGGTCGACGACGAGGTTCGAGTCCTCGGGGAGCCGCCGGAACAGCCGCTGGGAGTGGTCCAGCGGGGCGTCGCCGGGCACCCGGCGCACGTCGGGCGAGCCGGTGCGACCCGGCGCACGCTCCAGCGCTTCGGCCACGGCGGTCTCGTCCCGGTCGGTCGAGAGGTACAGCGTCTTGCGCGCCGACGTGAACTCGTGGAGCAGTAGCTCGGCCTGACTCGCCGGCGGTGCCGAGAGCGCGACCACGCTCCCCGCGGGCACTCCGCCGTCGAGCTTGCGGTCCAGGACCTCGATGCCGGTCGAGAGTCGGCGTGCCACGTAATTGCACGGGTGGACGCGTCGGTCATAAGTATTTGGGCTGGAGGGTTGACAGAACCCGGTCGTGTGCGGCCCGGACCCGGTCGTCGGCCAGCGGTTCCGCACTCGCGCCGTCTCCGACGTCTGGGACCGCTCCGAGCACCTCGCAGTCGAGCAGGTCAGTTACGCCGTCGGAGACATCTCGGGCCTGCTGTGGGTCCCCATCGCTGGAAACGATTCCACCCGAGACGACCGCGCCGGCGACCGGCGTGCCGAGTTCGCGCGCCATCGCGGCGGTCTTGGCGGCGTCGCGCAGACAGGCCGGCTCGGTCGTGGTGACGACTACTGCCCCGTCGGCCACTCGGAGCGGTGCGACCGCATCTGGCCCCGCTCCGGCGGGACAGTCGAGGAGCACGGCCCCGTCGAACTCCCGGAGGTGAGTCAGTGGAGTCGAGGATTTCGGCTCGTAGTTTCGACGCGCCGCCCGTCTGCTCCTCGCTGGGAGAACTCGGACGCCCGGTGTGGAAACCTCGGTGGTCGCGGCCACCATCTCCGGCGGCCAGCCTGCGGCCACGGCGTCAAGGCCCGGGTCGCGTGCGACGCCCGCCAGCGCGTGGAGGTCGGGCATCTCCCGGTCGGCGTCGGCCGCGAGCGCGGCCTTGCGCTGGCGGACGAGCGCGCCCGCGAGCCCCAGCGCCGTGGTGGTCTTCCCGCAGCCTCCCTTGCCGCCCGCGATAGCCAACATGGCAACGATTCGTCTCGCTCTCGGATTTGAACGTTTGGGTGGACGACCGGGTGGTGGTTGTGGAGGTGGTGGCGGTTGCGGTTGCAGTTGCGGCTGCGGTTGCGGTTGCAGTTGCGGTTGCGGTTGCGGTTCTCCTAGGCTCAAGGATAGTATCGGTCGTGGATACGGTTGCGGCTGCGGTCGCGGTTCTCATCTGCTCAAGGATAACTGCAGTCGCTGTTGCGGTGGCGGGCGTGGTCGTCGCTATGGACTCACAGAAAGCGGCGAAGAAGCTAGCTACTGTTTGCGCCTCGGCGTGACCACAATCGCACAGCACCGCAACGCAACTGCAACGCAACCGCACCGCAACGCAACTGCACCGTAACCGCACCGCAACGCAACTGCAACGCAACCGCACCGCAACTGCACCGCGACCGCGGGCCTCAGACCTCCCCAGTCTCCTGCGGTCGTCGGCCTCCGCGTCGCTCCTGCAGCCCTCACGCGATTTGGCGTGGCGCAGAAACGCGCCGTGGGAGCTGTGCTCCCACGAGCCTCGGCTCGCGTCGCTCGCCGAGACGCCACGTAGCACGCGCCGGAGTGGAAACCGAAAGTAGCGCATCCACGTGAAAAGCGGAGTCAGCGTCTCCGGATGGAAAGCGAATCCAGCGCACGCTGAGCCGGAAAGAGAATCTCTCGAACCCGAAACTCGGTGAACTCGAACGCGTTCGCTACTCACTCCTCGATACTCGGGGCTGAGACGCACGCGACCCGTGCTACTCTCGGACCGGCTTGTACGTCCCGTTGATGTCCCACTCGTGGATGCAGTGGAGGTTCTCGGTGCGCGTGCCGGTCTCGATCCGCCAACTCGCCGCGTCGGAGTCCCACACGTCCCGGCGTCCGCACTCCTCGCACTCCCGTTCGGCGGGCGGGTCCAGTTCGACCATTACCGGAGGGAGGGCACACGACCACTTAAGCCAGTCCCCTGACTCAGTGTTTGCCGGGTTTCCCCGGAGGGTCGCAAAGCGGGGCGAACACGTGTCACGGCCCTGGACCGAACCCGAGTCACGGGTTTCGGACTGAAAATGTGGCCCCAGTAACTACTTGTTCACCAGCGTCGAACCCCGGTTCATGCGCAGACGCACGCTACTGCGCTCGGCCGCGGTGGCCGCGACGATTGGGGGAGCAGGGGTCGTAGGCGCAGGTGGGAACCGCGGCGGGCAGGAGACGACGACCGGAGCACAGCAGACGACTACCGAGGACCAGCAAACGACCGAGCAATCGGACGCAGCCGAGCAGACCACGACCGCCGAGGGAGAGTTCTCGATCAGGTCCCCGGCGTGGGAGAACGGCGAGACGATTCCGACCGAGTACACCTGCGAGGGCGCGAACGTCTCGCCGCCGCTCTCCATCGCGAACCCGCCGGAAAGGACCGAGGCGTTCGCGCTGGTGATGGACGACCCGGACGCGCCGAACCCGCCGTTCGTCCACTGGCTGCTGTGGAACGTTCCCGGGGACGCGCGCGAGATTCCCGAAGGCGTTCCGGCCGAGGAGACGGTCGAATCGCTCGACGGCACGACCCAGGGCGCGAACGGCACCGGCGAACTCGGCTATATCGGCCCGTGTCCGCCGCGGGGCGACCCGCAACACACCTACCTGTTCGAACTGTACGCGCTCGAATCACCGCTGGATCTCGACCCCGGCGCGGCCTACGAGGAGGTCCTGAACGCGCTCTTCCCCGTCGCAATCGCTCGGGCGCGGTACGTCGGTCAGTACGAGCGGGGCGAGGCGACGACCACGCCGTGATCGGACTGGGTGACGGCCGGGCCAAGTTACGGCGAATCTCGGACGCTCCCAAGGTCCCCGAACCCTTTTACTCGATAGCGCCGACTGTACTGGCGTCATGGGGGGAGAGACGGCGAGCGAGACGACCGACGAGAACGAGGAGACCGCCACGGATTCGCGGCGAACGTTCCTGCGGGTGATGGGCGCGGCGAGCGCCCTCGCTGGCGTGGGCGGTCTCGCGGGCGCACAGGAGACGACGACCGGAGACGGCGAGTCCGGAACGACCACAGAAAGCGATGGCGGGGCGACGACAACTGCTCCCGACGACGTGACGACCACCGCCAGGGACGACGCAACCACCGTCGTCCTCGGCGGCCGCGTCTCGGAGTGGGTCGGACTCGCGCCCGAACCGATACACGGCGAACCGAACCCCACGCTGGGGCTTCGTCCCGGCGAGCGGTACAGACTCGTCTGGATCAATCTCGACGGGGAGCGACACGAGTGGCTTCTCGAAGACGGTGACGGGAACACAGTGAGCCAAACCGAAGCGACCGACCGCGTCGGCGCGACCCGCTCGACGGCGTTCGAGATGCCAGACGCCGGGGCCGACTACCGCTGCGAGTACCACCCCGAGCGAATGCGGGGGTCGGTCGAACCCGGCGAGGGGTTCGAGACGACGGCGGGCGAGACGACCGCCGGGGAGAACGGCGGTGGAACGACCACCGACGCGGGCGAGGTCGTGGACGTTGCGGTCGGTCCCGAGGGACAGTACCTCAAGTTCGTTCCGGAGGAGGTCGAGATCTCGCTGGGCGACACCGTTCGATGGACCGCCGAGAGCGAGGGTCACAACGTCACCGCCAAGCCCGAGGCCGCGACGCAGGTCGACATCCCGGACGGCGCGGAGCCGTTCGCGACGTACGAGGGCAACCGTTCGTTCATGGTGCTGCAAGTGGGCGAGACGTTCGAGCACACGTTCACGGTGCCGGGCGAGTACGTGTACGTCTGTGCGCCCCACGCCGATCAGGGGATGATCGGCCGCGTCGTGGTGTCCGAATAGGTCGTCGGACCGAATCCTTCGCGAGCGACCGCGTTTCGATAATACTTCGCGATCGAGCGCGTTTCGATTAATCGGGGGCCGCGCGCCACCTCAGACGGAGATTTATGCGGGTTGATAGCGCTACACGTGGTGTATGTCTGGGGAGACGGGGGACGACGCGACCGAACGGACGAATCGAACGCGGTATCTCGACCGGCGGCAGTTCTTGATGGCGAGCGGCGGGCTGGCCGGGGTCGGGGTACTGTCGAGCAACGTCGGCGGCGTGGCCGACATCCAGGACGAGGAACCGAGTCTCCAAGAACAGTATCCGGGACTTCGGATCCTCTCGGACGAGCCGGAGAACGCCGAGGCCGCCTCGCGGTCGACCTACGAGAGCTTCATCACGCCCCGCGAGGAGCACTACATCCGGAACCACTACGCGACGCCGGACATCGACCCCGAGGAGTGGACCGTCTCGCTGACCGGGATGGTCGACGAGGAGGTCGAACTCTCGATGGACGAGATCCGGCGAGACTACACGACCGAGACGGTCACCCACACGATGCAGTGTTCGGGCAACGGCCGGTCGTACTTCGAGCCGCAGGTCGGGGGTAACCAGTGGACGTTCGGCGCGGTCGGCAACACGGTCTGGACCGGCACGCCGGTCAGCGATATCCTGGAGGAGTACGGCGCGACGACGGAGGCGGGAACGTGGCTGTCGGTCATGGGTGGCGAGGCCCCCGACGGCGAGGACATTTTCACGCGCTCGATCCCGATGTCGAAGGTGATGGACGACTGCCTGCTCGCCTACGAGATGAACGGGAGTCCGATGAACGGGGACCACGGCTTCCCGGTCAGACTGCTCGTTCCCGGCTGGTTCGGCAACAACAACGTCAAGTGGGTGAATCGGATGCACGTGATGGACCGGATGGTGTACGGCGAGGAGTGGGAGACCGAGGACCAGCGGCTGTACACCCACTGGCAGCAGTACTCCTACCGACTGACACCGATCGACGAGGAGACCGAGCAGTTCGAAGAGATCGACGTGTACGACACGCAGGACCAGATGGATTCCGACCAGATCCGCCACCCGTACGTCTACGACCAGATCGTCAAGTCGCTGGTCGGCTATCCGCCCGAGGACTCGACCGTCCAGCCCGGTCCCGGCGGCACCGTCGAGATCGTAGGCGTCGCGTGGGCGGGCGACGACGACGTGGAGGCGGTCGAGGTGTCGACCGACGGCGGCGAGACGTGGAACGAAGCCGAGTTCTTCGGCCCCGTGATGGGGACGTACTCGTGGCGGCAGTTCCGGTACGTCTGGGAGCCCGAGCCGGGCGAGTACACCGTCCACTCGCGGGCCACCGACGAGCGCGGGCGCAGCCAACCCGCGAGCGTCTCCGCCCCGGACGACCAGCTCGTTCGGATCACCGACGAGGAGTTCCCGTGGAACCAGGGCGGCTACTGCAACACCGCCTACGAACCCCACGGCGTGGCCGTCACCGTGCAGGAGGGTGAGGCCGAGACGCCGGGCGGCGAGACGACGACAGCGGAGGGAGGTGGAACCACGACCGAAGCTGGTGGCGAAACCACGACAGCGAGCGAAGCGACGACCGCGGCGGACGGCGGCGAGACGACTGCTATGGACGACAGCGACACGACTACCTCGTCGTAGCGCGACCCGTCACGCCCGCTGTCGTTGCGCCGCTCACCCGTCCTCGTAGGCGTCGAGTAGCTTCACGTCGAACTCGACCGGCACGCCTGCGAGTTCGTGATTGAAGTCGACCGTCACCGTCTCGTCGTCCACGTCGGTGATCCAGCCGGTTTCGCCGTTCTCGGCGCGGACGAGTTCGCCCGCTTGTGCGGTCGCGTCGCTCCGGGACTCGATCTCCTGGCGCGGGAACTCCACAACCGCGCTCTCGTCGTACTCGCCGAACGCGCGCTCCGGGTCGATTCGGACCGTCCGCTCCTCGCCGACCGCCATCTCGACGACCGCGTCTTCCAGTCCGTCGACGACGTGCCCCTCACCCACGCGGAACTCCAGCGGTTTGTAGTCCCTGTGGTCGTGGTAGACGCCCTCCTCGAGCGCGACGTCCACGTCCGTCGTGTCGAACACTGCCCCGGCGTCTTCGCCCTCGGCGACGCGTCCGGTGAAGTGGACCACCGCGATCTCCCCATCCCTGCTCATACCTCAGGATTCGGCCGAGTTCTACTTGAAGCTACGTGAGCGTTCGAAACAGTCGCGCGCCAAAAGCAACTCCGCGGCGGTCGATAGGGCCCTCAGATCTCGAAGTCCGGGAGGTCGTCGGGTGCCTCGTACTCGCCCTCCCAGTCGATGTACTCGTCTTCGAGCACGTCGCAGACGACCTGCCCGAACTCCGTCATGGCGGCGTTGATGCCCGAGACGGTGTTCCACGAGTCGAGGTCCGGGTGGTAGTTCTTCGCTTTCCAGTCCTCGGGGATGCCCGGCGCGTGGTAGCCCACCCGGTCGGCGAAGGAGTCCCAGAAGAAGTCGTACTCGCCGAACATGTCGAGATCGCGGACGATGGCGTACTCCTCGGCGTCGAGGTCGGTGTGGGCGGCCCACTCCTCGAACGCGTCGTCCCACGCGCCGTCCCGGAGGTACTCCTCGAGTTCGTCCCGGCGGTAGTCGTCACCCTGCACGTCGGCGTCCTCGTACTGGGAGGCGTCGACCTTCGTGGACAGCGACGCGGGCTCGGGTGCGTCGACGTCGAGTGTCATGCGACGACGTACGCGCCCACCTCGCAAAAAGCTGGTCGTCGGCGCGCGAGGGAAGTGCTCAGATAAGAGCGACTAGGTCCGGCTTCGCTCGGTGGAGCAACTGATTTCCTGGCGGACTGAAAGGGCGAGGGCGGTCGACGAACCCCGACGACGCAAGCACTGGACCGAACGACCGCAGGGAGTGAGGGAAGCGCGCAGCGAGTCGCGGGAGGTTCGTGAGCGTAGCGAACGAACCCACGGCAGACGCAGCCCGCGCAGCCGAAGGCGAGCAGGACCGTCTGCCGGTGGTCGACCGCCCGAGGGCTTTCGAGGACAACTCGCCTGTTCGACTGGCTTATCTGAACACTACCGATGCGAGAGGATAAACCGCACTCCCAGTCAGAAGTCGAAAGTAGCTGCCGACCCAAGCACCGGCGATGACCGCAGTCCGGTACTACTGCCCGCGGTGTGGGGCTATCGCCGCGCTCGACCGGGAGGGCAACCTCGCCGACAAGTGCGTCACGCCCGAACCGCTCGACGGCTGGGAATACGCCGCGCCGTACGACGACTTCGAGAGCGCGGACGGCGTCGAGATCGTCTGCGGCGCGGCCGAGACCGACGGCGAGGGCTGTGGCGAACCGTACTACCTGAGCTTCGTGAAGTTCGAGGACGGCGAGGAGGTCGACCCCGCGGATCGGGCGTTCGTCCCGCCGAGGGTCGACGGGCCGACTATCGACGACCCGGCCGAGGACGACGGCCCGGACGACAGCGACGGCCCGCGGTTCGACTTCGAGCCCTGAATCGGCTTTGTTACCTGGCCTTCAGTCGCGCTGTTTCAACCACCTGTCGAGCAGGTCGCGTATCGCGGCCTCGCGGTTCTCCCGGTGACGCTTGAACGCGATGTCGTCGATCTCGTCGAGTTCGTCGGCCTCGAGTTCCACGGTGACGGTCTCCATGTCGAGGTCGTCCCGGTTCATATTGTGGACACACCGACGTACGGACACAAATAAATCCGTCAGACGGGTGTACGACGACCGGGAAACGTATCTTAGAACCGATACTTATGGCGGTCGGACGAGTGGTCGTCCTTACTCTCGGCGCTCCACGACGACCTCCTTCGTGCGCTCGGCGTCGATGCCGAACAGGAACCCCGAGACGAACAGGAGTTCGTTGCCGAGGTAGTACTGGTCGAGGACGTAGTCGACGAGTCCGACGTCGAGGGTCGTGAAGCCGAGGACGGCGAGGACGAGCGCGACGACGGCCGCGAGGCCTGCGACCCACCGGACCACCGTTCCCGCGAGCAGTCCCACGACGAAGACGAGGATCGCTTCGAGGAGCGCCATCGCGTCGGGATTCGGTCGGACGGTGTATCAAGTTCGGGGTCCCGCGAACACCGAGGAGCCCTGCGTCAGACGAACGAGAAGCCGAAGAGCGCCCACGCGGCCAGCCCGAAGCAGACCAGCCCGCTCGCCGCGAACACCGGGAGCGACCACTTCTTGACCGTGTTGCCGTCGAGCGGGCCGAACGGGATCATGTTGAACCCCGCGAGCAGGAAATTGATCCGGACCCCGAGCGACGCCACGTCGCCGAGCGTCCCGCCGACGAACAACTCCACCGGGAGGAACAGCGCGCCGAGCGCTACGTTGGTCGCCGGGCCGGCCAGCGAGATGAGGCCGTTCTCTCTGAGGGTGATGCGCCCGCGGTGGTGGACCGCGCCCGGCGCGGCGAAGAGGAATCCCGCGAGCGCGCCCGCGACCGCGAGGAACAGCATGCCGTAGTCGGCCCGGAACTCCGCGAGCTGGCCGAACCGGATGGCGACGACCTTGTGAGCCAGTTCGTGGAGCAGGAAGCCCAGCCCCGCGGTGACCAGACTCGCGGGGAGCAGGCCGACCAGCAGGGCCGGACGCGCGAGGACGGCGTTGCCGCCCCCGCCGAAGAACAGGGCGAACGCCACGCTCAGGGCGGTCCACGCCACGGCGAGGTCGAGGAGTTCGCGCTGGCTGAATCGGATGTTCATGGGTAGGGAAGCGGGTTTACGAGTAGAGAGTCGAGGTCACAAGCGGTCCTCACGTCAGCGTCTCCACGATGAGGTCCGCGCTGTTCTGTGCGCCCTGGAGCATCAGTTCGGTGATCTGCTCGACGCCGCCGACCTGCGAGCCCAACAGCGGGAGCACCACGAACGGGAACGCGAAGCTGGCGATCATGCTCCCGACATTGGTCATCGCCACGATGGCGATGAGTCGGAACAGCGGCACGTCGAGCATCCGGGAGAGGATGTCGGTGAGCGGGCTCTCCTCGTCGCTAAGTATATTGTTGAGTTCCGCGATGTCGCCGACGTTCACCGACGAGTACTTGAGCTCGACGTAGCCCGCGAACCAGCCCGGCGCGAGCAGCGGGTTGACGCTGGTGAGCCACGCCACCGCGCCGCCGACGCCCGCGGAGGTCCAGCGCGCGCCCGCCAGCTTCGCCAGCCCGAACGCGAACGCGCCGTTGAACAGGAACCATGCCCCGAACACCTTCAGCAGGAATGCGTCCTGCACGCCCGCCATGAACAGCAAGAAGAAGAAGGCGAGGAATCCCAGCGCCATCAGGTAGCCGAATAGCTTGAACAGCGAGAACCGGCTGCCCGACTCGGTGCCGACGAGGCTCTCCATCGGCGGGAGCGTCTCGGGGTTCTCCAGATACTTCTCGATGCCCGCGCGGTGGCCCGCGCCGATGACGGCGACCACGTGGTGGCCGGCCTTCCGGAGCGCGACCAGCCGGTGGGCGATGAAGGCGTCGCGCTCGTCGATGAGCGCCTCGGCCCCGCCGGGCGAGAACTGGCGGAACTCCTCCATCATCGCGGTCACCACGTCGCCGTCGGTCAGTTCCTCGATGTCGAACTCCTCGTCGACCTCCTCGGCGTCGGCGAGCACGCCGTCGAGCACCACGCCGACGAGCAGGCCCAGCGCGGCCCCACCGCCGAGTCCGACCGCAACCGCCGTGGCCGACCGGAGCGCGAGGTGGCCCACCGATTCGAGAGTTCCGACACCGACCAGCGGTGCGATGCCGCCCTGCAGGGCGACCGCGACGCCGGCAAGCGTGCCCAGCCCGAGCCCCGCGCCGAGCGCGAGGTCGATCCGGTCGGTGACGACGCCCGGCAGGAAGATCGCACCCAGCGCGCCCCCGGCAACCGCACCGCCGACGAGTCCGCCGAACAGTTGGAGCGCGGCCGTTCCGGCACCCAACGTCAGCGCGCCGCCGAGGCCGATGGCGGGCGCGACGAACACGCCGAACAGCAGCGCGAACGTGGTGCCGAGCGCGGCCCCGCCCGCGATGCCGAGCGTGATCGGGTCGGTCACGCCCAGCGCGAGGCTGCCGACCATCCGGAGCTTCTCGGCGAACGTCATCCGGCTCCAGAACCGCTGGATGGTCATCTGGATGTCCCGGTCGACCAGCGCCACCTCGCTCCCGGCCGCCTCGGCGGCCCCGATGGCGGCCTCCATGTCCGCGCCGGGTTCGATGTCGAACTGCTCGCCCATCCGAGTCTGGACGTACGACAGCATCCAGTAGGCGAGAAACTGGAAGACGGTGTTGCCTTCGAGCAGGTCGGAGGGTTCGAGGTCGTCGGCGACCTCCCCTTGCATCTGTCGGTAACGGCTCTCGTCGAGTTCGACCGCGACCACGTCGGGGCGCTCGGCGTCGACGACCTCCCGGACCTCCTCGACGCTGTCGGCGGAGACGTGGGCGGTGCCGACGAGGCGGACGCTCCCCTCGTCGTCGCCCGCGCCCAACTCGGCTGAATCGCTCATCGTTCGCGTTACACGCTATCCCTTTTTACCGTTGTCGATGGCCGAAGATTTACCAACCGACCGAGAGGTTCGCCCCGGTCACTCCCCGTTCGTTTCGGATCGCTCACCCCGCTCGTTTCGGCCCCCTTACTCCCCATTCGCGATCTTGGCCTCCCGCTCCAGCGCCTCGCTCCGGAGTCGTTCGCCCTTCTCGCTGGTCGCCGTGAGATCAGGAACCTGTGTGGGCTCGTGGTCCTCGTCGATGGCGACGTAGACGAAGAAGGACTCGGTCGTCAGTTCCGTCTCGCCCGACTTGGGGTCCTCGCGGAACGCCTTCAGTCGGACCCGGACGCTCGTCTCGCCTGCCGCGTAGACGTACGCCCGCACGAGCGCCGTGCTCCCGCGCGGGACCGGCTGGACGAAGTTGACCTGATCCATCCGAGCGGTGACGCAGGTCTGTCCCGCGAACCGCATCGCCGAGAGCGCGCCGTCGACGTCCATCCACTTCATCACGTTCCCGCCGTGGGCCATGTCGAGGTTGTTCGTGTGGTTGGGCTGGACGAGGTGACGGTTCTCGATGTACGTGTCCATCACGTCGGTCATACCGGCGGCTTGCGCGGGCAGGGAGAAGAACGTACTGACTCGAATTCGTACTGGAGTAGAACTCCCATTGAGGTCGAACCCCCACCGCACTCCCACTCGCCCGTCTCGTTGCGGCTTCGGCGGGCTGGCGGGGAGCCGAACGACCAGTCGGTCGGCTCCCCGCCAGCCCGCCGATTCGCTCGGGTCGCAAGCCTCCGCTTCGCTCGCGCGGCTTACGACTCGCTCTCGTCGTCGTCCTCCATCGAGTCCCCGCCGGAGTCGACCGCGACGAGGAGGTCGAACGGCTCGTCGGCCGCCGCCTCGTCGGGCGAGAGATAGCCAGCCGCCACCGCCGAGTAGACCGTGCCGCCCTCGACCGACACGTCGAACGTCGTCACGACCTCACCGTCGTCGTCCTCGGTCGCGGGACGGACCTCCAGCGTGTAGTTGCCCGCCGGCACCGTCACGTAGTCGCTCGCGTTGCCGAACGTCACGTTGTCGTACAGGACCGCGCCCGACTCCTCGACCGTGACGTCGACCGGTGGCGCGTCGGGCGAGGCGTGAACCAGCCTGACCGAGGCGTTGCCCTCGTCGGGCTCCTCGAACTCGTCGACGTAAATCTCGGGCTGGAACGTCTCCTCGCTCACCTCGCCGACCGCCGCGACGGTGTACGCCGTCCCGGCCTCGACGTTCACCTCACCCTCGAAGACCACCGACTCGTCCTCGGTCGTCTGGATGGTCACCGTGCGCTCGCCGGCCGGCACCGAGAGGTACTCGCTTATCGTGCCGAACTCGACTGCTTCGAGGACGGCCTCACCGTCGACGAGCACGTCCACGGCGGGCGCGTCCGGCGAGAGGTGGGCCACCCGGACCTCCGCCGCCCCGGAGGTCTCAGCGTCGCTCGAC
This sequence comes from Halorussus litoreus, assembly GCF_003382685.1. Classification (GTDB taxonomy): domain Archaea; phylum Halobacteriota; class Halobacteria; order Halobacteriales; family Haladaptataceae; genus Halorussus; species Halorussus litoreus. Next base: position 27,484 of record NZ_KZ859518.1, on the reverse strand, counting down.
CCGCTCGCCCCTACGGTCGCGATACCTGCTCCCACGAAACCCAGCACCACCAGTAGGGCGACGCCTATCGTCACCGTCCGCCGCATCGTGTGTGATTCTCTCTCATTCATACTGCAGACGGGCCTCAGGACGAAGTGGCCTTAAATGGAAGCGACGCTCCACGGCGTAAGGAGCCGTGAATCGCGTCCTATGCCCGGATTGCGTGGGAAGCGAGAGAACGGAAGGATTCGGAGACCGTCGGCCGAAAAGCGGGGGATAATCCCGTCGCATTCGGCCGTGACAATCCCGGTCGCGTTCGACACGGTGGGTCGGTCGCGTCCGAGACAGGGTCAGTAGCCGCGCTCGATGAGGTAGTCCGCGATGCCCTCCAGCAGGTCGCGGGCCTCGTTGTCGGGCAGCACCGCGAGTCGGTTCTTGCCGCGGGCGACGAGTTCCTGCGCGGTGTCCCGGGCGTAGTCGATGCTGCCGGCCGCTTCGAGCTTCGCGACCGCTTCGCTGATCTCGGCCTCGGTGACCGCCTCCACGTCGTCGGTTTCGACCAGCGCGTCCACGTCCACGCCCTGCTCGCGGGCGTGGAGCGTGATGATGGTCTGTTTGTCCTCCACGAGGTCGCTCCCGCGCTGCTTGCCCAGCTTCTCGCTGGGCACCGTCAGGTCGAGCACGTCGTCCTGGATCTGGAACGCCCGGCCCACGTCGATACCGTACTGGTAGAGCTGCTCGACGGTCTCGTCGTCGGCCCCGAGCAGGATTGCCGGGATGGTCGCCGCCGCGCCGTACAGCACGGCGGTCTTGTGCTCGATCATCTCGAGGTACTCTTCGGGGAGCACGTTCGCCCGCTCCTCGAACGCCATGTCGTGGGCCTGCCCCTCACAGATGTTGGTGCAGGTCGTCGCCAGCACGTCCATCGCCCCCACCACGCGGTCGGCGGGCGCGTCGGCTTCGATGAGTATCTCGAACGCCTTCGAGTAGAGCGTGTCGCCCGCGAGGATGGCGGTCGCGGTGTCGTACTCGCGGTGGACCGACGGCACCCCGCGCCGGAGGTCGTCGTCGTCCATGATGTCGTCGTGGATGAGCGTGAACGACTGGATGACCTCGATGGAGACGGCAGCGGCCATCACGTCGATGGGCTCGCCGTCGAGGTCGGGGAAGTTGCGGTAGTCGAGCGCCGCAGCGTCCTCGTCGTCCGCGAGCGCCTCGGCGACCAGCAACAGCACGGTCGGTCGCAGGCGCTTGCCGCCCGCGTCGAGCAGGTACCGGGCGGCCTCGTAGAGGCGCTCGGGCTCGTCGACCGGCAGGTCGGCCTCGATGGCCTCGTTGACGACCTCGCGTCGCTGTTCGACCGCACCCAGCACCTGCGCTTCGAGTGCCTCGGCGCTCGCGTCACTCATGTTCTCACTCGACCAGTTGGATGATGTTCCCGTTGTTCGTGACGTGGAGGTCTCGGCCCAGCTCGTACCCCTGACTCTCACAGAGGTTCACGTACGGTGCGAAGCCCTTCATGTCCTGGTGGGCCGGGATGACGTTCTGGGGCTGGAGCGCGTCGAGCATCTCGTAGTGGCCCTCCTCGCGGAGGTGGCCCGAGACGTGGACGTCGTCGTAGATGCGCGCGCCCTGCATCTTCAGGAGGCGTTCGGACTGGTAGCGCTGGCCCTCGTTGGTCGGCTCGGGGATGACCCGCGCCGAGAAGATGACCTTGTCGCCGTTCTCGAGGTCGTAGGGCGTCTCGCCCCGACCCATCCGGGTGAGCATCGCGCGCGGCTCGCCCTGGTGGCCCGTGACGATGGGGAGGTAGTTCTCCTTGCCCTCCTTCATGATCCGCTTGAACGTGCGGTCGACCGACTTGCGGTGGCCGAACATCCCCATGTTCTCCGGGAAGTCGACGAAGTCGAGCCGCTCGGCGGTGCCCGAGTACTTCTCCATCGACCGGCCGAGCAGGACGGGCTCGCGGCCGATGTCCTGCGCGAACTCGACGAGGCTCTTCACGCGGGCGATGTGGCTGGAGAACGTCGTCGCCACGATGCCGCCGTCGTAGTCCTCGACCGAGGTCATCACGTCTTCGAGGTGGCGACGCGCCACCGACTCGCTCGGCGTGCGGCCCTTCCGGCCCGCGTTGGTGCAGTCCTCGATGTACGCCAGCACGCCCTCGCCCTCGCGGCCGATCTCGCGGAACCGCTTCATGTCGATGGGATCGCCGAGGACGGGGGTGTGGTCCATCCGCTTGTCGAGGCCGTAGACGACCGCGCCCTCGGGCGTGTGGAGCACCGGGTTGATGGCGTCGATGATGGAGTGGGTCACGTTGACGAACTCCAGTTCGACCTGCCCCGTGTCGCCGATGGTCATCGTCTCGCCGGCTTCCATCTTCACGAGATCGTTCTCGACGCCGAACTTCTGCTCGCCCTCGATCTGCTGTTTCACCAGTTCGATGGTGAACGGCGAGGCGACGATCGGCGCGTCGTACCGATGGGCCAGTTTGCTGATCGCGCCGATGTGGTCGAGGTGACCGTGGGTCGGCACGATGGCCTGTACGTCGCCTTCGAGGTCGCTCATCACGCGGTCGTCCGGGATGGCCCCCATGTCGATGAGGTCCAGACTGTGGAGCTTCTCGGTCTCGACGTTGTCGTGGAGCAGCACCTTCGAGAGGTTCAGCCCCATGTCGAAGATGACCACGTCTTCGCCCGCACGAACCGCTGTACACTGCCGCCCGACTTCTTCGTATCCGCCAATGGTTGCAATTTCGATTTCCATAGTTTCTCCTTGTGTACGCAAAGCCACGTTCCGTAGCGTGCCACATCGCGTTCCGTGGCAGTTCCGCGTCAGTCGGCAGCGGTAGAACCGCGCCGCACTTCCGCGGCAAAGCCGCGCTACATTTCCACGGCAGAGCCGCGCTACCGCCCAACGAGCGTGCCACGTCCCGTGGCGTCCGTACGTACCTAAACCTGCTCGCGGCGTCGCGGTCCCGACCCCGGCGTCTTGCAGCCGTCGGTGGGACCGCCCGGTGGCGCGAGCCACGCCCCGCGAGCTATCGGTCTATGCGGGGGTTACGCGTCCCGGTAATAAAAACTGCCGGGATTGGCCCGGACCGAAAGCCGTCCCGAGGATAGCGTTGATTCAGATCGATACTCTCGGGAAATAAGGGAGTGGCTCCCGCGCTGCCCGAACCTTAAGTTAGAGAACCGTGGAGTGACGAGTATGCCGACTGCCTACGTCACTGCGCCGCCGGAAGCGGCGGGCGACATCGCCGAACGACTCGTGGCGGAGCGACTCGCGGCCTGCGTCAACCGGTTCCCCTGCACCTCGGTCTACCGCTGGGACGGCGAGGTCCACCGCGACGAAGAGGTCGTCCTACTGGCGAAGACCACCGACGAGTCGTACGACCGACTGGAAGCCCGAGTCGAGGAGATCCATCCCTACGACGTGCCGTGCGTCGAGCGCTTCGACGAGGACGGACTGTTGGCGTCGTTCGCGGTCTGGCGTGACGAGGAGGTCGGGTGAAACTTCTTGATGTCGGTTGAGTTGGGTTGTGGCGGTGGCTGCTGAAAAAGCAATTTGTGGGTTGTTTGCGTCGTGAAGCTAGCTATTGCCGAGACATATGAGAAACCGCACAACACCGCGACCGCGGGCCTCGAACCTCCCCAGCCTCCTGCGGTCCTCACTCCGCTACGCTCCGTTGCGGTCCTCGTCCCTCGCGCGGGTTGGCGCGGCACGGAGGCCGCGCCCGCACGCGCCGGGGTGGAAGGATGAGTCAGCGCATCCGTGATAGAAAGACGACTCAGCGCACGCTGGGGGAAAATAGAGAAACTCGCTCCGATATTCGAAATTACTACGCGCGCTGGCGGAGGTCCTCCAGCACCGCGAGCGTGCCCGCCGAGAAGGATTCGTCCAGCACCACGTCGGCGGCGTCCTTCGCCTTCGCGTCGGCGTTGGCGACGGCGTACGACTCCCCGGCGACGCCGAACGTCGAGACGTCGTTCTCCGAGTCGCCGACCGCGACGAACGCGGCGGGGTCGAGGCCGAGCAGGTCGGCGACCGACTGCAGGCCCATCCCCTTCTTGACGCCGGGCGACTTGACGTGGTAGGCGTAGCCGGTGTCGACGACCTCCTGGCCGTGCTCGGCCGCGATCTCCTCCAGCGGGCCGAGCGGCTGGTCGCGCGCGACCGCGACCTCCGTCTCGCGCCAGCGGTTGATGAGGTCCGGGGCTCCCCAACCGAGGTCGTAGCCCGCCGCGACGAACTCCTCGGCGACTCGGCGGGCGGCCTCCCCGTCGCCGTTCGTCGTCAGGTCCCCGCGAGCGAGGACGACGCCCCCGTTCTCGGCGATCACGTTCTGGGGGATCGTGAGGAAGTGACACAGCGAGACAGGGTACGGGAACGACTTGCCCGTGGCGAGCACGACCGGCGCGTCCCATTCGGGAAGCACGTCGAAGAAACGCGGGTCGATGGAGTCGTCGGGCCGGGTCATCGTCCCGTCGATGTCGAGCGCGAGCGGCGGCGTCATGGTTCGCCGTGGGAAGTCGAGTCGTAAAAAGCGGTCGTTCGCGAGCGCTCGAAGGGGGTTAGGGCTCGTCCTCGCGCGCCCAGTCGCGCGAGCGCTCGACCGCCTCCGTCCAGCGCTCGTACTTCGCGTCGGCGCGCTCGGCATCCATCTCGGGGGAGAACTCCCGGTCGACGCGCCAGTTGGCCCGAAGTTCGTCGAGGTCGTCCCAGTAGCCCACTGCGAGCCCCGCGGCGTAGGCGGCCCCGAGCGCGGTGGTCTCGTCGACCGCCGGGCGGACGATGTCCGCGCCGAGCGCGTCGGCCTGTAGCTGGCAGAGGAAGTTGTTCTTGACCGCGCCGCCGTCGACCTTGAGCCGGGTGAGTTCGACCCCCGCGTCGGCTTCCATCGCCGCGACCACGTCGCGGGTCCGGAACCCGATGGCTTCGAGGGTGGCCCGGACCACGTGCTCGCGGCGCGTTCCGCGGGTCAGCCCGAGGATAGTTCCCCGGGCGCGCTGGTCCCAGTGGGGTGCTCCGAGCCCCGCGAACGCCGGGACCACGTACACCCCGTCGGTCGAGTCGACGCTCCGGGCGAGTCGCTCGGTCTCGCCCGGATTCTCGACCAGGCCGACGTCCGCCAGCCACTCGATGGCCGCGCCGGTCACGAAGATGGAGCCCTCCAGCGCGTACCGGACCGGTTCGCCCGACCGCTGGAACGCGACCGTGGTGAGCAGCCCGTGGTCGCTCTCGACCGCCCGCTCGCCGGTGTTCATCAGCACGAAGCTCCCCGTGCCGTAGGTGTTCTTGGCGTCGCCCGCGTCGAAGCAGGTCTGGCCGAACAGCGCGGCCTGCTGGTCGCCGAGCGCGGCCGCGACCGGCACCTCCGCGCCGAGGAACCCCTCCGGGTCGGTCGTCCCGTAGTAGTCGTCGTCGCTGGACGGCCGGACCGCCGGCAGGCAGGCCGCCGGCACGCCGAACTCCGCGAGCAGGTCGTCGTCCCACGCCATCTCGTGGATGTCGAACAGCATCGTCCGCGAGGCGTTGGTCACGTCGGTCACGTGCTCGCCCGTGAGGTTGTAGATGAGCCACGAGTCGATAGTGCCGAACAGCACCTCGCCGTCGGCCGCCCGGTCGCGCAGGTCGGCGGGCCGGGCGCGCTGGGTCTTGATGGGGTCGGCATTCTCCAGCAGCCACTCGGCCTTCGTCGCCGAGAAGTACGCGTCGGGCTGGAGCCCGGTCTTTCTGCGGATTTCGTCGGCTTTCCCCAACTCCTCCAGTTCGGCAACTCTGTCGGTCGTCCGGCGGTCCTGCCAGACGATGGCGTCGTGGACCGGCTTTCCCGTGTCGCGGTCCCACAGCAGAGTGGTCTCGCGCTGATTCGTCACGCCGATGCCGGCCAACTGGTCGGCCTCGATTCCGGCGTCAGCGAGCGCAGACTCGGTGACGGATTGGGTGTTCTCCCAGATTTCGATGGGGTCGTGCTCGACCCAGCCGGGCTCGGGGTAGTGCTGTTCGTGGGTCTCGTACGCCTCGCCGACCACGGTGCCCGCCCGGTCGAACACCATGAATCGGGTGCCGGTGGTACCTTGGTCTAACGCGGCGACGTAGCGCTCGGTCATGCGTTGGCGTGTGTCGCGCGAGGTGAAAATTCTACGCCTCGCGCATCCCTGTGGAACTATCCACCCTGCACAGAACTGACACAGAGAGCGTTCGCCCGGTGTCCCAACCACCGGCCCTGGCGGACTGAAAGCGCGAGGGCTTTCAAAAACGCGAGTCATCCTACGGCGGAATCCGGTACTCGTGATTGCCCCTTCCCGAACTTTATATTTCACCGAGCGAAGATTCCGTAGTATGCCAGATTCGCCCGAGACCGAGCGCAGGGAGGTCGTCGAGACCCGACACGGCGAGGAATTGTGCGACCCGTATCGCTGGCTGGAGGCCGACACCAACGAGGTGCGCGAGTGGGTCGACCGGCAGAACGAGTACGCCGACAGCTGGCTCGACGACGACGTTCGCGAGGCGCTCGAACCCCGGATGGAAGCCCGCGCCGAGGTCCCGGAGTACGGCGTAATCGAGCCACGCCAGTCCGGGTACTTCCAGCGCGTGGCCGACGCCGACGAGGACCGCTCGCGACTCGTCTTCCGACCGGACCTCGACGCCGAGCCGACGACCCTCGCCGACCCGAACGAGTGGGCCGAGGGCGAGTCGCTCGACTGGTTTCACCCCTCGCCGGACGGGTCGCTGGTGGCCTACGGCGTCGGCGAGGGCGGGCAGGAGAACTACGACCTGACGATCCTCGACACCGAATCGGGCGACCCGGTGGAGATCGTCCGGGACTGCGGCCGGACGGGACCGAACGGGATGGCGTGGACCGACTCGGGATTCTACTACGTGACTACCGGATCGGCCGCCGAGGGCTCGCAACTCGACAAGGCCATCCGGTACCACGAACTGCCGGATCGGTCGGGTTCCAGCGGCGACTCAGATCCGCCCGAGTCCGTCGCCAGCGACGACCCCGTGCTGACCGACGAGGTGGGCGAGCACGTCTGGCCCCAGCTCGAACTCGCCGACGGGACGCTCGTCGTCGTCTTCAGCGAGGGCCATCTGCACTCGGACGTGTTCCGGTGGGAGCCGAGCGATAGCGCAGGCTGCGACGGCAGCGACGACCCGGCCACCGACGGCGAACTCGTCCGACTGGTCGCCGACACCGACGCGTGGTTCGGCGCGCGCGTCGACGCCGGGACGGTGTACCTCGCGACCGACTACGACGCCCCGCGCTCGCGCGTGCTGGCCTGCGACGCGGACGCTCGCGCGGCCGACCCCGACGACCTGCGCGAGGTAATCGGCGAGCGCGAGGCAATTCTGATGGACGTCGCAGTCGCCGACGGCGCGCTCGTCGCGCACTACCAGCGTGACGCCCACTCCTCGCTGTCGGTGTACGACCCCGACGGGGAGCACCGCCACGACGTGGCGCTACCGGGCTACGCCGCCATCGGTCGCGACGCGCTGACCGGCCATCCCGACGCGCCGGAGTTCTTCTTCCGCGCCCAATCGTTCGAACGGTCGCCGTGGGTCGCCCGCGGCGACGCCGAGACCGGCGAGACGGGGGTCATCGATCAGCGCGAAGCCGCCTCGGACGTGGCCCTCGCGGTCGAGCAGCGCTTCTTCGAGTCGGCCGACGGCACCGAGGTTCCGGCGTTCGTGGTCCACCGCGAGGGGCTGGCCCGCGACGGCGACAACCCGGCCGTCCTGTACGGCTACGGCGGCTTTCGACTCACCCAGACGCCGACGTACGACCGCTTCCGGACGCCGTTCCTCGAAGACGGCGGGGTGTTCGTCGTCGCGAACCTCCGGGGCGGCGCGGAGTACGGCGACGAGTGGCACCGCGCGGGGATGCGGGCGAACAAGCAGAACGTGTTCGACGACTTCTACGCGGTCGCGGAGGGCGTGGTCGACGCTGGCTACACCCGACCGGAGCGGCTGGCGGCGATGGGCCGGTCGAACGGCGGGCTGCTGGTCGGCGCGGCCATCACTCAACGCCCGGACCTGTTCCGCGCGGCGTCGTGTGGCGTCCCGCTCCTCGACATGCTCCGGTTCAACGAGTTCCTGCTCGGCGAGTCGTGGACGGTCGAGTACGGTTCGCCCGACGACCCGGAGGCCTTCGAGTATCTTCGGGAGTACTCGCCGTACCACAACGTCGCGGAGCGCGAGTACCCGGCGGTGCTGTTCGAGACCGCGCTGGGCGACACCAGAGTGCATCCCTCACACGCCCGGAAGATGACCGCCCGGATGCAGGCCGCGAACGCGGGCGAACAGCCCATCTTGCTCCGGACCGAGACGGGGACGGGCCACGGAATCGGGAAGCCGACTTCGATGCTGGTGGATGAACAGCTCGATCGCTGGGCATTCCTGTACGACCAACTGGGCGTGCTGGGCTGAGAAGCAACTACTCGAAAGCGCGACTGATTCTGAATTGGTCGAGTTCCCACAAATAAACTAGCAACCACCGGCGCGCGCGAGCAACGCGCGCGAGGGACGAGGACCGCAACGCAGTGAGGACCGCAGGAGGCTGGGGAGGTTCGAGGCCCGCGATAGCGGTGCGGTCGCAGTGCGGTGCTGTGGCGGTGCTGTGGCGGTGCGGTCACGCCGAGGCTCAAGCAGTAGCTAGCTTCAAGCTGTCATCTACGACAGAGGAAACGTGATCTCGGAGTTCTCTATCGCTTGAAGCGAGGAGAAACCGCACAGCATCGCCACTCCCAACACCACGACCGCATAGCACCGAACCCACACTACACCACGACCGCACAGCACCACAACCACCGCTACTTCTCGATCCAATTCATCTCCATTCCGGCACAACGGCTAACTTGCCAGCCGCCGAATCTCCACGCATGAAGCTTCGAAACGCTCTGACTGGGGTTGCTAGCGGTCTCGGTGCCGCCGCGTTAGGGAATCGCTTACTCTCGTGGAAGGCCAGCGACCTCCAGGCCCCGCTCGACGGTCGGCAGAACACCTACCGCTGGCGGGGGTTCGACGTGGCCTACACCGAGGCGGGCGACCCCGACGACCCGGACGTCCTCCTGCTCCACGGCGTCCACGCCGCGGCGTCGAACAAGGAGTTCGACCAGATGTTCGACCAGTTGGCCAAGACCCACCACGTGTTCGCGCCGGACCTGCCGGGCTTCGGCCGGTCTGATCGCCCGCCGCTGACCTACTCCGCCGCGCTGTACACCGCGTTCGTCGCGGACTTCGCGGAGGATCTGACCGAGGATGCGGCGTGCGTGGCGAGTTCCCTGTCGGGCGCGTACGCCGCGCTGGCCCAGCAGCAGGCCCACGCGTTCTCCCGACTGGTTCTGATCGCGCCGACGGCCGACACCGGGTCGCGCCGGCCGTGGCTCCGGTCGCTGTTCCGGTCGCCGCTGGTCGGGCAGGCGCTGTTCAACCTGCTGACCAGCAAGTCCTCGCTGCACTTCTTCGACGACCGCGAGGGGTACGCCTCGGAGGCGTCCTACACCGAGCGCGACGTGGACTACCAGTGGCAGACCGCCCACCAGAAGGGCGCGCGCTTCGCGCCCGCGTCGTTCGTCTCGGGCTACCTCGACCCGGACGTGGACCTCGGCGCGGAGCTCTCCAGAGTCGACGTGCCGGTGACCATCGTCTGGGGCCGGGACGCGACGGTGTCGCCGCTGGAGGACGGCGAGGAACTCGCCGAGCGCGCGGACGTGAAGCTGGTTGTGTTCGAGGACGCGAAGCTGCTTCCCCACGCCGAGCATCCGGGTCCGTTCCTCGAGGTGCTGCTAGACGAGCTCACCGAGGAGGAGATGGACGCGAGCGCGGACGCGTCGAGAACTGACTGATCGGAGCGGCCGAGTTCGTCTCGTTCATTCGGTCGGTTTGCAGTCAGGAGTCGCTCTATCCATCGTCCAGTCCGGCGCGCGCTGACTCGGCTTCCCGACCGAATCGAGCTGGCCGGACCTCCGATCCGGCGCGTGCTGGCGCGGCTTCATGCCGCGCCAAATCGCGCGAGGGCTGAGCATCGCAGGCCGCAGGCCGAGAAGCGCAAGCGGTTGGGGAGGACGAGGTGCGGTCGCGGTCTCGGTTGCGGTGCGGTCACGCCTCGGCTCAAGCAGTAGCTAGCCAAATAGCTTCGAACAAAAATCGACGAGATCACGAAGCTAGCTACATCCGAGGCATGTGAGAGACCGCACAGCACCGCAACCGCGGACCTCGGACCTCCCCAGCCTCCTGCGGTCCTCAGCCTTCGCTTCGCTCCGGCTTGCGGTCCTCGTCCCTCGCGCGGTTTGGCGCGAGATAAACTCGCGCCAGCACGCGCCGGATGGAGAATTTCACCGAGCGCACACGGAATCAAGATGGAGACCGAGCGTACGCCGGTGTGAAAGCAGAGAATCGCCACGCAAAGCCTCCTATTCCAGCGCGTCGGCGTACTCGCGGTCGACCTTCGTCGCTTCCGGGACCCTGCCGTCGAGTTCGATTTGCCACCCATCCAACGCGGTCGGGTCGTTTAGTGCGTTCTCCATTGTCGCGCACACGTCAGAAATGTTCACGCCGTAGTAGTCGTCGGGCACGTCCTGAAGATACTGTAAGGCCGTCTCGAACAGGCTCCGCATGCCGCCGTCGTCCTCGAAGTCGAAGTGCTTGTACGCGCCGGCCGCCACCTGTACCATCCCGTGGCAGAACGCGCTCTCGGTGGTCCCGCTCCCGTAGTTGTACCACTCGTCCTCGAAGCAGTCGTGCGATTCGTGGAACGCCCCGGCGTTGAACAGCGCGACCCCGTGGACCACCGCTCGCCGGAGCGTCCCGTGCTCCCACCGCGCCAGATCGGGTCGCCAGCCGGCGGGGTTCCCGCGTGCCGGCGGCCCGACCGACGCGTCGCGGGTGTGCTCGTCCATACTCGACCGTTCGTCGCCAGTCGGATACCTCCATCGGGGACTGGAGCGAGAATCTCTATCCGCGGTCGTGTTCAGATACAGAATTGGAGTAAGTGAGACATCTTCGAAAGCCCTCGGCGCGCTCGCGGTCGCTCAGCGGGATATTCTCGCTCACTTCGTTCGCTCGAATAGTGCCCGCTGAGGCGACCACGGGCCTGCGGCCCGCGAGCGCGCCTCGCCCTTTCATCCGCCAGGGGTAGTGGTTGATCCACCGAGCGAAGCCAAGAACTGGTCGCACGTATCGGAACATGACTCCACCGGAAACCCGAACGAATACGTCGACGGACGGCCACGTTTCGGACGTGCCGGTCGTCCACGACTACCACGTCCACTCGAACTACTCGGACGGCGAGCGACTGGTCCCGATGCTCGACGCGGCGGCGGAGATGGGCCTCGAAGCCGTCGGCATCGCCGACCACTGCAACGTCGCGGCAGACGAAGACCTCCAGCGGGCCAAGCGCGAGTTCGGCTTCAACCTCGACCGGACGCACCCGCTCCGCCGGGAGGCCATCGAGTCGCTGCGCGACCGCTACGACGTCACGATATTCGACGCGGTCGAACTCGATTACGCGCCCCGCGACGAGGCCGAGATCGCGGCCTTCCTCGACGAGGTCGACTTCGACTACGCAATCGGAAGCGTCCACCGCGTCGACCGGACGAACGTCCAGAGCAGCACGCCCTTTTCGGAGTGGTCCGGAGCCGAGCGCCGGGCGTACGTCGACGACTACTACGAGGCGCTCGCCGACCTCGTGGAGTCGGAACTGTTCGCCGTCGCGGCCCACGTCGACCTGCCCGAGCGCACGCCCGAACTCCGGGGGTACACCACGGCCGACCACCACGAGCTGGTCGCCGACGCATTCGGCCGCTCGCGCACGGTCCCCGAACTCAACGCCGGGCGCGTGCGCCGGGAGTACGGCGAGTTCCACCCCGCGCCCGACTTCCGCGAGGCCCTGCGCGAGCGCGGGGTCGAGTTCGTCGCGGGGTCGGACTCGCACGCGCCGGGCGAGATTCGGGCTCGGAAGGAGGAACTCGACGCGCACTTCGCGGCCCGTGGGGCCGAGCCCGCCACGCTATTCGAGGGGTTCGAGTAGACGAAACAGCCGGAATCGGTGACCGGGTTACAGCCGCCGGTCCAGATAGTCCTCCAGTATCCGGAACGAGCGTATCTTCTGGTCGATGTCGGTGCTGCCGTGGCCCTCGTCGCCGAACTCGACGTACTCGAAGTCGCCGTCTTCGCCCTCGGTCCAGCCCCGGTCTTCGAGCGCGTCACGGAACCCGCGGGCCTGCGAGATGGGACATCGGGGGTCGTTGACGCCGTGGAGCATCAGGATCGGCTCGGTCATCCGGTCGACGTGGGTGATGGGGCTCCGGTCGCGCCACAGGTCGGCGTTCTCCTCGGGATCGCCGAGCTGTTCTTCGAGCGTGGACTTGAAGTGGGGCATCATCTCCTCGTACAGCGCCGGCAGGTCGGTGATGCCGACTCGCGCGACGCCCGTGGTCCAGTGGCCGGGGTTGGTCGTGAGCTGCATGTACACGCTGTAGCCGCCGTACGAGCCGCCGAGTACCGCGATCCGGTCGTCGTCGATCCAGTCGCGCTCCCGGAGCCACGTCGCCCCGGCCGCCACGTCGTCCTGCTCCTTGCCGCCCCAGTCGCCGTGAACTCGGTTCTTGAACTCCCGACCGCGTCCGAGTGACCCGCGGTAGTTGGGTTCGAGCACGGTGTACCCGCGGTTCACGAGGAACTGCGTGAACGCGTCGAACTCCGTGCGGGACTGGCTGTGGGGGCCGCCGTGGACCCGGACGATGGCCGGGGAGGGCCGCTCGCCCGAATCGTAGCAGAGCGCGCCGATCTCCAGTCCGTCGACCGACTCGTAGGTGACGTACTCGGCCGCGACGAAGGTGTCGGGGTCGATGTCGCCGTACTCGGCCGCCAGCAGCAGCTCGCGCTCGTCGGCTGCGAGGTCGTAGCGGTACAGTTGGCCGCGCTCGTCGGACCTGCCGTGCGCGACGACGAGCGTCTCGTCCGAGCAGAAGACGCCGTCCCCCGCGCCGTCAGGTAGGGAGGCGACGCCCTCGGGGAACGCGAGTTCGCGCGAGTCGCCGTCGAGGTCGTACGCGACCGCGCGGACGCCCGCCTCGCGAGTCCGCTCGGCGAGGAAGCCCGAGCCGTCCGGGAGAAACGCGACGGGTTTCTCCTCGTACTCGCTCGACCCATCTTCATCGGGGGCGCTCGCTCCGTTCTCGTCCACGCCGTACCACGTCACTTCGTCTGCCGCGAGGTTGTAGACGCCACAGCGGCCCAGGTCCGCGCTGTTGTCGGCCACGAGCAGACGGTCACCGCTGGAGTCGAACTCGACCGGGATGGTCTCGGCACCCTCCTCACCGACGGGGAGTCGACGGGGGTCGGTGCCGTCGGCGTTCGAGACGTAGGCGTCCCGATTTTCGAGGTCTTCGGACTCGTTGGTCGCGTAGGCGATGCGGTCGCCGTCGGGCGAGAACGCCGCCTGCAACACCGGCCGGTCGTAGTCGGTCACGCGCTCGACGTCGCTCCCGTCGAGGCCGCACCGGTAGAGGTTCATCTGCCGGTCGGCGTCGCTCCCGAACAGCAGCGCGTCGTCGCTCACGTCGTGGAGTGCGCACTGGCCGTCGAGTCCGACGATCCGCGTCGCTTCGCCGTCGAGGTCGATAGCCCAGAGGTCGTTCTGCTCGTCGCCGCCCTCGTCGCGGTGGAAGAAGACGCGGTCGCCGTCGGGACCCCACGCGAACGGCCAGCGGGCGCTCCGCGGGACCTCCCCGTCGCTGACCTGCCACATCTCGCCGGTGGTGGCGTCCACGACGTGCAGTTCGTTCCTGCCGCTCCCGTCCCAGTACACCGCCACGCGGTCGCCGTCGGGCGACACTGTCGGATGGTAGAACTCGGGCAGGCTCGCTAGTTCTTCGAGGGGGAACTCCGAAGACATGCCCGCATCTGTCTCCCGTCGGGAGCTTAACCTTTGGGTCGCAGTGACGGCGGCGTTCAGAGACGCGCAGCTAACTCCCTGTTTCGAGCAGTGGATCTATCCACCGTCCTGGTGGACTGAAAGGGCGAGGGCGCTCGCGCAACGCCTGGTCGCCTGTGCGCGGCCACTATCTGGCGTGCGCGCAGACCTGCGCGCACGCCAGATATCCCGCACAGCGATCGCGAGCGCCCGAGGGCTTTCGAGAACATCTCACCAATTCTACTGGCGTATCTGAACACTACTGCCGTAGCTGTGGCGTCAGTGCGTCGTCGCGTCAGAAGTGTTGCGAGGGAAGATCGCTCCGAAGCGGTCTTCCTGCACTCGGTTGTAACGTGGCAAAGCCACGCAGAGTGCGAGGGAAGGGATTCGAACCCTTGGACCCCTACGGGAGCGGATCTTGAGTCCGCCGCCGTTGGCCTAGCTTGGCTACCCTCGCACGCTTCGAGCCGTCTCGGCTCGCGTCGGTCTTTTGGTCGCGGGCCCGTCCCGCAGTCGTAGTTCGGGTCGTGAGCGTTTAAACCTCTACGGTATCCCGTCGATGGTGTTCGGTCCTTGATTTCTCTCGAAAACCCAACGCGCTGGCCCGAGCCGAACACCGCCGTTCACGCCGAGAAGCAAGACATTTGGCCCGCGGTGGAGACGCTTCGGGTATGATAGACGAGACGGTCGAGGAGATCCGGGAGATGCAGACCCACAGCTCCTCCGTGGTCGCGGTGAAGGCCGCCGAGGCGCTGGCGGACCTGCTCGACCGCGAGTTCGCCTCGGTCGAGGACTTCGAGCGCGCGCTCGAACGCAACTCGTCGGCGCTCCGGCGGGCCAACCCCTCCCACGCGTCGCTGGTGACCACCCAGCGCGCGGTCGTCTCGATGGTCACCGACGCCGACCACGACTCGGTCGCCGACGCGAAGGAGGGCCTCCGGGCGGCGGTCGACGACGTGGTGGCGCAGGTCGAGACCGCCAAGCGCCGGTCGGCCGAGAACGCGCTGGAGCTGGTGCCCGACGGCGCGACCATCCTGACCCACGACTACTCCTCGACGGTGCTGGAGACCATCGAGCGCGCGGTCGCCGACGGACGCTACCTCACGGTGTACGTCACCGAGGCCCGCCCGCGGTATCTCGGCCGCAAGACCGCCCGCACGCTCGCCGCGATGGATCGGGTGGACGCCCACCTCATCGTCGACGGAGCGTCGGGCCACTTCCTGCCCGACTGCGACCGCGTGCTGCTCGGGATGGACTGCATCGTCGACGACACCCTCTACAATCGCGTCGGAACGTTCCCGCTGGCCGCGACCGCCGCGCAGGTCGACGTGCCGGTGTCGGTCATCGGCTCCTCCGCGAAACTCGTCGGCGAGGGGTTCCGCTTCGAGAACGACTTCCGGTCGCCCAGCGAGGTGCTGCTCGAACCCGCGGAGGGCTTCGCGGTGGAGAACCCCGCCTACGACGCGACGCCGACCGACCTGCTCGACTCGGTGGTCACCGACGAGGGCGTCCGGGAGTTCTGAGCGGCCTGGCGGCCCATCGGGGAAGCAGGCCGAAACAGAGCCAGCAGGCCGAAGGTCCTCGGCGTCGTGACGCCTTTCGATGAACCCGAGGGAGCGACTCGCGCACAACCTCACCGGCGAGTCGGAGGCGTACGGCTACACGCTCACCATCTGGGGGTCGGGAGCGATGCTCATCTCGCAGGTCCAGACGCCGACGTTGTTCCACGTCCTCCTGCTTGCCTTGGGCGCGATAGCCGGGTTCGGCCTGCTCGGAGCGGTCGCGTTCCAGCAGATAGTCCGGAAAGCCGAGAGAAGCGACGACACCTACCTCGTGGTCACGTCGATGGTCCACGTCGTCGCGACCCTGGGGAGTCTGGCCGTCTCGTATCTGCTGGTCCGGTCCGTTATCGCCTTCTCGACGCCGAACTGGCTGGCCTTCCCGGTGGTGGGCTTTCACGCCACGTTCACCTACAACGTCCTGCTCCTACTGGAGGACTTCCTCTCGGAGCAACTCGTCGAGGAGACGCCCATCGGCGAGAACATCGACGACCTCGAGGACGCGAAGTAGTCGCCCCGAAGCTGGTCGCCGTTTGCTTCTCTGCGACCCACTCGTCGCGGTTACTCCACCGCGACCCACTCGCCACGCTCGTCGCTCTCCTGAATCGCCGCCAGCGCGCGCTGGACCGCCAGTCCGTCCGCGAAGTCGGGGTGGTATTCCCCGCCGGACTCGACTGTGCTCAGGAACTCGTAGTTCTCGTGGACGAAGGTGTGCTCCCAGCCGACGACGTGGCCCGGCGGCCACCAGTGCTCGACGTAGGGGTCGTCCTCGTCGGTCACGAGAATCGTCTGGTAGCCTCGGTCGCCCTCCCGCAGGACTTCCAGTTCGTTCAGCCGCTCCAGCGAGAACTTCAGGCTCCCCTTCGAGCCGTGGACCTCGATGACGTGGTCGTTCTTGTGGCCCGTGGCGAAGCGCGAGGCCTCGAAGCTCGCCATCACGCCGCCAGCCAGTTCGGCCTGCGCGGAGTAGGCGTCGTCGACCGTGACCTCGCGCGTCTCGGCAGACTCTTCCTCATCCCCGCCACCCTCGACTGGCCGCTCGTCCACGAACGTCCGGCAGTGCCCGCTGACGCGCTCGACGTCGCCCACGAGGAAGCGCGCGAGGTCGATGGTGTGCGCGCCGAGGTCGCCCAGCGCGCCGCTGCCGGCCATCTCGGCGTCGTTGCGCCACGACCACGGGGCCTCGGGGTCGACCAGCCAGTCCTGGAGGTAGCGCCCGCGGAAGTGGCGGATCTCGCCGAGCTCCCCGGCCTCGATCAGGTTCTTCGCGTACTGGATGGCTGGCACGAACCGGTAGTTGAACGCCGTGGCGGTCGGAACGCCGTCCCCTGCCTCCGCGGCAGCCTCGGCCATCCGCTCGGCGCTTTCGAGGTCGTTTGCCAGCGGTTTCTCGCAGAGGACCGGTGTGCCGGCTTCGAGCGCGGCGATGGACGGCTCTGCGTGGACGTGGTTCGGCCCGAGGTTGTAGAAGGCGTCGACCTCGTCGATCACGTCGCGCCAGTCGGTCGCCGTCCGCTCGAACCCCAGCCGGTCGGCCGCGTCCGAGAGGGCCTCTTCGTCGCGACCGACCAGCACGCTGCGTTCGACCTCCGGTGCCTCCGGGAAGAACATCGGCAGGCGCGCGAGCGCGTTCGCGTGAGCTTTCCCCATGAACCGATAGCCGAGCACTCCGACGCTGACTGTCATGGCCGGGGATTCGTCCGGGAGGTGCTTAGTCCTTCAGGAACGAGTAAATCGGTCGCAAGATTTGGAATTCAAGCTGTGGTCGCTTACCGAGAGGAGTAATACTCTACTCCCATCACTGTATTGGAAAGAGTGGTGAAATGAGCCAGCAAACAGTTACTAACAACCTATTCTAGATCAGGCTATGGATTGTCAAATAATTCCAAATGCGCTTAGGATTAGCGTTAGAGTGGAAACAAATACTGCCCCGACAGAAATCACAGCAATCATCCGTGAGTTAGCAGTACTCTGTTTGCCGTTGAGTAACTGTCCTATTCGACCAGCCATTGTTTCTAAATTGTTGATCTGCCCGATGTATCTTTGGCGGAACTCTAGGAAGTCATTTTGATCTTCTGATTTCCAATCTCCATTACAACGTTCGAATTCCCAAGGAGTATGGGTTATAACCGCCTTCTCTGCTGCGTTTATTTCTTGTAGCAGTTCGACATACTCCCTTTCTAATGGTTCTAGAGCCTTCTGGGATTTGTATCCGGTTTTGCCAACTTCAACACTTACAATTTTTCCTCAAGTTCGTTGAGTTCTTGTTCCAAATCTATTATACAGTCCATAAAATGAACTGCTGAAGTAGAATCAGATTGGTCTGCACCAAGCAATTCATATGAGATTCCACGCGGCGATGACATAATGGATTATCTCTCTTCGAGTTATGAATATCCACCGGGAGAAATACTGGGGGAAAACTTAGCCGCTAAATAAACCTAATCGTAATACAGTAAAACTATGCCTTACCGAATTGTTTATAATGTGTTGTCTGCTTACTCCGTCCCGCCGTCGAGTACCGTCCGCACCGCCGAGGCCAACTCCTCGAACTGGTCCATCTCCATCTCGTCGGTGGTCACGAACGCGCCGTGGTCGTCGACGATGACCCGCGTGAGGTAGCCCCGCTCGAACGTCCGGATGTTGAACAGGTACTCGCCGAGTTCGGTGTCGTGGTACACCGCCTGCGTGCGGAACCCCAGCCGTTCGTTGTCGGCGAAGCCCACGAGGTCCGCGCCGGCTTCGAGGTCCTCGCGGAGGTAGAGCTGTTCCTCCTCGTCTTCGGTGAAGTACGTCACGCTTCGGAGCTCGTCGCCCACGCTGGTTCGGCAACTGCTCACTAACTGCTCTGCGAGGTCGTCGGATGCTACGTCCCCCATGAGTCGCCCGACGACGCCAACCGGGAAAAGTGCTGGTGGCGATTCCGGGGAAATCGAGTGTCGTTTCACAGTTCCGCGAAAACCCTACTCAGGCCCAGTACGCCTCGCCGGGCTGGTCGCGGAACACCGCGCGCTGGAGCATCGCCACCGCCTTCTCGAGGCCCTCGTTCGAACTGGTCAGCGAGTCCTCGTGCTCGATGGAGAGCGCGCCGTCGTAGCCCACCATCCGGAGCGTCGACACGATGTCCTTCCAGTGGTCCTCGCCGTGGCCGTAGCCCACCGACCGGAACAGCCACGAGCGGTCGGCCTCCTCGTCGTACGGCGTGGTGTCGAGCACGCCCTTGTACTGCGCGTTGGCGTCGTACACCTTCGTGTCCTTCGCGTGGAAGTGGTGGATGGCGTCGTGTTCGCCCAGCAGCCGGATGGCGTCGGTGACCTCGATGCCCTGCCAGTAGAGGTGGCTGGGGTCGAAGTTCGCGCCGACGCGCTCGTTGGTCTCCTCGCGGAGCCGGAGCATGCCCGAGGGCTCGTAGACGAGCATGTTGGGGTGCATCTCGATGGCGAGGTCCACGCCGTGGTCGGCCGCGTACTCGGCCAGTTCCGACCAGTACGGAATCGCGACCTCCTCCCACTGGTAGTCGTGGGCCTCGGCGTGTTCGCCGGGCCAGGGGGCCGTGATCCAGTTCGGCACCTCGTCGTCGGGCCCGCCCGCGGGGAGTCCCGAGAAGCAGGTCACGGTGCCCACGTCGAGCTGGTCGGCGAGTTCGACGGCCTCCCGGAGCTCGGTGTCGGCCTCAGCGGCCGTCTCGTCGTCGGGATGCAGGGGGTTGTTGTGGGTCGCCAGCGCCGAGATGCGCACGTCGTACTCGTCGAGCAGATCGGCGAGTTCCTGCTGGGCGGCCTCGTCGTCGAGGTACTCCCCGCGGGGCATGTGGGTGTCGCCCGGGTGGCCGCCGACGCCGGGTTCGACGGCGTCGACCCCGATTCCGTCGAGGTACGCCAGCGCGTCCTCCAGCGACTCTCCGTACAGCGGCGGTGTGTGGACGCCGATATCCATACTCGGAACCACCACTCGCGTCGGGAATAAAATTTCGGGAGAGCCGGCCCGTCGTCCTCGCGGTCGTCGTGCGGGCCAGCCCCGTCGTCCTCGCGGTCGCCGTGCGGGCGGGCCGGCGCGCAGTTCTGCGCGCGCCGGCCCGCCCCCCCGGCGGCGTGATAACAG
>NZ_KZ859518.1:0-7914 GCF_003382685.1 Halorussus litoreus | reverse complement strand
GGGGGGGGGGGGGGGGGGGGGGGGGGGGGCGGGGGGGGGCCCCCCCCCCCCCCCCCCCACGGCTCGTTATTAACTGACGATTCCCCGGGGCGATTCAGGTCTCCTCGACGAGCGTCACGTCGAGGCGCTCCTCCAGCGCGCGCACTACCGAGCCGCCGACGTTCGCCTGATTCGCGCGGCCCTGCTCGACCGCGAGCAGGTCGTTCTCCGGTACGTCGAGTTCCTCCGCGAGTTCGTCGCGCTGGAGGCCGGCGTCGCGCCGGGCGGCCTCGACCCGGTCGCCGTACTCGGACACCAGATACGGTAGGGGGTCGTCGTCGTAGTTGGTCCCCTCCTCCTCCCAGTGGCGCGAGTCGCCGTCGTACACGCCGCTGGCCCGCGCGGTGTTCTGGGCCGCCTTCTTCTTGCGATCCTGCTCGCTCCGGCGGTCGTCGCCGCCGCTGGTGGAGCCGCCGCCTCCGCCGCCGCTGCGGCTGTCCGTTCTGGCGTTGTCGTTGTGCGAGGCGCAGTCCGAGCAGACCTCCAGCTGGGCCCCGGCGACGTTGGCCTCGGTCAGCGAGTCCGACGACTCACCACAGAGTTCGCACGCGCCGCCGCCGCTACCGCCGGACGACCCGCCCGTCGAGTACTTAGCCATATGGAAGCCTATACGGAGACGACGCATTTGAATACCCCGCTTGCAGTCGGGGTTCGGTGGCCGACCAGGCTCGAAACCGGGGGCGGCGACTCTCCAAACGCCTTAGTCGGTGGAGCGACACCACCGAGATGGAAATGGGCGGGGACGACGCTGGCGAATCGGACCGCGGGGACCGAGAGCCGGACAGTGACGACTGGACGGCGGAGAGCGAGACCGGAGTGTCGGGGGGCGAGGACGGTCACTCCCCACAGGTGTCCGACGAGGTCGACGCGCTGTTCGACGCGCTGGCAGACGAGCACCGCCGGCTGGTGCTGTACTACCTCCGGGACCGCGAGTCGGCCGACCTCGACGAGTTAGCGACCGTGGTCTCGGGCTGGCTGCAGGCCCGCGCGCCCGACCACGATATGGTAACGCCCGACGACCGCGAGGGGGTCCGCACCGCGCTCCACCACGTCCAGCTCCCGCGACTGGCCGACACCAGCTTCGTCAGCTACGACCGCGAGGCACAGGTCGCGACGCTCACGGGGACCACCGACCTGCTCGCGCCGATTCTGGACCAGTCGCTCGCCGACGACCGCCGCGCGGTGGGGAGCGTCGACGGCCGTCGCGGACCCGGCGGTGATCGCTCGTGAGTCGCGAGAAAGAGAGTTGCACCCTCCGGAAGTTCGTCGACGAGGTCGCGACGAACCGGCGGACGATCACCGTGTACGCGCCGGAGCCGGACGAGGCGCTGGCCGAGCACTTCGAGACTCGCGGCGTGACGGTCGCCCACGAGCCCCTCCCGGCGGACGGCTCCGGCGGGTTCGTGGTCGTGACCGCCGACGGTGAGTTCGTCGGGAGCGTCCCGCGACGGATCGCCCGCCGGGTCGTCTCGCCAGTGGCCGCGGACCTCGGTACCGGCGCGGAGAAGGCCCACTGGCTGCCGATGAACCTGCTCGCGGACACCACCTTCGTCTCGTTCGACCGCGCGCAGTTGCTGGCGGCCAGCCGCGAGATCGAAGACCGCGCGTACCGGCGAGCGCGAGGCACCCTCCGAACGGGGTTCCAGTCGCTCTCGCGGGTCCCCGACCAGCGCGTGGTGTACGACGCACTCGTCGAGAAGCCCGATCTGGACGTTCACATCTACGGCCGGCCGGACGTTCCCACGGGGTCCGACCGGGAGGCCCAACTCCCCGACGCCACGATTCACGCCGAGGACGTCCCGGAGATTCGGCGGTTCTGGTTCATAGTCTACGACGGCGGGGGTGACGACCGGCAGGCCTGCGCGCTGCTCGCCGAGGAGGTCGACGGCGACCCGGGCTCGTTCCGCGGCTTCTGGACCTACGATCCCGAGACGGTGGCGGACTTGGACGACTATCTCGACGCGACGTACTAACTGGCAGGCCGCGTGTTGGTCCCCGCTTCACGTCGGCTGCGCTGGTTTCCTTTCGTTCGTCGGCGCGTGCGAGCAACGCACCCCGGACGGAGAACCGAATCAGCGCGAGACAGACGAAACGACGAGTCAGCGCACGCGGAGGTGGAGACGGAACCGGAACGCGCCGGATTGAATCAACTGGAACGCGCCGAGATGAATCAACCGGAACGCGCCGGGGCGAACCGAGGCGTCTCAGAACGTGTCGAGTTCGCCGTCGATGACGCGCTGGGTGATGGAGGTCACGTCCGCGAGCTCGCGGTCGACGATGGCGGTCACGTCGTCCTCGATGTCCGCGACGGTGATTCCATCTTCCGTCACGACCTCCGCGTCGGCGACGTGGGGCTGGTCGATGGGCCGACCGATCTGCGAGAGGAGGCGAATTCGAAGGTCGCGGATGCCGTCGACCTCCGCGACGACTCGCTCGGCGATCTCGGTGCCCAGCAGGTTGTAGATCTTCCCGATGTGGTTGACCGGGTTCTTGCCGGAGGTCGCCTCCATCGACATCGAGCGGTTGGGCGTGATGAGGCCGTTCGAGCGGTTGCCCCGGCCGACCGAGCCGTCGTCGCCCATCTCGGCGCTCGTGCCGGTGGTCGTGAGGTAGATGCTCTCCTCGTCGTCACCGTCGCCGTCGGCGGTGTTCACGTCGACGTTCACCTCGCGGTCGGTGTACTCGTGGGCCACGTCGCTGACGAACTCCTGGAGCGACTCGACCGTGGCGTCGTAGTCGGCGCGGCTCGCGACGTAGCGGTCGACCATCGCGGCCGCGACCGTGATGTCGATGCGGTCGCCCTCGCGCTTGCCCATGATCTTCACGTCCTGCCCGAGCGCGGGCTCGTCGTCCGCGAACTCGCCGACGAGTCGCTGCTCGGCGTTCAGCACGATCTGCTCGGTCTCGGTCAGGGGCGCGTGGCCGACGCCGAAGCTGGTGTCGTTGGCCATCGGGACGGTCGCGCCGTCCTCGCCGAACACCTCGCGGAGGTCGCCGCTGCCCTCGCCGAGCTTCACGTCGACGATGACGTCGGTCCCCAGGTCGAGTTCCGGGAAGTGCTCGCCGAGGTACTCGCGGGCGGCTTCGAGTGCGATGGTGTCGGTCGGGATGGTGTGGCCCTCGTACTGCTTGGTCGCTCGGCCCACGATGAGCACGTAGATGGGTTCGACCATCTCGCCCCCGCCGAACTCGGGGTTCGACCGGCCGGCGACCAGTTGAGTCTCGTCGGTGTTGTAGTGGAGCACCTTGCCCACGCGGTCGATGTAGGCGTTCGCCAGCGCCTGTGAGACGCTCTCGGCGATGCCGTCGCAGATGGAGTCGGGGTGACCTAGCCCCTTTCGCTCGACGATCTCGATCTCTTGGTCCTCGACTGCCTGTCGGCCGATAGGCTCGACCTGGATGTTCCGGTCGGTCATTACTCGCTTCTTTCCGGTCGCGGAATCTATAACTTGCGGAAACAACTCGGCCCTCGGCGATTACCTCGGGTTATCTCAGATGGGGGCAAATATCTCTGCTACCTGTGGCTACTCGCCACCGGCATCCTCGTCGGCCAGCAGCAACCCGAGGTAGGAGGTCCGGACCTGCTCGTCGGGATCGAGGCCGAGGTCGCGCAGAATCCCGAACGCGGCCTCGCGCGCGGACTCGACCGACTCCTCGGCGTCGACCTCGGTCTCGACCTCCACGAACTCGCCCAGTCCGTCCACCGAATCGAGCGTGACGGTGAAGCCGTCGAGCGCGAACCGCTCGCGGTCTTTCCGGACGGTCGCCGCCGGGTCGAACCCGAGCGCGTCGAGGACCTCGCGAGTCGCCTCGCCGTCCCCGACCGCCGTCTCGACTTCCCGGCGGGTCTTCGACTCGGCCTCGACGAGCGGTCCCTTGTAGGTGAGTTCCGTGGTAGTCACGCCTGCTGTGTCTTCACTGTCATCCTCCGCCGTAGCGGTCTCGGCGTCGCCCGCCGCACTGGTCTCCTCGCGCACCCGGAGCGCCTCGTCGGTCTCGGCGAACTCGCGGTGCGGGGCGTCGTAGTAGGTGTCCCGCTGGACGACCGCGTCGACGGGCTCGGCTCCGAGCTCGGCGAGGCGTTCGCGGACGGCGGCGTGGTCGGCCGGGACTTTCACTTCGACCTCGTACATCTCTCGGTCGGGCTTCGTCGGTCCGTGCCTTCGGGGTTGTGCTTTCGCGACGGTGTGGAATCCGAAGGGAGACCCGGTGGGCTTCTATCGGATGAGGGTGAAATGGCGGTGGATACCACCGCTTCCTCGGAGCCGCGCAGTGACGCGAAGCCGTGGGCTCATTATCCCGGAGCCCCTACCGGTGTCCGAATGACCGACGACGCGATTGCCACGCTCCGCGAGGACGCCTACCTCGGACCACTCGTCGACGAGTTCGGCCCGCTGACCGTCGAGCCAGCCGAGGACTTCTTCGCACGATTCGTCACCTCCATCCTGCGCCAGCAGGTGTCGATGGCGTCGGCCGCGGCGACCCGCGAGCGCCTGTTCGACGCGGTCGAGGTCACGCCCGAGGGAATCCTCGCCGCAGACTCCGCGGTGTTGCGCGACGCCGGCCTCTCGGCGGCCAAGACCGAGTACGTCGGCAACGTCGCCGAGGCGTTCATCGAGCGGGGCTACTCCCGCGAGTACTTCGCCGACACGTCCGACGCGGACGTGGTGGCCGAACTCACCTCGATCAAGGGCGTCGGCGAGTGGACCGCGAACATGCAACTGCTGTTCTCGCTCGGCAGGCCCGACGTGTTCCCGGTCGGCGATCTCGGAATCAGAAAGGGGATGGAGACGGTCCTCGGCGAGGAACTGACCCGCGCGGAGATGGTCGAGCGCGCCGAGCGCTGGGCACCGTACCGGAGCGACGCCAGCCTCTACCTCTGGCGCGCCGAGGAGGACCTCACCGAGAGCGTCGACGAGGTTTTGCAGGGGTAGCAGTTCGGCCGCACGTATCGCGCGTTCCGATTCGAAATCGAAAGCCGTTGTCTTCTACGGTATTCCCGTAGAGAAGAAGATGGTGGGACGAAGGTCGAGGGCCGGAAGCGCCGGGGGACGCGGAGCGGGAGGGCGCGGAGAGTGGGCGCAGAGCGAGAGGGCGCGAAACGCGGGCTCTCAGCGGAGGTTCTCCTCGCGGGCGGCGAGGTCGAGGTACTCGGTCAGCGGGCGCTCGTCGGCGTCGGCGAGGGTCACGTACCCCTCCTCGTCGTCGTAGGTGACCGCCCCGGCCTCGGTCAGCCGAGGCAGGTGGCAGTGATGGAGGTCGGCGGTCACTCGCTCGCGGTGGGTGCCGTCGCCCTGGCCGATACTCGTGGTGGGCTCCTCGCCGGCGTCGCGCTCCCACGCCACGATCTGCTCGGCGAGTTCGTCGACGGTCACCCCCCGGCCCTCGTCGCGGAGATAGTAGAGCACGTACCGACGCCGACGATTCGAAAGGAGGTCTAGCGTGGCGTCGAGCGTCGGGGAGATACCCTGCTCCCCCTCGGCGTAGCCGTCGGACGCGTTCGGGGTGTCCGTGTTCATCATGCAGTCCGTACTCCACACTCCGGGTGCAAAAGCATCGGACCTAAATGATTAGGCACGGCATTCGGAAACCCTTAATCACGGGGAGCACCAAGAACGAGTGCGTGCCTCAAGTCCCCGCCCGAGCAGTCCCACGCGGGAGCGATGACAGTGCGGAGAACCCGGGTACGCGACAGATCAGTGGGTCGGCTACCCCGAATTAGCCCGCCCGGCACGAGGGTTTGCCAGCCGACTCGGCACGCCGCCACGGGATGACGCTGGAGGTTAGTGTTCCGGGCGACAGTTTTCGAGGCCGCGATGCGTCGAGCACCGCGACTCCCGGTCACTCCGAACGTGTTCCGGACAGCACTGACTGTGCGGTCCCGCCAACGACTCGCCATGGACAGCGTGACCGTCTCTCGACAGCTCGACGCGCACCCGGACGAGGTGGCCGAACTCGTGACCGAACTCGAACCGTTCGTGCGAGCGGCGGGGTTCGACGAGGTCGCGGTCGACGGCGAGGAGATCCGGGTCGCCAACGAGGTCAGACCGAAGCGCATCGAACTCGTGCTCGACACGTACGACGCGCCCGGCACGGTACTGGCCTACGAACAGCGCGAGGGCATCTTCGAGACGATGACGACCGAGTACGCGCTCGAACCGGCTGACGGCGGGATGCGCGTCGTCGCCACCACGGAGTTCGCGCTCGACGCCGCCGTGGTCGGCTCGCTGCTGGACGCGACGGTCATCAAGATGCAGCGCAAGCGCGAGCTGACCGCGCAGTTCGACTACCTCGCGGATCGACTCGACGGTTGAGGACCGAATCCGGCGAACGAGGACCGACCGTCGTACTCTTACTCCTACTCCCCATGCGAGCGGGGACGCTCGACTTCGTCGGGGGACTGCTCGCCGGCCGCGAACCGACTGAAGAGCACCCCGAGAATCGAGTGCGGGCTGTGCCTGCGGACGACCAGCAGGACGTTCGCAACGAACCCCCCGACGCCGGCCAGTACGCAGACGCCCCCCGCGAGGACGACGCCGTCGGGGAGCCCGAACAGGTCTCCGGCCACGAGCGCGCCGACGCCGAGCGTC
This sequence comes from Halorussus litoreus, assembly GCF_003382685.1. GTDB lineage: Archaea > Halobacteriota > Halobacteria > Halobacteriales > Haladaptataceae > Halorussus > Halorussus litoreus. The sequence goes on along the minus strand of NZ_KZ859518.1, from coordinate 1,285 downwards.
AAGAGCGCGAAGTCGGCAGCCGCGAGTCGGTCGTCGTACAGGTCGTCGATCATCGGCACGTCCTCGAACCCGAGCAGATCGCTGTACTCGTGAACCCAGACGATGAACGGCACGACGTGGTAGACGGTGCCGAAGACGACGAAGCCGATTACCCCGAACGCCAGCAAGTGGACCGACCCGGGAGCGCCGTACCGAACGGCCGGGGCGAGCGGGGTGGCGAGCCACGCCGGAAGCGCGAGCCCGACCCAGACGACGAGCGCGGCCGGGACGACCGCGTAGCGCGAGAGCATCGGCGTCCACTCGACCTGCGTCTCGTACAGCCGCCGAGCGAGGACGATACCGAGGGCCAGCAGTCCGGTCGCGACGAGGACGCCGCCGACTCGGGCGAGAAGTGGATCGGCGAGCAGGCGACCGGTCGCCAGCGCCACCACGCCGAGGGGGTAGCCGACCTCCTCGAACCGCCGGAGCTGCTCGTCGACGCCGTGGAGCTCGGTCTGGGTGAACATCGTCGCGAGCTGGTAGAGCGCGCCGACGACCGTCGTCAGGATCGCGCCGAACACTGCGAGCGCGGCGTGGGCACCGACCACCCGACTACGGGAGAGTGAGACGTCTGCGAGTCCGCCGAACACTGGAAGTGCGTACCCGGCGGCGAGCAGCCAGCCGAACGCGGTCAGCACGAGGAAGAACCCGAGCGCGAGCGCGAAGTGGCGCTCGGTCACGTCGAGCGGTCCGACCCCCAGCAGCGTCCGCCCGACGTTGTAGACGAAGGTCCAGAAGCCCGCGAGCAGCAGCGTCCCGAAGACGGGGGCCCACCCGAACCCGCCGGTGAGGAGCGCGCCGACGAACCCCGTGAGTCCGGCCGTGACGAGCCACAGCTGGACGACCGAGAGCCGCCGCGAGTGGATGGTCGTCCCGGACCACACCGGGACGAACTGGGTCATCGCGCCCATGATGGTCACGCAGACCCAGCCGACCAGCAGCAGGTGGACGTGCGCGAGGTCGGGCCGGCCGCCGAGCAGGCCCAGCGAGGTGAGCAACCCCACGACGCAGCCCGCCACGAGGAAGCCGAGCGCGACTACGAAGTGCCGTAGCGGGACCGTCATCGGAGGCTGGCGGTCGGTTTCAAGGCTGCCAGGAATCGCGCCCATGGTCGTCCCTTCGCCCGGCGTACCCCTCGGCGTGACCCCGAACATGTTGCCCGCTGGCGGCGAAGCCCAGTACGTGTCGCCGGCCAGCGGGGGATCCCAGTCCTGTCGCCCGTCGGCGGCGCGGCCGCGGTGGTCCA
>NZ_QLVG01000052.1 GCF_003382685.1 Halorussus litoreus | reverse complement strand
CGCGTCGTCGCCGCGCGGCGACGACGCGGGCGCGACCGCCGCGACCTGCTCGACCCTCGGGTCGAAATCGGCGGCGAGGGCGTCGAGCAGGCCGACGAATTGCTCGTCGCGGTCGTCCGGGTCGTCGCTCGCGGCCGGGAGCGGGACGCTCGCGCGGAGCTGTTCGGCCACGTCGCCGAGCGTGTCGCGGATGGCCGCGGCGTGGGTCCACGGCTCCGGGGCCTCGGCGAACCGGTTGGCCGACAGGAGGTCCTCCAGCCGCCGGTCGATCACCCGTGCGCTGCCGAGGAGCGACTGGGCCTGCATGCTACACCGCGAAGTCGGTAGTCTGTCCCTCCTCCTCCATCTCCTCGCCGACGATGTCGTCGACGGCCGAATCGAGGCTCTGGGTGTCGCTCATGATGTCCGTGACGGCGTTCTCGAGGTCGTCCTCGGACATGTCCTCGGCCTCGTCCTCGATGCTGCCGACGCCGGTGAGACTGGTGACGAGTTCGCCCATGTTCATCGCGATGTCGACGTCGTTCTCGGGGAACACCCGCTCCTTGAGCGCCCGCTGTCTGATCTCGCCCTGCTTCTGGTCGAGCGTGCTACGGGCTCCCTCGAGCTTGTCGATCATGCGCTTTATCTCGTCGATGCCCTTCTGGGCGGTCGAGACGTTCTCCTGTTCGGCCTCGTTGAGCTTCTTGTAGTAGACGAAGTCCTCCTTGAGCACGTCGTACTTCTGTCGTTCCTGCTCGGAGAGGTCGCTCCGGTCCGGGAATCCTGAGCCGCCGCCCAGCGCCATCAGCTCCTGGGCCTTCTCCTTCATCAGCTCCTCGGTGCGCTGGGGGTCGGCGTCGACGCTGTCCATGTGCTTCTGGAGCTTGTCCTTGGCGCGCTCGAACCGGTCCATCGTCTCGTCGATCTTGTCGACGCAGGCACTCATCGCCGCGGCCCAGTTGAGCACCATCTCGCCCGACACCTCGTTGGGGTCCTTCAGAAGGACCACGTCGTTGCCCTCGAGTTCGACCACCTCGTTCTCGGCGAAGTAGTCGAGCAGGGCCTCGGCTTCGGCCTCGTTGGCGACGATCTGCTCGCCGCCCTTGGTGGCTTCGTCGAGGTTCTCGACTGCTTGCTGTCTGGCGATGGTGCCGGTGCCCTCCGACAGCGACATCCCGTCGGTGAGGTCGCTCCGGATGATCGCGCCGATGGGCTCTTCCCACTCGCCCTCGATGTCGTCCTCGGTGTCGAACCAGCCGGCTTCGAGGCGGACCGCCTCGTCGGTCTGGTTGACTGGCTCCGCGACGACGTACTCTCCGTCCTGCATCTCGGTCGATTCGAAGTTTCGGTATTTGCGTGGCATCGTTACGTAGATCGGCTATCGGTCGCTCGATTCACGATTCGGAGGTCCCGACCCGGAACTGGTCGGCGACCATCTCGTCGAACCGGTCGCGGATGGCGTCCCGGGCGTACTCGTTGGCCTGCTGTGCGGTGCCGACGTGGATCTCCTCGATCATCGGGTGGCCCACGTCGTGGAAGTCCGACTCGGTCGCGAGGCGCTCGTCGCTGCTGGTGACCTCGCGCTGGATCTCCTCGGCCCGGCGGTCGACGTACGCCTCGAACTCGTCGCCCTGCCGGACGACCGGCGCGTCCTCCTCCAGCCCGAGATCGTCGGCCAGCGCGTCCTCGGTCGCGTCGAGCACGTCGCCCCGGACCTCGCGGGCCTGCGCGAGTACGTCCGAGCGCTCGGAGACCTCGTTCTCGACGAGCTGGGAGAACTCCTCGGCCGGCAGGAGATACGCCGAGGACTCGAACTCGGTCGCGACGTCGTCGCCGATCTGGCGGGCGAGGTACGCGCCGAACTCCGCGATGGCCTCGTCGCTCTGGACGAGGTACTCGCCGTCGAGGTCGATGACGAACCCTTCGGCCTCCAGATATCGGATGACGTCGGCAGTCGCCGAGACGTTGATGACCTTCTCCAGCTGGTCGTGGGAAAGCTTCCCGTAGGTCGCTTTCTCCTGTAGTCGCGCCTCCACGCCCGCTTCCCCGGCCTGCTCTTTGAGCTGCGAGCCGATGGTGAAGTAGTCGCGCTCGCCCGCCGCGACGCGCTTGAGAAGTCGCCGGTCTTCGAGTTCCTCGGTGAAGAAGTCGATGTCGTCGATGGCGACCTCGAAGCGCGACCGGAGCTTCTCGCTGGTGACAACCAGCTGCTGGCGGAACAGCGCGGTCAGCTCCGCGGTTATCTCCCGGTTGTCGCCGGTTCCGAACGGGTCGTAGTAGTACACCCCGGTCCGGAGCCGCTGGAGTTCGGAGTACTCGTCGGAGACGATGTCGTCCATCGCCTTCTTGATGTCCGTCCGGGACAGCGAACTGGCCTTCAGCGCGCCGGTGTCCGAGCTCTCGTACTGCGACCGGATCTCGTCGCCGACCCGGTCGACGTACAGAAACCCGTGGTTCTGTAGCGCGACCGACGTGCAGATATCCGCGAGAACGTCGGTATCGGTGGGACGCAGTGGCATCGATTTCCTAACCTCGTTCCTCCATACTAAAGTTTGCGACGTATCTGCGGGAAGACACCACTCCGCGGGCCATCGAGCCACTGCGAGCGACAGGCCGACCGGTATCCACGGGGCCCGGCCGAAGTCACCCGACGAACGCAGTCCCGATCCAGCCGCCGACGCCGACCGCGAGGAGCGCACCCGCTAAATTCACCGCCGCGTTGAAAACCGCCGTCCGCCGCTCGCCGCGCTCGTACAGGTCCACGGTCTCGACCGCGAAGCTGGAGAACGTCGTGAACGCCCCGCAGAAGCCCGTTCCGAGCAGCGCCAGCAGGCCGGCTTCCTCGCCGAATCCGGCCAGCAGTGCGCCCAGCGCGAAGCTCCCGAGGACGTTCACCGCGAGGGTGTCGGTCGTCTCGCCGGGAAGCAGCGAGCCGACGCCGAACCGCGCGAGCGCGCCGAGCGCCCCGCCTGCGCCGACGACGACGGCAGTGTTCATCGTATCACCTCCCACACCGCTTTGACACTCCCCGCCATCACGCCCGCACCTCCGACGCTGCGAGCGAGCGAACCGCGGCGCGGCCCGCGAGCACCGCCGCGAATCCGAGCACGTAGTTCGCGCCGACGTTCGCAACCGCGAGCGTCGGCGCGAGCGCGGCCGTCTCGGTCGCGAACGTGCTGTAGGTCGTGAACGACGAGAGGAAGCCGGTGGCCGCGACCAGTCGGGCGCGCTCGCCGAGGCGGCCGACCAGCCGCTCCTCGAACAGCAGGACGCCAAGCGCGAAGCTCCCCGCGACGTTCACCGCGAGCGTGCCCCACGGAAAGCCAGTGGGGAGCGCTACCGTGACGCCGTACCGAGTGATAGCCCCGGCGAACCCGCCGAGGGCGACCAGCGCGAGCGGGTCGAGGCGGTCGAGGTCGGCCATTCGAGTCTCGTCTCGGACGAGTCAGGCGACCGAGATACCGGTTTCGACTCCGGCGAACCCTCGCCAGTAGGAGCCGGGTCACTCGCGCGCCGAAGCGCGCGGACTCGCGCCGCCGTGGGGCGTCTCGCGCTCGCGGACCCGGACCGCGTGGACGCTCTCGGTGGCGTCGTCGACCAGCAGGACCTCGCCCCGCGCGTCGGGTAGGCGCTCCTCGAACGACGCGCCGAGGTAGGTGGGCCGGGCCGCGGCGAGCGCGTCGAGGTCGGCCCGCGAGGTCAGCCGGTGGGCCGCCAACAGGTCGGCCTGCGAGATTGCGACCGGCGGGAGCGCGCTCGGGCGCTGGGTCGCCGCGACGAGGCTCAGCCCCGGCTGGCGGCCCCGCGTCACCGCGGTCCGGAGCGCGGGAGCGGCGACGCTGCGCGACCGCGAGCCGGCTCGCGGTCGCGCAGCGTCGCCCGCGAAGAAGGCGTGGGCCTCGTCGACCAGCAGCCAAGGCAGCCAGTCGGGGCGCTCGCGCACGCAGTGGTCGTAGAGGCTCCCCGCGACCGCGCGGACGAGGGCGTTCGCGGGCGCGGGGTCGAATCCCGAGAGGTCCAGCACCGTGCCCGCGCTGGTCCCGACGGCGGACGGCGAGTCGAGCAGGTCCTCGGCAGTGAGGCCCTCCGGCGCGAAGGCGTCCCACGACTCGGCGAGCGCGAGGTGGTTGTCGGCCGCTCGGCGGGTAGTCCGGTCGGCCTTCGTGTCGGCGTCCGCGACGAACGCCCGCATTCCGGCGAGCGTCGAGCGGGCGGCCGCGGCCTGCCACACCAGCGCGCCCGCCGGGGAGTCGGCCGCCAGTCCGAGCAGGTCGCACCACGCCTGCGGCGCGAGCGCGGCGGCGGTCACGCACGGGCGCTCGACCACGGTTGCGCCGAGGTCGCCCAGCGACCCGAAGATACCCATCGGGTCCGCGACCACCGGCGCGACTCCTGGCGCACGGGCGAGTTCCTCGGCGAGCACGCCGAGTGTGTACGACTTGCCGTAGCCGCGCTTGCCCACGATCAGACCGACGTGGGGCCGGTCGAAGTCGATCCGGACCTCGGCTCCGGAACTCCCGTCGCGGGCCCGGTAGTGGCCGAAGCGTGCGGCGGGTGCGGGCGGGGAGTCGTCGGGGTTCGAATCATCAGCAGTAGAGCCATCGGAGTCGCGGCGACCGAGGACGTGAGTCATGGGCCGGTTTCGTCCCGTTCTGGTACTTGAAGCTTGGCACGGCGGGTTTCGAAGGTGGGTGAGGGAGACGAGTCGCGATTCCAGCGCGAGATTACTCCGTATCGCGGTCGGAGCGCTCCGCGCGGGCCGACTCGCCGTCGCGGTGTGGGCTCTCGGTCGGCTGTTCCTCGGAATCGACCGCCTGCGCGTCGGCGTCCGGCCGGTTGCCCAGTTCGTCGGCGGGCGCTCCGCCGTCATCGAACCGGACGCTCCGGTTCATGTCGGCCTGCCGGTAGGCGTTGCGGTAGCGCGCGATCTTCCGGTAGAGCAGGTAGCCGAACGCTCCGTCGTACACGAGGACGAAACCGAGGAAGGCCACGCCGGTCGGGATGGCGAGCCCGGTTAACTCGACGATGTCCGGCAGGTAGGTCACGATGCTGTTGTACAGCGCGTGGATGAACGCCGCGATGAGTAGCCCCTTGATGACGATGGGGCCCGCGTTCTCGCGGTTGAACTTCGCCAGCCCGAGGTAGTAGCCCGCGAACGCCGAGTAGATGACGTGACCCGGGCCAGCCAGCAGGCGAGCCGCGGCAGTCTGTCCCGCGGCGGTGATGGCGTCCGAACCGATGGTCGACGCCTCGCCCAGCCCCTGCGTGATGTAGATGGCGTTCTCGATGGTTGCGAAGCCCAGCCCCGCCATCGCACCGTACACCGCACCGTCGATGACCGCGTCGAAGCGGTCGCTCCGGAACGCGTACAGTCTGACCGCGAGCCACTTCACCGTCTCCTCTATCGGCGCGACCACGACGACGAAGAAGAGGACCGTCCCGACGACCGGGACGAGCGTGAACAGGGGCTGAAACAGGGTGTTGACTACCGCCGCGAAGCTCGCCAGCACCACGCCGAGCAGGAACGTCAGTGCGAGCAGCGACACCGGCTCGGAGGTGGTCACGTCGGCGTACCAGATGTACGCCGCCAGTCCGAACGCCGGGACGACCGACAGCAGGACCAGCGCCGCGATGACGGGGTTCTGGTACGAGATCGCGGCGACTCCGAACAGCACCAGTTCACCGAGCACGATCACCAGCGCGAACAGCGCAACCACGTACGGTGCGGCCGTGCTCAACAGCCAGTAGACGCCGGAAGAGAGGCCATCGAGCCAGCTTCGTCGTTCCCACGTCGCCACGTCGTAGAGGTCCGCGGAGTCGGTCGTGCCCTCCGCGACCGGGTCGCGCTCTCCGTCCATGCCCCGGCGTTTGGGGCCCAGTACCAATTATCTGGCTTTCACTCGGCCTTTGACACCTTAATCGTGATAATATACCATTAAGACTGGCAGGGGAATCCTTTTCAGTGAGAACAGACCACACGCTTTGACAACGATGACCTACCGAAGTGCAAGCCGAGGCATCATGTACACAGCCCCGCCGAGCGGGGACGAGAACGGCCGAGACGACCGAACTGACGAAACGACCGCGAACGCGCCCGAAGAATCCGCGAGCGTTTCGAACGAAACGAGCGGCGAACGGGCTGCGCTCGACGAGAACACCCCCACGACCGACGCGAACTGGACCGGCACGGTCCCCGCCGACGACTGAGTTTCTCTCCGAGGACCGAACGGTTCTCCGAGGACGAGCGACCGAGGGTTCGATTCCAAGGACCGAGAACTCCACGCGTTTTTACGCTCGCAGTACGTACTCGACCGATATGAGCGAAACAGCGGAGCGCGTCGCGGCGACCTGCCCCTCGTGTTCGCCCGACGTGGAGACGGTCCACGAGGTGCTCTCGGAGGGGAGCGGACAGGTCACCGTGCGCTGCACGGAGTGCAGTCACGTCCACAAGACGACTATCGAGCGAGAGGAGGAGGTCGAACGCGACGTGGTGGTGTCCCAGGACGGCGAGTCGTTCACCGCCACCGTGGAGGCCCCGCCCGAGGAGACCGTCGCGGTCGGCGAGGAGTTCGTGCTCGACACGCCCGAGGCCATCATGGTCGTGCGCATCACCGACCTCCAGCTCGGCGACGAGGTCCGGCGCGACGAGGCGGAGGTCGAGGACGTGGAGACGTTCTGGACCCGCGCGGTCGACAACGTCCGCGTGAACGTCACGGTAAATCCCGTGGACGGCCGCAACGACGACTCGCGGAGCGTCCAGATCAGCGTGCCCGGTGACTACGAGTTCACGGTCGGCGAGACCGAAGAGTTCGGCGACGAGGAGTTCGAGGTCAAGTCCGTCGCGGTCCGGGACGACGCGAGTGGCTACGACTTCAACCCGCTCGGCGAGGAGGGCGACGTCGCGTTCGCGAAGGACGTGAAGCGAGTGTACGCCGACGACGAGACCTCGACGGCGTGGTCGGCGTGGTGATCCCCGCCGGGTGAGACGCATGTTCGGGGGAGGGGACGACGGGAGCGGGACAGAGAAAGACGGAGCGACCGACTACGAGCGAGCGCGCGACCGGATGGTCGAGCAGGTCGCGCGCCGGGAGGCGTTCGACGACGCGACGCTCGCGGCGATGCGGGCGGTCCCGCGCCACGAGTTCGTGCCCCCCGACCGGCGCGACCGGGCCTACGAGGACCGCCCGCTCCCCATCGGGCGCGACCAGACCATCAGCGCGCCCCACATGGTGGCGGCGATGGTCGACCTGCTCGACCTCGCGCCCGGCGAGCGCGTGCTGGAAATCGGCACCGGCTGTGGCTACCACGCCGCGGTCACGGCCGAGGTCGTCGGGGCGGAGCACGTCTACAGCGTGGAGTACCACGAGTCGCTGGCCCGGCAGGCCCGCGAGCGGTTCGACCGCCTCGGCTACGACGAGATCTCGGTCAGGGTCGGCGACGGCAACCGCGGCTGGCCCGAGCACGCGCCGTACGACGCCGCGTACCTGACCGCCGCACCGAGCGACTTCCCGACCGCGGTGGTCGAGCAGGTCCGACCCGAAGGGCAACTGCTCGGGCCGCTCGAATCGGGCGGCCCAGGCGCGGGCCAGCATCTCGTCTGGGCTCGCAAGCGCGCGGACGGGTCGCTGGAGCGGGAGACTCACGGTCGCGTTCGGTTCGTGCCGATGCAGGAGGAGTGAGACGGACGACCGATTTCGATGCAGGAGGATTAAACCGGGGGCGGTCGTCGCCCCGGTATGGACTACCGCGAAGCACTGCTCCTCCGGGCGGCGCGCGAGACGGGACTGCTCGACGCGGTGACGACCGACGCGGGAACCCCCGCGGAAGTCGCCGAGTCGACCGACGTCACCGAGCGCGCAGCCCGAATCGTCCTCGACGCGCTGGCCGAACTGGGCTATCTGGCGGTCGTCGGCGACGAGCAGGACCGCTACGAGCCGACCAACGAGGCGCTTGGCTTCCTCGCGACCGCCGACGTTCGGTCCATCGGGAGCGCGCCGCTCACCATCGATAGCGTCGAGTTCTGGCTCCAGCTTCCCGAGACGATGCGGACGGGCGAACCGCCGGAGCTCCACGACGACTGGACCGAACACTACATGGGCGGGATGGCCGACAGGGACGCGGCGGGCGTTCGGGCGAGCGTGACGGCCGCGGTCCACCGGAATCCCGACGCCGAGCGCGTCCTCGACGCGGGGGGCGGACCGGGCACGGTCGCCAAGGAGTTCGCCCGCCGGGGGTTCGACGTGACGCTGCTCGACCGCCCGGACGTGATCGAGATCGACCGCCGGTTCCTCGAACACGAACCTATCGAACTGGTCGCGGGCGACGTGACGGAGGGGTTGCCGACCGCAGGCAACTCTGACGGAGACAGGTTCGATATCGTGTTCTGCTCGCGGGTCGCCCACGCGCTCGGTCGGGCGGGGACCCGCGAATTCGTCGCCAACGCGTACGACGCGCTCAACCCCGGCGGCGCACTCGTCCTGACCGACTTCGTCCGGGGTCGCGCCGACGAGGCGGCCCTGTTCGGCGCGCACGTGTTCGCGATGAACGGCGAGGGCGAGACGTACACCGAGGCGCAGTTCACCGACTGGCTGACCGACGCGGGGTTCGAGGACGTCGAAGTCCGGGACGTGCCGGGCGTCCCCGATCAGGTAATCGCCGGACGGCGGCCGGTCAATTGAAGTCCCTCCGACTCCACGGTGGCGACATGGACCTCGCGGTGCTGCGCGACGACATGGTCGACAGCCTCGAACACCCCGCCAAGGGGGTCGTCTCCAGCGACAGCGTCAGCGCCGCGATGCGGGCGGTCCCCCGCCACGAGTTCGTCGACGACGACCGGCTGGCCTACGCCGACCGGTCGTTCGAGTACCGGGGGACCCGCGTGCTCGGGCCGAGCACCGCGGCGCGACTGCTGGAGGCGCTCGACGCCGAGGAGCGCGATTCGGTGCTCGTCGTCGGTGCGGGTGTGGGCTACACCGCGGCGGTGCTCGCGGAGATCGTCGGCGAGCGCAACGTCCACGCGGTCGACATCACACGGACCGTCGTGTGGGAGGCCCGCGGCAACCTCGCCGACGCGGGCTACGAGGGCGTGTTCGTCGACTGCCGCGACGGCGCGGGCGGCCTCCCGGAGTACGCGCCGTTCGACCGCATCCTCGTGGAGGCCGCCGCCGCGGAGCCCCCGCGAAAACTGGTCGACCAGCTCGCGCCGGAGGGCCGGCTGGTCATCCCCGTGGGCGTCGGCGAGCAGTCGCTGACGGTGGTCGAGGGCGGCCAGTCGGACCCCACCGACGATCGAGCAGACCATCCGGGAGCCCAGAACAACGATTCGATTGGCCGCCCGCTCGGCACCGTGGCGTTCGCGCCGCTGCTCGTGGAAGGCGAGCAGGCCGACTCCATCGAGCGCAACCGAACCCGACGCGAGGACCGCGAGCGCGCCGAGCGCGCCCACGAGCGCCGAACCGGCTGGGAGCACGAGTGGATCGACTGGGATGGGGACGGGGAGTCGGTCGACTGGGACAGGTAGTCGAGAGTCGCGCCGCGTCCGCCTCGACTGTTGCGGGATAGGGACGTTTTTTACCCGCTGGACCGGTACACCGAGCCGTGTCGTCGAACGACCGGGAATCGGACACACCCACGTCAGAGGGGACAGACGCGTCCGCCACCGAGGACGCAGCCGCGTCCGAAGACGCCGCGTCGTCCGCGTCCGAGGACACTGAGACGTCCAGGCTCCAGTCCGGCGGCGAGGCGGTCGCGTCCGCGTACGAGAACGCGGACGCGACCGCCTCGCCGAGCGTGCCCGAGGGGTTCGGCGAGCCGCCGGCCGACGACGAAGGGAGCCGCTGGGGCACCTACGCCCTCGCGGGACTGCTCGCGGTGGTGTTCCTGATCGGCCTCGTGCGCATCTCGTATCCGAACCTCTCGATTCTCGTCATCGGGACGCTGCTCGCGCTGTTCGGCCTACTGGTGGGCGTGGTCGCGGTCTGGAACCGGATTCGCGGGTCGTGAGCTGATAGTTTTGGTTGGGCGCAGCGGATTCTTTCAGCGGTGTTCCGAAATGCTTGACCGACCCCGGTTTCGCTCGGTGAGCCATTCTATGCCCTGGCGGACTGAAAGGGCGAGGCGCGCTCGCGCCTGTCTTGGTCGCCGAGGGCTTTCGAGACCGCAGTTCCCGTCGCAGTGGTTCACTGCACCAGTCTCATCCTTCCGCATCCCTTCTCGTTCTATTTCCCCTCCAGCACCAGTATCGCGGTGTTCTCGCGGTCGTCGGCGTACTCGGTCCCGGCGGGCGGCTTGATGGAGACCGACAGCGTGCCATCCTGCTGGTTCGGGCCGAGTTCCGGGTCGACGGAGACGGTCGCTGTACCGTCCGCACCGGTGGTCGCGGTCGCCACGCCGTCGATGGTCGCGGTGGCGCTCTTCACGACGACGGTGGCGTCCGAGACGGGATTCCCGTCGGGGTCGACCACCTCGACGGTCACGTCCTGCTGGTCCGGCCCGACCACGTCCGGCGAGGGTCGCGCGTCGAGTTCCGTGACGGTGAGACCGCTGAGCCCCGAGAGCATGTTCATCATCACGCCGAGGCTGGCGACGCCGACCACGAGCGCGATGACGAGTCGGATGGGAAGCCCCTCGATTCCGCGCTCGTCGGCCCCGAATCGGTGGAGGGGGGTCGAGCAGTCGAGGGAGTCCGGGCAACCGAATCGAAAGCTGTCGAAGTAGCCGTAGTAGCCGAGTAGCGTGGGCATGGGCCGGTTTCGTCCCGCCCTCGGATTTAAACGCTTGGACGGTCGGAATCGAACCGGAAATCAGAAAGAGAAACCCAGCGTCAGTGTTCGAGGGTCTGCGCAACCTCGGCGTCGCCGACCTCGAACCCGGCGTCGTCGAGCAGTCGCTCGGCGTACTTCGCGATCACGTCCACCTCCAGATGGACCGGATCGCCCGGCTCCTTCTCCGAGAGGTTCGTCACACTGCGCGTCTCGGGGATGATGGCGACCGAGAAGCTGTCGTCGCCGCGCTCGGCGACGGTGAGGCTGATGCCGTCCACTGTTACCGATCCCTTGTCGACGACGTACTTGCCGAATCCGTTGGGGATGGTGAACTCGTACTCCCAGTCCTCGCCGATTTCTCGCACGTCCAGGACCTCCGCGGTGGCGTCGACGTGACCCTGCACGACGTGGCCGTCGAAGCGGCCATCGGCGGCCATCGCGCGTTCGAGGTTCACCGCGTCGCCCGGGGCGACCTTGCCCAGATACGTCTTCTCGACCGTTTCGCTCGCGAGGAACACCTCGAACCAACCCGAGCCGTGCTCCTCGACAGTCAGGCAGACCCCGCTGACGCTGACGCTCTGCCCGCGGTCGAGGTCGGTAGCGACCTCCTCGGCCTCGATCCGGAGCCTGCGTCCGTCCTCGTCCTCGGTCACCGCGGCTATCCCGCCCGACTCTTCAACGATTCCGGTAAACATATCGAATCTGTGGGTGCGGTCGGATGAAAAGGATTGTGGAAAAGAGCGTTCGGGTGAGGTGGTTCGGCTCTAGAGGGCCAAAAGCGAAATCTCGTCCGTGCCGACTCAACGTTCAGCCCGGCGCGCGCGAGCAATGCGCGCGAGGGACGAGGACCGCAAGGAGGAGCGCAGTGACGACTGAGGACCGCAGGAGGCTGGGGAGGTATGAGGGTCCGTTGCTGTGCGGTCGCGGTGCGGTTGCGGTCACGCCGAGGCGCAAGCAGTAACTAGCTCCACAGCCTCGATAGAAGACGAATCTACGGTGAAGCTAGCTACTGCCGAGGCATATGAGAGACCGCACCGCGACCGCGACAGCGAGCCTCTCAGACCTCCCCAGCCTCGGCGGTCGCATAAACGCGACCGCCTCCCTCGCACGCTAGGGCGCGGCGCGTGCGCCGCGCCCAAATGCGCGCCGAGTCAGAAGCACGGAACAGCGCACGCCCACAGGTAGACAGTCCAGCTCACGTGGGGCCGAAAAGCAGAGACGGTGAGACGCTCGAGGGAAGGAACAGAATCACCTCGAAAGCCGACCATCCCACCGACTCACGCCCGCGGGGTTTTTGAGGGCGCGACGGATACTCAGATACGATGACCGGCACGGGTATACTGGGAACCATTCAGCTGGCGGCGACGCTCGTGTTCGCGCTTCCGGTCGGGCTGCTCGGACTCCAGTTCCTGCTCGACGGCCGAATACTCGCGGGCGTGGGGTTCGTGGTCGTGGCAGTGCTGATGGTCGCACTAGAGGAGTATCTCACAACGCCGACCGACGTGCCGACCTCCATCGCCGAGCGGGCGGTCGGCAAGGTCGCCAAGACGCCCGACGACGAGGAGTGAGAGGAAGCGGACGTTCGGCACCGAGAAGTCAGAACCGAGGCATTCGGTCGCACGCTTATCCCTGTCCGCGTGCAACCTTATGACATGGACTGTTTCCACTGTAGCGACAGGATCGACAAGCGGGGAGAACACTTCGAACTCCTCCACTATCAGGCCGAGGACGACCCGATCCGCCAGCACAACTTCTGCTGTGAGGACTGTCTGCGCGAGTATCTCGCTGGATAGCGACGGGGTCGAAACCTCCCGGAACTCACTGTGCGGGCGGCTCCTCGGCCTCGGCCAGCACGTCCGGGACGCCCTTGTCGTTGCGCTCGTTGTACAGCAGCACGTCGACCGGGAGGGTCGGCGCGCCGCCCACGAGGTTCTCGATGACGACGAGGCGCTCGCGCGCACGGGACATCCCCACGTAGAACACCCGGCGCTCGTTGTCGGTCAGGGTGGGCACGGGGTCGGTCGTGGAGGTGAACTCCTCGATATCGTCGGGAACGTCGGCCTCGTCGACCGTGGCGGCCATCTGCTCGACGACCTTCTCGGTGAGGTCCGTGGCGACGAACACGTGGTCGGCCTCGCGACCCTTCGCGGAGTGGATGGTGCCGACGCGCACGCGGTCGGGAGCCATCCCCTCGTAGTCGCCCCCGAAGTACGCCTTCATCGAGTTCTTCTGGAAGCTGGTGACCTTCCGGACCATGTCGGCCGCCGACGCCGGACCGGGCATGAACGGCGCGAAGTCGGTCACGAAGTCGGGGTCGAGCTCGATCTCGGCGAGGTCGTCGGTGTCGGCCTCCTCCTTGCGCTCGTCGATGGCGTCGAACAGTTCGTCGCGCTCGTTCGTGCCGAACGCCGAGTCCTGAAGCATGTCCGCGAGCCGTCGGGCCTCCAGTCCCGTGATGGGCTCGTCGGCGTCGACGTTCTCGACCGCGCTGACGTACTGCTGGAGCCGGTCGGTCCACATCCGCTGGTCGGTCAGACACTTGAACGGCATGCCCTCGTCGATGAACTCGTCGATGAACCGGAACATCTGGTAGCGCGCCCGGAACAGCAGCATCATGGTGCCGTCGTGTTCGTCGACCGTGTACCGGACGTTCCGGACGAGTTCGAGCATCGACGGGCTGTCGACCTGCTCGACCGACCCGCCCTGCTTGCGCGGCGAGAGGTTCTTCTCCTGGCGCTCGTCGATGTGGCGGACCTCCTGCTGGACCACGCGCAGGATCTCGGAGGGGAGGCGGTGAGACGTGTCGAGGATGACGTCGTCGCCGCCCTCTTCGAGCAGGAGCTTGGGGTCCGCGCCCTGCCACGCGTAGACGACCTGGTCGTCGTCGCCCGCGATGAGCACCTGCTCCATGTGGGGCTTCCACTCCTCGTACACGTCGTACTGGAGGCTGGTGATGTCCTGGAACTCGTCGATGACGAGGTAGTCGACGTTCGGGAGGAGCGAGCGCTGGCGGACGCGTTCGAGCATGTCCGCGAAGCCGATCAGATCGTTCTCGCCCTTGTAGGTCCGCCACGCCCGGATAGCCTCCGGCACGTCGAGGCGGTCGTCGTCGCTGGGCCACGTCGGGGTGTACTTGTTACCTTCTTTAGAATTCGGGTCGATATCCGGCGGCAGTCGAACCTCCTCGTCGTTCCACTGGAAGGGGACGTCGTACCAGTCGGCCACGTCGCGGCGGGTGCGCTGGAGCCACTGGCTAGTGGCGATGATCTTGTTGCCGAGCGTGGTCGAGCGGGCGGTTCGGCGGCCGGCACCGCTGTACTCGTCCTCGAACTCGATGCCGTACTCCTCGCAGAACTCCTCCTTGGCGGACTCGCCAACCACGTCGTTACGCGAGAGGTCGAGCAGTTCGTACGCCTTCGCGTGCATCGTACAGACCGTTCCCTGCAGCGACCGGGGGTTGATGTCCCGGCGCTCGGCGAGGCGCTCGCGGACCTCGTTGGCGGCCGCACGGGTGTACGAGACCAGCAGGATGTCGTTGACGCCGACGCCGTCCTCGTCGAGGAGTTCCTCGACGCGGTCGAGCAGTTCGGTCGTCTTCCCGCTCCCCGGGCCACCGAAGAGGCGGGTCACTCGTTCCGCCGTGTCCTGACTCATTACACCTACCACATGAGTCCCGCACTCATAAAACGGGGTGAATCGGAGTCGCCGCGAGAAACGGCGGCTGCAGGGCCGGAAGGCGTCGCTTACCGGGAGAAGACGAAGCGACGCGTCGGCCGGTGCCATCCTGTCGGTGGTTGGGAGTGTTCGGTGCGTCGCGCGTCGAGGAGACCGCTCTGGCGCACGTCAGGACGTGTTCCGCGGGGACCGCGCCTCGCGCACTTCGCTGCCGTCCCGGATCTTGTCCTCGCATTCGGGACACACTCGCGGGTCGTCGACGCCTCGCGGCGTGAACACCCGGGCGTACGCGTCCGTCACGAACGAACCGCAGTTCTGACACTCTGGCATTTCTCCTCTTGCACTACGGAAATCTTACAATATATTTCTATCGACACTGAGACGAGGGACGAAACCGCGGGAAAATGGTCCGAGTCGGCCGAAAATAGACAGATAGCGAATAAATAATGAACGATGATTATATTTCGGGAGTCGTTCCGTGCGGAGCGCTCACCGGTCGGTAGCCGGAAGTCGGGAGTCAGGAGTCGGGAGTCAGGAGTCGTTCAGCGGTCGAAAGATGGAACGAGTACTCGAAAACGAGTCGGTCGGTCAGTCGAGAACCGTATCGCAGTCACGCCACTCGATTACGGTCGCCAACCGCATACCGAACACTCCGTCGCCGACGTCTCGTGGAGTCCGCCACACTCGGGACACTGCTTCTTGTTGTAGTCGTCCTGCCAGCCGACGCTCTCGGTCTCGTGACCACGCTCGGTCAGGAACTCGTCGAAGATGTCGTCGCCGGTCGGTGCGGTCGCCATACACGGTGTGCTAACGCACACCATCCCTATAACTGTACTGGTGGAACAGACGGACTACCGACAAGTCGAAACGCGGGATTTCTCGCGTGTGCGAACGTGTCGCGTGGCGTAAGCCGGTCCTAACTGGAAGAAGAGCCTACTCGAAGGTGACGCCCACGTCGTGCAGGCCCTCGTTCTCCATCGCGAGGTTGATGAGCAGGGGCGTCAGGCTCTCGACCTCCGGCGCGTTGGCGATGGGGCCCGCTCGGAGCGCGCGCAGGCCCTCGATGCCCTCCGCGAGCTGGACCACCGTGTCGACCGCGTCGCCGTCGTCGCCGACGACGAGCGTGTCGAGGTCGATGTCCACCGAGAGGTTCGCCAGCCGGTCGGCCGAGAGGTTGTGGAACGCCCCGACCACGGGGACGCCCTCGGGCGCGGCGTCGGCGACCAGCCGCGTGACGCTCCCGGCCTTCGGGGGCTTGTAGTGGAAGCCCGCGTCGTCCCGGTCCATCCCGACCGCCGGGGAGACCAGCACGTCGGCCTCACCCACGCGGTCGGCCACCGACTCGACAGTGTCGCGGGCGTGGTAGGCCGGCACCGCCAGCACCACCACGTCGGCGCGGTCGGCCGCCATCTCGTTGGCGAACCCCTTGACCTCGCGCTCGACGCCGACGCTGTCGAGTTCGGTCTCGTACTCGTCGGCCTTCGTGCGCGCCCGCTCTGGGTCGCGCGAGCCGATCAGGATCTCGTGGTTGGTGTCCCGCGCCCACCGAAGCGCCAGCGCCTGTCCGATGTCACCGGTTCCGCCCAGAAGTGCGATTCGCATACTGTCACGTCGTGTCGGCGGCAAAGTAAGCGTTCCCCACTCGGCCGGCCGGCGTTTCTTTCGCTCGTGAAAGTCGGAAGCGAGCCCGGGAACTCAGACTCAGGCGTCCGCACGCTCGAACCGCTCGGCGCGGTCGGCCAGCCGGTCGTTCATCGCCTCGAAGCCGCGGTGGACGGCGTCGGCGTCGAGCAGGACCGGCACGAGCAGCCCCGTGAACGTCTCGCGCTGGACGAACCGGGTGCGCTCCCCGCCGGCGATGGGTTCGAGCCGGAACTCGTGGCGGCCGTCGAACAGGTGCGGCACGACCAGCCGACCGACCCAGACCAACTGGCGCTCGGGACGGACCACACGCACCTCGGGGCGGAACGTCGTCCCGCGCGAGCCCGGTGGTTCGATCCGGACTCGGAGCCGTTCGCCCTCGCGCAGCGGCCCCTCGACCCGTCTGACGAACGGGTTCCACTCGGGGTACGCCGGGAAGTCGACCAAGACGCGCCACACCGCCTCGGGCGGCGCGTCGACGACCCGTCCTGCCTCGATGGTTCGCACGGAGTATCGTCACGACGAACGGAAAGAAATGGTTAGTGGTTCGATACCCGGGCGAGGTTCTCGGTAAAATCCGTCCGGGGGAGCTCCCCGATGAAATCCGCCCGCGGCGACCGACCGACTGCTGGCAGTCGGTCGGCGGGCGCGGGCGGATTCGTGGTGGAGTTCGGTCGCTACCGGCGCGAGGTTGCTGCAAGCCGGAATCGAGTTCACAGCCAGTACCGGTACGCGAGCGGCGTGAGGACGACGAACAACGGGCCGACGTACAGCAACTGGGTGACCGGGTCCGGCGGGGAGAGTATCGCACCGAACACGAACGCGATCAGGAGGGCGACCGCCGCGGCCCCGCCGAGTCGGGACCAGTTCATCGGTCCACCGCCGCCGACGCGTTCATCGTTCGACCAGTTCCGGCAGGTCGTTCACCGACTCGACCACGGCGTCCGCGCCCGCGTCCTCGAACGTCCGGCGGCCCGCCTCGCCCGTCAGTCCACCCGTCAGCACGCCGACGCCGAAGTAATCCCGCGCAGAATCGGCCTCGTCGGCGTTCCGCGCGGTCCGCACGTCGTCGAGGGTGTCGCCGGCGTAGACGACCGACTCCGCACCGAACCGCTCCGCGAGCGCGACGAGGGCGTGCGGGTGGGGCTTGCCCTCCTCCCAGTCGTCCATCGTGAACCGTCGGTCGTCGGGCACGTCGAGGCCCGCCCGGTCGAGCGCGATGTCGGCCTCGTCGGCCGGGCGACCCGTCACCACGCCGAGGTGGGAGTCAGCCAGCGCGTCGAGGGTCTCGGGGTCGAGGAGGATCGGCTCGTCGTGGATGAACCCAGGCGCGTCTATGTCGGGGTCCTTGCCTTCGAGTTCCGCGTACAGGTCCGCGCCGAGATAGAGCTGCTGAAACACCTCGCGGAGGCGCTCGGTGTCCCAGTCGGCCCGGACGCGCTCGCGGGCCGACGCCGACAGCGCGTCGTCGACGACCGCCTCGGCGGCGGCGAGGCCGTCCGCCGAGGCGGGGTCGACGCTGGCGGCCCTGCGCTCGGCGATTCGGTCGGTGAACGCGTCCACGTCCAGCGCCATCCCCTCGCGCCGGGCGAGCACGTACAGCGCGGCGGCGAACGTCAGGTCCCAGTCGTTGTTGAACCCGCCGGCGTCCTTGAACGACTGGACGTCCGCCTTCTCGAACGGGACGCCGGCTTCCGCGAACGAGGCGTCGGCCGCTTCGCTTGCGCCGCCGTGGACGCGCTCGACCGACTCCACGATGGCTCGCCGGTAGGAGTCGGCCACGTCCACGAGCACCCCGTCGATGTCCAGCACGACCGCGTCGACTTGCATGCGCGGGGGTAGTCAGTGCCGGTTCAAGGGTCTTGCGACGAGCGGGAGTCGGGAACTGGGCTTCATTCCTCGGACTCCTCGGCCCCCATCACCTGCGCGATGTGGCTGAGAGTGACCAGGCCGAGCCCCCCGACGAGGTTCCCGGCGGTGACGATGGCTGTCGTCTCGACCAGCGCCCCGAGGCCGACGTTCGCACCGAGGAACGCGCCGAAGAGGACGTGGAGTATCGTGACGATAACGTGGTCGAACGGGCCGAGCGTCAGCAGGACGCCCACGACGTACGCCAGCGCGATGCGACTGCCCACGCTGTCGACGGCCGCCAGCATGAACGACAGCAGCGCCACGAGCGCGCCGCCCGTGATGGCCTTCACGAACTCGGCGGCCGCGGTGCGGTGGACGATCTCCTCGGCAGTCCTGCTCAGGACGTGCGGGGCTCCGGACGGGAGCGCGCCCTCGGCCGACAGGACGGCTACGAGCAGGCCGCCGCCGACGAGATTGAGTGCGAAGGTGACGACCCAGAGCCGGACGAGCGAGCCGACCAGCCAAGACCCTTCGGTGTCGGCCGCCTTCGCCACCGGATCGAAGAAGTTCTCGTTGAACAGTTCGGCGCGGCCGACGACGAGGAACACCAGCCCCGGCCCGAACGCGAGCGCCCCAGCGACGGGCGCGAGTGTCGGGACGGCCGGTTCGACCGCCGCCTCGACGATGCCGAGCGCCGCCATCCCGAAGACGACCGTGAAGCCGGCGATGAAACTGGTCGAGACGAGTTCGAGCAGCGACTGGTCGAGTCGGCGCTCGCCCTCCGCGACCGCCCGCTCGAAGATCTCGTCTGGGTCCGGTGCGACTGACACAGAACCACGACCAACAGCGACGTGGTTAAGCGTCTCGGCGGGATGACGAGTTCAAGCCTCGCTTATCGGGAGTTAGAGGTTCGTCACCGGCCCAAATCTCGCGCCGTGAATCTACTCGCGCGCAACGAAGACGGTGTCACCCGGCACGGTTTCGCGGGCGACCGGAATCGCGGGCTGGTCGGCCCCGAGGGTCGTGAACAGGAACGCGGCGTCGGCCTCGCGGGCCACCGCCAGCGCGGGCCGGTGCAACTCCGGCGGGAGGTTCAGCGCGTAGATCGCGTCGGCGTCGCGGTACGCCGCGAGGTCGGGGTCGGTCACGTCGTCGCAGACGTACTCGACCCCCGGTGGGACCTCGCGGGGGTGAACGTCCGTCGCGGTGACCGCGTGGCCGGCGCGGGCGAGCGCGCCGGCCACGTCGGTCCGACGGCCGACCCCCACCTCCATGAGGCGTTCGAAGTCGGACAGGCGGCCGACGATGGCACGACGGGTCCGGGGTTTCACGGCGGGAAGTTTATGGGCCGCTCCCGCATAGTGTTTCCCATGCTCGTCGACGTGGTCCCCGTCGGGGACCTCTCCGCCAGGGTCAAACGACAGGCCTCCGCCGCGCTCCGTTCGGTCTACGACTGCGACGTCACGATCCACGACGCCCAGTCGATCCCCGACGGCGCACACGACGAGAAGCGCGACCAGTACCGGGCCGAGGAGTTCATCGAACTCGCGGGACGGGTTGGGTCGGGCCAGAAGAACATCGCGATCACGCCGAAGGACCTGTTCTACCGCCGCCGGAACTACGTCTTCGGACTCGCCTACCTCGACGGCAACGGCAGCGTCATCTCGACGTACCGGCTTCAGACCTCGAGCGACGGCGGCTTCTCGAACCGGAGCGCGGGCGAGATATTCTCCGACCGGGTTCGCAAGGAGGTCGTCCACGAGATCGGCCACACCCTCGGTCTCGAACACTGCGACAACAAGCGGTGCGTGATGAACTTCTCGCCGACCGTCCGCGAGGTCGACGTCAAGGAGGAGAACCTCTGCGGGTCGTGCCAGCGCAACGTGTTGTAGCCTGCAGTCGGCTGTTCTCGCCCCGTTCCTGTCGATTTAGCGCTCGCCAGTTCTGTCCGCGAGCCACCCGCGAACGCCGAGTCCCCGCCACCGGATTCCCTCTATCGTCGCGCCGAGGAGCGCGAGCGCGCCGAGCGCCAGCACGAACACCTGCTGGGCCAGCGCGGCCGGCAGCACGTACCGCGAGAGGGCGATGCCGTAGCCGAGGTAGCGCTCGACGAATCCTTCCTCTCCGCCGCCGGCCAGTCCTGCCTCGGTGGCCGTCGGTCGGTCGGCGCTCCCCTCACCGGGAACGCGGTCGGCCTCGTAGGGAAGCCCACCTGTCTCGACCGCCCAGACGATCTCGCCGTTCTCGTCGACCTCTACGACCCGGTCGTTGTACGAGTCGGTGACGAGCGTGTGGCCGTTCGACTGCCGGTCGGCGTCTCTGGGCCAGTTCAGGGTTGCGCTCCCGCCGAACTCCCAGACGACCTCGTCGTCGGCGTTCAGTTCGACCACGCGGTCGTGCTCGCTGTCGGCCACGAGCAGGTGGTCGTCGGCCAGCCGGTCGGGGTTGTGCTGTTCGTACAGCGGCCCGCCGCTGCCCGAGAAGCTGTTCGGGCCGACGACCGGCTCGACCGTCACCTCGCGATTTTCGGGATCGGGGTCGTCGCCCGAGGCGTTCTCGACGTGGAGTTCGACCACGGTGTCGAAGTTCCGGAGGCTGACCTGAAAGACGCCGGGTTCGAGTCGGTCGACGTCGTTCATGTGCGTCCAGTCGCCCTCCGGCCCCATCCCGTCGGGGCGGTCGTACGTCTCGGTGGCGTTCCACTGCCAGACCATCTCCCCGTCGCGGTCGACCGCGAACACGCGGTCGTTGCCCATGTCGACCAGGACCCAGCGGTCCGCTCCATCGACGGTGTAGTGGTCGGCGTCGTGGAGTTCGTGCTCGTGGAGTTCGGCGTCGTACCACGCGTACTCCCAGACCACGTTGTTGCTCGACTTGTCGACGATGCGGAGGCTATTCCGGACGCAGTTGCTGAACCCGTCGTCGCGGTACTTGTCGGGACAGTCCGCGTCGGGGATCTCGTCGGCGGTCGAGAGCTGGACCCTGTCAGGGCCGAGCGCCTCCACGTCGAACACGTCGTCGGTGTCGTCGTACTCCCAGACAGTCTCGCCCTCGGGCGAGACCTCTATCGCCCGTCCTTCGTCCTGATAGCCTTGGAGGGCGACGTAGGTGTTGTTCTCGGGGGGCTCGTCGTCGACCGTCAGGCGGGGGCGGTCGGGAGCTGCCAGCACGCCGGCCGTGGCGACCGCGAGGCAGACGACCGCGAGGCACGCGAACAGCTTCGCCCGCCGCTCGTGGCCCGTGCCGAGCCACTCGAATCGTGTCACTGGGTAGGCCTAAGCGTTCACCGACGAAAATCGTTCGGTTCTGTGATGGAGAAAGCACTTGCCACCTGAGCCGTCCGAATCGGACTTCGGCGGACAGCTACGCTACGATTTAGCTAAAGATTCCAGTCAGTGTCGAGAACGATAGGGATATTAGTCGATAACGCCGTCTTATTCCGAATCCGCCAGTTCGTCGGGATTACGTCCGGGCTTCGTCTCGATACTACTCCCGGAAATCGCGACGCTGACGATCTGTTGGCGGGCCTCGTCTTTTAATCCCCGCTTTGAGTCGTCGTTTTCGGCCATACTTACTGGTTGACTGGCCTCGTATTTAGATTCTTCCACTCGTATCATCCCCCATTTGTACCGATAATTGCCCAGAGAAACCACGATATGCCGTGTAGCACGATTGGTGCCACACAAAGAATCCGATACCGTTCGGCCCATTCCGTGCGAAGCGCGTACATCACACCGACCGTGATCGATGTAACGCCCGTAGAGATAGAGCGACTTGCTGTCTCGGGTACAAATCCCGCTACTGTCAGTGCTTCCGGGTCTATACAACCGAAATGGAGAGCAGTTTGAACCACGAAGATGAGTACAGCAATCCCCATCGCGATGCCCCAGTATCCGGCTAGCAATCGGAGGAGTCCGGTGTTGTTCGGAACGAGATTGTAGTTCAGTTCCCACGTGTACTCGTCACTTTCCGCTGGCGGGAGATGTGTCGATAGCACCCGTGTATCGTCGCCATACCCGTTCTCGTAGAACTGATTACGGTCTGCGTGTTCGCACGACTTGTCTACCACGGTTACGTACTCGGACGGTCCTTCGACGACGAATAGTTCGGAATGTTGTCTGTCAGGCCGTCGTGTAGCTCTGGCGATGAACGATGGGATTCTGAAGAACTTCTGCTTCCAGTGTGTTATCCACCCTGTGATTTGTGGCTGTTCCCATGGGCGATGATACTGCGGCTGTTCGGACTGTCCGAAGGTGATCCTGATACTCCGAAGCTCATCAGGCCCTATCGGCCGCTCTGGTGGTAGTTGAACGAAGAGCGTATATTTGAGGTCGCCAAATCGTTCCTCGATCTGCGAATACTCATCTTCGTCCGTTTCTTTGACATCGTTGAGGAGAGCTTCGACCTCATCGTTCGGAAAGTAATTGAGCTTCGTATCGTCTTCGTCGAACACTTCGAGATTGAGTCGAAACTGCCCTAACGGCAGAAAGATGTAGTTCTTGGGTTCGTTAGTGTTGTTCCGAACGACGAATTCCTTCTCGCGGTTGTAATCCGTTGGGGACACGAAGTCGGTACGGTCGACGACACGGACTAGTTCTAGAGCTTCCTCCTTTGTCTCTTGTCTATCCTGTTCTTCATCGCCGTTGTCCATCAGTTAGTATAGTCTCGATAGACTATTGTATTCTTTCCGATATCTGAGAGCCAATTTCTACTCTGTAGGGCATATCTCGCGAGTAAATTCGGTGTCGAAAGCCTCTAAAAGTGCGGCTTCAAGGCGCGTAGTAGTACTCGCCCGTCTTCTTCTGTTCCTTGTCGAGCTGGCTCCCCGGCTTGTTGATGCGGGGTCGCCCGACGTTCTCGTCGCGGCGGAAGGTGATGTCGAGGTTCGCGAGGAAGTCGTTCATCCCGTCGCGCATCCCCGTGGGCGCGCCGGCGTGGCCGCTGACCGCTGGTTCGCCGTCGAACACCATCAGGCGGTCCGCCAGCAGGTCGATCATGTAGATGTCGTGGTCGACGACCATCACGGTGGCGTCCTGCTGCTCGGCGTAGCGCCGGATGGCCTGCGTCGCGCGAACCCGCTGCTCGACGTCGAGGTAGGCGCTCGGCTCGTCGAGCAGGTAGAGGTCCGCGGTCTCCGAGAGCGTGGCCGCGATGGCGACCCGCTGGCGCTCGCCGCCCGACAGGTCGAGCAGGTTCTGCTCCATGATGCGTTCGAGCTGGAGCGGCTGGGCGATCTCGGTGTTCCAGTAGGAGGTGCCGACCTGATCCGTGATCGACCGCAGGAACACGTCGACTCGCATCGACTGGTCGATCTCGATGTACTGGGGCTTGTACGCGATGTCGAGGTCGAGATCGAGCGCGTCGCCCGATTCGTCGGGAGTCAGTTCGCCGGCCAGCAGCTTCGCGAAGGTGGACTTCCCGATGCCGTTCGGACCGACGATGCCCAACACCTCGTTCTCGTAGACGGTGCCAGCCTCCACGTCGAGGCCGAACTCGCCCTCGCCGTAGGACTTCGAGAGGTCGGGGTAGTCCACGAGCGGGTCGGCGTGGCTCGCGGTCCGTGGCGCGTGCTCCTCGAACTCGATGGCGTTCGGCCGGATGCGCATGTTCTCGTTGTCGAGGTAGCCCGCGAGGTACTCGTTGATGCCGTTCCGGACCGACTTGGGGTCGGTGATGACTCCGTACGCGCCCGGCTCACCGTACGCGACGTGGAGGTTGTCCGCGACGAGGTCGAGGATCGCGAGGTCGTGCTCGACGACGAGCATCGACTTATCGTGTTCCTCGGCCATCTCCTGGATGAGCCGCGCTGCGGCGACCCGCTGGCTGATGTCGAGGTACGGCGTGATCTCGTCGACGAAGTAGAAGTCGGCGTCGCGGGCCAAACAGGCCACGAGCGCGACCCGCTGGAGTTCGCCGCCCGAGAGGCTGTCGATGTCCTGGTCGACCACGTGTTCGATCTCCAGCCGTTCGAGCAGGTCGTCGAGCACGCCGCGCTCGTCGGTGTTCTCCAGCAGTTCGGAGGTCGGCCCGTCGAATCGGTCGGGGATCTTGTCCACGTACTGGGGCTTGCGCGCGACGCTGACCTCGCCGGCCTTCACGGCTTCGAGGTAGTCCTGGAGTTCGGTGCCGCGGTAGGCGTCGAGCACCGCGTCCCAGCCCGGCGGCTCGCCGTGCTCGCCGAGGTTGGGTGCGAGTTCGCCCGCGAGAATCTTGACCGCGGTGGTCTTCCCGATGCCGTTTGGCCCGAGGATGCCGGTGACCTGCCCCTCCAGCGGGACCGGCAGGCCGTACAGCGAGAAGGCGTTCTCGCCGTAGCGATGGACCGGATCGTCCTGCAACTCTTGGGGCAGGTTGATGATCTCGATGGCGTCGAACGGACACTTCTCGACGCAGATGCCGCAGGTCTCGCCCAGACAGATCTCCTCGCTGATGTGGATCTGGTCGGGGTCGCCTTCCTCGGCGTCATCGCCCCGGAGCGTGATGCACTCCTTGCCCGTCCGGTTCGGCGGGCAGTAGTTCTTGCACTCGTAGTTGCAGCGGTCTGGTTGACACCGTTCGAGGTCAACGACCGCGATGCTGTCGTCGGCCATGATCAGAAGGTGACGCTGTTGGTCAGCAGGATGGTCCACGTCACGAACCAGAGCGAGAACGTCATGAACAGCACGTAGAGGTGGTCCTTCATGGAGAAGTCGTTCAGGTCGATCCCGAGCACGTGCAGGATCGGCAACTGGGCGAACACGAACGCGCCGACGATGACCAGCCCGAGCTGGTCTTTGGCGGCGGTCCCGAGGTACGCGGACGACACCACGGCGGCGGCGACGCCTGCCAGCGTGGCGACGGCCGTCACCGTGATGCCCCGTACGTGCGAGGACCGTCGTTCGGCTACCTGTTCGGTCGACATGGTTCCAGTTCAGGGACGCGAGTTGAAGGCCTTTTTGTTCTTTGCAGGAACCCCGACTTCGCGCACGCGACCGATTACGGGTTCGGGCGCGACCGCGATGCGGACTCGCGCGAGCGGCCCGACCGCACTGCGGAACAGTACACCCCGGAACAGTGGCAGACGTTCTCAATACTTTTATGACGATGGCCTGTTTCGATTCGTAACGATGGCAACGCAGTCCGAGTTAGAGGACATCGACGACCTCCCGCCGAGTGCGAAACTAGTTTTCAAGGTGCTGGAGTACAAGGGAGCGCTCACTCAGAAACAGATCGTCGAGGAGTCGATGCTGTCGGCCCGGACCGTCCGCTACGCCCTCGAACGCCTCGAAGAACTCGGCGTGGTCGAGGAGGACGTGTACTTCGCCGACGCGCGTCAGAACCTCTACGAGATAAACGAGGCCGCCGACGTGACCGCCGACGGATGCGAGGCGCAGAACTGCGCGGACTGATCCGGGATTCTATCTCCCGCCCTCCAGTCGACTTCGCCCCAGTTAGTAGCCCGTCGCTCGCCCGCCAAGCAGTGTCGTGACGGTAACTGATCCCCGCCCGGCCGTCGTGGTGGGAACTCGCCACCACCCGACCGTCGTGACGCGCCCCGGCGGCCGAGACGCGTCTCGGCCGCCGGGGCGCGTCACAGCCCACCGCGGGGCTTATTCGGCCGGACGACCAACCCGGAATCGATGGACGCCGAAATCTCCCCGGAAGAAGTCAGCAAACTCCTCGACGCCGGCGCGGACGTGCGCGTCGTAGACATCCGACCGGAAGCGGAGTTCGAGCGGGGCCACATCCCCGACAGCGAGAACATCCCGTTCCACGCGCTCGCCGACGAGATCGACCGCCTCGACGGCGCGGACCGGGTCGTCACCGTCTGCCCGCACGGGCAGGCCAGCGTGCAGGCCGCTCGGCTCGTGGCCTCCTACGAGGGACTCCCGGACGACGCCCGAATCGAGAGCATGGCCGGCGGGCTGGAGGCGTGGGAGTACGGGGTCGAAAGCGGCGGTGAGGCGGAGAGTTCCGGAGAAAGCAGCGAGGAGGATACCGACTCCGATGGCCCCGAAGCGCCGTTTTAGATAGCGTCGTCACTCGGTGACCCTGTTACGACAGTACAGAACCGGTGCGGACTCAGGCTACGTTGAAACCCTTGTCACGCAGGAAATCCTCGACGCGCCCGGTGTGGTTGCCCTGGAGCTCTATCTGGCCCTCCTCGACCGTCCCGCCGCACGCGAACTTGGACTTGAGGTCCGAGGACAGGCTGTCCAGATCTACGTCCTTGGGGTCGAATCCTTCGATTATCGTTACCTCTTTACCGTAGCGTCGCTCGTCGATGCGGATGTTAATCTGCTGGGACTCTTTGGCGACGTCCTCGCAGACGCAGAGCTCTTGAGGCAGCCCGCACGTCGAGCACACTTCCGACATTACGACTAGGCCTACGAAAGCGTCCTATTAAACATTGTCGGGAACGCCGTTAGTTTATCGGCCGCCGAGGCCTCGGCGTTCGGCGACGAGTTCGTCCACCAGCGACACCGCTTCCTCGGCGAGCTCGTCCTCGACCTCCCCGGCGTAGCGGACCCGCTCGTAGATCCGTCCGACGCGCTCGGCCCGGTCGTCGAGGTCGCCACGGATCGCCATCGCCGAGAGGTACTGGCGGGGCGTCTCGCCGGGGTCCCGTTCGCGGTGTTCGTCGGCAAGCAGCCCCTCCAGCCGGGCGAACGCCCGCTCCACGTCGGCCTCGGGGTCGCGGCGGGGCTGCCACCGGAGCCAGACCGCCCGCTGAGCGCGACCGAGCGCTCCCGTCCGCCGGGCGGCCGCGAGCAGGCCGACGAGCGCGATCGCGCCCAGCACCGTCTGCTCGCGCGACGGCAGTCCAAGGGGAAGCCCGCCGTCGTCGCTGTCGGCCTTCGACGCAGTCGTCGCGTCGGTCCGGGCGGAGGTGACCGGCTCCACGTTGCCGTCGTCGAGGCCGGCTCCTACGGGCTCGAGTTGGCCTCGACCGCCGGCGAGCGTGGCGTTCACGCTCGAATCGGTCGTCCCGTTCTCGCCGGACTGGGTCGTCAGGTCGTTGGCTTCTCCGATGTCCGGCATCTCGGTGGTCGAGGGCGTCCACGTTCCGTCCTCGCTCTCGTCGGTGTCGACGTTCGAGACGTTGCCCTCGCGGGCTTGCTCGACCTGTTCGTTCTCGGCCGACTCGCGCGGCCCACCGGGCGTGGGGTCGAACTGCACCCAGCCGACGCCGGGGAAGTACGCCTCGACCCAGGCGTGGGAGTCGAGCCCGCGGACGACCCACTCGTCCTCGGCGACCTGCTGGCCCGGCGTGTACCCGACCACGAACCGGGCGGGGACGCCCTGCGAGCGCAGCATCGTGACCATCGACGTGGCGTAGTAGGTGCAGTAGCCCTGCTCCATGTCGAAAATGAAGCTCTCGGCGATGTTGCCGTCCGGGCGGTCGACGTCGAGCGAGTAGCGCTTGTTGCTCTCCAGCCAGCGCTCGATGGCCACTGCCTCCTCGTATGGGGTGGACGCGTCGGCGGTAATCTCGTCGGTGCGGTCCGCGATGCGGTCGGCCGAACTGCCCGGCAGCTGGAGGTACCGGTCCTCGACGCGCGCGGGGTAGTCGGTGCCCGCGGTCTGTAGCTGGCGTCTCTCCGGAGCCGGAGCTCTGCTCACGACCGAGTAGGTCTCGCCCTCGCGGAGCGACCCCACGGGATCGAACGAGCCGCCGGCCCCGACCCTGACGTTGTCCCGGTCGCCGTCGGTGAGCCTGAGCGGTCGCCACGCGGCGGGCATCGCGTCCATCCGCTCGGCCTCCACGGAGACGGTCTGTTCGATCTCCAAACTCGGTCCCGGCGGCGGTTGCTGGACTCCGTAGTCGCGCGGGTCGCCCGTCCGTATCCAGCCGTCGCCGTCGTAGCGGTCGTACGCGCCGACGCGCCAGTACGCCGACTGGTCGGCCTCGACGGTGAACCGAACCTTCGGCGAGAGCCGGATCGACCCGACGACCGACAGTCGGTCTTGGTTCGTCACGAACGCGTCCTCGACCGTGGGCGTGCCCGAGCCCCCACCCGGCAGGATGGGGCTGGTCGCCCCGCCGGGGACGACGCTGACCGTCGACGAGAGCACCACCATCGTCACCAGCACGACCGCGATGGCGTCGACCTGCTCGGGGGTGCCGCCCCGCCGAGCCAGCGTGCCGAACCCGAGCGCCGCGGTGGCCGCGAGCGTGCCGACCAGCGTGACGAAGCTGCCGGCGTCGCCGCTCAGCACGAAGAAGACAAGCGCGGCCCCGCCCGCGGCGACCGCCAGCGCGTACCGCCGCCGGAGGACGAGATACCACGGCGCGAACACCAGCGCCGGGGCGACTCCGAGCGCCCACGCGCCGACCTCGGTCATCCGGAGCACCGACAGGCCGGTCAGCAGCGCCACGTTGTCCGCGAGCACCTTCCCGAACGACACCGCGACGAGGTAGGCGCTCGGCACCGACATGTAGTAGCCCGCCAGTCCGACGGCGAGCAGTCCGCCAGCGACGAGCGCAGCGTGGCGCGGCGAGAGCCGGCGCGCGAGCAGCGTCCCGACGACCAGCGTCCCCGCGACGAGCGCGGTCAGGGTCCCCGTGCCGCCTACGATGTCGGTGACGTGGTAGAGCACGCTCACGGAGGTCGCCATCAGCACCGCGACCGAGCCGACCGCGAGCCGGTGGTACGACGCGGCGCCGTCGCCGATCCGGAGCCCGTCGCGGAGTCCCTCGCGAATCGGCGAGTCCGCGGTCGCCGGCGACCGCGGACTCGCCGATTCGCTTGCGGACGGTTCGCCGGTAGATGCGTCCCCGCTCATTCTTCGTCACACCCGGCGTCCTGCGCGGGGGGTCGGCTACCCTCAGCGTCCGGCGGCGCGGGGCGGTCGCCGCCGGCGACCGGCCCGCGCAGCCCGTTCGTGGGTCCGTACTGCTCGTCGTGCGCGACCGAATTCCATCCGCCGTCCGCGAGTGCCGTCGAATCGGTCCCCCCAGTTTCGCCGGGACTGTCCAGTCCACCTCCGGAGCCGGTGAGTTGGTCGAAGGTGACCGTCCGGCCCTCGACCGTGACGTGGACCGCGTCGGCGTCGGTCGGGCCCTGAACGAACACGTCGGCGCGGTCGCGCCGGGCCTCGCCAACCGTGCCGGGGTGGGTCCGAGCCAACAGGGTCAGCAGTTCCGTCCGATGCTCGGGGCCGACATCGGGCGCGACCCGGTCGCCGGGGACGGTCAGTCCGACCGCGAAGCCGGCGTCGAGCAGGTAGGCGGCGATGCTCGCCGTGGCCTCGGCCACCTCGTCCATCCGACCGCCGTCGGCCTCCGCGAGGAGTTCGACGCGCTCGCGGTTCTCGCTGGCCGCGAACTCCATCACGACGAGTTCGTCGGGGCGCTTCGCGCTGGACTTCCAGTGAACGTCCCGGAGCGGGTCGCCGCGCTCGTACTCGCGCAACTGGTCGAAGCGGTCCCGGCCGCCGACGCCGAACTCGCGGTGGAGCGAGGCGAGTTCGCCCGCGTCGCTGAGCCGGTGGACCGTGGGAAACACTACGACTTCGAGGTTGACCGGGTACGAGTAGGTCCGCTTCCAGACGCCGAGCACGTCCTCGGCGGCGAGTTCGACCGGGCCGACGGACCGGACGCCGCGGTCGCGCAGGTCGACCTCGAACGTCACCGGCTCGTCGGCCACCGTGGTCTCGACCGCGTCCGCGTCGACCGCGAGCCCGTCGGCCGCCGACAGCCGGACCGTGGCGACGAGCGGCCGCGAGGCGTCGAAGTCGAGCGAGGCCGTCACCGACTCGCCGGCGAAGCCGTAGCCGGGCGTCTCGGTGTGGAGTTCGGGCGGAGGAGTGCGCTTGAGCTGTATCCACCCTGCCGCGAGCGCGAGCAGCGCCGGGCCGACCACCGCGTTCAGCGAGCGGGCGCTGAACCACGCGGCCATCACGAAGCCGCCGACCGCGACCGCCGCGACCGCCCAGCCGCGTCGCGTCAGCATCTCACTCCACCGGGACCGCGTCGAGCGCTTCGGCGATCAGGGCCTCGCCGGACCTGCCGCCGGTCTCGGTCCCCGACCGAACCCGGTGGGCGAGCACGGACTCGGCTTCCGCCTGCACGTCGTCCGGGACGACGTACTCCCGGGCGTCGAGGACAGCTCTCGCTTGCGCGGTCCGGAGCAGCGCGATGGAGCCCCGCGGGCTGACCCCGAGGTCGGCGTGGTCGCGGGTGTAGTTCGCGAGCCGGGTGACGTACGCCCGGATTGGCTCCTCGGCGGTCACCCGCGCGGCCGTCTCGCGGGCACGGACCACCTCGTCGCCGGTCGTCACCGGCTCCAGCTCCTCGATGGGGTGACGGCCGGACATCCGCCGAAGGACCTCCGCCTCGTCCTCGGGCGAGGGGTAGCCGAGCGCGAGTCGCTTGGTGAACCGGTCGACCTCGGCGACGGGGAGTTCGAAGGTCCGGTCGGCCTCCACGTCGTTCTGCGTGGCGATGACGGTGAACGGCTGGTCGAGTTCGTACGTCTCGCCGTCGACCGTGACCTGCGTCTCCTCCATGGCTTCGAGCAGGGCCGACTGGGTCTTCGGCGGCGCGCGGTTGATCTCGTCGGCGAGCACGACGTTGCCGAACACCGGGCCGGGACGGAACTCGAACTCCCGGCTCTTCTCGTCGAACACGTTCACGCCGGTCACGTCGGTCGGCAGGAGGTCGGGGGTGAACTGGACGCGGGTGAACTCACAGTCGATGGAGCGGGCGAGCGACCGGGCGAGCATCGTCTTGCCGACGCCGGGCACGTCGTCGAGCAGGAGGTGGCCCCGAGCGAGGATGGCGGTCACGATCTGCTCGGTCACGTCGTGGTGGCCCACGATGACCTCTTCGACGTTCTCGACGATGCGCTCGGCGACGTTCGCCGCCTCCTCGACCGGAAGCGGGTCGGGCGACGCGTCGGTTCGGCGCGGGGTAGAGTTGGCTTCCGTCATGGGTAGCTCGGTCCGCACGCGGAGGGCGAGAAGGCCGGCGGTCGGAGCCCCACCGAAGCGTGCGATTACTACCCGTACCTTTCGGCCCCACCTTTGAAACTTTTGTCCCGCCGGAACGCGCCCGCTGGACGGCCACTGCCCGCTTCCTCGGGAGAACGACGACCGCTGCGCGAGGGTGAGTGGAGGGTGGTGGAGACGGCAGGTCGTGGAGGTAACGCCGGACCGTCTCTCGGTATTCTCTGGCTCACGCTAATCTGAATTGACAACCACAGGCGTGCGCGAGCAGTGCGCGGCGCTTCGCGCCGCGACGAGCGAGCGGTGTCTCGGCGAGCGACGCGAGCCACGGCTCGGAAGAGCTTCGCTCTTCCGGTGCAACCGCGAGCAACGCGCGCGAGGGACGAGCATCGCAGGCCGAAGGCCGAGAAGCGCAGGAGGTTGGGGAGGTTCGAGGCACGTGCTGTGCTGTGCGGTTGCGGTGCGGTCACGCCGAGGCGCAAGCAGTAGCTAGCTTCTCTCTTCACCCAAAATCCACGCTATCGTTTCACCGAACAGCCACTACCCACGCACGAGTTTAGAGAACGAACCCGAAGACACCGCTCGAACTCACCACTCCTTGCAGTCCTCACAGACCAGTTCACCCGCCTTCTGTCCGTCCGCCCGCCAGCGCCGCTCGGCCGACGCGCCGCAATCGGCGCACTCGCCACCGTCTGGAGTCCAATCGTACGTCGAGCGCGCGGGTTCGACCTCGGAGATATCGACCGTGGACTCGTCGGTCGACTCTCCGACGGTCGCGGCCTCCGAATCCGCGGATTCGGAGGCCGCGACCGTCTCGTCGGTGGGTTCGGTTTCGTCGGGGGTATCGAGGGCTTCGCCGTCGGCCTCGATTTCGGCTGGTTCGTCGCCAACCGTGGCCGATTCGTCCTCAGCCTCGGGCTCGTCCTCGGCCTCGACCGAGCCGTCTTCGAACTCGCCGTTCTCGCTAGGTTCGGCGTCCCCATCAAGCTCGGCGCTTTCGTCGTCAGTTTCGGCGTCCTCCACGGGCTCGCCTTCCTCGTCGCTCTCGGCCGCGTCCTGCGAGGCGAACGCGTCGAGCGTCGCGTCCTCTGGCACGCGCAAGGCTACGGGAGCCGCCGTCGTAAGGGTAGCGGAGTAGCAGTCGGTGAGAACAGTCACAACAATCGCCCGCAGACGAACCAAACAAGTACCACCGGCACGCAGACTCTCGTATGGCGAGCATCATCCAGAACATCGTGGACATGGCGGGCTACTTCGGAGACGCCGCGTTCTCGTTCCCGACCTCGATACTCCTCGTAGCCATGGGAGGCCTGCTGATAACCGGCGCGTCGCTCGCGCTGGGACTCCTCGCAGCAGGCGCGGTCGTGGACTTCCTCACTCCCGAGTCGCTCGGTCGCAGGCCGCCCCAACGAGGCTGACCGCCGCCTTCGGGTCCGCCCCGAGCGGCGAGCCGGCGACGAAGCTGTCGGCGTACTCCAGCACCGCAGCTATCTTCTCTGCAGCCGAGTCGGGCGTGCCGGCGATGCAGAACGCGTCGATCATCGCGGGCGTGACCGCCTCGAACGCCGCCGAGAACTCACCCGACTCGATAGCCTCGCCGATTTGCCCAGCGCGGTCGTGGTCGACGCCGTGGCGGTCGAGCACCGGCGGGGCGGCTCCCGCCGCGATGAACGCGACCGGCGGCCGTGCGGCTTCGCGGGCCGCCGCTTCGTCTTCGGCCACGCTGACGCTGGCGTAGGCCGCGAAGTCGAACTGGCCGAGATCGTCCGACCGCTCTTCGAGCCCCTCAGCGACGCGCTCGTCGGCCCACGAGAAGTCGTCCGGGTGCGAGGCGTTGACCAGCACGCCGTCGGCGTGCTTGGCGGCCATCCGGATCATGTGCGGGCCCTGCGCGCCGACGTAGACCGGGATCTCGCCGACAGCTCCGGGATAGTTGAGCCCCGCGTCCCTCGCGACGAAGGTGCCGTCGTGGTCGACGCGCTCGCCCGCCCAGAGCTGCTGACTGACCTTCATCGCCTCCAGCACGCGCCGGAGCGGGCGGTCGCGCTCGAATCCGAGATTCCGGAGCGTCGAGCGGTCGCCCGCGCCGAGTCCGCAGACGGCCCGGCCGTCGCTGACCTCGTCGAGCGTGGCGACGCTGGAGGCGAGCGACACCGGATGGGTCTCGTAGGGGTTGGCGACCCCCGGCCCGACCAGCAGGTCGTCGGTGGCGGCCGCGACCCTGTCGAGGACCACGAACGGGTCGCGGTTGTTGTAGTGACAGCTCGCGAACAGCGCGTCGAACCCCTCCTCTTCCGCCGCTTCGCCGAGCTCCACGAGTTCCGGGACGGGATGCTCGGGCGTGAGTTCAATCCCGCGCAAACTCCCACCCCCGGAGCGCCTGCCGGACGAAGTCGCTCTCCACGTCGCGGTAGAGGTTCTCCGAGCCCTCGTGAGCCCCGAACTCCCAGTCGCGCACGACCGCAACCGGGAGGCCGTCGTCGCCCTCGCCGGTCACGAGGTTGGCCGCCGCGGCGAGTTCGTCGACCACCGCCTCGACCGTGACTTCGAGTTCGTGGCCGTCGCGGTCGGTCTCCCCGCGCCAGTCCCTGCTGGCCGGGATACCCGCCCAGCCGAGCGCGACGCCGCGCTGGCCGTGCCGGAACGGTCGCCCGGAGGTGTCGGTGACGACGACGGCGGGGTCGGCCGCGAGGTTCCGGCGGATGCGCGCCGCGCTCTCGTTCGGGCGCTCGGGCAGGAGCAGGAGGTCGGGGGCGTCGCTGGACCCGTCGTCGCCGCCAGCCCCGTCTTCGCCACCGGTCCGTTCGTCGTCCCGCGCGCCACCGACGTTTGACCGGTCGATGCCGGCGTTGACGCCCACGTGACCGAACTTTGTCGCGGTGAGCAGGAACGGTGCCTCCATGATGATCTCGGTGCTCTCCTCCAGCACGGCCTGCGCGAACCGGGGGTCTTTCTCGTCGCCCGAGATGTCGGCCAGTCGGTCGGCGAGTTCCCGCGCTCTGGGTCCCGCCGGGAACTCGTCGAGGTCGGCCCGCCGCCCCTCGGCCTTCGAGACTATCGTGCTGGCGACCAGCACCACGTCGTCGTCCCGGAGGTCGGCGCGCTCGTCGATCATCTCCGCGAGGTCGTCGCCCGGCCGGACTTCGGGCAGCCCCGGCACCGCGAACACTTCCATGCCGCGGCGTTGGGGCGTTGCGGGTAAAAACCCGTCCGAAACGGGCAAGCGAGCGTGGCGAGGATCGCAGGGTGAAGCTGCCGGAATCGGTGGCGAAGTTCACTGATTCTAGAGATTACGTTGTCCTTTGGAGAGACGCGCTTGATTGGTCAGTCCACCGCGGCGCGCGAGCAACGCGCGCGAGGGACGAGGACCGCAACGAAGTGAGGACCGCAGGAGGTTGGGGAGGCGTGAGGCTCGCGGTCGCGGTGCTGCTGTGCGGTCTCTCAGAGGCATCGGTTGTAGCTAGCTTCGTGACGCTTCCGGAAGTTCCCAGAACAAGTTGTCCGGGGCCGAACGCTACTCCTCGAACGGCAGTTCCGGCTCGTACCCCACGGCGTCCACGGCCGCGTCGAGCACCGCGTCGACGTTCTCGCCGTTCTCAACGCTCATGTACGCGTCGGCGTCCACATCGGTCGAGAGGTCGGACTTGTTGCACACCGTCAGCACCGGTACGTCCGCGAACTGCTCGCCGAGCGCGTCCCGGAGGTCGAGTTGGGCGTCGAGGGGGTACCCACAGTAGCCACTGGCGTCCACCACGAACACGATGGCGTCAGCGAGGTGGGTCAGCGCCGACACCGCCTGATTCTCGATGTCGTTGCGCTCGTCGGCGGGCCGGTCGAGCAGGCCGGGCGTGTCCACGATCTGGTAGCGGATGCGCTCGCGGTCGAAGTGGCCAACGCGCACGCCCTTCGTGGTGAAGGGGTACTCCGCGATCTCGTTGCGGGCGTTCGTGACCGCGTTGACGAACGACGACTTGCCGACGTTCGGGTAGCCCGCGACCACGACGGTCGGCTCGTCCGGGTCGATCTCGGGGAGCCGCCGGAGGTCCTGATGAGCTTGCCCGACGCGTTCGAGGTCGTCGGCGACCTCCTCGACCACGTCCGCGAGCCGAGCGAACGCCTGCTTGCGGAACTTGCGGTCGGTGTCGGCGTCGCCCGTGAGCTTCCCCTGGTACTCGCGGCCGATCTCGTGGGTCTTCCGGCTGGCCCACTGGATCTCGGAGAGCGACTTGCGGAGTTCGTCGACATCGACAATCGCGTCCGCCAATTCGTAGTAGAAGGGGTCGACGTCACGGAAGTCCGGCCACTCGGTCGCGACGTTCCCGAGGTTGTCGCTGAGGATGTTCGACGAGGTCTGGAGCATCGACTGCTGGGCCTCCGCGCCGCTCTTGGCGCGCCCGGCCCGCGCGGCCCGCGAGAAGGCCTTGTCGACGAGCTCCTCCGACGTCGGGGTCGTCGGAAGGTTCTCGAAAATCATGACCGTCAGTACGTCTCGCGGGATTAAAAGGGCGTCCATACTGGGTTTACAGTCGGTCGCTCCAGACCCCTCCATCCCAGACGCAACTCCACCCGAAACCGCGAACCCTTTCAACCCCGTGTTAACTAACTAGTTAGTATGACCGACGA
This sequence comes from Halorussus litoreus, assembly GCF_003382685.1. Classification (GTDB taxonomy): domain Archaea; phylum Halobacteriota; class Halobacteria; order Halobacteriales; family Haladaptataceae; genus Halorussus; species Halorussus litoreus. Next base: position 6,443 of record NZ_QLVG01000052.1, on the reverse strand, counting down.
CGCCGACGACGGGGACGGCGTCCCAGCCGACACGCGCGAGGCCATCATGGAGGCCACGTACGCCGCGCTCTGCAAGCACGGCTACGCCGACCTCACGATGCAGGCCATCGCCGACGAGTTCGACATGACGAAGGCCGTCCTCCACTATCACTACGACACCAAGGAGGACCTGCTGGTCTCCTTTCTGGACTACCTGCTCGACCAGTTCCTCGACGCGGTCGACACCAATGCGGCCGAGGAGAGCGAGGACCCCGACGACCCGGCGGACCGACTCGTCGCGCTCGTGGATTCGCTCGTGCTCGGCGACCGCAGCGGGATGCCCGACGACGACCGCGACGCCAGATCCGAGGCCGAACACTGGGAGTATCACACCGCCCTCCTGGACGTGCGAGCGCAAGCGCCACACAACGACGCGTTCCGCGACCAGCTCACGACCAACTACGAGTACGTCGCCGCCGCCGTCGCCACCGTCGTCGAGGACGGCGTCGAGACGGGCGTCTTCCGGGAGGTCGACCCCGACAGGACCGCGGCGTGGCTACTGGCGACGATAAACGGGGCCCGCCTCCATCAGGTCACGCTCGACGCCGACGTGGCCCGGGAGGTTCGCGACGCCATCGTCGAGGACTGGATTCCGTGGCTCCGGAGGCCCGAGAGCGAATGAGTCGGTGGTTCGGCGGCGAGGACCCGAGCGTCAAGTACGTCGTCGGGAGCCTCGTCGCCGGCGTGTTCCTCGGCGGGGTCGGCGGCGGCGTGGCGTTCCCGACGCTCCCGACGCTCGGCCCACTGCTGGGCATCTCGCCGTTGTTCGTCGGTGCTATCCTCTCGGTGAACCGGTTCACCCGACTGCTGATGAACACCCCCGCGGGCCAGATTCTGGACACTATCGGAACCCGCCGGCCGATGATCGCCGGGTTCGTGGTCCAGGGGCTGGTCCCGTTCGGCTACGTGCTCGGTCTCGACCCCGGCCCGATTCCGCTCGACAGCGCGACCGTCTTCCTGCTCTCGCGGGCGTGCTGGGGCATCGGCTCGGCGTTCGTCTTCGTCGGGGCGTTCAGCACCATCACCCACATCACGACGCCCGAGAATCGCGGTCGCTGGGTCGGCTACATGCGCGGCGGGCAGAGCCTCGGCTTTCCCGCGGGGCTGGTGGTCGGCGGCCTCGTCACCGACGCGTTCGGCTACAGCGAGGCGTTCCTCGTGGCTGGATTCGCAGGCCTGCTCGCGGCGGTCGTGGCCGCGCTGGTGCTCCCGGACGTGAACGCCGACGTGGGGACCACCAGCAGCCTCCGAGACCTCCCAGCGCTGGTCGGCGCAGACGCGCGCATCTTCACCGTCGGCGCGATCAACTTCGTCGTCCGATTCCTGTTCGCGGGCATCCTGCTGTCGACCGTGGTGCTGTACGCCGAGGAGTACGGCATCGCCGTCGGCTCGCTCTCGGGCGTCGGCGCGAGCGGACTCGTGATGGCCGTCAGCGTGCTCGGGTCGAGCCTGACCACCCTGCTGGTCGGGCGCTACTCCGACACGCTCACGAACCGGGCCGCGCTCACCATCCCCGGACTCGCGGTGTTCGCGTCGGGGTTCGCCGTCCTCGCGCTGGTCCAGACGCTCGAATCCACGCTCGTCGGCGTCGCGCTCATCGGCATCGGCGTCGGCGGCACGAGCCCGCCGCTGCTGGCGTATCTGGGCGACATCAGCCCCGCGGACGACGTGGGGAAGCTCGGCGGCGCGTACAACGTGTTCGGCGACCTTGGTTCGACGCTCGGCCCACTGGTCGCGCTCCCGGCCGCCAACGCGTTCGGCTTCACTGTCGAGTATCTGGCCTGCGTCGCGCTCATCGCGGTCGCCTGCGTGCTCGCGGCCCGGACGCTGTACGGCGACGCCTCGATGGTGGAGATGTCGCCGGCGGCGGCCGACGACTGAGAAATGGTTCGGACGGGGTGACCAACCGCGAGTATCAGCCGGTGAACCGAAGTCCTGGCGGACTGAAAGGGCGAGGCGCGGTCGCGCAACGCGTGGTCGTCTCAGCGACCCCTATCCGAGTGAGCGAAGCGAACGAGGATATGTCGCTGAGCGACCGCGATCGCGCCGAGGGCTTTCGAGGTTACAGTCCTCCTCATCGAGACGAAGGTGATTGACCGAACGTTCTTCACAACTCGTTGAGAAAATCCCGTTCGTGAGCCACGACCACGCCGACCCCGAGCGCGCCGGGCAGCTCCACCACGTCGAGCTGTACGCCTCGGACCTCGACGCGTCGCTCCCGTTCTGGGACTGGCTGCTCGGCGAACTCGGCTATGAGCCCAAGAACGACTGGAACGGCGGTTGCTCGTGGATCAACGGCCCGACCTACGTCGTGCTGGTGCAGGCCGAGGAGAACGACCACCCCTTCGCCGGAGGCTACTACGCGCTCTACTGCGATGGGCCAGAGAGCGTGAAGGTCGAGGTCGTCGGGCCGGAATGGCCCTGTATTTCAAGTCAGTGCGGGTACTGCTCCTCGCATATGAAAATCACCCGAGATCCTGGACACAGTGACGGAGCACCGACAATCGAGGGTACCGGTATCCGAGTAAAGGACGTTGCCGTGGCGTACGAGCACAGCGGGTACGAACCCGACGAGATAACGCAACTGTACCCGGACCTCACGCTTTCGGACGTTCACAGGGCGTTAGCGTACTACTACGACCACATCGACGACTTCCGGTCGGCTCCGTCCGAGTCTGCATCCGCATGATGAGACCGCTGTACTGCGACGAGAGTATCTGGGTCCCGGTAGCTGACGGGCTTCGCCGTCGTGGATGGAGCGTTCGAACCGCTAGGGAGGAAGAGACGTTAGGAAAACTGGACCGTGAACAGTGCAATATGCGGTCGAAAACGACTGGATCCTCGCAACGTTCGACGACGATTTTCTGTCTCTCGTCGAGGGCGAAAGACTGGAGCACGCGGGATTGATTTACGTCCAGCAGGCAGGACGGCAGATCGGTGACGTGGTCAAAGCGGTCGACGCACATCTCGAAGACCGAGACGAAGACGACCGCTCTATCGAGTATCTGTGAACGGGCCGGCTCTTCTTCTGTAGGACGAAACACTGTTTCTGTTAGCGTCCGGAACTACCACGCCGCGACCTCCCGCAGTTCCTCGGCCACCTCGCGCACGCCCTCGTCGTCCAGCGTCCCGCGCTCGGTGATCACTCCCGAAAGCAGATCGGCGGGCGTCACGTCGAAGGTTGGATTCAGCACCGCGACGCGCTTCTCGCCGTCGTAGATTTCGGCCGGGTTCCCGTCCTCCAGTTGCACGGTATCGTCGGTCCGAACCTTGTCGCTGGCCGCGACCGCGTACGCGGGGACGCCCTCGCGCGCCGCCGCGAGCGCGGCAGCGCACGTGCCGGTCTTGTTCACGACGCGGCCGTCCGGCAGTATCGCGTCCGCGCCGACCACCACCGCGTCCACGTCCTCGGTCGCCAGCACGTGCGCGACCGCGGCGTCGGTATGGAGAGTCACGTCGGGGGCAGATTCGTTCTCGTCGCTTTCGATGCTCTCCACGGTCTCGTCGTTCTCGATGCTCTCATCACCTCCGTCGGCGTTCGCGGTCGCGGGGGGGGGGGGGGGGGGGGGGGCCGGCCCCCGCCCCCCGCCCCCCCCCCCCCCCCCCCCCCCCCCCCCCCCCCCGACGCCCTCCCGCGCCGGCCGAGACTCCGCGACGAACACCGACTCCGCGGCGGGGAGCGCGTCGAGCACGGTGCCGGACTGCGAGAGAGTGAGGACGGTCGCGTCCCGGATCTCGGCGGCGGCGTTCTCGGCGGCCCCCTCGTCGGCGCGGAACGCCCGGTCGATGCCCTCGCGCGCTGCGACCTCCACCGCGTCCGGGCTCTTTTCGCCCGAAGCCGCTGACGCCATCGCGCGGTTCACGCGGTTGGCGACCGCGGCCATGCTCGGCCGGGCGTCGAGCAGTTGCTCGGCGATGGCGGTGAGTTGGTCCCAGCCGCCGGTGTCTTGCACCGCGAAGGACCCCGCCCTGTCTCGGAGGACTTCGAGCGCACGGACCGAGAGGTACGCCGACCCGTGCGCCGAATCGTCGGCGACCTGCTGGATTGTCGGGGCGACCCGCGAGTAGGCGGCCCAGAGCTTCGGGACCGTCTCGCGCCGGAGGATTTCGGTCGGGTGGACCCACTCGGACTCGGTGGTCTCCCAGTTCGTCTCGGCGTCGCGGCGCTCGCAGTCGAACAGGTACGGGTGGACGACCCACCGCGTGTCGATGTCCGAGTCTTCGAACTCGAAGGTGACGCCCTCCCGGGCGAGCGTGCAGGCGTCGCGCAGGCCGGTCTCCTCGGCGATTTCCTCGCGGGCCGCGGCGTCGGGGTCACCTTCGGCGTGGCCCGCGACGCCACCCCACAGGCCCGCGTAGGAGCCGACCTCCTCGGAGCGACACAGGAGCAGCACCTGACCTCGGTTCCGCAGAAAGCAGGTCACGACGTGCGTCTCGTCCATGTCCGATGCGTGGGCACGGAGCGGCTTGAACATGGAGGGTCGACTAGGAGGCGATGGTTTTTCGGTCGGTGAGACGGCCTCGAAAGCCCTCGGCGCGCTCGCCCTTTCATCCGCCAGGCCGTAGTTGTTTCAGTTTGCAAAACTGCTGATCTGTCAAAACGCGTTCGCGTTCGCGTTCGCCTGAGTCAAAAATCGAAACCACTGCCGACCGACCTACTCGGCAGTGGTCGTCTCGGTCTCGTCGTCCTCTCCGTCCTCAGTCGCGTCGGCCTTGGCCCCACCGTCGTCCTCGGTCGTGGTTTCGGTCACCATCGTCGCCTCGGCGGCGGCGTCACCGTCGGTACCGTCTGCGTCGTCGGTGGCGCTCGCGTCGCCGTCGTCGGTGGTCGTCCCGTCGCCGTCGTCGGTGGTCGTCCCGTCGCCGTCGTCGGTGGTCGTCCCGTCGCTCTCGCTCGCCGCGTCGTCCGCCGATGTTCCGGGCGCGACCGGGTCGGCGTCGGCCTCGACGTTCGAGAGTTGGCCGACGGTCGGCGCGTTGACGACCGTCACGGTCGTCGCGTTCACGTCGACGTAGAAGGCGTCGGCGAACCCGCCGTCGTCGATGCGCCACGTGTTCGGGCCGAGCTGCTGGCCGCCCCAGTACCGGAGCACGCGCTCGTAGCCCTCGACGAACTGCTCGGCGTCCTGGGGCGAGTCCCACGCCAGTCGCCAGACGTACGCCTGCTCACCCGACTCGTTCTCGTAGGCGTGGAGCCGATCGCCGTCCCAGCCGGTGGAGTACGCCGACTCGTAGTTGAGCGGGTCGAAGTCGCTGACGTTGCCGGTCTCGTTCTGGTTGAACCACTGTGCCGGCGCAACGACCTCGGTCTGCCCGCCGCTGTCGTAGTACGGGAAGACGAACATCGCCATCAGGCCGGCCTCGCCGACCTCGGCGTAGTCCGGTCGGTCCGGCGGTCGGATGCGCTCCCACGCGTCGGTCGCCGAGTCGTTCAGCGCCACGTCGGTCGGCTCGTCGACCCCGTAGCGCTGCGGGTGGATGACCTGTTCGCTGCTCGCGGGCAGGTCGGTGTAGAGGTCGTTCACCGCGTCCCAGCCGCCGAGGCGCTCGGCCATCCGGACGAACGCCGGCCCGTCGCTGTACGGCTGGTACTTTAGCATGTACACGCCGATGTTGGCGAGTTGGCTCGCGGCCCCGCTCTCGCGGCCGGCGAGGCAGTCCCAGCCCTGTCGACACTGGCGCTGGTACAGCCGGTCGACGTAGCTGGCGTCGCCCTCCACGATGCCGTTTCTGGCGTTGACCTCGTCGCGGAGGTTCACCTCCAGCGGGTCGCTTTCGAGGCCGAACCGCTGGTCCTGCCACGCGTGGACCAGCTCGTGAGCCAGCGTGATCTCGTCGAGGCGCAGCTCGTCGGCGTTCTCGGCGACGACCACGATCCGGTCGGCCTGCGGGCTGTAGAACCCGAGGACGCCGCTGCCCCTGTTCTGGCGTTGGACCTCGATGGAGTCGGTCTCCTCGCCGACGAGGAACATCGACTCGAACTTCGCGTTGTCGAAGGCCCGGAGCGCCTCGGAGACGTTCCCGCCCGCCACGTCGCTCTCGCGGAACTGCTCGCGGCTGATCACGCTCACGGGCACCGACTCGTCGAACTCGATGCACCGGACGGCCTCGACGCGAGCCATCGTCCGAGCGACGACCGACTCGCGCTCCTCGTCGGTGAGCCCGTCGCTCTGGTTCACGTCGAGCGTCTCGTTGTACCAGTAGCCGCTCTCCCAGCCCGTCGCGTCGGACTCGGGATCTGCGAGGTCCGAGGACGGTGTCGCCGCGCACTCGGCGACGGTCGTTGCGTCGGCTTCGTCCTGCGCGTTCGCTGCAGGAGCGCCGGTTTGCGCGTCCGATAGTTTGGCTGTCGCATCCGACGAGTCGGTCGCGGCCGGGGTCGGCGGCGCAGCGGCCGCTGCGCC
>NZ_QLVG01000051.1 GCF_003382685.1 Halorussus litoreus | reverse complement strand
TGCGTTGGGGCCCGGCAGCCCCACCCCGTTCTGGCCCGGCGGCGGCGCGCTGGTAGCCAGCGCGCCGCCGCCGGGCCAAACGTTTTGCTCGCTCAGACCGGAGCGTTTCCATGGCCGACACTGACCAGTCCGGCGACACCGACCCGTCCGACGAGTCCGGCTCGCCCGACGACCCGGTCCCGCCCGAGGCCGAAGCGCTGCTCTCCGGTGCGCCCCTGATGGCCCACTTCGCCACGTGCGCCGACGGCAAGCCCCACGTCGCGCCAGTTTGGTACGCGTACGACGACGGCGTACTGGAGGTGCTCACCACCGGTCGAAAGCTGGCGAACGTCCGCGAGAACCCCCGCGTCGCGGTGTCGGTCGAGCAGTCGACCGACGGGCGCGCGGAGTGGATGGTCACCCTGCTCGGCACCGCGACCGTCGTCGAGGATCGGGCTGAAGCCGCCGCGGCCGCCGAGCGCATCAATCCGAAGTACGGCGCGACAGCCGACGAGTATCCCGAGAACACGCTGGTCTGGGTGGAAATCGGGTCGGCGCGCTACCAGACGTACTGACCGGCCGAGCAGGCTCAGTACGTCTCGACCGCGACGCCGAGCGACCGGAAGTCGGACGCGTCGTCGGTAAGCACGGACTACTCGATGGGGAACCGGAGTATCGCGGCCACGCCGCCGAACGCCTCACTGAACTGTCGCCCGCGGTCGAAGTCGGCCGGCACGACCACGCAGTCGCCGCCCTCGTCCGACGCGCGGCCCTCGTACGCCTGCACCTCGTCGACCGGCAGGTCCGCGGAGACGAGCACGGTCTCGACGGCGTCGTACTCCAGCGCCTCCTCGACGGCCTCGCGGCCGTAGACGACCTCCTCGGCGTCGCTGGAGTTGTCGTCCTCGCCCGCGGCCGATCCGTCGCTCGCGTGGAGCGCCTCGAAGAAGCGGTCGAGCGTCTCGCGAGTCTCCCGGCGCTCCTCGTCCTCGATGCGGTCGCTGGCCGCCTCGACCAGTTGTTGGAGGCCCTGCTCGGAGGCGTACTCCACCGAGACGGGGTCGCCGACCAGCCGGTCGTCGAGCCGGTGGTCGAGGTGGTCGCCCTCCCGGAAGTCGTCGACCGTAACCGAGGTGCCGCCGAGAATCAGGCCGTCGACGTCGGTGCTCGCGCTGGCCGACTCGGCACTCGTGTTGGCCGATTCGACGTGGTGGTCGCCGAGGAACGCGCGCTCGGCCTCGTCGGCGACCGTATCGAAGAACTCCTCCTTCTGACGCTCGCGCTCGCGGGCGAACCGCTGGGCCGACTGGCCGCCGGCCTTGGTCTTGCCCATCACGTCGCTGTCCATCGTCTCGATGGGTTCGACCTCGTCGCCGCGAGCGAGTCCCAGCGCGGCCCCGCCGCGTTCGACCACGAGCAGGCCGAACGTCTTCGAGGACTCCTCGACGCCCGCCAGCGGAGCGGTGTCGAACTCGTTGGCGCGCTTGTAGACGAACTCGCCGACGGGCGTCGGCAGGTCGTCGAAGACGTACGAGACCACTTCGCCGTCGACCACGCCGGCGTAGACGACCAGCCCCTTGTCGGGCGTGGCCGCCTCGCGCTGGAGGACCCGCCGGACGCGCTCCAGCGCCTCCAGATACGCGGCGTCCTCGCCTTCGGTGTCGATGTACTCGGCCTCCGCGCGGTCCTCCTCGACGCGTTCGAGCGCTTCGCCGAGGGGCTTGTCGGGCGGGACCGCGACGGTCACGAGGTCGCTCTCGCTCGCCTCGGCGGCTTCGACGCGCTCGATCCGGTCGTGGAGTTCGTAGGATTGGATGTCCATCGTTGTCGGGTGTCGCCGGCGATGATGCGGCCGAACGCGAGCGGGGACGCCGGCGACGGAACCCCTGCTCGAAGTCGGATACGCCGCGCGCGAAAGTGAGGGTTCGGGCCGAACCGACGGCCGGTGTTCGAGTTCGCCGAGCGGATAGTTGCAGTCCACGGGGATGCGCCCGGTGCGACAGACCACCGGCAGAAGCTCGGTGCGACAGACCACGGGGGAACCCGCAGTGACGCCTTCCACGGGGACGCGCTCGGTGATACATTCCCCTGAGGACGCGCTCGCTGGCGCAAACCACGGTCTGGGCGGACTGAAAGGGGCCGCCCGGTCGCGTTTACGTGGTCGCCTCCGGCGGCCCTATTCGGAGCGCCGAGCGGAGCGAGGCGCGAGAATATCCGCCGGAGCGACCGCGACCGGGCGGGGGCTTTCAAAACCGTCTTCGCTGGAATTCTGCGGTTGACTCACAACACCGCGAGAATCGCAACGAAAGGGTGCAGAAATCCTTTTCCGGACGTATGTGGTACTCGGACTGTTATTCCATGCCAGTCATCCACTTCGAGGCGGCCGACGCGGCCGAGCGCACCCAGATCGGCGAGGCGCTGGTCACGTTCGCGCGGTCGGCCGACCGGCTCGAAACTGGCCGCGCGGAGGGCAAGTACTTCCTGACCCACGCGGACGGCTGCGACGAGGGCGGCGAACCCATCGAGGCTGGCGACGAGTTCTACCTCGACACCGAGACGGGCGAAGTCCTCTGTGCGGAGCACGGCCGCGCGCGGCGCGAAGAGCGCGAAAAGTAGCTACTCCTCGCCCAGCACGTCGTCGACCTGCCACTCGGGCAGGACGAGCATCTGCTCGTTTGCGGCCAACTCGTCGCTGGTCGCGAACGCTAATTCGTCGCCGCCGACCACCGCGGTCCCGCCGCCGTACACGTCGTCCCAGTGGTCGAAGACGGCGTCGGGGACTCGCAGCTGTCGGCTGTCGTCAGCGATGGCCGTGCTCGTCACGAACCTCACGTTGGGAGCGTCCTCCAGCGGGTCGTAGAGCTGGGAGGCCACGACCGCGCCGTCAGTCTCGCGGACTGCCCAGTACACTTCGCCGCCGGACTTCACCAGTTCGAGATTGACGGCTTTCTGTGGCACCGGTAGCTCCCGGGAGTCACCGCTGACTGACGCGCTGCCGAGTCGGTCGTAATCCGTCATGGCAGAAGGGTCGGTGGCCGGGCGGTTAGGTGGTGTGGCCGGGGTGTCGGCAGATCATCGCGTGGCTGCGCTCGCTCGCGGTCGCGCAGAACTGCGCGACCGCGCGCAGTCGACCGTACGTGACCGTACACCGCGACGCGACCGTACACGACCGCGCGCAGCCGACCGACAGGCCGATTGTCCTGCGCGGCGTCGGTGGCCGCATGGCGACGAGTTCGTCCGCCGACTCCGGGAGCTCGGCCGACTCGACCACCGACCGGCGCGAGCGAGTCGATTCGACCGACAGCGGCGCGACAGATGGCGTCTCGGCTGACGACGCGAACCGCGACGCGAACGGCGAGACGAGGTCGAACAGCGCGGCCGAGTCGTCGGACTCGGCCGCGCTGTTCGACCGGCTCGAAACGGCGGCGCGGGCCGTCTGGGTCGCGTTCCTCGCGTTCGTTGTCGTCCTCGCGTTGATCCCGGCGGTCGCGCTCTGGTTCGGGGCCGTGCCGTTCGACCCGCCGCCGAGGACGCCGTACTTCGCATTGCTCGCCGCGACATTCGTCGGAGCCGCCGCGCTGATCGCCGGCGCGATCTACGACGTGTGAGTGGCCAGTCGGGCGTCGGGCCAGCGCGCATCGCGGTCGTGCGCGGGGCCTAAGTAGGCCGGTGCGATACTGGACTCCATGAGCAAGATTACGCCGTCGGAACTCGACGACCGGCTTCCCGACGAGGCGTTCGTCCTCGACGTTCGGCCGAGCGACGACTACCGGGCCGACCACGTCGACGGGAGCTACAACGCGCCGGTGTACCATGACCTGCGGAGCGGCGACACCGCGGCGCTCGACGACCACCTCGACGCGGTGCCCGACGAGAGGGAGGTGGTGACCGTCTGCAAGGCCGGTGTGGTCGCGCGGGACGCGACCGACCACCTGCAAGAGCGGGGCTACGACGCGGTGACCCTCTCCGGGGGGTTCACCGGCTGGCGACACTACGAGGCGAACACGCTAGTATACCGGGTCGCGTCGGCGGTGCGCGGGCTGTTCTCCTGACGCGCAGTGCTCGATCTCCTGCGGGTCCGCAGTGTTCAGATACGTGCCACCAGAGCCCATCTTCGCTCGGTGAATCAACCGACTTCCTGGTGGACTGAAAGGGCGAGGCGGGCTCGCGGCCGAAGGCCGTGGTCGACTCAGCGACCCCTATCTGACGCAACCACGTCCGTCAGATATGTCGCTGAGCGACGCGAGCGCGCCGAGGGCTTTCGAGGCTATCTCCTCTGGTTCTCCGTAGTCGAGTCACCGATGACTTCGGAGATCACTCATCGGTTCCAACTACGTACCGGAATCCCCACCCCGAGTCGGGCCGTACGCTTTTGGTGACGTACCGCCCTCGTTCGCGTATGCCCAAGACGCCCTTCCGCGACCGGATGTACTCCTGCGCGCGGTGCTCGCGCGACGTGCGGGTCTCCTCGGTGTTCTACCACTACCACTCGCTGCACGGCGAGACGCTGCTGTCGGTCGACCGCGACGGGGGCCACGCCTGTACGCTCTGCGGGATGGAGTTGCCGCCCGGCGACGCCAACAACGGCTGGAAGCTCCGGGTGCGCCACTTCCGGGAGCACCACGGCAAGCGACTGGTGGATACGGACGCGCTACGCTAATCGTCGGAGAACGAGCGTTCGGCTTGAGAAAGGCCACAGCACTCACGACCCACACACTACCACCTTGTTTATATCCTATAGGAATTGACTACACGACAATGGGTGAGTGGTCCCGGCGTGAATTTGTTCGACTCGCGACAGTAGGGGCGGGAATGGGTATTGCCGGGTGTAGCGGTCGTTCGCCGTCCGAGTCGACCGAAAACTATTCGCAGACAAGACAGACCAGTCAAAAACCCGCACGTAGCTCCGAGCCCGTATCGGGGCGAGTTGTCGACATAGATGGCGATGAAATCGCAGGTGCGACGCTGAATGGGATCGTTCCAACGAGAGGGTCCGTAGTCGAGACGACCACTGATAATCAGGGACGATTCGAAGTAGCGGAAGTCGACGAACCCATCTGGCTTCGCGCAACGAAAACTGGCTTTATCGGACGGACTGTCGCTGTGGCTCCGGGAACAACTCCTCGTATCAGACTCTCGCCTCGTGCGGGAACAGTCGCGCTCAGTTTCGGCGGTGACGTGATGTTCGGCCGTCGGTTCTACGAGGACGACGACCCCCTCGAACCGCACTTCCAGATTCGACCTGACGACCGGCTGGAATCACACCAGACGATACTACAGTACATCTCCCCCCTGTTACAGGACGCCGATATCACGTCAGTGAATCTCGAAACACCGCTGACGACGACGGCATGGAGACACCCCTCGAAACGGTACCACTTCGTCTCGCACCCGGACGCCGCACCTGCGATGGCCAGTGCCGGGATCGACTACGTCGCGCTCGGGAACAACCACACGTTCGACGCGCTGACACCGGGGCTGAACGAGACGCTTGAGGTTCTTTCCTCCGCTGGCATCGAACGTTCTGGTGCCGGCAAGTCCGGGACAGCAGCGTGGGAACCGGCGTACTTCGAGGAGCAGGGCCTCACCGTCGGCTTGCTCTCCTGTACCGCTCTGACGGGTGGCCAGTATGAAATCGACTGGGTAGCCGACGACGGCCAGTCAGAGACGTACTCGGTACCGGGAAGGGCCGCCGCCGGAGTGGCTGACGCCGAGGAACTGACAGTCTCCGGGAACGTCGGGACCGCAGCGGCGACTCATAACAGACTCTCCCGGGAGGTGTCCCGGGTCGACGCGAATGCGGACGTGACCGTCGTCCAAATCCACGGCGGCACCGAGTACCAGCGGGAACCGACCGACGAGATCAGACGTCTGACCGAAGCGGCGAGTGTGGCCGGCGCGGACGTAGTCGTCAATCACCACTCGCACGTGACCGGCGGGCTGGAACTGCGGGACGGGACACTGGTCGCCTGGTCGCTCGGCAACCTCGTCTTCGAGCAGGAGCTCTGGCCGACGTTCCCTTCATACGTCCTGAGCGTCCACGTCACTGCCGACGGCGTCACCAGAGCCTACGCCGACCCGCTCCTCCTCAAGGGGTACGTTCCGAAGGGGGTCGTCGGCAAGCCAAGGGAGTGGCAACTCCGCGAAACCGCCGCGTTGTCGGCGGACGATTTCTCGCTCTCCGGTGCCAGCCTCGAGTATGTTACAGGAGACGAGACGACGACCCGGACGGTTACCAGAACGCTGGACGGGGACGGGACGATTTACACTCGGAACGTCGGATGGGTCACCCGCGTCGTAGACAGAGAGAAGTCCGTAGAACTGGGTCGTGACCTGCTTCCCACTGGAACGTTCGACGACCCTGACGTTGACGATGAACGGCACGAAGGCCCACTGTGGCGATTCAGCCGTGGCGCGGACTCCAACGGTCCCGAGTTCGGATACGACGGGAGTGGCGGCGTTCGGCTCTCCCGAACCGCAGACAACTCACAGCGGTCGATCCTGACGACGACCGAACGCGTTCCGGTGACCGGCCCGACGACGCTTCTCGGCCGATACCGCCACGAGACGGACGCGCGGCTGGAACTGCTTGTCCGGTGGTACGAGTCGACAAGTAGCTCGGCACTCGAGTCAGTCTCGACTGACCTCGACCGGACGGCCGGCTGGGAACGGATCGAATGGTCTTCCTCGATACCCGAGAACGCCACCCACGTCCGGTTCTACTTCCGCCTTTACCCTCCCGACGACGGGGAGGAACGTGCCGCCACCGTCGACGATCTCCGGTTGGTCGAGTGGAGCGAAGCGGACGTCGGGGGTGGAAAAGACTACGATCACCTCCGCGTCCATGGGTCCGCGACCGTCCAGTTCTCCTCGAATAACCGTTCGGGCGACGATGTCACCTGGAACTCGCTCGAATAGTCACTACCCGCATTTCGTTTCGGCAACCGTAGCAGAGTATGAGTTCGTCAGGACAGATTGGGCCCTCCAACCGATTGACTCCACGGATTCGAAATCGTAAATCTCGAACCGGGAACCACCAGTCTCGCTCTCGGTCACCTGAATCGTCCAGCTATGCGCAGTGTGCTCTGTTGAATAGCGTTGTTATCGGGCAAAATCCAGTGTTTAGAATGGTTACGCCGGGGAATTCGGTCCTGTCCAGTGGAAATCGATATCCCCGACTTCGTGGAGGAGACTAGGAGTAGGCCCAGTATCCCTCCTCGGAAATTTCTTTTTAAGATGACATCCCCTATGTCACCGCATAGCGTGAGCTCAAATCAACCTCTATCGACAGCTGTCCTCTCTCAGAGGGTAGCAGCCGCGATTCGATGACGTACGGTCACTTCTCCTCGGAAATGTATGGGTAGAAAGCTGGCCTCGGCACTCATAGGGCTCGTCACGACTGGTTGCCGAGACCAGCTCGGAGCGCGCGCCTCGTCATCGGCCACGCGGCTCTTCTCGCTCCGGTGAAAAGACCCTTACTCCTCCCGGGCGAGCATCGACCCATCCCGAACACTCCCCGGCAGCCATGACCGAACCGCTGAAACCCCCGTGACCGATCCCGTGCAACACCCATGACCGGCCCCGTGGTCAGTTTCGTCGTGCCGGCGAAAGCGGAGGAGCGCTACCTCTCCTCGGCGCTCGCCAGCGTCCGCGACCAGCGCACCGACCGCGAGTACGAGCTCCTGGTCGTGGACGGCGACGGCGACGCCACGCCGGAGATCGCCCGCGAGTACGACGCCACGGTCGTCGAGCAGCCGGAGTCGGGCGTCGCCGACGGCGGCCGTACGCACCAGCGGTCCGCCATCGCCGACGCGCGCCATCGCGGCGCAGAGCAGGCCGCGGGCGACTGGCTGGCGTTCGTGGACGCCGACACCGCTGTCCACCCCGACTACGTCGACGCGATGCTGGCGTTCGCCCGCCGGGAGGACCTCGCGGCCGCGTCCTCGCGCTGCCGGCTGGTCGGCCCGGCGCGCGCGAAGCTGATGGAGGCGACCATCAACCACGTGTTCCCGCGGCTCGACCGGCCGATTCTCCCGGGGTTCAACTTCTTCGTCCGCCGCGAAGCCTACGACGCGGCGGGGGGCTTCCCGACCGTGCCGAACGAGGACACCGCGTTCAGCCGGCGGCTCGGCCGCGACTGGGCGACGGGCTACCATCCCGACGTGCTGGTCCGGACCTCCGCGCGGCGCATCGCGAGTTCCGGACTGACCGGGACGCTGTACCACTATCTCCGACTGGACTACCACCGGCTTCGCGCCGACTACTGAGATGGAACTGGACGCGTGGGACTCGATTGTTCCGAAGAGCGTGGGACGGCGAACTTGCTTTTCCCGGCGGTCCGCGCGCGAGCAACGCGCGCGAGGTCTGCAGGATCGTAGCGACTGCAGGCTCGGAGGACGCGGTTTGTCCGCCGGTGGACGAGGACCGCAGGCCGAAGGCCGAGGACCGCAGGAGGCTGGGGAGGTTCGAGGCTGCGGTGCGGTTGCGGTCGCGGTCACTCCTATGCCTCGGCAGTAGCTAGCTCGTCAGCCCTCGAACAGACGGAGACGGCCGAGTCAAGCTAGCTACTGCTTGAGCGTAGGCGACACCACACAGCACCGGCAGAGCTTGCTCTGGCGAGCCTGCGCTCACGTCCGTTCGCGCAGACACCGCAACCGCGGCCGCCTCGCCTATCGGAGCACGCGCTGTGTGAAGCAGTCGAACTGACTGAAGCAGACGAACCGGGTGAAGCAGTCGAATCGGATGAAAACATCGCAGATCGAGAAACGACGAACTGACGACGACTCACTCGCTCCGCTGGGCCGACCAGACCGCGACCGCACCGAGCAGGAAGGCGGGGATGAGCGGCAGGACGAGGTAGGCGAACCGGTACGGCCGGATCGGCGGGAGGACCAGAATCGCGGACGGAATCACCAGAAAGCAGAGCACGATGACGCCCACGAGGAGCCAGTCGCGCCAGCTCCACTCCTCGCGGCCGCGCTCGACCGGCGCGGCGGGGTCCGAAACCGGGTCGGGGTCGGAAACGCCGCGCTCGTGGTCGCCGTCGCTCGTGCGCTCACTATCGCTCTCGGTGTCCCCGCGGCCGCCGCGCTCCTCGGGTACCTCGCCGGGTCGGTGGGTGTACGTGTCGTCGGCCATCTACCGGCTCTCGTACTCGCTGTCGGGGACGACTACGACCTTGCCGAACCCCTCGCGGTCTTCGAGCAGTTCGTGGGCGCGGGCCGTCTCGCTCATCGGCAGTACCTCGCGGATTCGGGGCTCGAAGGTGCCGTCCCAGACGAGGTCGAGCACGTCGTCGACCTCGCCGGGGTTGGCCATCGTGGAGCCGATGACCGACAGCTGGTTCCAGAAGATGCGGTTGAGTCCCGCGCCGGGGTTCGGCCCGGTGGTCGCGCCGCAGGTCACGATGCGGCCGCCCTTCGCGAGGCTCTTGAGCGAATCGGGGTACGTCTCAGCGCCGACGTGGTCGACGACCATATCGACGCCGCGCTTGCCCGTCAGCTCCCGTATCTCGGCGGCGAAATCGTTCTCCGCGTAGTCGATGGCGTGGTCCGCGCCGATCTCCTCGGCGTAGTCGAGCTTCTCCTCGCTCGAGGCGGTGGCGTACACCTCGGCTCCGGCGTGGTCGGCGATCTGGACCGCGGCGTGGCCGACGCCGCCCGACGCGCCGAGTACCAGCACCGACTCGCCGGCGGTCAGGTCTCCGCGGTTCAGCAGCATCCGCCACGCGGTCTGGAACACCAGCGGCGCGGCCGCGGCGGTGTCCCAGTCGACGCCGGTCGGGACCTCGACGAGGTTGTCTTCGGGCACCGCCGCGCGCTCGCTGTGGACGCCCCGGACGTGCTCGCCGATGATGTGGTAGTTCACGCACATCGAGTACTCGCCGTCGCGGCAGTACTCGCACTCGCCGCAGTAGACGCCCGCAGAGACGGCCACGCGGTCGCCCGGCTCGAACCGGGTCACGTCCTCGCCGACCTCCACGACGGTCCCCGCCGCGTCGCTCCCGGGAATGTGGGGCATGTCGAGGTCGAGGCCGGGCAGGCCCTTGCGAGTCCACACGTCGAGGTGGTTGAGCGCCCCGGCCTTCACGTCGACCAGCACCTCGTCGCGGTCGGGCGTGGGGTCCGGGAAGTCGTCGTACTCGATGACGCTCCTGTCCCCGTGGTCGCCGAACTGGACGGCTTTCATACCCCGGATGTGGGCCGCCCGGCGTAAAACTGTACCTCAACGGGACCGGCCGGAGTCGGTCGAACGAACAAATATCGACCACCGGTTTCGGCCGGTGAAACAGCCGCCAATGTCGACCGCTGGACCGACCAACTGCGGTCCTGGTGGACTGAAAGGGCGAGGCGGGCTCGCGGGCCGCAGGCCCGTGGTCGTCTGAGCGACCCCTATCCGAGGTGAGCGAAGCGAACCGAGGATATGTCGCTCAGCGACCGCGAGCGCGCCGAGGGCTTTCGAGGACACGAATTCGGCCGACGAATCGCGGCAGTACACTCCCGTTCTCTCCCTCGAAAGCCGAAGGGTAGTTAGGCCGCGATGCCCACCGTTCGCGCATGAAGGCCGCGCTGATAATCCTCGACGGGTGGGGGTTGGGTAGCGAGGCGCAACGCGCCTCGAATACGTCGAGCGGCGGTACGCCGCGAGACAGTCCGAATGGAGGTCGAGACGCCATCGAGGCCGCCGACACGCCGAACTTCGACCGGTTCGCCGAGACCGGCGCGTACGGAACGCTCACCGTCTCCGGACGGCGGGTCGGCCTGCCCGAGGGACAGATGGGCAACAGCGAGGTCGGGCACCTCAACATCGGCGCGGGCCGGGTGGTCAAACAGGAGTACACCCGCATCACCGACGCCATCGCGAACGGCGAGCTGGGCGACAACGAGGCCATCGACGGCGCGTTCGAGCACGCGCAAGCGAACGACGGAACCGTCCACTTCTTGGGACTCGTAAGCGAGGGCGGGGTCCACTCGGACCAGAAGCACCTCTACGCGCTGGTCGAACTTGCTGCCGAGCGCGGTCATCGGACTACGTCCGATTGCTCGTCGGAACCGACGGATTCCGACGGCGGATTCGACGCCGTGACCCATGCGTTCACCGACGGCCGGGACACCCCGCCCAAGAGCGGCGCGGATTTCCTCGCGGAGCTACAGGAGGTCGTCGACCGCGCGGGCACCGGCGAGGTGGCGACCGTCTCCGGGCGCTACTACGCGATGGACCGCGACCAGAACTGGGACCGGACCAAGCGCGCCTACGACGCCATCGCCAACCGCGAGGCGAAGTGGAAGGCCGAGTCGGCCGTCGCCGCGGTCGAGGCGAGCTACGAGCGCGACACCACCGACGAGTTCGTGGAGCCGACGCTGGTGGACGGTGGAGTCCCGATAACAGACGGCGACGCGGCCGTCTTCTTCAACTTCAGAGCCGACCGGGGGCGACAGCTGACCCGGATGCTGGCGGACGTTCGGCCCGAGGACTGGCAGGCCGAGGGAATCGACACGTCCGCGCCCGAAATCGAGTTCACTACGCTGACCGAGTACGACGAGACGTTCGACCTCCCGGTCGCCTTCCCGCCGACCCAGCCCGAGGACGTGCTCGGCGAGGTGCTGGCCGACAACGGGCTGACCCAACTCCGCATCGCAGAATCGGAGAAGTACGCCCACGTCACCTACTTCCTCAACGGCGGCCGCGAAGTCGAGTTCGAGGGCGAGGTTCGCGAAATCGTCGAGTCGCCCGACGTGGCGACCTACGACCGCAAGCCCGAGATGAGCGCCGAGGGAGTCACCGACAGCGCGCTCCGACTCGTCGAGACCGACGATCCGGACGTGCTGGTGCTAAACTACGCGAACCCCGACATGGTAGGCCACACCGGCGACTTCGACGCCGCGGTCGCGGCAGTCGAGGCCGTGGACGAACAACTGGGCAGGCTCGTGGCGGCGGTCGAGTCCGCGGGCGGGCACGTCCTCGCCACCGCCGACCACGGCAACGCAGACGACATGGGCACCCCCGAGGACCCCCACACCGCTCACACCACGAATCCGGTTCCGTTCGTCTACCTCTCGCCGGAGGGCGACAGCGGGGGCAAACGCGTCCGCGAGGGCGGGTCGCTCTGTGACGTGGCACCGACGCTCCTCTCGCTCGTCGGCGTCGAACAGCCCACAGCGATGACCGGCCGGAGCCTGCTGGAGTAATCAGAGCGAGACGCGACTACTGCTCGAATTCTGGAATTTCCCGAGTGGGTGCCGCGACCGCACTGCACCGCAACCGCGACCGCACTGCACCGAACAGGTCCGCGAGCCGCGCACGCGATGAAGTCAGAGTAATACTCCTCTCACGCCAGTAGTCCTTTGGCTCTCGCTCCCGAACCGAAAACATGGTCGAGAGTGGGGGCCTGCGAAGCGACGGGGGCGAGGAGACGGAAGCGAATGGGGTCGACCGGGTACTCGTCCTCAATCCCGTCAGCGGCGACGCGAACCACCGCGAGCAGGTCAGAGAGCTCGCCGATCAGAACGGGTTCACCGTGCTGGAGACGCAGGGCGAGGGCGAGGCGGTCCGGTTCGCACGGCTCGCCGCGGCGTCGGGGGCGGACCTCGTAGCGGCGGCGGGCGGCGACGGGACGCTGAACGGCGTCGCTCGGGGGCTCGACGCCGCCGACGCGCTCGGAGAGGTGACCTTCGCAGTGGTCCCCTGCGGGACGGGCAACAACTTCGCCGGCAACGTCGGCGTCGAGAGCATCACCCACGCATTCGAGGTCATCGAACGGGGCGAGCGCCGCCGAATCGACGTGGCGACCGCCGACGGGCGGCTCTTCCTCAACTCCTGCGTCGCGGGGGTGACCGCCGACGCCAGCGCCTCGACAACGCCCGAGATGAAAGAGCGGTTCGGCGTGCTCGCCTACGTGGTCGGCGGTCTGCGCTCGGTCACGTCGTTCGACGGGCTCCCGCTCTCGGTCGAGGCGGTGGGGCCCGATTGCGAGGAGACGTGGTCCGGCGAGGCCGTGACCGTACTGGTCGGCAACGCGCGGCGCTTTCCCGTGGAGGGGCACACGCAGGCGAACGTCGAGGACGGGCTGCTCGACGTCACCATCGTCGAGCGGATGCCCTCGGCCGAACTGGTCGAGGAAGCCGCGATACAGCGACTGTTCGGCGAGGAGACCGAGCACGTGACTCGACTGCTGTCCTCGGAACTCCGGGTGGACGTCCGACGCGACGAGCCCGCCGAGTTCAGCTTCGACGGCGAGATGGGGTCCTACGAGTCGGTCAGAATGACGACCCGTACGCGGGAACTCGAACTTCCCGTGGGCGAGAAGTACGAGCCGACGCCGGAGTAGATTGGCGGACGGCAACGAGACGGCGAAGACCGTTCAGGTTTCGAGTCGGTAGCGGTACGGCGACGACTGGATGACCTGCACGTCCCGCTCGCGGGCCGCCCGACCGAGGACGGTGGCGATCCGGTGGGCGCTGTCTATCTGCTCGCCGTGGGCTTCGAGCAACTGGAGAATCTCGCGTGCGGTCAACGGCTCGTCGGGGTCGGCCTCGGCGAGGACGGTCCGAATCCTATCGTACTCCCTCGCGCTCTGAGCCATGCGTTCGTGTACCTATACGTCAGAATGACACTTAACCTTCAGTCAGACTGGCGTCAGACACGTATCGGTGCGTTTTCATGCGGCTGCGGAGCGGCGTGTGTGATAGAGCTTCACAGCTCCGATTCCGACACTCCAGCCGAGCGCCCCCAGAAGAATTCCGGCGGGAACGCCCTGATAGAAGACGTTCAAAAGCAAGGGCGGGAAACCGAACGTGGCGAACGCCATCCCGAGCAGTATGGCCGTCGGGAGTGCGCTACTCGTGACGACGTCACCACCACGAACCGCGTTGCCTGCGCCGATTCCGAGGAGGAAGACGACGACCAGCGGTGCGCGAACGAGATACAGCTCCAGGAAGAACACAATACCGCTGCGTGGTCGTCCAACCGTGCGTTCAAGATACACCGTCATCAGCTCCGCTCCGGTTACGACGACGTAGCCGGTGAACAGCAACACAACGAAGCTACCGAGGAGTGCCCCGATCCGTCGCTGGTCGGTCCACTGGCCGGACACAACCATGCGCAGGTCGTCGCTGGAGCGGTTCGTGACGACTGTTATCCCTGCCCCAAGAGTCCAACCAACAATCCCTGTGACGACGCCCACGGGGACGGACGGTTCAACCATCTCCAAAAGCGAGGAGTCCAAACCGAAGAGAGCAACTGCCATCCCTTGGGGGAGGGCCGTCGTTAGCGTGCAACACCAGAGCAACCCTCCGTTTCGAATCGCGGTAACTGTTGCAATTGCTATCAAAAATAAGACCAGAAAAGTTGCCTCTGCGAGGACCGTCTGAATTAACCACCATCCCCCTGCACGGGTTTCGGCAAAGCTAAAAGTCATCGATAGGTATTCTCTCGTTGGGACTACTGCGTTCGTAATTGCAAAACTTCCTATCAAGCACAATATAATCAGGACCAGTGATTGGACGTACTCCCCTATATTTATATCTGAAGAGCCTAACTTTGGATTATCGCTCATAGAATAATCTTCTCTTGTCTACATTTGTAGCTTTTATGGATGGTTAGTCCAATAATATCCTGTCTATTTCTATGAGCATATTAATGTTACGACTAAGTAGTATTTACATAGCTGATAGTGAGGACCCGGCCATAGATACTTTCTGTGCTTATGAAGTAATATAAAATATATAAATTATATTTAGAAGTACTTAAGTTAGTATTCTTATATTATACAGTATGGGAAAGAAGACTCATGAAAATGAAGGCAGGATAACGCGAAAGAAGATACTTAAAGGACTCGGAGGCGTAGCAACCACAGGCTCAATTACCGGTACGGCCACCGCGGAAGACAACCTACAAGAAAAACCAGGCGAGAAGAGAGAACAACTAAATAACGTTCGCGAATCGTACTCTGATACTGACTATTTGATGAAATACGTAAATAGTTATGGAACTTTCGTGAGACAGCTCGCCCAAGATGGCCTTCTGAAAGAAAACAAGGTGCAAATTCGAGGTCTCCTGAATGCTTGCGACTATCTAGATAGTGAATCTGGAACAAGGGTTTGGGGTGTTGATTATCCAAAAGATGGCAAACCAACTGCACATGTGACAATCCGACGAAAGACTCAAAACGGAAGACTCACAATCGCGTTCAACCCTGGACGGAATGACACGCGCCCGCGAGGTATTCTAAAACCGGACATCCCGAAACGAAACGGTGAGCGCGTCAAGGCAACTCACTACAGAATAACAGGAGCTTCGAATATAGATAAATCAAGGGTGGAAATTAATCCTAAACGCCCCGGTGAAATGGACAATGAAAGCGTATCTACATCAGACGATCCCTCTACGGAAGGTACAATTGCATACCTTTGCCGAAATCGCGGGAGTACCTCCTGTGGTAGTTACTCTTGCTACTCGTGGGAGAGTGAATGCTTCACTGAAACTTCTTGTGACATCTTAGACTGTACAGGGTCGGCGTGCTGTGACGGGTGTTGTTGCTGTCAAGATCAGGACCGCTGCTGTACAGTCTGTGGATCGTCGGGAGAATGTCACGAGCCACGAGGATGTTACCCGGACTCATATATATGTGGCGGCCCCGGTGGATGCACAACTTGCAATTACTAAAATGGAGGTCCAAACATGATCAATTCAAACTCACGACGAAACTTCTTAAAAGCAACGGGTGTTTCAGCCACTGCAATCGGTTCTGTTCCGCTACTCAGTAGCCAAGCCAGCGCGTACAGCGTTGACCTAGAAGTCGAGCACTACTACGACGATGACGAAATAGAATACATAATCGAAGTCGATACATCGAATTGTACCAAAGAGAGCAAAGCAAATGCTGGAGACGATGTGTACAACTACTCGAACTATTCGGTTATCGACGGGAAAGTCAAAGATGGAGGTATCGATACCTACAGCCATGACGGTCGCATCCGATATCTCGAAGTGAATAGCTGTGGGGCCTCGATAGCATTACGTGTATCTCAAAGTAATACGACATACGACCTAGAAGGTACTGTCGAGATTACGGCAGACGGTGGTCAGGTACACACTGACTTCTATACAACGGGAATGGTCTGTGGGACTGGCAGTGGTTCACTTGAATCAGGTGATAGCTACGACAAATCAAAAGCGTATGGAGATTCTGGAATCACTAATGGTGGCCACGACAAGTTCGACATAAATGGGGCGCTTGATCAAATCACGATGGAGGTGAACGGGGCCTGTTGTACAGGTTACTTCGACGTGAACTGGGGTGAATGGTTACAAGATTAACCTCGAATTTAGATAGATTAGTTTCCCCCCTCCAGAACGGAGGTGAAATAACGGTCTCGAACGCGGCCCTCACACCGCCTGATCGTGCGGTCCGGAGAACTCCCGCTCCTCGCGGTACTGCTCGACGAACGCTTCCACGTCGAAGTTCAGCATGTTCTCCTCGAACTGGGTCATCGCGGCGTCGTCCTCCGCGTGGCTGACGGCGTGCTCCATCAGTTCGACGAGGAGTTCGACCACGATCTCGTGGAGGCGCCGCGAGTCGAAGTCGGTGACCCACACCAGCGCGTACCCCACGTCCGAGTCCTCCTCGACGTTCTCGCTGACGACCTCGGTCGGGAACTCCTCGAGCACGACGCCCATCACGTGGGGCGTGCCGAACTCGCCGAGGTCGTCGTCCGTGTCGACCGTCTCCCGGAGCACCTCGACGAGGAACTCGGGGACGAACCGGGAGGGCGGGTGGACGTCCGTGACGACCGCGTGGCTCGCGCCGCACGTGCAGTCGTACTCGCGCATACCCATGTCGAGGTCGTGGACGTTGACCGACTCCCCGCAGGGCAGGTCGAGTTCGGCCCCGCGACCGCCCGGAACGCGCGGTTCTGCCATGGGAGTAGGGTTAGATTCTCGGGCGTTTAAAGCCCGCGACTCGGAGAACGCGCCGGCGCGTTCTCCGAGTCGCGGGCTGGCTGCCTCCGCGACGAATCACGTGGACCTCGTGACGGGTTATATGGACCTCGCGACGAGTCACGTGGCTCCGAAACGTGTCACGTGGATTCCGCGACGTTCCACGTATTGTTAAATAGTGTCTTTGCACGACTATATAAACCTTTACGAAAGACTTATGTCTGGTGGTGATATACGTTAGCGTGTCTCATGTTCGAGGAGTTTTCGAGCGGCTACTACCTTGGTCGGCTCTACGTCGAGCCGACCGACGGCGACCACGCGGCAATGCGCCGCGAACAGCACGAGCGCATCAACGAACAGCTGTACGCCTCCGGCGAGGGCATCGAACGACTCGACAACCCGCTCGTGATGAAGGTAGACAGCCACCACCTCGCGGTCCGCGGAGAAGACGACCTCCCGGAGGGAACGCTGGCGCTGCCCGAGAGCGTCCTCGACGACACGCGCATCCGGAACCCGCCCCAACTCAAGGAGGTCCTGCTGGCGAAGGCCGACCGGGCGGCCCAGCTGCTGGAGTACCAGCAACAGCATCCCGGCGTCGGGACCTGAGCGCGAGTCGGTCCTCGACCGAACAGCATCGCAACGCGAGCGAGGTTGGT
Organism: Halorussus litoreus; assembly: GCF_003382685.1. Taxonomy (GTDB): domain Archaea; phylum Halobacteriota; class Halobacteria; order Halobacteriales; family Haladaptataceae; genus Halorussus; species Halorussus litoreus. The sequence goes on along the minus strand of NZ_QLVG01000051.1, from coordinate 26,467 downwards.
TTCGGAAAGCGAATTTTCCCGCGGCCGGCAGAAGAAATACACCACCGGTGAGTCTATCCCCGGGCATGGGAACGCCGGTCCTCGGAACCGAGAACGAGTTCACGCGTCGGGAGCGTCACGAGACCGTCCTCGGCGGGGCGGTCGCGCTCGCGCTGTGCAACCGCGGGACCGCGATGCTGTAGGAAGAACAGTTACTCAGGCGTCCGGCTCGCTCAGCGACCCCAGTCGCGCACCTGCTTGACCCGGTCGCCGACCGGCTTCACGTGGAGCGGTTCGTCGCGCGAGTCGAGCGCCTCCAGCGCGGCGCGCGCGCTGGCCTCCGTGGAGAAGTAGGTCACCTCCTCCTCGACCGCGGTTTCGAGCACGTCGCGGTTCCGCGAGACGACCAGATCGAACTCGCCGTCGATTACTGCCTGTTCAGCGCGCGCAGTCCACTCCTCGGGGCTGTCGCCGAACTCGTCGGGCGTGACCACGTCGAAGTAGGTCGCGAACTCCTCGGTGCTGAAGTACTCGCCGAAGTCGTCGGTCAGGTCGACGAGTGCGGTGCCGTCGTCGGGGATGGGTTTGCCGGTCGAGTCCTGTGCCTTGTCGTAGGCCTTGCCGAAGGTGTCCGCGGTGCCCATCACCTCGCCGGTGGACTTCATCTCCGGGCCGAGACGGGGGTCGCTGCCCGGCAGGCGGTCGAAGGGCAGGACGACCTCCTTGACGCTGACCTGCTCTGGCACCTGCTCGCTGGGTGCGAGGTCGGCCAGCGACGCGCCGGCCATCACTTTCGCCGCGAGCTTCGCGATGGGGACCCCGGTCGCCTTCGAGACGAACGGCACCGTCCGCGACGAGCGCGGATTGGCTTCGAGCACGTACACCTCGCCTTCCTGGACCGCGAGCTGGACGTTGAGCAGCCCCACGGTGTCGAGCGCCACCGCGATGTCCTCGACGACTTCGCGGACGCGCCCGAGGGTGTCGTCGTCGAGCGAGCGCGGCGGGATCATGCAGGCCGAGTCCCCGGAGTGGACACCGGCGGACTCGACGTGCTCCATGATACCGCCGATGAGCACGTCCTCCCCATCTGCCACCGCGTCCACGTCCAGTTCCACCGCGTTCGCGAGGAACTCGTCGACGAGGATGGGTTTGTCCGGCGACACCCTGACGGCCTCCTCGATGTACTCCTTGAGTTCCGCGTCGTCGTGGACGACCTCCATCGCGCGACCGCCGAGCACGTAGGACGGGCGCACGAGCACGGGGTAGCCGATGTCGTGGGCGAGGTCGAGCGCCTCCTGCTCGCTCGTGGCCGACCCGCCTTCGGGCTGGGCGATCCCGAGGTCGTCCATCAGCCGGTTGAACCGGTCGCGGTCCTCCGCGAGGTCCATCGCCTCGACCGAGGTTCCGAGGATATCGCAGTCGAGTTCGCGGCGCTCCAATTCGGCTTCGAGCGGGTCGCCGATGTCGACCGAGGTCTGGCCGCCGAACTGGACCATCACGCCGTCGGCGTCGGTGGTCTCGACCACGTCGGCGACCTCCTCGGCGGTGATGGGCTCGAAGAACAGCCCGTCGCTCGTGTCGTAGTCCGTGCTGACCGTCTCGGGGTTGTTGTTGACGACGTGGGCGTCGATTCCCTGCTCGCGGAGCGCGCGCACCGCGTGGACCGAGCAGTAGTCGAACTCCACGCCCTGGCCGATGCGGATGGGGCCGCCGCCGACGACCACGACGCTCTCGGCGTCCCGGTCGACCCGCACCTCGTCGCGGCCGAGTCCGACGCCGGGCTGGCGCGAGGAGTAGTAGTACGGCGTCGAGGCCGCGAACTCGCCCGCGCAGGTGTCGACCTGCTTGAAGTCCCGGTCGGGGGCGTCCGCTTCGACTGTCTCGACGCTCGTTCCCGCCCCGTCGTCGCTCGCGCCGACCGCTCCGCCGTCGGTGACCGTCGCGTCGTCGGCCGCGGCATCACCCGAGGCTTCGTCGGCTGTTGCCGCGGGGAGCCACGAGGCGTGGGTGTCGTCGAACTCGCCGCCCGCCATCGCGGTGATCTCGTGGTCGGTGAACCCGACCGCCGCGGCGGACGCGAAGTCGCCGTCCTGGGCCGCGACCGCGGCCTCGGCCACGTTCGCGTAGCGCTCGACGTACCACTCGTAGATGCCAGTGAGGTCGACGACCTCCTCGACGGTGTAGCCGCGGTCGAACGCCTCGAACATCGCGTACGGCCGGTCGGGCGTCGGGGATTCGAGGTAGTCGGCTTCGAGCGTCGCGTCGTCGAGTGCGGCCCAGTCCACGTCCGGGTCGTACTCCGAGGACCTGAGCGCCTTCAGCAGGCTCTCCTCGAAGGTGCGGCCGATGGCCATCGCCTCGCCGGTCGACTTCATCGCGGTGCCGAGCTCGAAGTCGACGTCGGCGAACTTGTCGATGGGCCAGCGGGGCACCTTCGTCACCACGTAGTCGATGGCCGGCTCGAACGCCGCGGTGGTCTCGCCGGTGATCTCGTTGTCGATCTCGTGGAGGCGCTTGCCGAGCGCGACTTTCGCCGTGACTCTGGCGATTGGGTAGCCGGTCGCCTTCGAGGCGAGCGCCGACGAGCGGGAGACGCGCGGGTTGACCTCCACCACGCGGTACTCCCCGCCGGGCGTGCCGTCGTCGCGCCACGCGAACTGGATGTTACAGCCGCCCTGGATGCCGAGGTCCCGAATCACTTCGAGGGCCGCGTCGCGCATCTCCTGATGGCCGTCGTCCGGGATGACCTGCGAGGGCGTCACGACCGTCGACTCGCCGGTGTGGATGCCCATCGGGTCGATGTTCTCCATGTTGCAGATGATGATACACGAGTCGCCCGCGTCGCGCATCACCTCGTACTCCAGTTCGACCCAGCCGGCGATGGACTCGGTGATCAGCACCTCGCCGTTGCGCGAGAGGCGCAGGCCCTTCCGAACGCGCTCTAAGAGTTCGTTCATCTCGCTCACGACGCCCGACCCCGACCCGCCGAGGGTGTAGGTCGTCCGGGCGATGACCGGAAGGCCGCCGACCTCCTCGACCGCCACCTCGACGCGCTCGCGCAGGCTCTCCTCGTCCATCGCGGCGACCTCCTCGCCCTCGTCGAGCGTGATGGTGGTCGAGCGCGCGACGGGCTGGCCCAGCTCGCGCATGCGCTGGCGGAACAGATCCCGGTCCTCGGTGGCGTAGATGGTGTCCAGCGGCGTGCCCATGATGTCGACGTCGTACTCTTCGAGCACGCCCTCTTCGGAGAGTTCGGCCGTCACGTTCAGCCCGGTCTGGCCGCCGAGTCCGGCGATGACGCCGTCGGGGCGCTCCTCGCGGATGATCTCGGCGATGGCCTCGGTGGTGATGGGTTCGACGTACACCTCGTCGGCCATCTCGGGGTCGGTCATGATGGTCGCGGGGTTGGAGTTGACCAGCACGACTCGCGCGCCCTCCTCCTGTAGCGCCCGGCAGGCCTGTGCCCCGGAGTAGTCGAACTCGGCCGCCTGTCCGATCTGTATCGGTCCGCTACCGATGAGCAGGATGGTCCGTCCGTCGCCCGCGGTGTCGTCGGTCATCTGTTGATAGGACGAAGTTCGCTCATCGTAATAAATCCGACGATGAATTACGAGTTTCGGAACAAGATTTCGATTTTCGTATTTGTCACCGGTTGGCATGGGAGATGGCGCGACGAGACATCTGCCACCCTGCACGCGAGCGCGCCGGCGCGCAGTTCTGCGCGCCGGCGCGCGGGCGCTCGGTGATTTAATCCACGTGGCTTCGCTCTGTGGGGCTATCCACCGGCAAACGCTCGGTGACCGAGATCACCGTTTGGGTGGACTGAAAGGGGCCGCCCGCTCGCGTTCAGTTCGGTCGTCTCAGCGACCCCTATCCGAGCGGTCACGCGAGCGAAGCGAGTGTGACCTCGGCAGTCGCAGCCGAGGAGCAACGCGACGAGGACCGTCTGTCGGCGAGCGACAGCGAGCGAGGATATGTCGCTGAGCGACCGCGAGCGGGCGGGGCTTTCTAACCGTTTTCGACCCTGATTGTCACGGGAACGGCGCAGTCTTTCTCCACTTCCATCTGCCGGCGTAGTTGAAGGAACACGCAACAGCGACCGCACCTGCATCCGCGACCGCAGACACAACCGTGACCGCATCAGCAGCCACATCGACCACCTACCGAATCGTATCGAAGACGGTTTCACCCGGCCCCTGCAATTCGACCACAATGAGCACTGACGCCGACGATGCGGCCGCGGACGCCAGCACGGCCGCCTCCGAGGACCGCCACGAGAACGCCCGCCAGCACGTCGTCACCGTCGACGAGAACGACGAGAAGCAGGGCGTCGCCAACCGCCTCGACGCCCACACAGGCGACGGCATCCGCCACCGGGCGTTCACCGCGCTGGTGTTCGACGGCGACGGCAACATCTTGCTGGCCCAGCGCGCGCCGGGCAAGCGCCTCTGGGGTACGTGGTGGGACGGCACGGTGGCCTCTCACCCCGTAGAGGGCCAGTCTCAGGAGGAGGCCACCCGCCAGCGTCTCGAAGAGGAACTGGGCGTCACGCCCGACCAGTACGACGACCTGCGAGTCACCGACCGGTTCGAGTACAAGCGCTACTTCGAGAACGCGGGCGTCGAGTACGAGGTCTGTGCCGTGCTGAAGCTGACGCTTGAGGACCTGTCGCTCGACCCCGACGAGGAGGAGGTCGCGGGCCTGCTGTGGATGCCCTACGAGCGCCTCCACGAGCATCCCGAGTGGTACCGCCAGCTCCGTCTCTGCCCGTGGTTCGAGATCGCGATGCGCCGGGACCTGTCGCCCGACCACACGCCGCCGGCCGGCCCCTACTGAGAAGAACTGCGGATTCTACTCGTCCCGTCTCGCCGTCCTACTCGTCCCGACTCGCCAGCCCCGCGAGGTGGCCCGCCTCCTCGACGATGATCTCTTCGACGCCCAACTTGGCGGCGTTCTCGCTTCCCGGGAGACAGAAGACGACCGCGCCGTCGGCGACGCCCGCAGTCGCGCGCGTGCCGACGACCTTCGTGCCGATCTCGTCGTGCGAGAGCAGTCGGAACAGTTCGCCGAAGCCCGGCAGTTCCTTGTCGAACAGCCGCGTCACCGCTTCGATGGTGACGTCGTCGGGGGTCACGCCTGTCCCGCCGGTCGTCACCACCGCGTCCACGTCGTCCCGGCTCACCAGCGCGTTCACGGAACTCTGGACGCCGTCGAAGTCGTCGGCGACGAGGTCCCGGCTCACGACCAGGTGGCCCGCCTCCTCTAGCCCCGCGACCACCGCGTCGCCCGAGGGGTCGTCGGAGAGGCTCCGAGACGACGAGACGGTGACGACCGCTACGCCGAGCGAGTCCACGTCGTGGGCGTGATGGTCGTGGCCGGTTTCGGGGTCGTGGCCGTGCTCGTCCCCGCCGTGGTCGCCGCCCTCGTCGCGGCCCGGTTCCGTGGTGGTCCCGGACTCCTCGGGGTCGGGCGCTTCGTCCTCGTCCCCGTCGTCGCGTCGGCGGCGCGTGTCGCGGGATTGGAAATCGACCATACCCCCGTATTTGTGCGACAGCAACTTAAATCAACGCCGCGACGTTTCAGCCGGACTATCGTTCCCGAGGGGGCCGTTCGAGCGAGGTCGAGGCGAGCGGTTGAACGGAGGCGAGCGGTCGAACGGAGGCGAGCGGTTGAACGGGAGAGCGAAGTGCCCGGACGCGACCGAACCCAACCCTTTTTCGGGGACCGCGAGAATCCCCGTCCATGACCCTCGACCCGGTGCACTTCGACGGCATCGCGGGGTTGGCCGACCGCATCGACTACGACGCCGAGGACGAGGACCACCGGGACGCCGCCGAGACAGTCTGGGAGCACTTCCTCGACCCGCTCCGCGCTGACGGCGACGTCGTCGTCGAGCCGCTGGACGAACTGTCGCGTCGCCGTGTGCCCGCCGAGGAGGTCGCGCTCGAAGACGCCCCGTTTCCGACGACCCACGGCGTCGACGCGGGGACGCTCAACCCCAAGCCGTTCAAGAACGGGCTGGTGCTCGACGTGGCCCACGCCGCGATGAGCGCCACGCCGTCGGATCTGGAGCTCCACGACCGCCGGACCGTGGTGAAGGCGCTCCACTCGAACGACACCTCGACGGACTTCGGCACCGAGTGGGAGTCGTACGACGAGGGGAGTCGGCGTCGGATCGTCCACACCCACCTCCCGCAGAACCAGTACGAGGAGGACGTTGTCCACGCGCTCGCGCTCTACCTCGCCGAGAGCAGTCACGCCCTCGAACACGCCGACGCGGTGGAGGACTTCCTCCTCCTCGACGGTCCTATCTATCCGAAGGGCGTTCTGCGGTGGTACTACCGGAGTTCGGTGCTGACCGACCTGTTCGAGGAGTCGGACCACGTCGCGCGCATTCTCGACAACTACGTCGAACTGGTCGAGACGTTCGTCGACCGGGGCCGGCCGTTCGCGGGATTCGTCAAGAACGTCTCGGCGAAGTCCATCGTCCGGACGCTCAAGCGCCAGAAGGACTTCGGCCCGGTTCCCTGGGCCCACGACGCGGGCCTGTTCGCCCACCTGCTCGAACGACGCGAACTCGTCGACGGCGAGTTCGAGCGGCTGACCGACGAACTCACCCTGACGAACTGGTTCGTGTCGTACGCGGGGATGGACCGCTTCTTCGGCGAGTCGGACAACCGCCACCTCGACCACGATCTCGACCCCGACCAGTACCGCGTGACGTTCTGCATCGTCTACGACCCGCGCCGGGACCTCGTGTTCAAGGTCGAATCACCGTACGCGTTCACCAAGGACTCCGACACCCGCGAGCGGATCGAGCGCCAAATCCTGACCGAGGTCGCGCTCCAGCGCGGGCCGCCCCGCGCGGTCGCGAAGGCCGACGAACTCGCGGCCATCGACCTCGGGAGCGCCGACTCGCTCGTCAAGTCGTTCGAGCAGTCGCTGGACACCGAACTCGACGAGAACTACAACGCGGTGCGGTGGGGTCGGGACTACTGAACGACGACCTTTTTCTTCGTCGGGGTCGCGCCGGTTCGGCCGTCCGCGGCCGAACCGGCGCGAACCACTCCTCGAAAAACGTCGATGAAAAAGGCCGACGACTCGGCCTTCGGCCTCGCCGTCGGTGAAACGCCTCGCTTCGCTCGGCGTACGCGTTCCGCACACGGCTACGCCGTTCTGGGCGCAACGAAACGTCGATTAGCGACGGCGAGCCGGTAGGTACGTTTCGGGGCCCGCTCAGTGCGACGGTCCACCGGGACGCGCTCGGCTCATTATTCATCAGTCGGGGTGGACTGAAAGGGGCCGCTCGCTCGCGTTCTACTTGGTCGCCTGTGCGTGGCTACTATCTCGCGGGCGCAGTTCTGCGCCCGCGAGATATCCCGCACAGCGACCGCGAGCGAGCGGGGGCTTTCAAAATGTTCTCGTTCACAATTGTCGCTGGTGTGAGGAGACTGGCCAAAGGGTCTAGCGAGCGGGCGGGGGCTTTCGAGACCTCTCTCGCAGACCTCTCGTCGATACCTCTTACTGGACAGTATCTTCACTGCGTCAAACCTCGAAAAACTCGACTGTCTGACGAAAGCTATCTCACTGCGGCTCCGCGGCCTCGACGTCCTGCTTCTCGACCGTGATCTCCACGTCCTCGGCGTCGACGCCGATACGGGCGAACTGGGTCCGGACGTGCTCGTCCGCGGCGTCGAGGGCCTGCTCTTTGGTGTCGAAGCCGCGGGGCATCGGCGACTCGAAGGCGACGTTGACCTCCTCGCCGTCGACCTTCTGGACGGTCCCGCCGCTCTCGACCGCGTAGAACTCGTCGCAGACCCAGACGTACGGGGCGTCCTCGTCGGGCGCGCCCTTGAACCGCGGCGCTCGCTCCCCCCGCTCGTACAGCGTGCCCGTCAGGGTGGTGCCCCCGCCTTCGCCACGGATGAGTAGCATGGACCGGTGGTAGGAGACGCGGAGGTAAAAGGGACGCGTTAGAGGGAAACCTGTTTGTCGGATGCGCTCATTGCCCGGGACATGACCGACCTCGGCGACTTCAGTAGGTCCGACGCGGACGACGGCGCGAGCGATTCCGACGCCGACCTCGACCCCGACCATGCCGATAGCGCTGACGATGCTGACGGCTCCGGGTCGGTCGCGGCGGAGTCGCGCGACTCCGCCGCGACCGACCCGGACGTGGGCGACTTCGAGCCGGGATCGGGGTGGTACGCGCGCGCGCCCGACGACGACCGGTTCGACGCGATGGCCACCGACCCGGCGGGCAGCGACCGGGGGATCGGCACCCTCTCGGCGGCCGATGGGCTCCGCATCGGCGAGCGCGACGACGACACGCACCTACAGGCGTACGTGACCGCGGACAACCGCGAGGACGTGCGCGTTGGCAAGTACCTGCTGGTGCCCTACCCCGACGGCGAGAAGCTGTTCTGCAAGGTGGCCGCGCTGGAGTACCGCCAGGAGTACCGCGTGGACGACGCGACCGAAATCCACGCCCGGCGCGCGATGCGCCGCGACGACATCGAGGAGGCCGACTACAAGCTGCTGGCGGATCTGGAGCCGGTCGCGGTGCTGTACGAGGACAGCGAGGCGCAGAGCGCCTCGGAAGAGTCGAGCGGCGGCGAGCCGCGAGACGGCGAGGGTGCAGACGCCGAACTCAAGCGCCGGATGACCGACCGCGTCCCGAAGCCCAAGTCGGTCGTCCGCGAGGCAGACGACAAGGCCGAGATCAAGACCGGGCTGAAGATGCCCGAGAACGGGGTGTTCCTCGGCCACCTCTCCGTGGGCGGTGAGAAGGTCCGCACAGCGGCCGAACCGCCGACCATCGACTACCGGCTCAAGGACGACTACGAGGACGGCGATCCGCTCGTCTTCCGCCACACGCTCGTCGCCGGGGGCACCGGCTCCGGGAAGACCCACGGCGCGAAGAACGTGCTCCGGCAGTTCCTCGCCGAGGAGCGCCGCTACGAGATGGAGGACGGCGCGGAGCGTCGGGCCGCGGTCGTCCAGTTCGACCCGCAGGACGAGTACGCCCAGATGCACGACGACAACCCGGACGTGACCCGCGAGGACAAGCGGCGGTGGGAGTCCGAGGGCGTCGCCTGCGGCGGCCACGACGACACCGTCGCGTTCGTGCCGAAGGTTGGAAAGGGCAGTTACGCGGCTGACCACCACCGCGCCGAGCAGGTCGAGTTCACCATCCCGTTCTCGATGGTTAGAACTCGGCCTTGGCTCATCGCTGGTGGGTCACTTAGTGACAGCGAAAACCAATACCATGCATTACAACATCTCGTCCGTCGGTTCTTCGGTGAATACGACACCACGACGTATGAGAAGTTCCTTAACTTCCTTGATGACCCGGCACTTCGTGAGGAATTAAACGATAGTGGACAGGTACACGAAGCAACCTACGACGCAGTTCGTAGGAAGACGGACACATGGGCGTTTCGTCAAGTGTTCGACCAAGATGCGAAGCCTATCACCGATCAGATAAAGTCGTTCGTCAAGCCCGGACAGTTAACAGTCGTACCAACCTATCATATTAACAATTCTCGCGCCTCTGAAGTCGTGGTGTTAGCACTTTCGAGTTTACTCGTGGAGGAAAAACTGTCCAACGATCCCTTCTACCAACGAATCAAGGAAACGCCTCTCATAGTCGGGATGGACGAGGCCCACAACTTCCTCACCGACGCCGAGAGCGTGCAGGCCCGGAAGGTCATCGGGAAGTTCACCGAGGCCGCCAAGCAGGGCCGCAAGGAGCGACTCGGTCTCTTCCTCATCACGCAGGACCCACAGGACATCCACGACGCGGTGTTCAAGCAGGTTAACACCACGGTCGTACTCAACCTCGGCGACGAGGACGCCATCAAGGCGGTCAACATCCCGGCGGAGCTGGAGGGGAAGGTGCCGTACATGGAGAAGGGCCAGATGGTGGTCTACTCGCCGGACAACTCCGAGCCGGTCGAGATCATCGGCCTCTCGAAGTGCGTGACCAAGCACGGTCGGGACTGAGCGGTTCGAAGGTCTCACCTCGCGGGAATTGCCTGAAGTATTAAACGAACGGCGAACCTACCTTCGACCATGACGAAGAACATACTCGTTCCCATCGACGGATCGCCCCAGTCCGACGACGCGCTCGACTACGCCTTCGAGGAGTTCAGCGACGCCGACATCACCGTCCTCAACGTGATCGACCCCATCGACGCGGGGTACAGCGCGCCGGTTGGGATGCCCGGCGGGTCCGAGGAGTGGTACCAGAACGCGACCGAGCAGAGCGAGGCGCTGTTCGAGGACGCACAGGCGAAAGCCGACGAGTTCGGGATCGAACTCGCCAGTGCTCACGAGATGGGCAGGCCCGCCCGGACCATCGTGGAGTACGCCGAGGAGCACGACTTCGACCAGATCGTGATGGGCAGCCACGGTCGCTCGGGCGTCTCTCGCATCCTGCTCGGGAGCGTGGCCGAGACGGTCGTCCGGCGCGCGACGGTGCCGGTGACGGTCGTGCGGTGACCGAACCAGAGTCCGGTCTACTTCCGTTCCGACAGACGGCGAATCGTAACGCCGTTCGCAGCCGTCAAAATATGTTGGCTTGCCGATAGACGCTGATGCCCTCGTTCGTGATGGCGTACGGCTTGATCTCCCGGGAGTGGTTGGCGTCCCGAATCTTCTGGATCTCGACCGCCAGTCTGGTCTCCCGGAAGTCGTCGCCCGACCGGATGTACTGCAGGACGAACACCGCGTCCACGAGATACTCGATGATGCCGTGCCGGGAGGCGTACGGCGTGTCCTGGCTCGCCTCGCTGGTGAGCATCGTGGTCACGCCCGCCTGCTTCAGGCTCTTGGTGAAGTCGTACACCTCGTTTCGCCGGGTGGCCTGGTCGTCGTACATCATCTCCAGCAGCGACACCGAGTCGAGCACCAGCCGGGTCGCGCCGAACGCCTCGATCAGTCGCGGAAGGTCGTTGCGGATGGAGGTGAGGCTGTTGGCCATCTCGATGGGGTCGAGGTCGATGACCGCGAGCTGACCCTCCTCGACGTAGTCGTCGAAGTTCCAGCCCTTCTCGGTGGCGGTGTTGACGATGCGCTCGTGGCTCTCCTCCAGCGTGATGAACACGGCGTTCTCGCCCTGTTCGAGTGCCTCGTGGAGGAACTGGAGTCCGAAGGTGGTCTTGCCGGTCCCGGCCGAACCGATGGTGGTCATCAGCGAGCGCTCGGGGACGCCCCCTTGGATCATGCTGTCGAGCCCCTCGATGCCGATATCGATGCGCGGGATCGACGACTCGAACTCCTCGTCGTCGAAGTCCTCGTCGAACGACTCCCCGGAGTCGCCGAAGCCGCCGCCGAAATCGTCGCCCGATCCCATGCCGAACTGTCCGTCACCACCGCCGCCGAAGTCGTTGCCAGCGCCGAACGCTCCGCCGCTACCCCCACCGAACTCCTCACTGCCACCACCGAATTCCCCGTCACCGCCACCGAACCCACTTGCAGAGCCGCCACCGCTCGCAGGACCACCGCCGCCGGGCGCGTTCTCGAAGGCGCTGGCGAAGTCGTCCTCGAAGAGGTCCCCGTCGGCGTCGTCCGAGCGCTCCTGACCCTCCGACGAGCCGACCCCGCCAGCGTCGTCCTGCCCGTCGCGACCGCTCGACTGGCTTCGGTCGTCGGTGCCGTAAGGAGCGGCGTCCGCGAACCCCCCGGGCGAGGAGTCGTCCGACTCCTCGCCCGGGGGGTTCGCGGGGTCGTTCGGCTCGGTCGCGTCATTCGGTTCGGTCGCGTCATTCGGTTCGGTCTCGTCGGCCAGATCAGTCTCGCCGTCCGCGTCACCCCCGCCGAATGCCGCGTCGCCGCCCGACTCGCCAAACGCCGACTCGTCGTCGGCCAACTCCCCGAAGTCCGCCTCGAAGTCGTCCTCACCGTCGGCTGTCCCCGCCGAATGGGGGTCCGAAGTTAACGAGTCCGGGATCGAAGCCGACGAATCGGAGTCCGAAGACGGTGAACCGGGTTCCGAAGCCGACGAGTCGGAGTCGGAACTCGGCGAATCCGCGTCCGATTGCGCACCGTCGTCGGACTCCTCCTCGTCCTCGCGGAGCGCGCGCTCGAACCAGTCGTCATCCGACATGGTCTCGACCTCCGGGACGGGCGCGGTACACGTCCGGTGTCTCGGACCGCCCGCATTTCAATGTTTCTCGCCGGCGCGTCGGCGGACTTTTGGCGGCCCGGCGAGAATCACCGACGATGAACGTCGGCATCGTCGCCCAGAAGGGCAACGAACGGGCCGCCTCGCTCGCCGCGCGCATCAGCGACAGGTTGCCGAGCGAGGTGACGGTCCGGTTGGACGCCGAGACCGCCGACCGACTCGGAGCGGACGGCTACCCGGTCGACGAGATGGACGCCTGCGACCTCGTGGTCTCCATCGGGGGTGACGGCACCTTCCTGTTCGCGGCGCGCGGCGCGGCGGCCACCCCGATCCTCGGGGTCAACCTCGGCGAGGTCGGCTTCCTGAACGCCGTCCCGCCGGACGACGCCGTCGAGACGGTCGCGGCGGTGGTCGCCGGGTATCGAGAGACTGACACGATTCCCTGCCGGGAGGTGCCCCGCGTCCGAGCCGTGGGCGAGGGCGACTGGAGCCTCCACCCGGCGATAAACGAGATCGTGGTCCAGGGGCCCCAGCGCGGCCACGGACGCGGGCTCGACTACGAGGTCCGGGTCGACGGGCACGAATTCGACACCGGCCACGCTGACGGCCTGCTGGTGTCGACGCCGACCGGAAGCACCGCCTACAACCTGAGTGAGGGCGGGCCGCTGGTCCACCCCGACGTGGACGCGCTGGTCGTCACGGAGATGAGCGCCGCCGAGTCGATGCCGGCGCTGGTCGCGCGCGACGACGCCGAGGTCGAGATTCGGGTCCGCGGAGCCGACTTCGGCTACGTCAGTAGCGACAGCACCCGCAAGCGCTTCGAGATGCCCGAGCGAGTGACCGTCCGGGCGGCCGAGGAGCCGACCCGCATCGCCGAGCCCGCCAGTGACTTCTTCGAGGCGCTCGGGAAGCTGGACTGACGTGTTGGGTCGACGCTGGGCCGAACTCGCCCCGCAGTTCTTCCGGAAAGGAAAGTCCTAATCCCGCTGACTCGCTAGAACGGGACAATGGACGAGCAACTGCCGGACGTGCAGGCGTCCGAGCCCGACGTGAGCGTCGGTCTCAACCGCGTCGGCGTGACGGGCGTCAAGAAGCTGGTCGAACTCGCCCGGACCGACAAGCGACCCATCGTGCTGACCGCGGAGTTCGAGGTGCTGGTCGACCTGCCGGGCTGGCGGAAGGGCGCGGACATGAGCCGCAACATGGAGGTCGTCGACGAGATCCTCGAAGACGCGGTGAGCGAACCCACCTACCGCGTCGAAGACGTCTGCGGCGAGGCCGCCGAGCGCCTGCTCGAGAAGCACGACTACACCACGAAGGCCGAGGTCCGGATGGAGGCCGAGTACATGCTGAAAGACCGCACGCCCGCGAGCGACCGCCCGACGCAGGCCACCGCCGACATCATCGCCGGTGCGACCGCGACCGAGGAGGGGACCCGCGAGGAGATCGGCGCGCGCGTCACCGGGATGACAGTGTGTCCCTGTTCGCAAGGGATGATGAGCGCGACCGCCCGCGAGAAGCTAGCGGAGTTGGGCGTGGGCGAACAGGAGGTCGAGGAGTTCCTGCAGGAGGTCCCGCAGGCGGGCCACTCCCAGCGCGGGCACGCCACCCTCACGGTCGAGAGCGGGGGCGCGCCCGAGGTGAACCTCGACGAACTCATCGCTACTGCCCGCGACTCGATGAGCGCTCGCATCTACAACCTCGCCAAGCGCCCCGACGAGGACCACATGACCTTCGAGGCCCACGCGAACGCCAAGTTCGTCGAGGACTGCGTGCGCGACATGGCCAAAGGCGTGGTCACGACGTTCCCGGACCTGCCCGACGACGCCGTGGTGACGATGAAGCAGAGCAACGACGAGTCGATTCATCAACATAATGCTCACGCCGAGCGCGTCGCGGAGATGGGGTCGCTGCGAGAGGCGCTGGCCGAGAACTGACCGGCGCTCGTTTTTCGATGAGTCGCGATTCCGACTTCCGATTGGTTCACTCTCGGGGCCCGACCGACTCGTTTCGAATGCCGTGCTATTTGCCCACACACTCATACGACTCCAAGTCCGATTACGAGAACGATACGAACCATGAGCGTCACCGGGCTCTGTCAGATCTGCGAGAGCAACGAAGCCGAGCACTCGTGTCCCAACTGCGGCACCCTCGCGTGCGAGGACCACTGGGTCGAGGCGCGGGGGCTCTGCGCGCAGTGCGCCGCGACCGTCGAGCGCGGGAGTGACGAGGGGGCTGTCGACCCCAGTGACCTCGACGATGATGACGTGATGCGGTTCTAATCGTAGTGAAGCCGCTGACTGGAACAACGAACAGGTCCTCGAAAGCCCTCGGCGCGTTCGCGGTCGCTGAGGAACATATCCGACGGACGTAGTTGCGACGGATAGGGGTTCCTCGGCGACTGAACTGAACGCGTCTCGCCCTTTCAGTCCGCCAGGGAGTTGATTTCGTCACCTGCTGACGCCCGTGGTCAATCGCGCTTCTCCGAGCCCTGCTGTCCGGACCGTCGCCCGCGCCGAAGACAGAGTCACTCCCGCAGGTATGAAGAGGTCGTCGGCCCAAGCCCGACCCGTGACCGTCTCTGCCGTCGTCTTCGACTTCGACTACACGCTGACCGTCCCGGACCGCCCGCGTCAGGAGGTGCTCGACGACGCTACTGCGGCGGTGGGCGCGCCCGACATGTCCCGCGAGGCGTATCTGGAGGCCCACTCGCGGCACCTCGACAGCGACACCCGGATTCCCATCTTCGCCGAGCTGCTGGGCGAGGACTCGGCGGTCGCGCCCGAGGCGCTGGCCGACGCCTACCGCGAGAAGGTCGCCGACTCGCTGGTGGCAGTCGAGAGCGTGCCCGGCCTGCTCGCGGACCTCCGCGAGCACTACGCGCTCGGGTTGCTCACCAACGGGCCGGGCGACGCACAGCAGAGCAAGCTCGACCGCTTCGACTGGGTCGACGCCTTCGACGCGGTCGTGATCACCGGCCACATCGAGGCGGGCAAGCCCGACGAGCGGGCGTTCCGCGCGGTGCTCGACGACCTCGGCGTTGCGGCTGAGGAAGCCGTCTACGTGGGCGACGACCCGGAGGCCGACGTGGAGGGCGCGAAGAACGTCGGCATGCACGCCGTGCAGGTCGTCTTCGAGGGCGGCCCGGACCGCCATCCCGACGCGGACGCGTACGTCGAGCGCGACGCACTGGCGACCGACCTGCCGGGAATCGTCTCGCAGTTGTAAATTGTTTTCAGGCGATGTGTCCGACCGTCCGCCGGTTTCGGCAGGTGAATCAGCTGTCAGTTTCGACCGGTGAACCAGTTGCTCCCCTGGCGGATGAAAGGGCGAAGCGCGCTCGACCCGGCCCGGACGAAGTAAGCACCGCAGGCCGAAAGCCGAGGAGCGCAGCGAGTCCCGGCCGGTCGAGCGCGCCGAGGGCTTTCGAGAACTTGGGTGCTGTTCGGTTGTCGGAGAGCGCGCCGAGGGCTTTCGAGAACTTGGGTGCTCTAACCCGATTACTTCTCTAAATCCTTCTCCTCCAGAACCGCCACGACCACGTCCGTCGCGCGCTTGACCTCTCCGCCGTCCTCGACGAACACCAGCGTTCGCGGGGGCCGAACCGCCTTCGGGCGCACGCGCAGACCCACCGCCTCGGCAGCTTCGGCCGCGGCGTCGACGCCCTCGCGGAACTCGACGCGGATGCGCTCGGGCTGGACGTACACCTCGGCCAGTGCGTCCGAGTCCGCGTCGCGTTCGTCACGAACGACCTCGTACGCCAGTTCGCCGTCCTCGGACGGCTCCACGTCGGGGTCGGCGTTCGCCACGTCGAGCGCGTCGAGGCCGGAGTCCTCGCGGCCCGACACCTCCGAGGAGAGCAGTTGGGCGATGCGCGTGCCGTCGGTGGTTCGGTCCTCGACCATACCGAACGTTCCGGCCGCGACGGAATCAGCCTTCGGCTTTCGGTTAGCCTTCGGCTTTCAGTTCCTCGCGGGCCTCGGCGGCCTCCGCGCTTGCGTCGATGCCTCGACGGCGGGCGTACACCACCGCGGCGGCCTCGATGGTCACGCCGAGGCGACTCTGGAGGTCGTTGATCTCGGCCACCGCGGTCTGCTTGTCGGTGCCCGCCGAGACCACCTTGTCGAGCACCTTCTCGAAGGTCGACTGCTCCTGCAGGATGGACTCGTCCGGGACGAAGTCCTCGGGCACGTCGACATCGCCCGGCTCGAACTCGGCGACGACCTCGCCGTCCTCGTGCGCGAGCAGGCCCTGACTGGTCGCGACGGTGACGAGGCGCTCGGCCTGATCGGGCGAGAACCAGTCGCGGTCGAGCGACAGTGCGACCACGTACTCGCTCTCGGGCATCGACTCCTTGCCCTTCTGCTGGAACGGGGCGGCGACTGCGCTTCGGAGGGACATTCGATTCGAGTGGTGTGGGTAATCCGCGTAAAGGTGGCGGTTCGTCTCGGTTCGGAAGTGTCTGTCTTCGCGGTTGTCGTCGCGGGTACAGTTGTTGTTGCGGGTGCGGTTCTCCGAGACTCAAGTGTACAGGCAGTCGCTGTGGCTGTTGCTGTCACTGATGCTACTGTCGTTTCGGTTACGGTTCTCGCCGATCCGACGGACAGAGCTGTCTTGGTTACGACAGGCATTGCAACAACCGGTTAGAAAGCCCCCGCCCGCTCGCGGTCGCTCAGCGGGATATTCGCGGCTCACTCCGCACCGCCCGAGCCGCGAATAGTGGCCGCGCTGAGACGACCACGGGCCTGCGGCTCGCGAGCTGGCGGCCCCTTTCATCCACCCAAACAATCAGCTGGTCGGTCGAGCACATCCCGGTGGACAGTGGCACCGAGCGCGAGCCTCAGACCTCCCCAGCCTCCTGCGTTGCTCAGTCGTCGCTACGCTCCTCCTTGCGCGACTCGTCCCTCGCACGCATGGGCGCGCTCACGAGGAGCGCGCCAGCGCGCGCCGGGGTGGAGGACGAACCAGCGCGCGCCGACGGTGGGAATCAGGGCGAGCGTCTGAGTGGACCACTCGGATGCACACCACACCGGTCCGGAGCCCAGCGAACGGTTGGGTTTAACCCCTCGTCACCGCAAGGTGGGCGTATGCAAACCCACGTCGTTCCGGTCGGGTTCGACTACGACCGGCTCATCGCGCCGCTCGTGCGCGACCAGTTGAACGTCGACCGGGTCATCCTGCTCGAAGGCGCGGTCGGGAGCGAGGCCAACGTCGAGTACTCGCGGAACCTGACCCAGAAGCTCGAACAGGACTTCCGGAACCTGCTCGGAGCCTCGACCGAGCGCGTGGTGGTCGCGGACGTGTACGACTACGACGCCGCGTTCGAGCAGGCCTACGACCTCATCAACGCCGAGTTGGACGCGGACAGGGAGGTCTGGGTCAACATCTCCGCGATGCCCCGGACCGTCAGCTTCGCGTTCGCCACCGCGGCCCACTCCGTGATGGTCGAGCGCGAGGCCGACCGCGAGAAGATCCACACCTACTACACCGCCCCGGAGAAGTACCTCGAAACCGAACTCGCCGAGGAGCTCCGCACGCAAGTTGACCTGCTCGAAGACCTCCGCGGTGAACTCGACGAGGACCCCGGCGACGCCGGTGACGACCACGCCGACCGCGTCGACGAGCGCCTCGACAGCGCCCGGGACCTGCTCGCGGAGTTCGACGAGCGCGGGACCACCATCGGCGCGAAGGAGATCGACGGCAGCCACATCGTGGAACTCCCGGTCGCGTTGTTCTCGAACGTCAAGCCCTTCGAGGAGGTCATCCTGTTCAAGCTCGGCGAGGACGGCGAGTTCGAGTCGGTGTCGGAACTCGCGAAGGCGCTCGCTCGCGAACTCGGCGAGGAGTACACCGACAGCTTCCGGTCGAAGGTCATCTATAACGTCGACCGGCTGGGACCGGGCGGCAAGGGGTACATCGAGCAGGAGGAGCGCGGGAAGTCACACCGGACGCGGCTCTCCCGCATCGGGGAACTCTGGGTCCGAGCGCACGCGGACAGCGAGGCCGAAACGTAGTGTCGGCCTCGAACTGTGAGCAGGACGACGCAACCGGAACTGAGACGAAACCTGCGGTGCTTTCGTCACCTCGACCCGACTTAGGTGATACCCACCTCGACAACGCGGCTATGCCGAGTCTTCGAGCCCGTACAGCAATCCGTCGCCGGTCCCGACGAACAGTCGGCCGTCCGCGGGCACCGGCGACCCGCTCACCGGCGGGTCGATCCGGACTCGCCAGCGCTCTCGACCGTCGTGGGTCCACGACGTTAGCTCGCCGTCGGTGCCGACCGCGTAGACGCCGCGTTCGCCGACAGTCGGGCCGCCGTAGTACTTCTCGCCCTTCGCGGTCCACTCCTCCTCGCCGGTCGCGGCGTCGACCGCCCGGAGCGTCCCGTCGAGGCAAGCGACGTAGAGAACCCCGTCGGCGAGCGCGGGCGAGGCCTGCACGCCGTCGGGCGGGTCGAGTCGCCACGCTTCCACACCCGTTTCCATCTCCAGCGCGACGAGCGGACCGGTCCCGGTCGGCACGTAGACCAGATCGTCGCCCGCGACCGGCGCGCCGACGGGATTGAACCGCGGGGACTCGCCCAGCGCGCGC
This sequence comes from Halorussus litoreus, assembly GCF_003382685.1. Classification (GTDB taxonomy): domain Archaea; phylum Halobacteriota; class Halobacteria; order Halobacteriales; family Haladaptataceae; genus Halorussus; species Halorussus litoreus. Next base: position 7,767 of record NZ_QLVG01000051.1, on the reverse strand, counting down.
GACCACACCTCCTCGCCGTCCGCGAGGTCGATGGCGTGGACGGTCCCCTGCGTGTCGGGGTCGCGCTCGTCGTCGTCGCGGGCCGCGGCGTAGACGGTGCCGTCCGCGACCGCGGGCGCGCCCCAGACCGACGTTGCGACCGGGAACTCCCACCTGACGCTCCCGTCGTCGAGGTCGACCGCGGTCACGCGACCGCCGCCCGACGAGTGGCCCGCCATCCCGATGCCGGCGAGGAGGACGGCGTCGGCGACCGTTGGAGACGACTCGGGATAGGTGAGATCGGTGCGCCAGCGCCCGTACCCGACCGACCGGCCGAGCGCGCGGAACCCGCCGCCGGCCGCGACCGCCCGGACCCCGTCGCGGTGCGGGAGCGCGAGCGTGTCGTCGGCCAGCGCGGGCGTGAGCGCCTTGTAGCCAGTCGAGTCGTGCCACCGGACGGACCCGTCTGCGGGAGCGAGCGCGTACAGGCCGTCGTACGCGGTGTTGGCGTACACCGCGTCGCCGACCACGGGCTGAGTCGAGTTGCGGTAGTAGCTTCCGCCGGCGTGGGCCCACGCCACGCGAGGCTCCTCGCGCGGCCCCTCGGCGTCGGGGTTGTGGGCGGCGTTGGTCGCGTCGAAGCCGAACTGGGGCCAGCGCTGGGCGTCCGGAACGGCGTTCGAGCCGGTGCAGCCCGCCGCGGCGGTCGCGCCGAGCGTCGCGCCGGCCGCGAGGAAATCGCGCCGGGAGAGCGTGGTGGAGGGCATCGATTTTTGGATGGAAGCGTCCGAGGAAAAGGATTTCGTCGGCGTCGCGCTGCAGCGTGCCTGCCGAAGCTTCTATCGACCGTCGGCCTCCAGTTTCTTCACCCGGGTCGCGAGCGCCAGGAAGATCGCCGCGAACGTAATCACGACAGCCCCGGCGGCCGCGATCTCGTGGGTCGGCGACGGGTGTGAGAAGCCGTTCGCGAGCACCTCCTGTCCGGGAAGCGTGGTGTGGTGGGGCGTGCCGACGATGGGGACGAAGTAGTCCACCACGTCGTTGAGCCCGTACCAGACCACGGCGACGAACACCGCGCCGACCGGGAAGTCGCTGTAGCGATGGATGACGAACGCCTCGGCGACCATGCCGAGGTGGCTCCAGAACAGGAAGTTGTACATCAGCACGGAGTTGTGCGAGAACCCGTCCATGAACGCGAGCAGGGTGAACGGCGTCCAGAGCCCGAGTTTGAGACAGCCGAAGAACGCGAGCGCGTTGAGTACCTCGGAGTTCCGGCCCAGTTTCCAGAGCGCGAGGCTGCCTGCGATGAACAGGGTCGCCATCGGGCTGTCGGGCACGAACGGCCACATGACGGGCGGTTCGGCCGCGAACTGCCACGTGATGAGCGGCGTCGAGAGCGGCAGCGGGTGGAACCCGTAGTACCAGAAGCCGAACGCGGTGCCCGCGAGGTTGACGGTGACGATGACCCACGCGTACCGCAGCGCGAGGTCCTCCAGTCGCTCGGGCAGCGGGGCGACGTACCGCGGCAGAGCCGCGCGACTCGGCAACGACATGTGGAAGCGCTCTCGCCTCCGGCGCAAAGCTTTGGCGGTCTCGCACCGGGGCGAGTCTGCACTTCGGCAGTCTCGCGCCGCGGCGGCTCCCCGTCGACCCCATGCTGGGCCGATACGTGCTATCGGCCGAACAGTCGCTCGAAGAGGCTGCGGTCGGTCGCTCGCTCGGCCAGCAGCAGCGAGGTGTCGATGCGGTCGAGCACGTCGAAGTGCAGCGACCCGGTCACGAGCCGCGCGAGCAGTCCCTGCTCGGTCGCGCCGACCAGCAACAGCGTGTGGTCGTCCGCCTCCCGCGAGATCGCTCGCTCGACGTCACCCGTGTCGTCGACCACGCGCGCCGCGTCTTCGAGGCCGTGGTCGGCGGCCCAGTCGGCGAGGAACTGCTCGCCCGCCTCGCGCTCGTCGGAGCCGTCGACGACCCGCATCAGCGTGACCGCCGTCCCGGCGGCCCGCTGGAGCGCACGCGCGACCTCGGCGTTCAGGTCGGCGTGGGCGTTGTCAGCGACCGGGAGGAGGACGCGCGAAACGTCGAATCCGCGGTCTTTGAACACGAGGAAGTCGGCCGGCAGTCGGCTGGCGAGTTCGTCGATGGGGCGCTCGGCCCGACCGGCCGACCACAGCCGGTCTTCTCCCCAGCCCATCACGACCACGTCGGCGCGCTCGCGCTCGGCGATATTGAATATCTCCTCGAACGAGCGGTGGGAGACGACCGTCGAGGTCTCGCAATCGACGTCGTAGCTTCCCGCGATCCCGCGCAGGCCCTCCATCTGTGCGTCCGAGGTGTCGACGATGCGCTCGGTCCGGTCGGCGTTGTAGCCCCGCGGCATTCGCTTGGGCATCTGGACGACGTGGACGATGTGAACGCTCGCGCCCTCCTCCCGGCTGGCGAGCGTACACGCCAGTTCCACGAGGTTGGTCTCGGCGCGGGGGTTCGAGATCGGCACGACGACCCGGTGGCCGCCGGGGTGGTCGAGTTCGGTCCCCTCGCCGGTGTCGACCAGCGGGACGTACGAGCGCCCGGCGAGCCCGCCCAGCAGCCACTCCCGGATCGAGAGCTGACGTTGTGCGCCCTCGAAGCGGGCGGACTCGAGCCGGTGTTCGGTCGTCTGGAAGTAGTTGACCACGGTGACGAGCAGGACGCCGCCGAGGGTGTTGCCCAGCAGGACCGGGAGGACGAACTCGACCATCCCGACCGCGAGCGCGAGGTCGCCGAGCAGCACCAGATACGTCATCTCCGTGAACGAGACCACGGAGTGATAGAGGTTGCCGAGCGGGATCGACAGGAATGCGATGTACACCACGGCGAGCCGGGAGATGGTGTCCCGCGCGGCGTACTCGACCCAGACGACCCCCGCCACGATGAGCCCGGCGAACGCGGCCTTCGCGAACAGGCTCCACCATCCAGTTTCGACGCCCTTGTGACCGAGGTCGGCCGCGACGGCGGCGGCTTCGGGCGAGAGCACGCCGCCGAACGCGAGCGCGGCCGCGCCGAATGCTCCGCCGACGAAGTTGCCGGCAAGCACGACCGCCCAGTTGCGCAGGAGCGCCGGGATGCTCGCGAGCCGTTCGAGCGTCAGCGCGACCGGCGGGAGCGTGTTCTCGGTGTACAGCTGGTAGCCGCCGATGATGATGTAGATGAACCCGAGCGGGTACAGCAGCGCGCTCAACACCGGGTCGCCGCCGGTCGAGACGGTCAGCGAGACGTACAGCATGAACGTGATGGTGATCGCGAACCCGGCCGCGAGCGCGCTGAAGAACAACTCGCGGCTGCTCGAGGTGATCTCCTCGTCGGCAGCCGCGATGATCCGCTGGAAGATCTCGTCCGAGGAGAACCGGTCGCGGACGACCGAGCCGACCGCCGGCGCGCCACTCCGGGAGCGTTCGACGGCCTCTCGGACCGACTCCTCCGGGTCGGGGACATCAGCGTCGGAGTCGCTCATCGTCGGAACTGTCTTCCACGAGGGACTAATCGTTTGGCATCCGAGTTCCACTACGGGTCACCCACGACGGAGTCCAGTAGACGGTCCGGCCGAGCGTCGAACCGGACGACCCCGGCAACGTTCAGGACAATCGGTACGCATTAACCGCTCCCCTCGAAACCTCAGGTATGGCCGAAGCGACAGACATCGAGGAACTCAAGCGAGGGAGCGAACTCGTCAAGCGAGGGTTCGCGCAGATGCAGAAAGGTGGGGTCATCATGGACGTGGTGAATCGGGAGCAGGCCCGGATCGCCGAAGACGCGGGTGCCGTCGCGGTGATGGCGCTGGAAGCCGTCCCAGCGGACATCCGCAAGCGCGGCGGCGTCGCGCGGATGGCCGACCCCGCCGACGTCGAGGCCATCGTCGACGAGGTGTCGATCCCGGTGATGGGCAAGTCCCGCATCGGCCACACCAAGGAGGCCCAGATCCTCGAAGCCGTGGGCGTGGACATGATCGACGAGTCGGAAGTGCTCACCCCGGCGGACGACCGCTACCACATCGACAAGCGCGAGTTCACCTCGCCGTTCGTCTGCGGCGCGCGCAACCTCGGCGAGGCGCTGCGCCGCATCGAGGAGGGCGCGGCGATGATCCGCACCAAGGGCGAGGCGGGCACGGGTGACGTGAATCAGGCTGTCCACCACCAGCGTGCCATCAAGGGCGCGATCCGGAAGACCGAGGGGATGACCCACGAGGAGCGCGAGGCGTTCGCCCGCGAGATCGAAGCGCCCGCTCCGCTGGTCCACGAGACGGCCGAGGCGGGCCGGCTCCCGGTGGTCAACTTCGCGGCTGGCGGTATCGCCACCCCCGCAGACGCCGCGCTGATGATGCACCACGGCTGCGACGGCATCTTCGTCGGCTCGGGCATCTTCGGCGCAGAGGACCCCGAGGAGATGGCCGACGCCATCGTGGCGGCGACGAACAACTGGGACGACCCCGAACGGCTCGCCGACATCAGCAAGGACATCGGCTCGGGCATGAAGGGCGAGGCCAACGCCGACCTGCCCGAGGACGAGAAGTTACAGGGCCGCGGGAACTGAACAGTACACGCGGATAAACGCCGTTTTCTCGAAACCGAGTCGAACAGCGGTCGCTGCGAACCCACATGAAAGCTATTAAACAGTAATACTCAATTGACATTGCTATGGACTCGAACTCTGATAATCCGGTCTTGCGCTACGGAATGGCCTTCAGCAGTGCCGCGATACTCGTGTTCGTCGCGTTCGCCTTCCTCGAAGGAACCATCCGGTGGCTCGTGTTGGGACTCGCGGTCGTGGAAGTCGTGCTCACGCCGAAGTTCCTGAAGTGGGCGAACGAGCAGGACGACGACTAATCCGCTCCGCGGGCGGGTCTTTCCAGCGCAGTTGCGGGCGCGGCGTGCGAGCGCGGTCGCGTCCGCGACCGCGCTCGCAGGACGACTTCCTTGCTATCGCCCGCGGATTCCTTCGACATCCGCAGCCGAACCCGTCACCGTCCCGCCACGACTACCGTTTCCGTTTTCGACGCGCGGGAATCGACGCCGGCCTACATGGTGGTTTGGGTGGTAGCTTCGGGCATGTCGTACGACCTCACCGACAAGACAGCAATCGTGACCGGCGCGGCGTCCGGAATCGGCGCGAAGACGGCCGAACGGTTCGCCGAGGAAGGCGCGAACGTCGTCGTCGCGGACGTGCTGACCGAGGGCGGGCGCGAGACCGTCGACCGCATCGAGTCGGCCGGCGGCACCGCCACGTTCGTCGAAACCGACGTGAGCGACCCCGAGGCGGTCGAGGCGATGGTTCAGGCGGCCGTCGACACCTACGGGAGCGTAGACGTGGCCCACAACAACGCGGGCATCGAGGGCGACGACGAGCGGTTCGACCAACAGACCGAGGACAACTGGGATCGGGTCGTCGACATTAACCTGAAGGGCATCTGGCTGTGCATGAAGTACGAACTCCGGGCGATGGCCGACGACGGTGGCGCTATCGTGAACACGTCGTCCATCGCCGGGCTCTCGGCCGCGGGGCCGACGCCGTACGTCGCCAGCAAGCACGGCATCATCGGCCTGACGCGCGTGGCTGCGTCAGAGTACGCTCGGGCCGACGTTCGGGTCAACGCGGTCTGCCCGGGAGTCATCGACACGCCGATGGTCGACCGCTCGGCCGCGGACAACGCCGACCAGATAGAGCAGTTCGTCGGGATGCAGCCGCTCGGCCGGATGGGCACGCCCGAGGAGGTCGCCAACGCCGTGGTGTGGCTCTGCTCGGAGGAAGCGTCGTTCGTCACCGGCAACGCCTACCCGATCGACGGCGGGTACATGGCGCTGTGAATCGCGAGAGCTACGACCGGAAAACCTCCGCGCCGCCTCCGATCTCGGTCCGGTACGCCCGGGCCTCGATTCCCTCGTCGCCGAACGCGCCGACCATCGCCGCGGCGACCGCGCGCCGCCGCGACTGGCTCCGGCAGATCGCGAGCACCGACGGGCCCGCACCCGAGATGGTCACGCCGGTCGCGCCCGCGTCGCGTGCGGCCTCCGCCACCGCGTCGTAGCCGTCCACCAGCGCAGAGCGCGCCGGCGTGACGACCGGATCGGTCAGGCCGCGGCCGACGAGCGCCGGGTCGTCGCGACACATCCCCGCGACCAGCGTCGATGCGTTGCCGACCGTCTCGACCACGTCGTCCATCGCCATCGAGTCGGGGACCACGCCGCGGGCGTCGTGGGTCGACACCACCGTCTCGGGCAGACAGACCACGACCGGCAGGCTGGCGTCGACCGTCGTCACGCCATCGTCGGTGACGACTGTGAAGCCGCCGAGGATGGAGGGTGCGACGTTGTCGGCGTGGGCGTCGCCCGAGACGACCGCCTCGCCCTCGGCCGCGACGCGGACCAGTTCCTCGCGGGAGAGCCCGCAGTCGTACAACTCGTTCAGCGCGACCGCGGCACCCGCGGCGCTGGCCGCCGACGAGCCGAGTCCCGAGGAGGGCCGGACCCCTTTGTCGATGTGGATGGTGGCCGGGGCGTCGAGTTCGCGGGCCACCACGCCCGCCGTGTTCTTCTCGGGGTCGGTCGGGATGAAGTCCTCGCCCGCGCCGGTCACCTCGATGGTGGTCTCCTCGGCGCGCTCGACCCGCACCACGTCCGCGGGATGGGTCAGCGCCACGCCGAACACGTCGAAGCCGCTCCCGAGGTTCGCACTCGTCGCCGGAGCCCGCACCGTTAGCATATACGTGGGTTGTGAAGGCGCGAGCAAAAACCCTCCGGGGACCACTCCCGCGGTGTACCCGCGGACGGTTCGGAACCGGACCGGTTTCGCTATTCGGCGTCCCAATTCCCGAGCCGTCCCCGAATCATCGCTCCGCTCTCGACTCCTCGACATCCTTTTGGCCCGCGGGCCGATGTATCGGTCCATGCGCCTGCTGTTCGTCCACGCCGACCGCTTCGCGTTCGAGGCCAGCGGGGCCGCCGAGGCCGAGAACGAAGCCTCTGACGCGAGCGAGGGCGAACCCGACGGCGAGGAATCCGCGGACGCGTCGACCGCGGGACGGATGGACGAGTGCGTGGTCGCGTTCGTCGCGGTCGAGCGGACGGACGCCGTCGACCTCGACGCCACGGTCGAGAACGCCGCCGCCGAAGTCCGGGGGCTGGCCGACCGATTGGGCGTCCGGCGAGTCGCGCTCTACCCCGCGGCCAGCCTGAGCGACGACCCCGCAGACAGCGACGCGGCCCGGACCGCCCTCCGGGGAATCCACGACGCACTCGCCGACCTCGAGGTCCTGCGCGCGCCGCTCGACCGGTACACCTCGGTCGACGCGTCGTGGAAGGGCCACCCGCTCTCGGAGGTCGCCCGGCGGGTGGGTCCCGACCGCGGCAGTGTCGAGCGCGAGAGCGACCGCCGCACCGAGAGCGGGTTCGCGGTGATCTTCCCGGACGGCGAGGTCGTCGATGGCGGCGAGATCGGCGACGACAACGCTGGCGACGCGACGATAGCCGACCGCGTCGGCGACGGCCTGCGCGCACTCGTCGACGCGGCGAGAGAGAACGGGCGACCCGAGCCAAGCGAGCGCTCGCTGCCCGTCGAACTGCTCCGCGAGCACGGACTGGCCGACGAGGTCGCAAGCGGCGATGCCGACGAAACTACTAGCGACAGGACCGACCGACTTCGGTGGTTTCCGCGCGGAAAACTGATGACCGACCTGCTCGCCGAGCGCGTCGCCCACCTCGCGGTCGCGGAGGGTGCGATGCCGGTCGGTCCGGCGGTCGGGCGCGGCCGCCGAGC
>NZ_QLVG01000050.1 GCF_003382685.1 Halorussus litoreus | reverse complement strand
GAGCGAACCGCCGCGGTCGACCGCGGCGGTTCGCTCGACGCCGTGGCTCTCCCGCTCCGGAGGTGCGGCCTCGCGCGTGCGCTCGGCGAGGTCCGGGTCGCCCGCGAGTCGTTCGGCCGCCATGCCCGGCGGCACGCGGCGGTCGGGGTGGGCGATTGCGTCGAGATCACCGTCGGCCGGGAGTTCGCGCAGTTCCACGTCGTACGGACCGGGCGCGGCGAGGTCCGCCAGCGCGTCGGGGCCGCCCGCACCGGTGGCTGCGTGGTAGGCGAACCGGGGGACGCCGTCCTCGAACGCGATCACGCTCGCGCCGTCGTCGTCGAGCAGGAGCGCGTCCTGGGACTCCAGCACGGCGTAGCCCGTGAGTTCGCGGTCGAGCGCGGCCGACAGCGGGGCGGCGGGGTCAGAGGTGACTCGCGAGCGCACGAGGGTTCCGTCGGGGAGGTCGGAATCGGGATTGGAACCGGATGCGCGTTCGCGGGTCATGGCGAGTCGGGGACCACCGCGCTCCGGAACCGGTCGGCGACCTCCTCGGAGTCGCCCGGCCGCACGTCGAGCGCGCCGGCGGCCTCGCGGTAGGCGCGCGCGGCATCGCTGTCGGGCGCGTGAGCGAGCAGTGGTTCGCCGGCGCGGCGGGCGGCGCGCGCGGCGTCCGAGTCGGGCACCGTCGCGAGCGTCGGGCCGTCGAAGTAGCGCTCGGTCTTCTCGGCGACGTCCCCGGCCTCGTCGGGATCGTGGACCTTGTTGAACAGGACGCCCGCGGTGTCGGTGCCGTACGAGTGGGCGTACTCCTGGACTTTGAGCCCGTCGCTCAGCGCCGGGATGGTGGGCTGGAGCACGACCACCACCCGGTCGGCGAGTACGACCGGCAGGACCGCGCTCTTCGAACCCAGCGCCGCGGGCGAGTCCAGCAGGAGCACGTCGGTGTCGGCGGCGAGTTCGGCGACCACGTCCCGGAGTCGCTCGGGGTCGGCCGCCTCGAACGCTGCGAGGCCGGTGCCGCAGGGGACCACGGACATCCCGAACCTCTCGTAGACCGCGTCCGAGACGGACGCGGTTTCGTCGGCCACGAGCAGGTCGTGGAGCGTGACGTCGGCGTCGGCCAGTCCGGTGTGGAACAGCAGGTTCGCCATGCCGGTGTCGGCGTCGACTATCGTCACGTCGTACTCGTCGGCCAGCGCCATCCCCAGCGCTACGGTCGTCGTCGTCTTCCCGGTGCCGCCCTTGCCGCTGGCGACTGCGAACGCCTCGACCATCACGCCGGGGTTGCGCCCGATGTGTTAAAAATCTACGGTCGTGAAAACAACCTCTGCGATGGAGGGGATTTGGTCAACCGTCGGAACGCGCTCGATTCGGGTACTGCACAGCGCGGGCTGACTTGCTCGTTTGTCCGGCGTGCGCTGGTTCGTCCTTCCAGATCAGCGCACGCTAACTGAACCTTTCGACCCGGCGCGTGCTGCGCGGCGTCTCGGCGAGTGCCGCGAGCCGAGGCTCGTGGGAGCTGTGCTCCCACGGCGTCTCGACGAGTGAAACGAGGCGAGGTTCGTCAGCGCGTGCGCTGACGGCGCTCTCGTGCGCCGCGCAAGGCGCGTGAGGGACGAGCATCGCAGCCGCGGAGCGTAGCGGAGTCCTCGGGAGCGTAGCGACCGAGGGCTCGTCGGAGCTTGTTCCGACGGTGGGCGAGAAGCGCAGGAGGCTGGGGAGGCGTGAGGCCTGCGGTCGCGGTGCTGTGCTGTGCGGTCGCGGTGCAGTCGCGGTGCGGTTACTCCGATGGGCAAGCAGAAGCTAGCTTCTCGCCCAAAATCCGGTACGCAAGTAGCATCAAAATATCTCTCACTCCAATCCAGCCCGAACCTTCCCGTTCAGTTCCTCCAGTTTGTTGGCCCCGCCGCGTCCGAAGTCGTCGCCCGGGGAGGCGAGCCCCGGCTCGTCGCCCGGCTCCGGATCGCCGACGACCACGCTCCCGAGCATCCCAAGCGTCTCGTGGGGCGTGCAGTAGTAGTCGTAGACGCCCGCCTGCTCGAACGTGTGCGAGAAAGTCTTCCCGTTCTCCCGAATGACGCCGCTGTCCCACGATTCGGCGTCCGCCGGCACCCGGCGCGGCGCGTCGTTGTCCGGGTGGTAGGCCGTCGCGGAGTGGTTGCGCGAGACGTTGGTCCAGGTGACGGTGCCGCCGGTCTCGACGTGGACGATCTCGGGCTCGAACCGGTTCGAGGCGTCGGGACCCATGTCGACCTCGACGCTCGCGCTCGCCTCGGGGAGCGTGTAGTCCTCGTAGCTCTCCTCGTCGTCGCGGAGAACGCCGGCGCAGCCGGCGAGGGCGACTGTGGCGGTGGCCGTGGTCGTCGCGGTGGTGTGCCGGAGGAAGTCCCGGCGCGTCGAGTCGGTCATGCGTCGGGTTACTGAGCGGGGGCTTACCGTTCTTTTGCATCCGGAAAGTCACCCGAGATCGGTCACCGGTGCAGGTTACGCTCCGGAGCTCCGAAGCGCGCTGAAAAACGAGAGCTCGATACTCCCCATCGACCGACTACTCGACGCGAATCGTGTTCGACTCCAGATCGCGCGGGAAGTAGGTCAGCATGTCCGTCCCGTCCTCGGTGATCGCCACGGTGTCCGAGTGGCGGTAGCCGTACGTGTCGGTGTAGATGCCGGGCTCGATAGTATAGATGTGGCCGGGCTCCATCTCGGCGTCGCCCTCCTCGCGGCCGTCCTGTTCTTCACAGTGGGCGGTCCAGCCGTGGTCGATGTACGGCGGTTCGTGTGCGCCGAGGCCGATGTTGTGTCCCACGTGGTGCTGTGCGAGGTCGGCGACGCCCTGCTCTTCGAAGTAGTCGGTCACCTGCTCGTCGACGTGGGCGAGCGGGACGCCCGGCCCGAGCGCCTCGATGGCGATGGTCTGGGCCTCCAGCATCAGCTCGAAGTAGTGAGCCTGCTCGTCGGTCGGCTCGCCGACGAACATCGTGCGCTCGAGTTCCGAGCGGTAGCCGTCCACGTCCGCACTCGCGCCCGTGACCAGCAGGTCGCCCTCCTCCAGCCGCCGATTCGCGGTGTGGCCGTGAGGCAGGCCGGTCTGCTCGCCGGAGATGAATCCCGCGTGCGCCGGCCCGTCAGCGCGAGTCCGCGGGACGTACTCGTCGCCGAGGGTGTCGAGCATCGCTCGCGAGGCCTCCAGCGACGCGCGCTGGCTCACGGTCGCGGGATGCTCGCCGACCTCGGTGAAGTCGGCGAGGTAGCGGTGCGCGAGGTTGCCCCAGCGCGCGGACTCGCGGACCAGTTCGACCTCCACGTCGGACTTGGCCCACCGCATCCGGTCGATCCAGCTCTGGCTCTCCACGTCGACGAACGCCGAGAGTGCCGGCCCCTCGTAGCCCATCACGCCCGGCGCGCCGTCGGCGTCGGCGACGACCGACTCGACGCCGAGGTCCGACAGCATCCCGGCAGCGACCTCGATGGGCTTCCCGCCGGGGTAGTCGAAGTAATGGTGGACCGCGTCGATGCGGGAGTTGGGTTCGACGCGCTCGACCTCCAATCGGGGCACGGTCACTTCGACCCGGTCGTCGGTCACCGCGAGCACGACCGGGCGCTCGGTCTGGATGTGGTCGAAGCCGGTCAGGTACTCGATACTGGTCGCGCCGAACCAGACGCCTGCGTCGGCGTCGGTGCCGGCGAGTCGGTCGCGGACGGCGGCGAGTCTGTCTCGAAACTCGGCGTCGGGTACGCGCGTCGGCATATAGCTGGTTCCACGCAACCCGCCCGGTTAAGCGTTGACGTGTGGGCAAGCCAGCAGAACGACGTGTGGGCAAGCCATCAGAACGACGTGTGGGCAAGCCAGCAGAACGACGTGTGGGCAAGGTATCATAACCTCGCCCGTAGAAGGAGTCAGCCGTCCGACTTGAGCGTCCCGCGGAGTTCGTCGGCGAACGCCGTGGCGTCGTTGACGTTCCGGATCACGATCTCGAGTCCGGCACCGCCGCCGCTCGCGACGCGGATGTTCCCGACGCCGACCAGCGACTCGATGGGCGACTTGCTCTCGCGGACCGCCCGGATCTTCTCCATCGGGACCTCCTTGCGCACCAGCGACAGCAGCCGGAACGAGTTGATGACTCGCTCGGTGGTAATGTAGTAGGTCGTGAGCGAGTTGGTCCAGTACGTCAGGATGCCCGTCGAGAGCAGGTAGAGGCCGACGACGAACGCGCCCATCGGGTAGACGTACGGCTGGGTCGTGAAGAACATGAGAAAGCCGGCCGCGAACAGGAACGGGAGGCTCAGTCCGACCTTCGCGAGCGGAGCCTTCTGCGTGGGGTGGCGCGTGTCGATGATCTCCTCCTCGTCACGAAGCCTCGGCTCGGGCGGAGCCGCGACGAGGTGGACGTACCACCCCATCGCGACGACGAACGCGCCGAACACGAGCAGCGGCGCGCCCAACAGCTCCGGGGACGGCGTGTCCCCGAAGTAGATGATTGCGCCGCTCGCCAGGAATGGGATGCTCAGTACCGTGCTCCAGACGCCGGGAAGTCCTCGTGCCATTGTCTCCTCTCGAATCAGGTTTGCTCGCCGATCAGTTGCATCACGATGCCCACGATCGAGACCGCGATTCCGGCCCACGTCAGCGTCACGGGATCGTCGAGGAACGACAGTTCGGAGTCGGGGTCGTTCGTCAGGAACCCGCGATTGGTCTCCTCACCGTCCCCGGTCTCGGTTGCGTCAGAACCTCCACCGTCTTCCGTGCCGCCAGTCGACACGCCGCTGCTCGGCCCGATGACGTAGCAGCGCTCGGTCGAGCCGACGACGACGTGTTCGTCCCCGGCGGTCAGCGACCGGACGGGCGCGTCGGTCTCGAACTCCCACAGTACCTCGCCGTCGTCGAGCGAGTAGGCGTACACCGCGTCGTCGTCCGTGCCGAAGAACATCGTGCGCCCGAGGACGACCGGCGCGCCGCGCACTCGCTCGCCGATTCCGGCTTGGGCGAACTGGTCGCCGGACTCGCGGTCGATGCCGTACAGTCGGCCGTCGTCGTTGCCCGCCAGCACCGCGTTGTCGGTGACGGCGACCGCGGCGTTGAATCCGCCTTTGCCGGTGAACGTCCACTGCTCGTCGCCGGTCTCGGCGTCGTAGGCCGCCAGCGTGCCGTCGGCTCGGGGCCAGTAGACCTGTCCATCGGCGACCGCGACCGGCCTGACGCCGACGCCGTCGTGGGTGACCTCCCAAACCACGGAGCCGTCCGACCGGTCGATTGCGTACAGCCGCCCGGAGGCGTCCATCTCGTTCGGGGATTCGAGATTCACGTCCTCGGGTGCGACGCCCGCGACCGTCGCGACGTAGATGCGGTCGCCGTCGACGGCCGGCCGGAAGCCGATGCCCTCGATGTCGGCGGTCCAGCGAAACTCCTCGGCGGTCGCCCGTCCGGCGACTACCCGTCCGTCGACCGTCGGAGCGAACCACTCTGCGCCCCCGGCGTAGCCGAGGTGAAAGCCTCGCGGGGTCGCCAACTCGGCCGTGACCTCGCCGGTGTCGCGGTTCAGGACGTACGTCGGCCCGTCGACCGACCGGCAGACCAGCAGGTCGGTTTCGACTAACTCCGGGACGACCTGCTGGTCGGCGATCTCGTTCGTCCACAGCGAATCGCCGGTCACGAGGTCGATGGCGATCACGCTCCCCTCGTCGGCGTCGTAGACGTACGCCGTGCCGTCGGCCAGCAGGTAATCGTTGCCGAACCCGGCCGGGGCGGTCATCGCCGTGCGAACCGTCGCGTCGCTCTTCAGCGCGGTGCCGTCGGGGTCGTACGCCGTGTTCCCGGGATCGAAGCGCTGCATCGGCCAGCTGTCCTCTCCGACGGCCGAGGCCGGCCGGACTGCCGTTCCGCCAAGCGCGAGACTACCCCCGGTGAGGACGGCTCCCGAGCGGAGCATCCTCCGGCGGCTGAGCACGGCCGAACCATCCGGTGGGTCGGACGACAGGGATGTCACGTTGGTTCCGCGTACTCACATATCCGTAATCAGGGTTTTCATAATCGGTCTAATATATACTTCGACACGTCCTCGCCGTCGGACGGTGATTCGCGGCCCGGCGGCGGGGACGTGTCGAAGTTGCCCATCGGAAGACGTGCCGGGTTTGTACGCCGGACGAACGCTTAACTATCGGGCCGCCCAACTCTCGGGCGTGCCAGTCACGGTTCACTCGACCCGAAGCGGTCGAGCGCGCGGACACGTCCGCGCGCTCGGCCGTTCGACAGCATCCGCCCGCGCTATGCGTATGCGCTCGCGGAGCAACGCGTAACGTCGGGAGGACCCGCCGGACCGTGACACGCGGACGGCTTCTCGCGGTGGCGAAACTCGACTCGACGGTCGAATCTCGGCGGTCGAACCGCTCGACAACTGTATCGAATCGACACCCAGTGACGATGCCCGAACACGGAAATCGGCGGGTTTTACACCCGCGAAGGAGGATTGGATAGTATGAGCCACGACGACTTCCCCACGGAGAATCCGGCGGTGGTGACGTGTGGACTGCCGTACGCCAACGGCGACCTCCACATCGGCCACCTCCGGACGTACGTCAGCGGCGACGCGTACGCCCGCGCGCTGGAGACGCTCGGACAGGACACCGCGTTCGTCTCGGGGTCGGACATGCACGGGACCCCGGTCGCGGTCAACGCCACGAAGGCCGGCGTCTCGCCCGAGGAGTTCGCGCTCGACCACCACGAGAAGTACGAGGAGACGTTCCCGAAGTTCGACGTCGACTTCGACAACTACGGGCACACCCACGACGAGACCAACACCGAACTCACGACCGACATCGTCCGGACGCTCGACGAGAAGGGGTACGTCTACGAGAAGGAGATCCAGGTCGCGTACGACCCCGAGGACGACCAGTGGCTCCCGGACCGATACGTCGAGGGGACCTGCCCCTACTGCGGCGAGAAGGCCCGCGGCGACGAGTGCGACGAGGGCTGTGGCCGCCACCTCGAACCCGGCGAGATCGAAGAGCCCGTCTCCACCATCTCGGGCAACCCCGCGGAGTACCGCGAGCGCACCCACAAGTTCTTCCGCGTCTCGGAGTTCGCCGACTACCTCACCGACTTTCTCGACCGGCTCGAAGGGACGAGCAACGCGAAGAACCAGCCCCGCGAGTGGATCGAGAGCGGCCTGCAGGACTGGTGTATCACTCGCGACATGGACTGGGGCATCGACTACCCCGGAGATGAAGAGGGGGAGACGCCGTCGGACCTCGTCCTCTACGTCTGGGTCGACGCACCGATCGAGTACATCTCCTCGACCAAGCAGTACAGCGAGCGCGTCGGGCCGGACGTCTTCGACTGGGCCGAGCCGTGGCGCGACGGCGAGGGCGAACTGATCCACGTCATCGGCCGGGACATCATCCAACACCACACCATCTTCTGGCCGTCGATGCTGCGCGGCGCGGGCTACAACGAGCCCCGCGCGGTGATGGCCAGCGGGTTCGTGAACCTCGACGGCGACGCGTTCTCGACCAGTCGGAATCGTGCGGTGTGGGCCGACGACTATCTCGACGAGGACCTTGCCCCCGACCTCGTCCGGTACTACCTCACCACCACGGGCGGCTTCCAGCACGACGTGGACTTCTCGTGGGAGAAGTTCCAGGACCGTGTCAACGGCGAACTGGTCGGCACGCTCGGCAACTTCGTCTACCGGAGCCTCCTCTTTGCGGCCCGGAACTACGACGGCGCGCCCGACGCCGAGACCTCCGCGGAGGTCGAGTCACGCATCGAAGCGGCCGTCGACGACTTCGCGGCGGCCATCAACGACTACTCGCTCAAGGAAGCTGGCGACGCCGCGGTCGCGCTGGCCGGCTTCGGCAACGAGTACATCCAGCGCAACGAGCCGTGGCACCTCACCGACGACGATCCGGACCGCGCCGAGCAGGTCATCTACGACTGCGTCCAGATCGCCAAGGCGGTCGCGGTCCTCTCGGCTCCCATCCTATCCGAGAAGGCCCAGACCCTCTGGGAGCAGCTCGGCGAGGACGGGTCGGTCCACGACGCGACCCTCGACGCCTGTCTCGAATCCCCGCCGGGCGAGTTCGGCGAACCCGACGAGCTGTTCGAGAAGATCGAGGACGACCGCGTCGCGGAACTCAACGAGAAGCTCGAAGAGCGGGTCGCGGCCGCGACCGAAGCAACTGAGGACGACGCGGACGAATCCGACGAAAGCGAGGAGAACGAATCCATGACCGACGACACCGACATCGAACCCATCGCGGACGAGCGCATCAGCTTCGAGGAGTTCCAGGACCTCGACGTCCGAGTCGGTCGAATCGAGAGCGCCGAGGGCATCGAGGGCGCGGACGACCTCGCGCGCCTCGAAGTCGATATCGGCGTCGAGACGCGCCAGATCGTCGCGGGCATCAAGCAGCTCCACGACCTCGACGCGCTACCTGGCACGAAGGTCGTCGTCGTAGCGAACCTCGAAAAGGCCGAACTGTTCGGCGTCGAGAGCAACGGGATGGTGCTCGCGGCCGGCGAGGACGCCGACCTGCTGACGACTCACGGCGACAGCGAACCCGGGACGAAGGTGCGGTAGCGGGTTCCGCGGGTCTTCTCCCATTTGCAGTTCCGTCGACTGCATCCGTCACTCACGATTCTTGCGCGCACCGGCACACCCATACCGTCGGATATTCACCGTCCTGTATGAACTCCGACGGCGGGCAGGACGCCGGACGCGACGCCAAGCGCGAGGCGATGTCGTCGTTCGACGAGGCCGCCGACGCCTACCTCGCGAGCGACGTGCATCGCGCGGGCGAGGACCTGAACACCTTGGCAGAGTGGTCGGCCGACGCCTCGCGGGCGCTCGACGTGGCCTGCGGCGCGGGCCATACCGCGAACGCGCTCGTCGAGGCGGGCGTCCCCAGCGTGGTCGCGGCCGACGCGACCCCGAAGATGGTCCGAACCGCGACCGCGAACTTTCCCGTCGCGGGCGCGGTGGCCGACGCCGAGCGGCTGCCGTTCCGCACCGGGAGCTTCGACGCCGCGACCTGCCGAGTCGCTGCTCATCACTTCCCCGACCCCGAAGCGTTCGTGCGAGAAGTCTATCGAGTGCTCGCGCCCGGCGGGACGTTCGCGTTCGAGGACGTGGCCGCGCCCGAGGATTCGGAGCTCGCGGACTTCACCGACCGGTTCGAGACCCTGCGGGACGGCTCGCACGTGAAGGCCCATCCCCAGTCACAGTGGGCGGCGTGGCTCCGCGACGGGGGGTTCGAAATCGAGGTGTCGACGGTCGGCCGCATCGACCTCGACTTCGCGGACTGGGTCGACCGGACCGACCCGCTGGCGGCCGACCGCGAGCGACTGGACGAACTGGTCCGGACGCCGGAGGCCGCCGACGCCTACGAGGTCGAAGTCGAGGACGACGAGGTGGTCGAGTTCAGCAACGTGAAGGTGTTGATGCGGGCGCGCAAGCCGGCGTAGCGGATTCTGGCTGCCGTCACGTGGGGCTCCGACCTGCCGTCGTCGAGGCCGTCTGTGGTCGACGGCCGTCGACCGCAGACGGCCTCGACGACTTCAAACGTCCTCGACGACCTGCGCGAGCT
This sequence comes from Halorussus litoreus, assembly GCF_003382685.1. Taxonomy (GTDB): domain Archaea; phylum Halobacteriota; class Halobacteria; order Halobacteriales; family Haladaptataceae; genus Halorussus; species Halorussus litoreus. The sequence continues at coordinate 34,831 of NZ_QLVG01000050.1, read as the reverse complement.
GCTCGGTCGGGAGGATCTCCATCGTCTGGGCGTCGAGGCCGTGACGTTCCAGCGCGATGCCGGCCTGATACGCGGCGTCGCGCTCCGGAGCGTCCATGATGACGAGGAAGTCGTACTCGCCGAGCACGGCGTACGTGTCGGTCAGGTCGGCGTCGAACTCTTCGAGGTCGGCGCGGATGTCGCCCCAGATCGAGGTGAGTTCCTGGGGGTTCTGGAAGTCCTTGCGCACGTCGACCAGCGAGGCGTACTTCGGCATATCTGTCGCCTTCGGGGCGATGGAATAAGGCGATTGCGGCTAGCTAAACAATCTAGTCGCGAGTAAATCCGGACGAATCACCGGGGGTTTTTGCCACGGACGGGCGTACGCCGACCCATGAGAAGCGCGAAGATCGTGTGTACGCTGGGACCGTCCTCCGACTCCCGGCGAACCATCCGAGGGCTCGCCGAGGCCGGGATGTCGGTCGCGCGGCTGAACGCGAGCCACGGCAGTCGCGAGGACCGTGCCGAAATCGTCGACCGCGTGCGCGACGTGGACTCCTCGACCACCGACCCGCTCGCGGTGATGCTCGACCTCCAGGGACCCGAGATCCGGACCGCCGAGGTCAACGACCCGATCCACCTCGAAACCGACTCGACCGTCCGCTTCGTGGCGGGCGACACCGCCACGCCCGAGGAGGTCGGGCTGAGCTACTCCGTCACCAACGTCGAACCGGGTGACAGCATCCTGCTCGACGACGGGCGAATCGAGACGACTGTCCAGGAGGTCCAGGGCGAGGATTCGGTCGTCGCCCGCGTCGAGTCCGGGGGCGACCTCGGGAGCCGGAAGGGGGTCAACGTCCCGGGCGTGGAGCTCGACCTCGACGTGGTGACCGAGAAGGACCGCCGGGACCTCGAACTCGCCGCCGAGAAGGACGTCGACTTCGTGGCCGCGAGCTTCGTCCGGAGCGGCGCGGACGTGCTGGAGGTTAGCGAGGTGCTCGAGGACCTCGGCGCGGACCTGCCCATCGTCGCCAAGATCGAGCGCCGCGGCGCGGTCGAGAACCTGAACGATATCATCGACGCCGCGTACGGTGTGATGGTCGCGCGCGGGGACCTCGGCGTGGAGTGCCCGCTGGAGGACGTGCCGATGATCCAGAAGCGCATCATCCGGCAGTGCCAGCGCGCCGGCACGCCGGTCATCACCGCGACCGAGATGCTAGATTCGATGGTCCACGCACGCAGGCCCACGCGCGCTGAGGCCTCGGACGTGGCGAACGCAGTGCTCGACGGCACCGACGCCGTGATGCTGTCGGGCGAGACTGCCATCGGCGACCACCCGGTGCGGGTCGTGGAGACGATGGACCGCATCGTCCGGGACGTCGAGGAGAGCGCGGAGTACGACGAGATTCGCGAGCAGCGCGTCCCGCCCGCCGACGACGCCCGGACCGACGCCCTCGCGCGGTCGGCGCGCTACCTCGCCCGCGACATCGGCGCGTCGGCGGTCGTGGCCGCCAGCGAGTCGGGCTACACCGCGCTCAAGGTCGCGAAGTTCCGGCCCGCGGTCCCCGTGGTCGCGGCCACGCCGAACGATGGGGTCCGCCGGGAACTCGCGCTCTCGTGGGGCGTCGACGCGCGCTACACGCCGCTCTCGTCTGGCGTCGACAACGTCATCGACGAGGCGGTGCAGGCCGCCCTCGACGCGGGCGCGGCCGACAGCGGCGACACCGTGGTCGTACTCTCGGGCATGATGTCGGAACTGGAGGGCACCAGCGCGACCAACATGCTGAAGGTCCACGTCGCGGCCGAGACCATCGCCACGGGCCGGAGCGTGGTCCGCGGCCGGATCGCCGGCCCGGTCGCCCGCACGGAGACCGGCGACCTCTCGGACGTGGCCGACGGGTCGATCCTCGCCATCGAGCCGGAGTTCGACGGCGAGTTCGACGGCGATCCCGGCAAACTCGTCGGCATCGTGGACGCTCGGGCGGGGATGACGGGCTACCCCGCGATGATCGCGCGGGAGCTCGACGTACCGATGGTCAGCGGCGCGCCGCTCGACCCGGCCATCCACGACGGCGACACCGTCACGCTGGACGCCGAGCGCGGCGTGGTGTACGAGGGCGACGTGACCCACGCCGACCGGCCGTAACCGACAGCAAGCGTAGTCTTCGACGCGACCCGCTCCGACCTAACCGTCTGACTCGCCCCGACCTGACCGTTCGACTTTTCGCCCTCGGTGATACTAACTACGGGGACGCGCTCGGTGACACTAACTACGGGGACGCGCTCGGTGACACTAACTACCGGGTGGGACTGAAAGGGCCGCGCACTCGCGCGGGCTTTCTACCGGTTGTTTGCTCCGACTTTCGCAGCCACAGGACAGCCCACTTGCAATCGCACCCCGTAGCCAATCCTTTTGACGTTCGACCTGCTACCCCAAGCCATGTCGGAGTGGAAGTACGACATCGACGAGGTCGGCGAGGACGCGGAGGGCGACGACCCCGACGAGGAACCCGACCGCCGCGAACGGGGACCCATCGAACCCGGCTCCCCGACGGCCGAGAACGTCCTGTTCGTGACGCTCGGCATCGCGACGATGCTGTTCGTCTTCGCTCGCCTGGTTCTGGTCGTCGCGGGATGACTGGGGGTCGGTCGTCGCCCGGCCGTCCGGGATGACTGCGACCACCATCGCGCTCGACCCCGACACTGTTCTCCGGAGGATTGCAAACTGACTGCAAAACGTTAACCGCGCCGACTACCAAGACGTGGATATGGCACCGCTGCTGGAATCGCTCCCGCTGTTGCTCCTCGTCGCAGGCGTCGGGCTGTCCATCGCCGAGGCGCTGATTCCGGGTGCGCACTTCATCGTGCTCGGGGTGGCGCTCACGTTCGCGGGGCTGGTCGGACTATTGCTCGGGCCGCTGGCGTCGCCGCTGCTGTTGGCCGCGCTCGTCTTGGCCTTCGGGGCGGTGGCGCTGTACGGCTACCGGGAGCTCGACCTCTACGGCGGCAAGGGGGTCGCGCGCACGAGCGACTCCGACTCGCTGAAGGGCAAGACCGGCCGCGTCACCGAGCGCGTCACGCCCCAGGATGGCCAGATCAAGCTCCTCGAAGGCGGGTTCAACCCCTACTACGCCGCCCGGAGCGTCCGCGACGAGATTCCGGAGGGGACCGAGGTGATGGTGGTCGACCCCGGCGGCGGCAACGTCGTCACGGTCGAGTCGCTGGAGGCCATCGAGGACCCCATCGACCGCGAACTCCGGGAGGGCCGGAACGCCGCGGAGACCGAACCCGAACCGGAGCGCGAGACCGACACCGAAGGTGTGTGACGCGCTGCTCCTGCATCGAAAGCACGTGCGAGACCTGCGTCCGCAAGCTTGCGCCCCGCTTCCGGCCGGCGGCGAGGGGAACGCTTAACACTACATCTTTCTAACAGTCGAGTATGTTCGTTCCACTACAGACGGGTGCGCTCGAGGGCTTCACGGTCGTCGCGTTGCTGGTCCTCGTGCTGGCCGTCATCACCATCTGGCAGTCGGTCGAGATCGTCGACGCCACCGAGAAACGCGCGCTGACGGTGTTCGGCGAGTACCGGAAGCTGCTCGAACCGGGTATCAACTTCGTGCCGCCGTTCGTGAGCGCGACCCACCGCTTCGATATGCGGACCCAGACGCTCGACGTGCCCCGACAGGAGGCCATCACCCGCGACAACTCGCCGGTGACCGCCGACGCCGTCGTCTACATCAAGGTCATGGACGCCAAGAAGGCGTTCCTCGAAGTCGAAGACTACAAGCGCGCCGTCTCGAACCTCGCCCAGACCACGCTGCGTGCGGTGCTGGGCGACATGGAACTCGACGACACGCTCAACAAGCGCCAGCAGATCAACGCCAAGATCCGCCAGGAGCTCGACGAGCCGACCGACGAGTGGGGGATCCGCGTCGAGAGCGTCGAGGTCCGGGAGGTCAACCCGAGCAAGGACGTCCAGCAGGCGATGGAGCAACAGACCTCCGCGGAGCGCAAACGGCGCGCCATGATTCTGGAAGCACAGGGTGAGCGCCGGAGCGCCATCGAGCAGGCGGAGGGTGACAAGCAGTCCAACATCATCCGGGCGCAGGGTGAGAAGCAGAGCCAGATCCTCGAAGCGCAGGGTGACGCGGTGTCGACCGTGCTGCGCGCGAAGTCCGCCGAGTCGATGGGCGAGCGCGCGGTCATCGACAAGGGCATGGAGACGCTCGAATCCATCGGGCAGGGCGAGTCCACGACGTTCGTGCTCCCGCAGGAGCTGTCCTCGCTGGTCGGTCGGTACGGCAAGCACCTGACCGGCAGCGACGTGGAGACGGACGGCGACCAGCTCGACAGCCTCGACTTCGACGAGGAGACGCGCGAACTCATCGGCCTCGACAACATCGAGGAGATCCTCGGCCAGATCGACGAGGAAGCCGAGATGGACGTCGAAGCGATGGAGCAGGAGGCCGAGGCCATCAAGCAGGGCGAGGACCCGGCCGACATCAAGAGCCCCGACGAGGTCATCCAAGAGATGGACGAGGAGAACCCCGACATGGAAGACGTGCAGGCCGAACTCGACGCCGAGATGGAGAAAGAAGTCGAGTAATCCGGCGTTTCTTCTCGTTTTCCGCAGCCGTCCGCTGCCCGTTTCCCGACTGCCACCAGCCGTTCGTTTTCCGACCCTATTTGAATCCAGTAGTTACTGGCGTTCGAAAGGACTCGAGAACAACTCGACCCGAACCCGCCACTCGACGCCTGTCGTCGGCGATTCGGACCTCTCGGCCGTGTGACCGACTCCCGAGCCGAAGACGTTTTAGTGCTCCACGCCGATTCTCCTTTTGTAGATGGTTGAGCGCTCCGAAGTGGATGAAAATAAGCGGGCGACGCTCCGTCGGTTCGCGGTCCTCGGGGCCGCGACGCCGCTGGCGTCGTTCGGTGCCGAGGCCGACAGCGGCGAGAGCGAGGCCCGTGACGCCATCGCGGGCTACGTGGCGACCACGCCGGGCGCGCATTTCTCGAAGGTCCGCGACGACCTCAAGCTCGGGACCGGCGAGACCCAGCACCACCTCCGCCAGCTGGTCGACGCCGAAGCGGTCGAAAGCCGCCGGGACGGCGACTATCGGCGCTTCTATCCCGCCGGCCAGTTCTCCTCCTTCGAGCAGGTCGCGCTGGGCTACCTCCGGCGGGAGACGCCCCGCGGGATGCTCGTCGAGTTGCTGCGCGACCCCGACGCCACCGGCAGCGACGTGGCCGACGTCCTCGACGTGTCGCGACCGACCGTGAGCAAGTACGCCACCGACCTCGAAGAGGCAGGCCTGCTCGACCGCGAGGACGGCTATGCGGTCCGCCGCCCCGAGACGGTCATCACTCTGCTCGTCAGGTACGCCGACTCGTTCGGCGAGCGCGCCGCGACGTTCGCCGCGCAGGCAGACAGTTTCATCTCGTTCGATCCGTAGCCCGTCGCTCACCTCGCAGTTCTCTTGGAGAGGTAGACGCCGCGATAGTCTCGGTTGGAAACTGTTAGGTAGCGCTCTCCAAAGTACAGAAGCCTCCGATTGTGGCTATTGGACCGTCGATCTGAGCCGAGCGGCCGGGCGAGCGTGCGACTGCACGCTCGCACGCTCGCCCGGCCGCGGCGAATCGAAGGGAAGGGAGCGGCGTGAGGAAACGGAACCGTCGTGAACGGGGCGATTGGAGGGCGGACGGCGGGGACCTGCGGGCGGACGAGGGACCTGCGAGCGGCCCGACCGCAGAGCGTACCAGTAGTCCACCTGATCGCGGTTCGGTGCGTGACGACGGATTCGATATCGAGCGCGTTCAGGCCGTGACCTTCCACGTCGTCGACGACGAGTAGCCCCACTTCTCGACGTCCACGTCGAACTCGCCCTCGGCGATGGCGGTCATGTTCGCGCCGACCTCCTTGGCGGTCATCCCGAGCTCGTCGCCGATGAGTCGGGACTTGAAGTAGGTCTTCATCTGGCCCTTCTTGCGGAGGTACTGCAGGATTCGCTGCTGCTTGTCGGTCAGGGTGGTCGCGCTGGCGGTCGCGGTGGTGCTCATGACGTACTTCCAGCTTGGACGGAGTCCGCCTTAGTGGATTTGGTACGTGGAGTTAACCCGGCGCACTCATGCTCTTTTACCGAAAAGAACTGTGAACGAAACCACCCCGGACGGGGGTGTTGGTACGGCTGGTTAATCGGGAGTTTCGGTACGGCCATCGAGCGTCTGTCCGAGGGCAGGTCCGAAATCTCCGCCCGGGGAACAGTGTCTCCGTCGGGTGAACAACGGGCCACCGAGCGCGTTCTATCGTCGCGAAAGCTCCCATTTCTGCGAGTAACGGGCCCACGACTTCGGTCCACGTCGGGTTTCTCGACAGTCGAAATCCGACCGGAGAGCAAAGGCCGACCTACCGGCTCGAAGACGCTGGAACGGAGCAGAAGGTACTTAGGCGGCGGGACTGAGTCACTCGATAATGAGCGGTCGCGCAGTCGAAGTGAGCGTCGTCCTCCCGGCGTACAACGAGGAGGCGACCATCGAGAACACCGTGGAGACGACGCTCGACACGTTAGCCGGCTTTCTACCCGCGGGGACGTTCGAGGTCATCGTGGCCGAGGACGGCTGCGACGACCGGACCCCAGAGATCGCCGACCGGATGGCTGCCGAGGACGACCGGATTCGACATTTCCACAGTGACGAGCGACTGGGACGCGGCGGTGCCCTGAACCGGGCGTTCGAGGCCGCCGACGGCGAGACGCTGGTGTACTTCGACACCGACCTCGCCACGGACATGAAGCATCTGGAGCACCTGGTCGAGAGCGTCCGGTCGGGCGAGTACGACTTCGCGACCGGGTCGCGGTGGATGCCGGGCGACGAGGCCGACCGCCCCGCCAAGCGCGACGTGGCGAGCCGTGGGTTCAACGGCCTGACCAGATTGTTCCTCAGCTCGGAGATGCGCGACCACCAGTGCGGCTTCAAGGCGTTCGACCGGACCGCGCTGTTCGACGTGCTCGACGACGTGGAGGACGAACACTGGTTCTGGGACACCGAGGTCCTGGTGCGGGCCCAGCGCCGTGGGTACGCGGTCGAGGAGTTCGCGGTCGACTGGATGCCGAAGGGCGACTCGAAGGTCGACATCGTGCGCGACGTGTTCGGGATGGGGAGCCAGATCATGCGCTGCTGGTGGGAGTTCGCGGTCCAGCCCCGCATCACCCGCCGGGTGTCGATTCTGGCCGGCATCTTCCTCACCATCGTCGCCGTCGCGCTGATGGGTCAGTACCTCCCGCTCGGCGAGGTGCTCGACCAGATGAGCGCGGCCGACCCGGCGCTCGTCGGCGCGGCCGCACTGGTCTACCTGCTGTCGTGGCCCCTCCGGGGGACCCGGTATCGGGACATCCTCGAAGAACTGGGCTACACCGAGGACGCGGGCTTCCTGACGGGTGCCATCTTCGTGAGCCAGACCGGCAACCTCGTGTTCCCGGCGCGGGCCGGCGACGCGGTGCGGGCCTACGTCGTGAAGGCCCGCCGGTCGATTCCGTACCCCACGGGCTTCGCCTCGCTGGCGGTCGAGCGCGTGTTCGACCTGCTGACCATCACGATGCTCGCGGGCGTCGTCCTGATGGGCCTCGCGCTCACGGGCGCGACCGGAGGGCTCGAATCGGCGCTGTTCGGCTCGGGAGCAGCAGGGAGCGAAGTGGGCGACAGCGGCCAGACCGCGGTGTACGTCGCGGGTGGCGTCGGACTGGCGGCCATCCTCGCTGTCGTGGTCATCGTCGCCAGCGCACGCTCGGATCGCAACTACGTCCGGGCGGCCGTCTCCCGGTTCAGCAGCGACTCGTACGCCGACTACGTGGCGGGCATCATCGAGCGGTTCACGGGCGACGTCCAGACCGTCGCGGGCAATCGGCGGGCGTTCCTCTCGGTCGGCGCGTCGAGCCTCGTCATCTGGTCGCTCGACGTGCTGACCGCGCTGCTCGTGCTGGCCGCGTTCCCGGCGGTGTCGCTGTCGCTCCCGATGCTGGTCACCGTCTGTTTCTTCGCGGTCAGCGTGGGCAACCTCGCCAAGGTCCTGCCGCTCTCGCCCGGCGGCATCGGCCTCTACGAGGGCGCGTTCACCCTGCTCGTGATCGGGCTGACTCCGATCCCCAGCGCGGTCGCGCTCGGCGCAGCAATCCTCGACCACGCGGTGAAGAACGTCGTCACGCTGATCGGCGGAGTCGCTTCGATGCTCTGGCTGAACGTCTCGCTGACCACCGCGGTCGAGGAGAGCGCAGACGTCCGGACAGGGACCGAGCCCACGGAACCGGCCAACGACTGACGGCTGTGAGAAACGACTGACGGTGGGGGACGCCTTCACCGCGAGCACCCAGCCGACCCACGTGTCGATGGACTGCGAAATAATTATTGTCCAGCCTCGGGTACCGACTGACATGGCCGACGATCTCACGGGCGCGCTCACCGCAATCGTCGCAGTCGCGACGCTGCCGCTCGGCACGCTCGCGCTGCTGTTCGTGGGCTGGGAGATCGGGATACTCGTGTTCGTCGTGGGCTGGTTCCTGCTCACGCCGCTCATCCCCATCGTCGGTGAGGAGCTCCTGCCGGCGCTCGGCGGCTCGTCCGCCGACGCCGCGTCGGACGCCGATGCCGACGCCGACGACGCGTTGACCCAGCTCAGGAACCGCTACGCCCGCGGCGAGATCGGCGACGCGGAGTTCGAGCGGCAGGTCGAGAAGCTGATCGAGACCGAGGACGTGGACGTCGACCGCAGTGGGACTTTCGACCCCGACGAACTGCGCCCCGACCGCGACGAACGGAACCCCGATTTCGAACGCGGACGATGACGACTTTCGCTACTCGTAAAATTCCGTTACGAACGGGCCGAACGCCCCGGCGACTGCCTGCTCCAGCGCGCTCTCGCGGTCGATGATGCCGCCGGTGAGCGCGCCCGCCGCGCCCTGCTTCTCGGCCACGCCGTCCATCCCGAGCACGTCGTCCATCACCGGGCCGAGCTCCTCGCCGTCGCGGACTCGGGTCGCGATGGCGTCGGGAAGTCGGAGTCGGGGACCAGCGCCCAATCCCGTCCGCTTGCCGTCGGTCACGGCGGCCCACATGAGTAGGAAGAGGCCGTCCGCGCCATCGACTTCGGCGACGCCGCCCTCCAGCCCGACGCCGAGGTCGTAGTCGCCGGCGTCGAGGATGTTGTGCGCCCGATTCTCCGCCCCACGGACCGTCTCGGGCTCGCCGACCGGCTGTTCGCTCACGCCCGACGCGACCGCGACGGACTCGACCGACGCGCCTGGGAGGTCCCCGAGCGCCGACTCGGTCGCGCTGCGCTTGACGGGGTTCGTGCTGCCGACGCCGACTCGCATGGAGAGAGCCAGACGCCCGGTCGACTTGGCGGTTTCGCTCCCCGCGCACTTCCCGATTAGTGGCCTCGTCGCACCCACCTTTTTCACCGCGAACTGCCATCTCCTGCCATGGACGCGGGAACCGGATTCGCGGTCGCTCTCATGGGAGCAACGGGCCTCGCCTGCGTCGTCGTAGCTGCGCTCTCGCTGCGCGCCGACAGTCGATTCCGCGAGTCGTACGGCGTCGATGCGGCCGACGACGCGGCAGTTCGCTCGAACGCGGCCGTCCTCGGAGTCTGCGGGGCCGGACTGCTCGCGCTGGCCGCTGCCATCGCGCTCGACGTTTCGGGTCGTGTTCTCGGAACCGCCACGGTCGTCCTCGCGGCCGGCGCGTGCGTGGCGCTCGGGTGGCTGGTCCGGTACCGCGACCGCCGGGACCTCCTCACGACGCCGGGCGTCGACCGCGAGACGGGCGCACGCCTCGGCGCGGCAGCGATGCTTTCGGGACTTCTCGTCGCGCCGCTCGCCCCGGCCATCTGGGTCGGCGCGAGCGGGACCGTCGTCACCGGGCTCGCGCTCGGCGGGACTGCCGGCGGGCTCCTCGCGGTCGCGGTCGCCTACCGGTAAGCGTACAGCCGCAATCGCTGGAGAACAGCGTTCAGCCGTCGACAGCATCGGGGTGGAACAGCGACGCGAGCGTCTCGATTCCCTCCACGAGGTGCGGACTCGGCTGGTTCAACAGCGAGTCGTCGACGACGTGGACGTTGCCGCGCTCTATCGCCGGCAGGGTCCAGTCGCGCTCGCTGATCGTCGTCGGGTCGGCCCCCGCGCCGTGGCCGCAGACGTGGAGCACGACGTGGTCCGGCGCGGCGGCCTCGACCTCCGCGACCGACACCTCGCGCGAGCGCTCGCCCGGGTCCACGAGCGGGTAGCGCCCGCCTGCAGCGGCGACCGCCTCCGGCACCCAGTTGCCCGCGGCCATCGGCGGTTCGGACCACTCCTCGCAGTAGGCGGTCGGCTGCTCGCTCTCGGCGTCGGGCGTGAGCCGCGCGACCCTGTCGAGTCGGTTCCGAGCGCGCTCGGCCAGCGCGGTTCCCTCGTCGGGCAGGCCGACCGCTGCTCCGAGGTCCGCGAACGAGTCGATCACCTCCGCGAGCGTCGCGGGCGCGGCGTGGAACACCTCGTGGCCGCGCTCGTCGAGTTCGGTCGCGACGTCGGCCTGCAGGTCGTCGGCGGTCAGCACGAGGTCGGGTTCGCGGTCGGCGACCGCCTCGTAGTCCGGGTTGAGCCAGCCGCCGACCGGCGGGCAGTCGGCGTCGCAGTGGAAGGTCCGCCCGACGAGGCGGTCGCCCGCGCCGAGCGCCTGCAAGGTCGCCGTGGCGCTCGGCGCGAGCGAGACGACGCGCTGGTTCTCGGCGTCCATCGGCGGGGCGTTCGCACCCCTGCGGGTTAAATCGTCCGTTCGACAGGTCCTCCCGGCGAACGACGCATACATCTTCGCTTACGTAAGGTGGGCCCGCTGGGACGCCCTCGCGTGTGACCTGTTCACGTGACTCGGGAAAACAAGTTCCGAAAACATTAAATACCTTTCGGAAGAACACAACTGTAAGAACTCAGTCCGGGGTTTTCCAGGTTCTCCCTGCCCGGTAGCGTTCGCCATCCCAGTCAACGAGGAACCCATCATGTCCAACGTACGAACGAGGATCGACCGAGGCGAAGAGGACGAAGTCGAACGAGAGGAGAGCGACGAGCAGACGGCCTGTCCGGAGTGCAGCGGGAACCTGATCTCGGACACCGAACACGGCGAGACTGTCTGTGCGGAGTGTGGCCTCGTCGTCGACGAGGATCAGGTCGACCGCGGGCCGGAGTGGCGCGCATTCGACTCGAAGGAGAAAAACGAGAAGTCCCGCGTGGGCGCGCCGACGACGAACACGATGCACGACAAGGGGCTGTCGACCAACATCGACTGGCGCGACAAGGACGCGTACGGCAACTCGCTGGGCGCGCGCCAGCGCGAGAAGATGCAGCGCCTGCGCAAGTGGAACGAGCGCTTCAGGACGCGCGACTCGAAAGAACGCAACCTCAAGCAGGCGCTCGGCGAGATCGACCGGATGGCCTCCGCGCTCGGTCTCCCGGACAACGTCCGCGAGACCGCATCGGTCATCTACCGGCGCGCGCTCGACGAGGACCTCCTGCCGGGTCGGTCCATCGAGGGCGTCTCGACCGCGTGCGTCTACGCCGCGGCGCGACAGGCCGGCGTTCCGCGGAGCCTCGACGAGATCGGCGACGTGAGCCGGGTCGAGAAGAGCGAGGTCGCCCGGACGTACCGCTACGTGGTCCGCGAACTCAATCTGGAGGTCAAGCCCGCCGACCCCGAGAGCTACGTCCCGCGGTTCGCCTCGGGGCTGGACCTCTCGGACGAGGCCGAGCACCGCGCCCGGGAACTGCTCCAGACCGCCAAGGAGAAGGGCGTCCACAGCGGCAAGTCGCCGGTCGGTCTCGCCGCCGCCGCCGTCTACGCCGCCGCGCTGCTCACCAACGAGAAGACCACGCAGGCGGAGGTCAGCGAGGTCGCCGACATCAGCGAGGTCACCATCCGGAATCGGTACCACGAACTGCTGGAGGCCGAAGAGGCCCCCGCGATGGTCTGAACTCGGACATCGTTCCGGGTGCCGCTCCGCGGTAGAGTCGGCGATTCGATAACTGCACAGCTTTTCTAGTTACGTTCCGAAACGGAAAAGAATTTTGTCGGTCCCGAGAGAGGTCGACACAGCGGATGGAAACCGAACACCGGATCCACGTCGGAGACGCCCGCGAGATGGACGCGCTCGACGACCACTCGGTTGAACTCGTCGTGACCTCGCCGCCGTATCCGATGATCGAGATGTGGGACGACCTGTTCGCGAGACTCGACGCCGGCGTCGCGGACTCGCTGGCGGCCGGCGACGGCGAGGCCGCCTTCGACGCGATGCACGCCGCGCTCGACCCTGTGTGGGACGAACTCGCGCGGGTCCTCGTCGAGGGCGGCATCGCCGCGGTCAACGTGGGCGACGCGACCCGGAGCGTCGGCGACGGCTTCCAACTGTACCCCAACCACGCCGAGCTGATCGACCGCTTTCGGGCGCGGGGGTTCGACCTCCTGCCGGACGTGCTCTGGCGCAAGCCGGTCAACAGCCACGCCAAGTTCATGGGCTCGGGAATGGTGCCGCCGAACGCCTACCCCACGCTCGAACACGAGTACGTCCTCCTCTTCCGGAACGGCGCGGCCTCGCGGGAGTTCGCCACCGGAGCCGACCGCCGGTACGGCGCGGCGTACTTCTGGGAGGAGCGCAACGACTGGTTCTCGGACCTCTGGACCGACGTGCAGGGCGAGGCCCAGACACTGGGCCACGACGATCTCCGCGAGCGCTCGGCCGCGTTCCCCTTCGAGCTTCCCTACCGACTCGTCAACATGTACTCGGTGTACGGCGACACCGTGCTCGACCCCTTCTGGGGGACGGGCACGACCAGCCTCGCCGCGATGGTCGCCGGGCGGCACTCGACCGGCTACGAACTCAGTCGGGAGTTCCGCGAGGTGTTCGACGACCGGCTCGACGCCGTCGCGTCCTTCGCGGACGGCGTGGTCGGCGACCGACTCGCGGCGCATCGGGAGTTCGCAGCCGAGGCCGACGCCGACCTCAAGTACGAGGCCGAGAACTACGACTTCCGCGTGAAGACCAAGCAGGAGCGAGAGATTCAGCTGTACACGGTGGACGGCGTTCGGCGCGACGGGGACCGGTACGTGGTCGACCATCGGGCGTTCGATGGCGGATAGCCCGTCAGGAATCGGTCCGAAATTCAACAAACAGGCTTTTCGTGGCCCGAACCGCACACCACTACATGAATTTCGAGGAGTTCGTTCTCGCCGCCAGTCTCTCGGACCTCGGCGAGGAACCCCGCGCCCGCGAGCACGCCGACGCCGTGGAGTTCCGGATGGACCTCGCCGCCGAGCGCGGGGTCGACCCACTCGCCGCGCTCGACGACTACGACGGCGAGCTTCCCATCATCGCAACCAACCGCGCGACGTGGGAGGGCGGCGAAGCCGACAACGACGCGGCCCGACTGTCGGAACTCGCCGAGGCCGCCGAGTTGGCTTGCGTCTGCGCGGTCGACGTGGAACTCACGTCACTCGCGCGGGGCGAGGGGGAGACCGAAGGCGAGGTGGGTGCTGACCGCGTGGCCGATGCCGACCGCGTGGTCGAGCGCGCGCGGCGGTCCGACACCGCCGTCATCGCGTCGGTCCACGATTTCGAGCGCACGCCGCCGCGAGACGACCTGCGGGGACTTCTGGACGAGGCGACCGAGCGCGCGGACGTGGGCAAACTCGCCGTCACGGCCCGCGACGCCGACGACGTGCTCGACCTGTTGGCGGTCACCCGCGAGTTCGCGTCGGCGGGCGAACGCGTGGCGACGATGGCGATGGGCGCGGCGGGTCGTCACTCGCGGGCGGTCGCGCCCATCTACGGCTCGCGGATCGGCTACGCGCCGGTCGACCCCGCCGAGGCCACCGCGCCGGGCCAGTACGACCTCGCGACGCTCGCCCGACTCGTCGACGAGCTACGGTGACCGCCCGAGTTTATTTTCGAGAAATTGAGGTAAGCGTACCGCCGAGAACCGCCGGAAAGCGCCCCTCGGGGACAGCATTTATAAAGATAGGTCGGCTACGCGCCAGTAGTGACCGAAACGAACTCCGGAAAGCGTCCGTGGCTGGGCGCGCTGCTGTCGTTCTTCCTGCCCGGACTCGGCCACGTCTACCTACGCAAGTGGCTCCGCTCGGCGATGTGGCTGGCGTTCGCCGTGAGCGCCGTCCTGCTGTTCGTCCCGCTCCCCGACGCCGCGGCCGCCGGTGCCGAGAGCATCGGCGCGGCGTTCGACAGCGCGATGCAGGCGACCCAGGACCTCCCGCTGGAGGCGCTGTTACCGGTCTGGGTCGTTCGCATCTTCAGCGCCATCGACGCCTACTGGATCGCGCTCCAGCACGAACCGGAGACCGAGGAGGGCGAGCGGTGTCCCGCCTGCGGCAAGCCGGTCGACGAGGACCTGGACTTCTGCCAGTGGTGTACGACGCCGCTGCCGGAGCGCGACGGGCCGAACGGGCCGACCGAGAGCAACGCGCTTTCGCGGTAGCGTTGTCCGATCGAACGCGCGATCTCCGTGTTTTTCGCTCCCGTGCGTAACCGTGATGCTTCGATGCTGCTTGGACGATATTGACGTCTCATCTTCGGCGCGCGCCGACGTTCAAAAGATAGCTTCGCGCTTCTGTCTCGTCAGTTCGACCGTCCGCTAAACTCCGCTCTCGGTGACTACTTCTCGATGATGTTCTCCTCGACGGCCTCGCCGAAGTGGCGCGCGCCGCCCTCGCGGAACACCTTGACCTCGTCGCCGACTTCGAGGTCGGTCACCGCTTTCCGCCCCTCGCCCGTCGGCACCTTGATGGTCTCGGCGTTCTGAAGCAGCGTCTCGACTCGATCACCATCTTCGAACTTCGCCTCGACGCGGAACATCGGGCGCTTCTCGATCTTCACCCGTCCCACGGTCGCCTCGCGGGTCTTGCCGTCGAGGTCCACGACCTGCACCTCGTCGCCCGATTTGAGCTCCGAGAGGTACTTCGTGCCGCCGTCCGGCGTCCGGACGTAGGCGTGGACCGCGCCGGCGTTCACCCGGAACGGTCGGGAGGCGACGTACGGCGACTCGGCGGTCTCGGCGTGGACGAAGAAGAGGCCACGCGACATCGACCCGACCAGCATCCCCTCGTCGTGCTCCAGCAGGTTCCCGGTGTCGACGCAGACCCGGTCGGCGCTTCCGGTGCGCTCGACCGTCGTGATTTCCGCCCAGTCGAGGTCGAGCGTCTCGCGGTCGGCCTCGTCGCGCACCTCGACCGTCTCGCGGATCTCGTCGGGGTCGTCGGTGTCGAGCAGCACCGCGTCGCTACCGATCTCCAGCGTCTCGAACGCGGTGCGGGCCTCCTCGGCGGTGGTCACGCCCGCGACGAGTTCGGTCTCCTCGCCGATGCGCGCGATGAGGTTCTCCAGCGGGATGATGGTCCAGTCTTCGCCGACGACGATGGTGTAGTCGGCTTCGCCCGCCGCGGCCTCGGCGAACCCCTCGTACTCCTCGTCGAAGATGCGGACGTACGCGCCGTCGGCCCGGCCGTCGCCCCGCCGGAGCGTCGAGAGGTCCGCGGAGCCAGACAGTTCCGAGGGGAGGTCGACCGTCCCGTCGCCCTCGCCGTGCTTGCCCACGACGAACGCGTCGGGCTCCGAGCCCGCTTCGGCCTCGTCTATCAGTTCGGCGTCGCCGTCTGTGAACGCCGCGACGTTCACGTCGCCGAGTTCCCGCACTCGTCCCACGTCGTCGGCGTCGACCAGCACCCAGTCGACGCCTGCTTCGAGCCCCGCCGTAATGCGTTTCCGGCGGGCGTCCCAGTCGCCGACCGCGTCGTCGGCCTTGAGCCACACGGAGCGTGTCATACTCGGACGCTTGCGGTCGGAGGGCTTGAACGTGGCGGATGCGGCGATGGATAGTGTTCCCGTCCCCGTCCGTTCGCGGTTGCTGTGCGGGCCTGACCACTCACGGTCGCTGTACGGATGGCCGCGCGCAGAACTGCGCGCGGCCGCCCGTACAAGCGACGATTGTACGTTCGGTGCGAAGTCGCCGGGAGGTCGGTTACACTGCGCGGAATCGATGCGGTTTGTCCGTCGTCGCGGTTGTCGCGGTGGTCGCGGTGGTCGCGGTCGTTGCGGTTGTCGCGGTGGTCGCGCTGGTCGCGGGGGTCGCGGTCGTCGCGGTTGTCGCAGTCGTCGCGGTGGACGCGTTCCCAGCGGTCCGGTTCGGCGGGGTCGCGGCCTCGACCCACTCGGGCTGGACCACCGAGGTGGCTCCGAGGTCGGTCACCGAGAACTCGTAGTGGATGCGCGTCTCGTCGACGCCCGCCGCGGTCGCGGTCAGCGACGCCGAGTGGACCAGGCCCGTCCCGTCCACGACGAGGGTGGCGTTCAGGTCGGTGTAGTTGGCGGCCGCGACCGGCTCGTCGGCCCGGAGCGTCGCGAGCAGTCGGCCGTCCCGGCGCTCGGTCCCAGCCAGCCGGTAGTCGCCGACCGCCAGCGCGAGTTCCACCAGCCACGACTGGGTGACCTGCGATTCGAGGTCGGCCCGCGGCAGGTGGGCCCACGTCTCGTCGTACGCGCCGACTCCCCCGCCGTTACCGCCGGTGCGGTTCGACTGCCGGAGTTCGGTGCTGTCCTCCCCGCGGTACTTGACCACCACCGCGGTCTCGTTGGCCCAGAGGTCGGTCCCCACTCGCGTGGCGTCGTCCTCGAAGCGCCGGAGGCTCGTCGAGTGGACGACCAGCGGGCCGAGCCCCCGTTCGACCTGTCCCCACTGGTTGGTCCACTGGACCGCGGGGCCGACCGAGACGTTCGCCCCGAAGCGGAACGCGAAACTGGTGTCGTTCAGCGCAGTCCGGTGGGCGGCAACCAGCGCCTCGGCGTCCTCGACGCCGGACTCGTTCACGCCCGGTGGGTGCGTGGCGTTCGCCTCCGGAGTCGTCGCATTTACCGCCTGCGTCGTCGTCTCGCTGCTTGCGTTTGTCCCTCCGCTTGCGGTCCCGGTCGTGTTCGCAGAAGAAGCGTTCCCGGCCACATTCTCGGTCGGCGGCGTCTCGCCCGGCGACGTGGTCGCGGCCGTTTCGTCCGGCGACCGGTCGGCGTTCGGCGGCGAGACGCCAGCGCCGACGCAGCCGGCGAGGACGACGAGCAGGGCGACCGCCATCGGGGCTCGGCGCGGGGACATCCTCGTCTACTCCGGCGCGCTCGCCAATAAACGGCCGCGACCGTACCGTGACGTTTTCCGGGGTTAGCGCCGGATTGTCAGGGCTAAGTTGAGCTTACTCGGGAGGAGCGTGTTCGCGAAAATCAGTTTCGCTGTCGAAGGGCGGTCAGCGCACCGAGTCGAGCACTAGCTGCTGTTCGACGCGCTTGACCTCGTGCTGGACGTCCCTGACCGCGTCGATGTTGGCCGAGATGGAGGAGATGCCAGCCTCGACGAGATGGCGGACCATCCGTGGTTTCGAGCCGGCCTGCCCGCAGATGGAGGTGTCCACGTCGTGCTCGCGGCACGTCTCGATGGTGCGGCTGACGAGTTCGAGCACGGCGGGGTGGAGTTCGTCGAAGCGGTCGGCGACGTTCTCGTTGTTCCGGTCGACCGCGAGCGTGTACTGGGTGAGGTCGTTCGTGCCGAACGAGGCGAAGTCGATGCCCTGCTCGGCCATCCCCTCGACGCCGAGCGCCGACGCGGGCGTCTCGATCATCACGCCCCACGTCCGCTTCTCGGGGTCGATGCCCGCCTGCTCCAGCAGGTTGCGTGCCCGGATTACGTCCTCGGCGTCGTTGACCAGCGGGAACATGATCTCGACGTTGTCGTAGCCCATCTCGTACAGTCGGGCGAACGCCTCCAGTTCGTGGGCGAACACGTCCGGCCGGTCGAGGCTCCGCCGGATGCCCCGGTAGCCCAGCATCGGGTTGTGCTCGGCGGGTTCGTCCTCGCCGCCCTGTAGCTGGCGGAACTCGTCGGTCGGCGCGTCGAGGGTGCGCACCCGGACCGACCGCGGGTAGAACTCGTCGGCGACCCCGCGGATGCCCTCGACGATCTCGTCGACGTACGCGTCTTCGCCGTGATCCTCGAGGTACTTCGCGGGCGTCTTGTCCGTCGAGAGGATCATGTGCTCCATCCGGAGCAGGCCGACGCCGTCGGCACCCGTCGCGGCCGCGCGCTCGGCGGCCTCCGGGATGGAGACGTTGACCTTCACCTCGGTCGCGGTCATCGGCTTGACCGGCGTCGTGGGGCGGACCTCCTCGGTGGGGTCGCGCTCCTCGCCAGCGTCCTTGCTCCCCTCGATGACGGTACCCTTGTCGCCGTCGATGGTGATCTGCTGGTCGTCGGACAGCGTGGTCGTCGCGTCGCCGGCACCGACCACGGCCGGGACGCCGAGTTCGCGCGAGACGATGGCGGCGTGGCTGGTCATGCCGCCCTCGTCGGTCACGATGCCCGCCGCGCGCTTCATCGCCGGCACCATGTCCGGGGTGGTCATCTCGGTCACGATAACGTCACCCTCGGCCACCTTGTCGAGCTGGTCGAGCTTCCCGACGATGCGGACTGCGCCCGAGGCGATGCCCGGGCTCGCGCCGAGGCCGGAGACGAGCTGTTTGCCGCCCGCGTTTCCGGCGTCGTTCCCGCTTCCCGCGCCGCCCGCGCTTCCGCCACTCGCCCCGCTTCCCGCGCTCTGGACCGCGCCGCTCCCGTCGGCGATGCCCGCCGACGAGCTACCGCCAGCGTTCGCGTTCTCGTCGGCCGAAATCTCGCCGTCGTCGATGGTGGTGATGGGTCTGGACTGAAGCATGAACACCTCGCCATCGACGATGGCCCACTCGACGTCCTGTGGTGCGTCGTAGTGGTCCTCGACGCGCTCGCCGAGTTCGACGAGCCGCTCGATGTCGCGCTCGTCGAGGACCTGCGCCTCGCGGCGGTCGTCCGAGACCGCGCGCTCGACGGTCTCGCCCGTCTCCTCGTCTTTCTCCATCATCGTCTTCTTGTCGGCGACGGTGACCTGCTCGACCGTGCCGGTCTCGCGGTCGACGACGTAGTTGTCGGGCGACACCGAGCCCGAGACCACTGCCTCGCCGAGCCCCCACGCGGCCTCGATGATGATGCGGGGCTCGCCGGTGGAGGGGTGGCTGGTGAACATCACGCCGGACTTCTCGGCGTCGACCATGCGCTGGACGACCACGGCGATGTCGACCACGTCGTGGGCGAACCCCTGCTCCTGTCGGTAGTAGATGGCCCGCTGGGTGAACAGCGACGCCCAGCACTGCTTGACCCGCTCGACGAGGTCCTCGCGGGTGACGTTGAGGAACGTCTCCTGCTGTCCGGCGAAGCTGGCGTCGGGCAGGTCCTCGGCGGTCGCCGACGACCGGACCGCCACGAACGCTTCGCCGCCGCCAAGGTCGTCGTAGGAGTCGTAGATCTCCTGTCGGATGTGGGTGGGCATCTCCGTGTCGAGGATGAGTTCCTCGGCGTGGGACTGGGCCTCCGCGAGCGCCGCCGAGTCGTCGGCGTCAACGTCGACGGCCTCGAAGAGTTCGTCCTCGATACCCGTGTCTTCTATGAACGAGCGGTAGGTGCCGGCCGAGACCACGAACCCCGGCGGAACCGGCAGGCCCGCGCCGGTGAGCTCCCCCAGCGACGCGCCCTTCCCGCCGACCAGTTCGAGGTCGTCCGCGGTGATTTCGTCCAGCCAGAGTACAGCCATTGTGCGTGTTCAATGGAACAAGAGAGCCGATAAAGAACCTTCCGACCCGCACGTGGGCTAAAAACTAACTCGAAGTCGGGTTCCTGTTGTCGTCGTTCAGTAGAACGCGAGCGAGTTTCGGCCGAGAGGAGACCCGTTTCGAATCGAACAGGAATCGGGTGTGTTTATAACCTATCGGCCGCGTCACTCCCGCATGGACGCCAAACGTTCGCTTCGCTGGGCAGTGTACTACGTCGTCCTCGCAGGGGTCACCACCCTCGTCGCGGGCGCGCTCGTGGCCGCGGGCTGGGTCGTCGGGCTCGGAAGCGCCTACGACCAGCTTGCAGACGGCGCGACCCTCTCGTCGGTCGCGGGCACGGCCGCGCCGGGGCTCGCACTCGCGCTGGTCGGCGTGGTCCTCTGGGCGGTCGGCACCGTCGCGGCGTTCGTCCGGGTGTTCACCGCCGCGGTCGAGGAGCAGATGCGCGAGCGCTTCGACAGCGAGAAGGTCAAGAGCGAGATCCTGTCGGTGCTCGACGACCGGCTCTCGGACGTGGAACACGACATGAGCGAGACGCGCCGCAAGATCGACGAACTCAAGCGCGAGGACGTGGCCGAGGAGTTCGAGTTCGGCCAGCAGAACTGACCGTTCGAGAGCGCAGAGCCGACCGTTCGACGGGGAAGAACCGACCGTCCGGAAGCATCGACCGACCCTCGGCAATTCAAAAATACCCTCGAATTTATAAATCCTACGCCCCCACTATGGGTATGAGTGTCGTTGGCGACTTCAGTATCCCCGCCGAGGCGTTCGCGCTGGAATCGGCCCTCTCGGCGGTCCCGGAGATGACCGTCGAGGCCGACCGGTTGGCGTCCCACAGCCCGGAGGAGGTGTTCCCGTTCCTGTGGACTCGCGGCGGCGACTTCGACCGCTTTCACCGCGCGCTGGAGGACGACCCGACGGTCGAGACGGCCGACGCTGTCGAGCACGCCGACGACGAAGTGCTGTACCGACTCGAGTGGACCGACGACTTCCACGACCTCGTCCACGAGATGATCGACCACCACGCCGCCATCGTGGAGGCGGTGGCCCAAGACGACCGCTGGAACCTCAGGCTTCGGTTCGCCGAGGAGGGCGACGTGTCGTCGTTCCAGAGCCACTTCGAAGAGGAGGGCTACTCCCTCGAGGTCAACCACCTCTCGCACCCGACCGAACCGCGCCAGCGCGAGTTCGGCCTGACGGCCGAGCAGCACGAGGCGCTCGTCGCGGCGGTCAGGGAGGGGTACTTCGCCATCCCGCGGACCGCTTCCGCCGAGGAGATCGGCGAGACGCTGGGCATCTCTGCCAACGCCGTCTCCCAGCGCATCCGGCGCGGCTCCGGGGTGTTGATCCGCTCCGCGCTGAGGATTCCCGACGACGTCGAGTGAGCCGGGAACTTGAACGCCGTGACGAGTGAAGCCGTCTGCTGATTCGCGCGGGCGGCGTCCGAGTAATGGATGACAACACCCGAGACGCATCGACTGGACAACTCTGCTTTCGCGCCATTAGCCGACTCCGACGCGCCCCTCGACTCCCTCTTCGACGCGCTGTCGAACGAACGTCGCCGCGCCGTCGTCTCGTTCCTCAAATCGTCGGACGACGACGCGGTGGCACTGTCCGAACTGGTCGAGCACGTCGTCTCCCACGACGAGCAGATACTCTCGGATAACGAACAGACGACGGCTTGCGGGGCCGACGACGGGAGCGACGATCGGGAGACGGTCGCGACCGCGTTGCATCACGTCCACTTGCCGAAACTGGCCGATGCAGGACTGCTCGACTACGACGCCGGGAGCAACACCGTCCGCTTCGACCGTCATCCGGATCGCGAGCATCGGGTCGCGCTCGCGGTCGAACTGCTGGGTCGACTCCCGTGAGAGTGGACTGGCCGGCGTCGACCGATTCCACCGGCCGACCGGACTACTCCTCCTCGATGGTGTCGACGACGCGCTGGGAGAGGTCTACGTCCGAGAGGTCACCGCTGGCGTGGCCGACCAGCCACTCGCGGTCGGCCCGCCACGTCCCGCGGTCGTCGCCGTCGAGGTCCGTCACCACGCCTCTCACGTCGGTCGGCTCCCAGCCGTCCGACTGGGCTTCCAGTAAGCGATTCAGTACTCGGCCGACCTCCTGCTGGGGGACGCCGGTGCCGGGCGAGGCCGTCTCGTACGCGATGCGGAGTCGGCCCTCCTCGGAGTCCAACTCCGTGACGTAGACGCCGTGGCTCATCAGTCGGGCTTCCAGTCGCTCGCGAAGGTCCGCGTCGTCCATGCCCGGGCCTACGGCGTCGGGGGCCTAAACTGTCCGCTATCGGAACTCGTGGGAGTCCCGCGGCGCGACGCAGGCGCAGGTGACGGTCGGGTCGAGCACGTCGTCGACCGGGAGTGATTCTCCGCATTCGGTGCAGACGACCGCCGGACGGTCCGCGTCGCGGTAGTGACGAACGACTCGGGTTCCGATGACCGCTCCGGCGGCGACGCCCACCACTCCGGCGAGCGCCTTGTCCAGCAGCGCGATCTCGCGTGCCATGCGCCCTCAAGCCCGTCCCAGTTACTTAAACCCACTGACGCGGGGAAACCAACAGAATGCAGACGTGTTTCGGGGTCCCTCCGCGCGCCGACGTTCCAACTCTTTTAGTCGAGCATCGCGATACTCCCCACATGACCGATCCGGCGGACCCGTCCGACGAGAGCGCGCTGGTGAAGCTCACCGCACTGCTCGTTCTCGGGTTGGGACTGACCACGCTGTTCCTCGGCTACGGCTGGTTCTGGATGGTGTTCGCGGTCGGCTTCGCGGTGGCCGTCCCGCTCGTGAAGCTCGCGACCGACGAACTCGGACTTGCGGGGGCTTCGACCCCGCGCTCGGAAGGCTCGCCCGATTCGATGGCAAACCGCCACGCCGATTCGCGCTCGGATGCGCGAGCCGACCATCGCAGAGCGGACGCTCCTCGGTCCAAGCAGGACGCGCTCGACGCCCTCCGGACGCGGTATGCTCAGGGCGAACTCGACGAAATGGAGTTCGAGCGCAAGGTCGAGAAGCTGCTCGAAACCGAGACGCTCGAAGGGGCGCGCGATCGCGTCGCGGAGCGGCGCGACGGCGACTCGCCCCGCCGGGAGTCCGCTACGGCCGAGGCGGCCGCAAGGGAACGCGACGGCGACCCCGCGACCGAACGCTAACCCGCCGTTACGCCCGACTCTGGGTCCGTTACCGTGTCGGACCGACTCGGTACCACCCACATATAAAAGTCCGCTCGGACCAAATACACCTACATGGCACTGCTCGACCTCCTCATCGGATTCGTGGTGGCCCTCCTCATCGGCGCGTTCGGCATCTACGTCGGCGCGCGCGTCATCGTCGACCGGAACGACTACGAGTACGCGATCCTGACCGCGCTCGTGGGCGCGCTCGTCTGGTGGGTGATCACCGGGCTGTTCGGGCTGATCACGTGGATACCCATCCTCGGCGACATCGCGTCGGTCGTCGCGTCGTTGCTCGCCCTGCTCGCGTGGGTGTACGTCATCAACGCGCGGTACCCCGGCGGCTGGGGCAAGGCCATCGGCATCGGCGTGGTGGCGTGGCTCTCGGTGTGGATCGTACTCGTCGTGCTCGAAGCGCTCCAGATCGTGGACGCGGGCGCGATCGGCATCCCCGGGCTCTGAGGACGAACCGTCGAGTTCCGCGACCGAATCGTCGCTACTCCTTCTCGGGGTGCAATTCCTCGCTCACCAGTTCCGCCGCGTTGCGCACCGCGCCGACCGACGAGAGGTAGCCCGCACCGACGGTCGTCTTCAGCGCCTTCGCGGCCCGCCCCCGGAGTACGGTCGGCCCGACCTGCGCGACCGCGCCGTCGCCGACCGACACCAGCCACCCCGGCGAGTCGAAGGCGAAGGGGTCGAGCCGGGGCTCGAACAGCCCGTCGCCCGCCCGGTCGTGCTCGACCAGCTTGGTGATGTTCTCCGCGACCGCGCGCGCTTCGCGCACGGCCGACTGCGCGCTTGCGGGCACGGGCTCGCCGTCGGCGTCGACCACGCGCGCTGCGTCGCCGACGACGAAGGTCGAATCGTCGAGTCGGAGGGTGTTCTTGACCGCGGGGCGCTCGCCGGCGAGCGCGTTCGGCCCGCGGATGCCGCCGGTCCAGACGAACTGGTCGTAGTCGAGTCGCTCGCCGGATTCGAGTTCGATGGCCTCGTCGGTCGCCTCCGCCACGGTCGCGCCCGTCCGGACCGTCACGTCGCGGGCTTCCAGCTCCTCGCGCACCGCGGTCTGGAAGTTCTCGGGGAACGAGGGCGCGACGCTGTCGAACTGTTCGAGCAGCGTGACGGTCACGCCGTCGTTCCCACGCTCGTCGGCCAGCGCGGCCAATTCCCCCGCGACCTGCACGCCAGACAGCCCCGCGCCGCCGACGACGACGCGACCGGTCGCGTCGTCGTCGGCGGCGCGATCAGTATCGTTGGTGGTGGAGCCGTCAGTGTCGTCGGTGGTGGAGCCGTCAGCGGCGGCGGTGTGAGCGGCGTTCAGCACGTCGAGGAAGTCGCCCCGGATCTCCTCGGCGTGGCCGAGCGTCTTGAGCGGCGTGGCGTGGTCCTCGACGCCCGGCAGGTCGTAGAACGCCGTCTCGGCTCCGAGACAGACCGCGCCGTAGTCGTACTCGACGGTCTCGCCGGAGGCCAACGTCGCGACGCCGGCGGCGGAATCCACGTCCACGACCTCGGCCTGTCGGACGGTCGCGCGGTCGAGCACTTCGTCGAGGTCGACCGCGATGTCGTCGGCCAGCGAGGGCCGGCGGATCACCCGGTGGAGTTCGTGCTGGACGAGGTGGCTGCCCGTCCGCTCGACGACCAGTAGCTCCACGTCGTCGGGGAGAGTTCTCTCCAGCTTCCGTGCGAGGGTCAGTCCGGCGTAGCCCGCGCCGAAGACGGCTATTCGCATTCGTCCCGACGTTGGGACTGCCGACAGTTAAAACAGCGCCTCGCTCTCGGGCAGAATCTCGGCCGGGCCGCCGACCTCCCAGACCATGGTCTCGACGCCGCACTCGGCGACGGTCTCCTCGACGCGGTCGACGTGCTCGGCGGTCGTGTTGACGTAGACGCTCGCTCCGGTGTCCGTCGAGAAGTAGACGGGAACGCCCTCCTCGCGCAGGTCCCGGACCGCGTTGAAGATCTCGATGGTGTCCGGCTTCCAGTACACCCAGCCCGCGGGCCCGGTCATGGTGGTCGCGGCGAGCGACAGCGAGTCGTGCTCGGCGGTCTCGAACACTCGGTTGAAGTCGCCCTCGCGGAGCGCGTCGCGCATCTCGGCGAGCTGGTCGTGGAGGTGCGCGAGCCGCGCCTCGAACATGTGGCTGTCGGCGGCCTCGCGGTGGGCGTGCTCGGTCTCCTTGTACGCCGGGACGAGCCCGGCGACGATGCGGAGGTCGTCTTCGAGCGGCGAGTCGAGGCGCTCGGAGCGACAGTCCTCGTCGTTGAGCCCCGCGTGGAGGTCCGAGAAGCCGCCGGTGACCGCTCGCGCGGCCGACGACGACCCGCGGCGCGCGATGGTCGAGATCTCCGGGCGCGTGAGGTCGAGGTTCGCGGCCTCCGCGAGCGCCATCGCGGCCGCGGCGAAACCCGACGACGACGAGCCGAGGCCGACGTTCGACGGGAAGGAGTTCTCGCTCTCCAGTCGGACGGGGTGCTCGGCGTGGTCAGCTGCGCCGGTGCTCGCGCCCGCGAGTTCGCGCACGTGCGAGACGACGCTCGTGACTCGGTCGGCCTCGTGGGCCGCGAGTTCCTCGCCGTCGACGACGAAGGTGTCGCCGTCGAGGTCGGGGTCGAACTCGACGGTAGTCTTGGTGTGGCTCGGCGCGGTGCAGACGCTGATGGAGTCGTGGTACGGGAGTCGGAGTTCCTCGTCGCGCATCCCGTGGTACTTGACGAGGCCCTGGATCGGGTGGGCCTTCGCGGTCGCCTTCATAGGTGGACGCGCGTGGGTCGCGGGGTTAAAACTCTCGGAACGCCGATAGCGATACTCGGGGCTGGATGCTGCTCGGGAACGGATTCTGCTTGGCGGGTTCTGCTCGGGAATGGGCTCCTCGGAGGATTTCGTGACGACGAAGCTAGCTACTGCCGAGGCACGTGGGTACCCGCCCCGCCACCGCACGCGGTGCGGTGCCGTGCGGTTGCGGTCGCGGTGCGGGGCGGAGCGGTTGCGGTCACGCCGTGGCTCAAGCAAGGGGTAGCGTCCCGCCGAACACCCAGTCTCCAGAGCGAAGCCGTTTCGCGTCTTCCACCACGACCCTCACGTCTTCCACCGCGGAATAACGAACAAGATTCAAATCCGGGCCACCCGACCACAGCCACATGGGAGAGCCACTCGACACGCCGAAGGCCCAGGCCGAGGAAGTCATCGACCGCCTGTACGAGGAGTACCCCGACGCGACCATTTCGCTGAACTTCTCGAACCGGCTGGAACTGCTCGTCGCGGTCGTGCTCTCGGCCCAATGTACCGACGAGCGCGTGAACGAGGAGACCGAGCACCTGTTCGAGAAGTACCAGTCGGTCGAGGACTACGCGAACGCGGACGTGGACGAACTCTCCGAGGACATCGGCTCCATTACCTACCACAACAGCAAGGCCGACTACCTCGTATCGTCGGCACAGACCATGATCGACGAGCACGACGGCGAGGTGCCCGACACGATGGACGAGCTGACCGAACTCAAGGGCGTCGGGCGGAAGACCGCGAACGTCGTGCTCCAGCACGGCCACGACGTGGTGGAGGGAATCGTCGTGGACACTCACGTCCAGCGCCTCTCGCGCAGGCTCGCGATTACGGAGGAAAAAACCCCTGAGAACATCGAAGAGGACCTGTTCGACGTCGTTCCCGACGAGGACTGGCAGCAGTACACCCACCTGCTCATCAGCCACGGTCGGGCGACCTGCACCGCGCGAAATCCCGACTGCAGCGACTGCGTGCTCGAGGATCTGTGTCCCTCCTCGAAGCTCGACCACGACGTGGACCTCGCCAGCGGCGAGGCGTGGGACTGACTCCGATTCTGAACTCGACCGTCAGTCGGCCATCGTGTTCGCGGTCGTCGTCGAAGTTTCGCTCGCTCTGACGCCGATCTCGACGCCGACCAGCGCTGCGGCCGTGCCGACGCCGAGGACGAGAAACCAGAGAGCGACGGTGAGATCGTGTCCGATTGGAAGGTCCATGTGGACGCCGAACTGTGCCCCGCCGATCACGAGCGCGACCAGGAGGGCGGTCCACCACGTGCTCTGGCGAACGTTCTCTCGGTGGCGGGCTCCGAGCCAACCGGTGACGGTGAACGACGCCCAGACGAAGACGGCCAGTTGCGGGTCCCAGTACCCATCGAGGTAGAGGACTCCGGTCGGAAGCAGCCCGACGATCAGACCGGCCGCGAAACTACTCCGGCGCATTACGTCTGCGTTCGTAGCTACGCTGACAAAAACGTTCGTCTGTCGCTCACCCGTACAGCACGTACTTGTTGAGATACCGAACCACCCCGACGAGCCACGCCAGCAGCCAGAACACCACGTAGCCCGCGACGCCGATGCGGAGCCGGCCCCGCCACGCGCCCATGTTCTCGTGGAGTTCGTCGATGTCCACGTCGCGCTCGGTCGCGTCCTGCTCGTACAGGTCGTGGCCGCGCTTGACCTGAAAGATGCGAACGATGCCCGTGAGCGCGAGGATGAGCATCGCGTACGCCTGCAGCCCGAGGAACACGTGGAGCGCCGAGAGGCCGCCGATCTGGTCGAGGAAACGCGGGGCCATCCACGTCAGCATCGGACCCGTGGTCAGGACGAGTCCGACGGCGATGAACTTGAGGTGGTGGATGAGTACGTCCCACGTCACCACCTCCTGATCGAGAATGTACCACGCCCCGTAGAGGTAGAACGGGAAGCTCGCGGTGACGAGGAGGGCCACAACCGTCGCAACCAGGGCGTCGCTGACCATGCGCGGCGGTTGGGAGCGGGCCGGGTTAAGGCGTGCGAAAGCGGTCGCACGACCAATCCGGCCGCTATCGCCATTGTTAGACGGATTACATATGCCAAATTTAATCCCGGGCGGGCGCTACCTTCCGCTAAGTGACCGAGATGTCGAACCCCAGCGTCCTCTACGTCGACCGAGAGCGGCCCTCCCGCGCGGCCGCGCTGGAGCGCGTCCGTGAGCACGCCCGGAGCGGGGAGCGTGCAGGGGGCGAGGAGCACGCGCGGGACGTGACCTTCCTCACGGCCGAGTCGGTGGCCGACGCGACCGAGACGCTGGCCGACTGCGACGTGGACTGCGTGGTGACCGAGTACGACCTCCCCGACGGCAACGGGCTGGAGGTCGCCGAGCGCGTCCGGGACCTGCAGCCGGACGCGGGCTGCGTCCTCTACACGGAGACGGACCGCACCGAGATCGAGACCGACGAGGCGGGCGGGACCGTCGCCGAGTTCGTGCCCAAGGGGTTCCCCGACGACGTCGAGGAGCTGTGGCGCGTGGTGGAGTTCACCGTCGAGTCGGCCGCCCAGACCGCGTACCCGCTCCCGCAGGACGAGGCCGAGCGCCTCGACGCGCTCGAAGCCTACGAACTCGACTCGGAGACGCTCCAACCCGACGTACAGCGAATCACCGATATCGCAGCCCAGCACTTCGACGCGCCACAGGCTTCGGTGAACCTCATCAAGGAGCACAGCCAGCAGTTTCTGGCCTGTCACAGCACGGACTGGACCCCGACCTCTCGGGAAGACTCCATCTGCACCTACACCATCCTCGACGAGGACGAGGTCACCGTCATCGGCGACGTGAAGGCCGACCCCCGGTTCGAGGACAACGAGAGCCTCGACGAATTGGGGATTCGTTCGTACGCGGGCGCGAACCTGACCACCGACGAGGGGCTCTCCATCGGCACGCTGTGCGTGTACGACGACGAGCCGCGAACGTTCTCGGCCGACCACAGGGAGTTTCTCAGCACGCTCGCGGACGTGGCGATGAGCGTGATCGACCTTCGCCACGAGGTCTCGGAACTGGAGGAGGCCACGGCTCTCGCACAAGGAGGTGACCGTTCGTGAGCCAGCGAGCGCGCCGAAAGTACCGGTTCGGCGACGACCTCCCCATCGACGGCGTCGACCCCGGCACGAACCTACTGGTCGCCGGTCCCGCGATGAGCGGTGCGCGGCGGCTCGCGATCCGGCTGGTCACCGACGGCAACGACCGCGACGAGGGGATGGTGTTCGTCACGACGAACAAGAGCGGCGAGCGGCTCCTGAGCCAGTGCGACGAGCTCTGTGGTGGCGTGAACGGCTCACAATACGGCGTCGTGGACTGCGTGAGCAGACAGCAGGGCCGCGACCAGTCCGACGACCACGTGGCGCTGGTGTCGAGCCCGAGCGACCTGACCGGCATCGGCATCGAGTTCTCGGGGCTGTACCGTGACGTCCACGCCAACGGTTGTGAGCGAGTGCGCGCGGGCCTGTACTCGCTGTCGACCCTGCTGATGTACGCGGAGTTCCGGACCATCTCGCGGTTCGTCCACACAATCGGCGGCCGCATCGACGCAGCCGACGGGCTCGGGGTGTTCCTCATCGACCCGACCACGCAGGACGAGCGCGTGATCAGCACCATCGCCCAGTTCTGCGACGCGCGGGTCGACGTTCGGGACGACGACGGGGCGCGGGAGCTCCGGGTCCGTGGGCTGGACAGCCAGTCCAGAGAGTGGAACGCGTTCTGAGCCCAGCACGGATATCGCGCCCGGCGCTCGTCTTCCTCGACCGAATTCCCCTTCTGTCGGCCGAGTGTCGGGGCGCTTATGCGGCTTCAGGTGTGAGTTTCGGACGATGACCGACGCCTCGGACGACCCCGCGGGCGAACCACCCGGCGAGCCCTCGGACTCGGCCGACTCGGTGGACGACTCTGGCCCCGCCGACGCTCCCGACTCGGTGGACGCTTCCGGCAGCCGTGGCGCGGGGAGTGCCGACGGAGACGGGGACCGACTCAGCCGCGGGGACATCGAGGAGCGGTACGACTTCGAGGACTTCGGCCCGCGGGACATGGCGGAGATGAGCTACGAGGAGTGGGAGGCCGCGTTCGACCCCGACTCGTGGATCACCGGTCCGCGGCTGCTCGACAGGGTTGAGGCAGACCTCCAGAACCGGGTGGCGAACCGCGACGTGTTCGCGGTGCTCGAACGCATCGAGCGAGACGGCGAGCCACAGCTGCTCGCGTACTCCGACGAGGGGTACGCCGTGGTGTACCCCGACGGTTCGGTCGAGGGCAGCGGTACCGTCCTCAGGGACGTCAAACCGTCGGTCGCGCTCGCGTCGATGGACAGCTACGAGGTGCCCGACCCGCCGGAGGGCGACGCACTCCCCGACCCTGCTGAGGTTCCCGAGGGGTCGGGCGAACTCGGCAATCGGCTGATGCAGATCATCGGGGCGGTCCACCTCCTCGCGGGAGTCGCGCTGCTCGTCGCGTGGGTCGCGCTCGCGCTCCCGCTCGTGGCCGCCGTGGCCGCGGTCGGCTTCCTCCTGTTCGGCGTGTTCGTCTTCCTGCTGGTCGCGAACGCCCGGCTCTCGGATCGGTTCCGCGCCGAGGAGTACCGGAATCGACTCCGCGCGGTCGGCATCGACGACGAGGAGCGCCCGGAGTTCCTTCCCGACGGTGAGGACGGCCCAGAATCCGACGAGGACGACGATTTCCCGGACGAGGACGACGATTTAGCGTCCGATGACAGCAAGCGGCCCAGCGAGGGGCCGACGGACGCGGTCTCCACGCCGTCCGAGCGGGGCGAGTAATCGGTCCCGGCGAATCCGCGTCGAAACCCGGCTACGGCGGCATCGGTGGCTTTAAGCAATTCCTGTCCTGAGTTTTGGCTGTATGAAGAGGCGGGACTTCCTGATGGCAGCCTCAGGTGTCGCTGGCGGCGCGGGAGCGGGTGCAACCGCCGCTGCGGCGCAGGACACGACCACCACGTCGTCCGGCAACACCACTGCCACCGGAAACGAAACCACGACCGCCGTCAACGGGACCGCGACCGAGAGCGGAGCCGGTGGCGGCGGTGGCGGTCCGACGGAAGAAGTGACGGTCGGTCCCGGAGGGAGTCTATCGTACGACCCTGCGGAACTCACCATCGCACCCGGCACGACGGTGCGATGGGTCTGGGACTCGGACAACCACAACGTCCAGCCCTCCAGCCAGCCCGACGGCGCGGACTGGAGCGGCACCGAGGGCGGCGACGACCAGACGTACAACACCGGCCACGAGTACAGCTACACCTTCGAGACGACTGGCACGTACGAGTACTACTGCACGCCCCACCGCCAAGCCGGGATGACGGCTACCATCACCGTTCAGGAGGGCGGTGGTGGCGGCGGTGGCGGCGGTGCCGCCGAACAGGACCCCGAACACATGGGCGTGGCGTTCCAGGCCCACTTCGTCGGGCTGGCGACCCTGCTGATGATGGTCGTCTCGCTCATTTACACGTTCTTCCTCCTGAAGTACGGCGAATCGCCACACACCAGCGGAGGTAACTGACATGTCATCCACAGGCTCAACCTACGGCGACATCCACCGCTACGAGCCGGCGCGAGAGAGTACCGCTGCGGCCATCGCCATCGTCCTGCTGACGGTGGTCGAGGTCGTGTTCGTCGGGCTGTTCACGTACGGACTCATCGGCGGCTGGGGGTACACCGCGGTCGGAAACATGTACCTCGGCTCCGTTCTCGCGGTCATCTTCATCGATCTGGCGTTCATCCTGTTGCTGTACCGCAAGGAGTTCCTGCCCGACGTGATGATCGTCAAGAAGCGCCGCCGGAAGTGGGAGGACCTGTACGTCCGACAGGACCAGCAGGACGGCGTCGACTCGCTCGGTAACGCGTGGGACCAGTTCAAGCGCGCAGTGTACCCGTACTACAAGAAATAACCATGCCAGCAGATGACGACAAGTATCCGGCAAGCACAGGTCGCCGACGCTTCGTGAAGGGCGTCGTGGGTAGCGCGTCGCTCGCGGGAATCGGTACCGCGACCGCGGCAGCCGTCAACTCCACGACCAACCCCGTCGGCGGTGGCGGCGGTATCGTGGACTTCTACGGCGTCGAGAACACGGGAGGTCCCGCTCCGCGGGCGATGCCCCAGATTCCCCTCGAGATCGACTCGGAGGGGTATCTCAAGGGCATCTTCCCGGAGCCCGAGACGCGAACACTGGAGAGCGGAGCCGAAATCACCGTCGCCGAGATGGAACTCGGCGGCATCACGTACGGCCCCAAGTGGTTCCAGTACTGCGGCGTCCAGACGTTCAAGGGCGTCCGTCCCGAAGCCGATCAGGACAACTACTTCCGGTACATCGGCAACTCGAAGTTCGACTGGCAGAACGAGAACGTCGAGGATGGCCAGAAGATGCACGTCGACGACTTCGACGACTACGGCTCGTGGGGCAACGGAATCGGACAGAGCGGCCTCGGAAAGCCCGCACAGGGCAAGTGGCGCTCGCAGGACGTTTCCGGCGGCGAGACGCTCCCCATCGAGGTTATCCGGAGCGAGCGCATCGAAGAGCAAGCCCAGGGCAACGAGTGGCTCTCGGCGAGCACGGAAGAAGGGTTCCTCGCGCACCTGAACAAGTGCACGCACTTCTGCTGCGTTCCCACGTTCAAGGGGCTGGCGGGCTCTGCGGCGGCCGGTGGGGCGGACCAGATTTACTGTCAGTGCCACCAGTCGACGTACGA
This sequence comes from Halorussus litoreus, assembly GCF_003382685.1. Lineage (GTDB taxonomy): Archaea > Halobacteriota > Halobacteria > Halobacteriales > Haladaptataceae > Halorussus > Halorussus litoreus. Next base: position 2,446 of record NZ_QLVG01000050.1, on the reverse strand, counting down.
CCCGTTCAGCATCGTGGAGAAGTCGTTCGTCTCGCTACCGAGGCCGGAGGAATAACGAATGAGCATCGAACGCAAAGACGACTACGACCACGGCGAGTGGATGCGTGAGAAGAACCTCACGCCGGTAGAGACGACGTTCCTGACCGCGCTCATCTGGATGGACAAGCGGTTCCGAATCGTCGACTACCTGGAGATTCTAGAGACCCTCTACTACCGGGTCAACCTCCAGATGCCCAAGAGCCACACAGAGCAGTACAACCTCGACAACAAGTTCTGGTACTGGTACCCGCTGTACGCGCTCGGAAGCTTCTCGACCATCGCGTACGTGGTCGCGGCCGTGAGCGGGGCGTTGCTCGGGTTCTACTACGCGCCAGCGACGACCGGCGACCCGTCGTCGGCGTACAACCAGTTGGCGTTCATCATGACGGATCTGAACTTCGGGTTCATGCTCCGGTCGCTCCATCGCTGGTCGGCACAGGTGATGGTCGCGGCGGTGTTCCTCCACATGCTCCGGGTGTACTTCACCGGAGCGTACAAGGAGCCACGCGAGCTAAACTGGATCATCGGCATCATCCTCATCAGCCTCACGATGGTGTTCGGGTACACGGGCTACCTGCTCCCGTGGGACCAGCTGGCGTTCTGGGCCGGACAGATCGGCGTGGAGATGAGCCTCTCGATCCCGCTGGCAGGCGAGTGGGTCGCACAACTCGTCTTCGGCGGGTTCAGTCTGGGGCAGGCGACGCTCCAGCGGATGTACATCCTCCACGTGTTCTTCCTCCCGTTCGTCGTGACCACCATCATCGGCGTCCACATCGCCATCGTGTGGATCCAGGGGATCGCGGAACCGCACTAACGAATCATGACTGATAACGAACAAACCGACAACACCGGCGAGGCACAGGCAGACGGCGGTTCGGACTCCGCGGAATCCGGGCCTCGTCAGGACCCACGTCCTGACGGCGGCGGCACCGGAATCGTCCCGCCGGACGACGAGACGCCGACGTGGAGCGAGCGCAAGCAGCGCACGCAGGGGCTCTCGCGGCTCACCTACGAGTACTTCGAGCGGGCCCGCAGCGAGGACCAGGACCTCCGGCAGGAGTCCAGCTACGTCGAGCGCGACGTGCTGGCGTTCCCGACGTGGCCCCACGAGATGATCCGCAACCTCTCGCTGACGAGCTTCTTCGTCGGCATGATCATCTTCCTGGCGGCGACGCTCCCACCGCACCTCGGCCCGCCGGCCGACCCGAGTTCCACCCCGGCTGTCATCCTGCCCGACTGGTATCTCTACTGGTCGTTCGGCCTGCTGAAGCTCGGCCCGCTCAACCCCGAGCTGGCCATCCTCGGCGGCGAGAAGCTGCTGGCCGACCGGACGTACGGCGTGATGGCCAACGTCGTCATCGTCGGCATCATCGCCATCGTCCCGTTCCTCAACAAGGGGAGCGCGCGCCGGCCGGTCGAGCAGCCGTTCTGGGCGGCGTTCGGGATGGCGGGGCTCGCGTTCGCGTGGACCATCAGCGCGCTGTCGATCAAGAACCTCGTCCCCATCGACGCGCACCTGCTGTTCGACCTGACGTTCCTGCTCCCGGTCGTCGTAGGAACCATCACGTACGCGGTGCTGAAGTCGATGCGCGAGGGGTACATGTTCGACCTCAACCGGCGGTACTACCGGCTCCGGCCACCGAAGTAACGCGGTAGCGGTTCCGTCTCATCGTTTTTCATGGCTCCAGATACCGACGACGCGACCGATTCCGAGGGGGAGACTCGCGCCCGAGAGGTCGAGGTACCGTTGCGGCTGTACAAGGTCGTGACCGTCTTCTCGACGATGTTCGCGGTGGCGTTCGTCGTCGGCGGGTTCATCGTCCTCGACACCGCGACACAGCGCGCGAGCCTGTCGCTGTCGGAGCTCGACCTCCCACTGGCAGTGCTCGGCGTCGGGATGATCGCGGCGGGGGCGTTCGTCTACGCGTTCTCTACCCGGTTCCGTGCCGAGGGAATGGGAAAACCTAAAGACGACGCCGACGAACATTCAGACAATGGCTGACGAATTCGCGAAAGGACTCGCCGTCCTCACGGGTGGCGGGCTCGTCTGGATGGTGCTGTCGGGCTGGTACACCACGCCGGGCTTCGAGGACGCCCAGCTCTGGGGTGCGATTCCGGAGGGTCTCGACACGTACGGACAGGCCGCCATCGCGCTCCGCGAGGTGACCGCGTGGTTCATCATCTTCGGCGTGCTGGCGTTCTGGGTCGTCATCCCGGCGGTCCAGCAACTGCGCGAATCCCGATCGTAGAACCGCTCGCGATCCGTCTCGGTTTCTTCTCCCGCCGTCGACCTTCCCGACGAGCGTCGCGTCCCTCGGCTTCGAGTAGCCTCGTCGGCTGCGTGCCGGTCGCTCTCGTCCATTATCCCCGTCGTCCCGCGTGCGGCCGCGGCCGTCCCGCCGGCGGG
>NZ_QLVG01000049.1 GCF_003382685.1 Halorussus litoreus | reverse complement strand
GCCGACGCGGCTGCCGGCGAGTCGGTCGCGGACGCGGCAGCCGAGGAGTCGGCCGCGGACCTCGCGGCGCAGGTCGAACTGCTGGCCGCGGAGAACCGACGCCTCCGCGAGGAGTACGTTCGCGCTCGGCGGACCACCGACCGGCGCACCGCGCTGGGGCTGTTCGCCATCGGCGCGCTGGCGGTGCTGGGCGGGCTCGCGCTTCCCGGGTCGCGGGAGGTGCTGTTCGCGCTCGGAGGCACCGGGCTGTTCGGCGGACTGCTGACCTACTACCTCACGCCCGAGCAGTTCGTGGCCGCCGACACCGGCGAACGGGTGTACGCCGCGCTGGCGACCACCGGTGCGGAACTGGTCGCCGAACTCGGACTGCAGGACGACCGCGTCTACGCGCCGGTTCGGGGAGGCGAATCCGCCGACGGGAGTGACGCGAACGGTGAGCAAGTCAGCGGACGTGCGAGGCATGGAGAAGTCCGGCTGTTCGTCCCCAACCGCTCGGAGTTCGCCGTCCCGGACGGCGACGACCTCGACTCGCTGTTCGTCGTCACCGGCGACGAGCGTGAGCGCGGCGTCTCGCTGTCGCCGACCGGCGGCGGCCTCTACCGGGAGTTCGAGTCCGCGATGGTCGAGACCGTCGAGTCCCGACCGGCCGCGCTCGCGGCCCAGTTGGCCGACGCGCTCGTGGAGGGCTTCGAACTCGCCGAGAGCGCGTCCGCGGACGCCGACCCGGCGGGCGGCCGCGTGACGGTCGAAATCTCGGGGAGCGTCTACGGGGCGGTCGACCGCTTCGACCACCCGGTCGCCTCGCTCTTCGCGGTCGGACTGGCGGCGACCCTCGGCGCGCCGGTGTCCGCGACGGTGACGCCCGCCGAGGACGGCCCTGCCGACTACTTCGTCACCTGCGAGTGGGAGCCGGATGCCGTCGAGTCCGCGGAGCCGTCGACTGACTCGGCGGCATCCTCGGAGAGGTAGTGTCGCGCGACCACGTCCCAGTTCCGGACCGTCAGGGACAGCCACGTCAGGAGCGATCGATGCAGCGGGGCCCGCCGCAGCAGGGTGCGCAGGTGGTGGACCATCTTGCCGTACTCGTTCTCGGTCCAGCGGTTCCAGATCATCCTGACGTGGAACTGCCGGTAGAACTCCGGAACGTACGGCCGCGCTCTGGGGACCCGATCCTCGGCCTCGCGAGCGAACTGGCGGTGGGTCCGGTCGATGAGGTCGGGGTCGGTCCGCGAGGAGAGGCCGAATTCGTGGTGGCGGACCGTGATGAGGTCCTCGCAGAAGCAGACGCCCGCCTGTGACGCGGCCTCCATCATGAACAGGTAATCCTCCAGACGCGCCAGTGACTCCTCGAACTCGACGTCGACCCGCTCGGTGTCGATTAGGATAGAGGAGGTCAGCGACTCGATGGAGCCGACGAACACCCCGCGGACGAACGCCTGCGTCGAGCGCGGCGACCCCTCGACGCACATCCCCGCGCCGGTTTCGGACAGCCGCGCCAGTTGGCGCGACAGCTTCTCCGGATGCCAGAGGTCGTCTCCGTCGAGAAACGCGACGTACCGCGTGTCGGCCCGCCGGAGTCCCCGATTCCGAGCCCACGCGGGCCCACGGTGGTCGCGGTCGAACACGACGACGACGCGAACGTCGACCGGCCCGCGCTGTTCGAGGACGCTCTCGACGGCGTCGAACAGCATCCCCTTCGGCGTGTGGTCCGGCGAGAAGGGGATGACGACGGTGACGACCGGTGGGTACTCGGACATGCTCCGGACGCACACTCATACTTGCAGTCGACGCATAAGGGTTTTTGCAGTACGCGTACTCCCGGCACCGTTATCGTGAGATTTCCCTGGTCGAACCGCGCGTGACTCGCCGTCGGAGCCACTGTTCGAAGCCGAGCACGTCGGTCGAGAGGTCCCGCAGTTCCCACCGCACGCGGGGCCACGACTTCGCGCCGTCCACCCGCGGGAACACGTGCGGGTCGGTCCAGCGCCGCCGGGGGAGTTCCCGGTGGACGCCGTCGACCGCGTATCGGTACGCGTCCCGGACGAGAGCGACGGATTCGGCGCTCTTCCCCGAGTACGGGTAGCTGAACTGGGTCGGCGTCACCCCGATCTCGGCCTCCATGTCGGCTTTCGCGCCGCGGATCTCCTCGACGAGGCGCTCGCGGTCGTCGATCCGGCCCAAGTCCGGATGCGTTCTGGTGTGGCTCCCGAGCGTGACCAGCTCGTCGTCGGCGAGTTCGCGCAACTGGCCGGCGGTCATGTACTCGTAGTTCGCCCCCTCGTCGTGGACGAACTCCCGGTCGGTGATGGACTCGGTCACGACGAACACGGTCGCCGGGACGCCGAGCTCCCGCAGAACGGGGACCACGTGGTCGTAGAAGTCCCGGAACCCGTCGTCGAACGTGAGCGCGACCGTCTTCTCGCCGGCCCGGGAGTCGATAGCTTCCGGAAGCCCGACGATCCGATACTCCTCGTCGAGGTACCGCAGGTCGTGGCGAAGCCGAGCGGGCGAGACCTCGCCGTAGAACCCGCCGCCAACGGAGTGGTACAGCAGGACCCGATTGTCGGTGTCTGGCCAGAACCGCGTGAATCCCATCTGCGAGTCCGCTCTGGCGAACCGCTCCCAGTTCGCGGCGGCCAGATCTCCACCGCGAGCGAGGAATTCGCTTCCTCCCTGCTCGTCGTTGCGTCCATCCGGCTCGTCGTCCGACCCCGACGCCACCGTCGAACCCGCGAACGTCCTCGGCCCTGCGAACGCCTCCTCGATTTGCTCCGTCAGTGAGACGACCCTCTCCGTCAGCGAAGCTGCGCGCAACGGCAGTTCGAACGCGACCGGCCCGACGTTCGCCGCGGCGTAATAGTAGTGGTTCATCACCCGGTCGGGTGCGAGCCGACGCGCTCGGTCGAACTCAGCGGCCGCCTCAGCCATCCGGCCCTGCCGAGCGAACGCGTGGCCGCGCTTGTACCGGAACTTCGCCCGGTCGTCGGTCGGCACGAGATTCGCCTTTCGGTCCAGTAACTGCCCGAGTCCCCGGAGCAGGTCGGCGTCGCTCTCGGTGATCTGGTCGCCGTGCTTGTAGTAGCGGTACAGCGGCTCGTCGACGCCCCGAAGCGCGTACTCGTCGAGCAGCCGGAGCCAGAACTCGTAGTCGTCGACGAACGTGATCGCGGGGTCGAAGCGGCCCACGTCGTCGAACACCGACGAGCGGAGCGTCGTCCCGCCCATCCGCACCTGATACCCGTCGAGCGCGTCGACCGAGCGAACGTCGGGGCGAACGTCCAGTAGCCGCTCTCGCTCGCCAGGACCGAGCACCTCGTACGCGACGTACGTGCCTCCGTACTCCGACGGGAGATCGGACAGCGTTCGCACCGACGCCTTCAGCAGGTCGGGGTGGAACTCGTCGTCCGAATCCAGAAACGTGACGTACTCGCCGGTGGCTGCCTCGATGCCGGTGTTGCGCGCCGCCGCGAGCCCCTGATTCTCATCGTGAGCGAGGTACCGGATGCGGTCGTCGCGAGCGCGGTAGTCCGCCACGACCTCGGCGGTCTCGTCGGTCGAGCCGTCGTCGACCACGAGAAGCTCGAACTCCGGATACGTCTGGGCGAGGACGCTGTCGAGCGCGCGCGGCAGGACGCCTGCCCGCTCGTAGGTCGGGACGACGATGCTCACCGTGGGCATGTCGACGGTCGCAACAATCGACGACCGACCGATTAAAACCCGCAGTCGATTCAGGCGCGAGCGGGAGAAATCCGTCGTTACCCGAGTGCCCGACTCGCGGCGCGCGCCCACTCGACGAGCTTCGGCGGCACTCGAACGAGCGGCGGACAGGTCGACGCCGCGACGTAGTAGTAGTAGTTCATCGGCCGCCGGGGGTCCGCCGCGATGGCTCGGTGAAACTCCCGGGCGGCGCAGTTCATCCGCCCCTGTCGTGCGAAGGCGTGTCCCCGGGCGTAGCGGTGTCGGGCCGCGTACGCCGGCGGCAGGTCCGGGTGCTTGGCGAGGAGGCGCGCGACGCCCTCGATTATCTTCCCGTCGTTCGCGGTGAGCTGCTCGCCGTGCTTGTAGTAGCGGTACAGCGGTTCGTCGATCCCGACCAGATAGTGGTCCGCGACGAGTCGAATCCACAGGTCGTACTCCTCGCCGTAGGGGAACGTCTCGTCGAAGCCGCCGAGGTCGTCGAGCGCGCGCGCTCTGAGCGTCGTTCCGCCCATCCGCACCTGCCGGCCGTCGAACGACTCGACGCTGCGAACCAACCCTTCGGCGTCGTGAACCGCCGCGCGTGACCCCTCGCGCATCACCTCGTAGGCGACGAACGCGCCGGCACAGTCGGTCGGCCGGTCGGCCAGCACCGCCATCGTCTCCGCGACGAGGTCGGGGTGGAGCTCGTCGTCCGAATCCAGGAAGGTGACGTACTCGCCGGTGGCTGCCTCAATGCCGGTGTTGCGCGCCGCGGCGAGTCCCCGGTTCTCCTCGTGAGCGAGCGAGCGCACGCGGTCGTCGCGGTTGCGGTACTTCGCGACGATCTCGGCCGTCCCGTCGGTCGACCCGTCGTCGACCACGACGACTTCGAGGTCGGAGAAGCTCTGGCCTAACGCGCTGTCGAGTGCGCGCGGCAGGACGTCGGCGCGCTCGTAGGTTGGCACGATCACGGAAACGTCAGGGTCGGAGGCGAGGTTAGGGTCGAAATCGGGGTCCGGGTCGGAATCGGAATCATCGGTCATCGTTTCGGAGGGGCATCTCACCGGGAGAGCGGACCGCTTCGCCCCCGGAAGAGCCGGTCGTTCAGTCGGCCAGCGATGGAGACGGCATACAGGGGAATCTCGAACGCCCGTGGACTCAGCTTCGAGGTCGCGTAGTAGTAGTAGTTCATCAGCCGCCGCGGGTTCGCCGCGATGGCCTTCTGGAACTCCCGAGCGGCCGCCTCGAAGTCTCCCCGGCGCGCGTAGTCGTGGGCGACCACGTAGCGGTACCGAGCCTCCAAGGTGCCCGAGAGGTTGTGGGCCTGCTTTTCGAGCAGCAGCTCCGTTCCCTCGAACAGCGCGTCCCCGGGCGAGTCGGTGAGCTGGTCGCCGTGGAGGTGGTAGTCGTACAGCGGCTCATCGATGCCCTCGACGACGTACGACCGCTCGGCGAGCCGGAGCCAGAGGTCGTAGTCCTCGTGGTACCGGATCTCCTCGTCGAACCCGCCGATCTCGTCGAGCACGTCGGCCTCGACGGCCATCCCGCCCGCTCTGACGAAGTCCCAGTCGACGCCGTCGGTCGACGCGAGCGCCTCCGCGGTGATTGTCGGGGCCGCGTCGAGAACCCGGACGAGGTCGCCGTCGCGGCGCACGTTCTTCGCCACGTACGTTCCGACGCAGTTCTCCGGGGTCTCGTCGAGCACCGCCACCGACCGCTCGACGAATCGTGGCCGGAGTTCGTCGTCGGAGTCGAGGAACGCGACCACCTCGCCCTCGGCCGCCTCGATGCCGGTGTTGCGCGCGGCCGAGGGGCCGCGGTTGTCCTCGTGGACGAGATATCTGACCCGGTCGTCGCGGGCGCGGTACTTCGCGACGGTCTCGGCCGTCGCGTCGGTCGAGCCGTCGTCGACCACGAGAATTTCGAGGTCGGGGTGTGTCTGGGCGAGCGCGCTGTCGAGCGCGCGCGGCAGGACGTCCCCACGCTCGTAGGTCGGCACGACGACGCTCACCGTCCTCATGACTGGCCTCGTCCCGTAGCTCCTCCCGTCTCGTTCGTGACCGGTCCGCGGTCGCTGGAATCCTGCCCGCCACTGCTCTGCCCCGGCCAGCCGTCGCCCTGACGCCGCTTCTCGGCCCGGACGTAGTGGCCATCTCCGTACGGCCAGTCCCAGATGCGCTCGACCTCGAACCCGTGGTCGCGCAACAGCCCGTGGACGGCCTCGTCCGGAACGTCGGTCATCTCGGAGCAGACGTCGCAGTACACCAGTCGACAGTCCTCGTCAGCGAGAACGCCGTCCAGCCCCCGGAGCGCGTCGTACTCCGCGCCCTCGACGTCGATCTTTAGGACGCTCGGCGACGGAATCGACTCGCTCTCGGCCAGTTCGTCGCCGCGGACGACCCCGACCGTCGTCTCTGAAGCCCCGTGGTCTGTTTGCGGTTTCATCTCGTCGTCGACCACGACCCCCGACCCGCCGACCCCGTCCGAACCCGTGGTCCGGAACGCCATGGCCCCCGTCCGGTTCGAGAGCGCGCACTGCGCGACGCGAGCCGAGACGCCGTTGAGCGCCATGTTCCGCTCGATGCGGGCGACGTTCTCAGGCCGGGGTTCGACCGCGACGACGCTACCCGATTCGACGACCTGACCGGCGAACGCGCCGTAGATGCCGACGTTCGCGCCGACGTCCCAGAACGCGTCGTCGGACTCGATTCGCTCTAACAGGTCGACCAGCACCGGCATGTCGTCCTCGCTCTCGGGGTATCGCCGCGGCCCGTCCCGCGTCCAGAACAGTTCTGACTCGCGGATCGACCCGACGTGGAACGTACAGGTGACACCTCCTGCAGACACCTCCGCGTTCGGCGGTTTCCCGACGGGCGTCCGGTCGACGGCGAGGCCGTCGAGCGTTCGCAGCGCGTCGTAGACGCCGGTTCCGCCGAGCGCCGCTCGGGCTCGGTCGGACGCCAGCACGTCGGCGAGCGCGGTGCGCACGCGCCAGACCGTTCCGGCCAGCGACCGACGGAGTCGGTCCCCCACTACCATTCCGTGACGCCACGGCGGTCGTTCTATTAACAGTACTGCCCGTTTATCGACTAACGCTTACGTACCCGGCGTCACGCGTCGCTTCTAAGTCCGAACGGTTGGGTTACCCGTCCTCGGCGGTCGGAGCCGCGGCTTCGCTCGGCGGGGAGATGCCGTCCGGCGGTTCAACGCTTTCGAGCACGTCCGCGATCACGTCCTCGGCGGTCACGTCGCTCAGCTCGGCCTCCGCGCTCGGGACGAGCCGGTGGGCCAGCGCGGGACGAGCCAGCGCCTTCACGTCGTCCGGGATGACGTACTCGCGGCCGTGGATCGCCGCGCGGGCCTTGGTCGCGGCGAGCAGCGAGAGGGCCGCGCGGGGCGACGCGCCGTACTCCACGTCGGCGCTCTCGCGGGTCGTGGCGACAATCGTCCGGAGGTATCGCTTCACGCCGTCGGCGACGTGGACCTGCGTGACCACGTCGCGCGCGGCGAGGATGTCCTCGGTGGTGACGACCTGTGACACGTCGTCCGGGCCGAGGTCGGGTCGCTCGTCGAAGCGGTCGAGCAGTGCGAGCTCCTCGTCCTCGCCGGGCGTGCCGACGGTGATCTTGAACTGGAAGCGGTCGCGCTGGGCGACCGGCAGTTCGTAGGTCCCCTCCATCTCGATGGGGTTCTGGGTCGCCACGACGAAGAACGGCGTCGGGAGCGCGAGCGTCTCGCCGTCGATGGTGACGGTGTCCTCCTGCATGGCTTCGAGCAGCGCCGACTGGGTCTTGGGCGTCGCGCGGTTGATCTCGTCGACCACGACGAGGTTGGCGAACACCGGCCCGCGCTGGAGTTCGAACTCGCCGGTCCCCTCCCGGTAGACGTGCGTCCCCGTGACGTCCGCGGGAAGCACGTCTGGCGTCATCTGGATGCGGTTGGACTCCAGCCCCGTCGCCTGCGCGAACAGGCGCGCGATAGTGGTCTTCGCCACGCCGGGGACGCCCTCCACGAGCACGTGACTCCGGGTCAGCAGCGAGATGGTCAGGACCTCGAGGACGGCCTCGTTGCCGACCAGCACGGTCCCGATCTCCGACCGAAGGTCCTCGTAGAGGCTCGCAGGTTCGGTCATCGTGGTCCGTAACCACGGCGAGCCGGATAACTCGACTGGTCGGTTTCGACGATTTGGTCGGAATTAACTCCTCGGGCGACAGGTTCTTCGCGGAACTAACCGATAATTTATCGCTCGCGACGGCGCTGCATCGCGGCCGCGACCCGCTCGACTCGCTCGCGGTCCCACTCGGGACGCTTGCGTTCGAGGTACGCGGCCAGTTCGGACGCCGACGCCCGCGGGTCGTCCCCCGAGATTCGGCGCGCGTCGCCGTCCCTCCACCAGCGAAGTCCAGCGAGCCGGTTCGAGACGGCGGCCGGACGCCCGGCCCAGACCGCCAGCGCGCCGACTGCGAGCGCGCCGAGGCCGAACTGGACGACGGCCGAACTGCGGACGAAAAGCAGCGCGAGGATGGCCGGCGGGAGGCCGTCGGCGTGCGAGTGGTCGAGGACGACCGTCCCGTGGCCCGACTGGAGCGCCCCGACGAACGCCCGGTTGCCGGGCCGCTCGACCATCGCGTTGATGAACGCGCTGGCGTCCCCGACGACGACCACCTGCCCCTCGCCGACGCGCTCGACGGTCGCCACCGGCCGGCTTTCGAGCGTCTCGTTCGGCCCCAGAACGCCGTCGCGGTTCCCGTCCAGATACGCGTTCTCGGAGGTGTTGAGCAGCGGGGTGGCGTCCCCGGGGTCGACCGTGGTCCCGTAGTTGAGCGTCACGTTGTCGACGCCCGCGACGAACGGATGGTCGGCGACCGGCGTCGCCACCGGCATCGCCGGCGACCGGTAGTTCGACCGGGGGTCGCGCACGGGTCGGCCGTCGATCCGGGCGGACGCGCCGAGTCGCCGGAGCAGTTCGTTGGCGTGCGGGCCGTAGTCGTCGGCGACGACCAGCGTGCCGCCGCGTCGCACGAAGTCCGTGACCCGGGCCGCGTCGCCCGACGAGTACGCCTCGTCGGGAGAGAGGACAAACGCTACCGCGTCGGTCGCCCGGACTTCCGAGTAGGTCGCGGTCTCGTGGGCGAATTGGATTCGCAAGCCAGTTTCGTGAGCGATCGACCGAACGTCCGTCGTGCCGTCCCAGTCGTCGTTGTACGGGCTGTAGGACGCCGCGGACGTTGCGAGCGGAACCATCGACGTTCCCAGCACGGCAACGACGAGAGCCGCGAGGACGAAGTTCGGAATCGACGCCCACTCGCGCCAGTCGTCGCGTGCCACGGTCACGCCACCTCCGAATCGGGGTTTCGGTGGCGAGCTGGCCCGCGGCGGTCCGGAAACCGGACCGCCGCTGGCCAGCCCGCCTGCTGGTGGAGCTCCAGTTTCCGACCCGCGACGCGACGACTCCCGACCACCCCCGTTCCCATGTGCCCGAGGGTACGCTCGCCGTCGCATAGAATCGTTCGGCCGATTCCGGTCGTGCTCGGTGCGTACGAAAGCGATTCCGTAAGTTCCGGGCGGTGGCTTTTATTGAGTCGCCGTCGAACCACCGTCGATGGCGACTCACCGCCGACAGCGGTTCGTGCGCTGGCAAGTGGCGTGGATGGTCGGAACCGTGCTGGCGCTCGCGCTCGTGGAGTCGCTGACGCTGGAGGTGTTCTTCGTCGGGTCGCTCGTCGGCTTCCTCCTGCTGACGGTGTTCGTCGTCCCGCTGAACGTGACGCCCGCGTGGCGGAGCCGCCTGTGGTGGCTCCTCCTCGCGGGACTGCTCGTCTTCGGGGTCCTCGTCGCCAGACGCGTGCTCAGCATCCTGCCGTCTGGACTGCTGCCGTTCTGACCGTCGCCGGGCCGGCGAACGCGCTGGACCGAAGTCCGACTCGCTAGCGGTCGCCCGACGACGCCCGAATGAGCTTCAAATTACCACGTGGTTTTTATCCGTTGGCGGCATTGGTCGGTGTGATGTCGTGGACGCGGACGGCCGTGGGGATGGTGGGCGAGCGGACGCCCGTCGATCTCGGCGTCATCGCGGCGTGGACCGTGCTGAGCGCCGCGTGGGCCGTTACTGTCGGGAACGCGATTCAGCTCGTGACCGCCGTTCTCGCGCTTCCGATCCTGCTCGTCTTTCCGGGCTACGTCGCCGTCGCGGCCCTCTTTCCCGAGTCCTCCGACCCTGCCAGCGACGGTTCGCGGGGAGATGCCCGGCGAACTGCCGGCAGTTCGCCGGGCATCTCCCCGCTCGAACGCGCGGTCCTGTCGGTGTTCACGTCGCTGCTGGTCGTTCCCCTCGCGGCGCTCGCGACCAACTTCACCCCGTGGGGGATCGGCCCGGCGACGATACTGTTCGCCGTGAGCCTCGTGACCCTCGTCGGGACTGCTGGCGCGACCGTCCGACGGTTCGGCGTCCCGCCGGACCGGCAGTTCGGCTGGGCGGTCGACGATCTGGAGGCTGCCGGACGGAGTGGACGGAATCCGGTCGGGACGATTTCGCGTGCAATGGCCGGCGAATCGACGGCCGCGACGGCCCTGAACGTCGTCCTCGTCGTGGTCGTCGTGGCGGCCGTCGGGAGCGTCGCGCAGGCCGTCGTGCTCGACAACGGGCCGGGCTACACCGAGACGTACCTGCTGACCGAGAACGAGTCGGAAGGGCTCGTCGCGGCGGGCTACCCCACGAACCTGACCGCGGGGGAGTCGACGCCGTTGATCGTCGGCGTACAGAACCACCACTCACGAGCCAGCGAGTACACGATAGTCGCCCAACTCCAGCGCGTGGAGTCGTCCGGGAACGCGACCGGAGCGTCCAGTAACGCGACCAGGGCGTCCGAGAACGCGACCGAGGTGGTCGAGACCCAGTCCGTCGGGGAGTTCGACCGCAGGCTCGCTCCCGGCGAGCGCGCGCTCGTCGACCACGCCGTCACGCCGGAGCTGACCGGCGACCGGCTCAGACTGACTTACCTCGTCTACCGGGGGGAACCGCCAGCCGAGCCGTCGGCGGCGAACGCCGACAGCGAGGTTCACCTCTGGGTCGGCGTCAGTGGGAACGAATCCGGAGCGAGCCAGTTGATTGGTGCGAGTCGACTGTCCGGAACGAATACGCTGTCCCAGGCAAGTCAGCTGTCCGGACCGAGTTCGCGGGCGTGCCAGATGGTGTGTTCATGAACCCCGTCGAGTTCCTCCGTCGGCATCCCGCGGTGCTCGTCCTCGTCGTCCTCGCGCCCGTCATCGCGGCCGCGTGGCGCTACCTTCCGCTGTCGACGGCCATTCGGGCCGTGTTCCTCGTCGTCGCGTTCCTGACGAGCGTGGCGGTGTTCTACGCCACTAATCGTGCGGACGGGGGTGACGGGACAGACGCGCCAGAACGAGAGATCCGCGGCTCGGACTGGACCTACGCCAAAATACTCACCATCGCGGCTGGCCTCGCGATCTGTGCTACCGTCTGGCTCGGCTCGCGAGCGCCGTGGGTGGCCGCGTTCCTCGGGCTCGGCTACCTTGCCGTCGCGTACCAGCTTCGCCGAGACGCCGCGCCGACCGCTCTACTGTACGAACTCGTACTCCTGTTCGCGGTGCCACTGTTCGCGAAGTTCCTCACGACCGGGCTGTACTTCGGCGGCGGGGACGTCCTCCGGCACGTCACGTTCGTCAATCGAATGCTCGACGCCGGAAGCGTCCTCGCGATTCAACCGTCGGCCTACTGGATGTACCCGGGGTTCCACCTGCTCGTCGGCTCGTTCGCGGAGCTGCTGGGGCTGACGACGTACGACGCGATGGTCCTGACGGGGCTGGTGGCCTACTCGGCGCTCGTCCCGCTGGTCTACCTGACCGTGCGAGCGCTCTGGGGCGACGAGGCTGTCGCGTTCGGGACGGTGATCGCCTTTACGCTACTGCTAGTTCTGAAACCGTACGTGCTGGCGTTCTACCCGCAGGCGCTGGCCGTCGCGATGCTGTTCGTCGGCGTCTACCTCAACGCGAGCCTATTCACCGCGGAGACAGCGAGGGCGGCTCGTCGGTACGCCGCGGTCGTTCCGCTGCTCGCGGTCGCTATGGCGACGACCCACCACCTGACGTTCGTCATCGCGCTGGTCCCGCTCGGTCTGCTGCTCGGGCTGCTTGTCGTCCAGCGGGGCGTCGCGGCGAGCGACTTCCGGAGCGCCCTGTCGAGAGCGTCGAACGTCCAGGTGGTGTACGCGTTCCCGCTGCTCATCGCGGCGGTCGTGCTGTTCGCCTACTGGCTGTACACGCCGAGCATCTTCCTGACCCGTATGGTCGGCGGCCTCGTCACGTTCTTCGTGCTGACGACCGGCGGCGGAGAGGGAGGTGGGATCTTCCTGTACGGCGTCGGGCTCGTCACCGACGACGTTCGAACCGCGATCCGGTGGCTCTACTCGCCGGACGGGATCTACTATGCGCTCTTGAGCGGGCTCCTTCTGGTCGCGTTCTACGAGACAGTCCAGCACTGGCGACGCCATCTGGATCGGATGCCGCTCCTCGCGACGGGGCTCATCCTGAGCGGGCTGCTGTTGCCGCTCCCGCTGCCGGTTCCGTGGCTGGACCGCATCCGGCTGCTCGTCGCCATCGTCGCAGTGTTTCCGCTCGGCGTGGCGCTGTCGCGACTCGCCCGGACGAACCCGCGATATCCGCGCTACGCGGTCGGCGCGCTCGTACTGATCGCTGCGGGAGCGAGCGCGTCGTTCGCCGCGCCGGTCGCTCGCGACCTCGACTCGCTACACACGGACAAGCAGCGCGTCCAGATCGAGTACGGCGAGCGCGAGTACCGGACCGTTCAGTCGCTCTCGTCGTTCCTCGACGACCACGCGGCAACGACGAACACGGGCACGCAGCTGATCCGGAACACGTTCCTCAGCGAGGGCTATCGCGGGAGCAGCATCGGGCTGTCGCCCGAGGAGGACGGCATGTCGGCAGCCGCCGGGCTGATGATCGTCCGCGAGGAGTGGACCGACCACAAACTGCTGCTGGTCGACGGCAGTCAGGTTACGATCTCCGACGACAGATTCGCCGTCGCCGAAGCCCGACGGAACAAGGTGTACGAGAGCGGCGGCACGTCGCTGTTCTGGTCGGACAGCGAGTTCGTCGGCGTGTTCGGTCGCAGCGAGACCGCGTCGGGGAACGCTACTCCGGCCGCGCAGAACGGCACGGCCGCATAGAACGACACGATCGCGCCGAATGTTACCTTCCTCGGTCCGAGCGACGGCTCGCGTCAGACGTCGCGTCGGTGGAGTGCCTCGGCGTGGAGGTCGGTCAGTCGCTCGGCGTGGGCCTCCCACGTCCAGCCGCGGTCGAGCAGACGTTCGAGCCCCCGTGCGCCCATGCGCTGGAGTCGGTCGAGGTCCGTCAGCAGCGATTCGAGCGCGGCCGTGAGCGCGGCCGGATCCCGCGGCGGGACGAGGACACCCGTCTCGCCGTCCGCGACCTGCTCGGGGATACCACCGGCCGACGAGGCCAGCACCGCCGTCTCGCTCGCCATCGCCTCGTAGATCACCATCGGTCGGCCCTCGGCGTGGCTCGGCAGCACGAGCAGGTCGGCGACGGCGAACCACCGCCGGACCGCGACGGGCGAGAGCTTCCAGTGGACCTCCGAGCAGTAGGGGCTGGCCTGAAGCGCGTCGTACAGCTCCCACCGCAGGTCGCCGCCGTGGCCGATGCAGACGACGTGGGCCTCGGGCACGTCGAGTCGTTCGATCGCCGCGATCAGCTCATTCACGCCTTTCGCTTCGCTGAAGTGGCCGCAGAAGACGACGACCGGAACCTCGGGGTCGACGCCCAGTTCGCGCCGGAGCGCCGCCTCCCTGTCGACGGGGAACCGATCGGGGTCCGCGCCGAGCGGGAGGACGGTTACCTTCCCGCCGGGTACGAACCGCTCGGCCTTCTCGGCGAGCGCCTCGCTCACGCAGAGGACCCGTTCGCTCACGGCGAGCGTCTCCCGAATCCTCGAGCGGACCGCCTCCGAGCGCTCGTCGAACCGGTTCAGCACCGTGCCGTGCGCGACGACGAACAGCGGCACGTCGTGGGTCCGACAGTACGGGAGCACGCCATACCCGTCGAGGTAGATGTGGCCCGCCTGGACCACGTCCGGGCGGGGCAGGTTCTTCTCGACGTACGGCAGCACTCGCTTGGCGTAGGAGTCGCCCGAGACGTGGTAGAACTGGGCCTTGGGCAGGGCGTAGAGGAATCGCGGGTGGTGGACGACGTAGGCGTTCTGGCGCTCCACTGTGGGAATCCTGCGATACTCAGAGTACGGACCGACCGGGGGCGCGTACGGCCGGGGCGACACCACGTCGAGGTCGACGTTCGTCTGCGACACCGCCTCCAGCAGCCGCTGGTTGAACAGGCCGCGGTACGGGCTCACCGGGTCTGGGTGGTTCACCGCGCTGGCGAGGAGGCGGTAGTTCTCGTCGTTCATCGGCTCGTCACGCATCGGTTCGTCACTCATCCGCCCGACGCACCTCCGGAAATCGTTCGTACTCGCCGTCGAGCCGGAGTCCGACGGGTGTCCGACCGTCGAAATTCCGGCCGTCGCGCTCCACGGCCACCGTCTCGCGCCTCGTCGTGCTGAGGAGGAATCCGAACTCGGTGTCGGTTCCGCCGCGCGCGCGGAGGTCGAGCATCGGGCGTCGCTCCTCTAGACCGAACTCGGGATAGTAGTTGCTCTCGCCGAGAGCGACCTCGTCGGCGTCCAGCGCGTACAGCCAGCACGTCGCGTCGTCCAGCGAGAGCGCGAACCGGTCTTCCGTCTCCCGCTCGACGGTGGCCCCCGGGGCGAGGTGGAGGCGGCTGTGAGCCGTTCGCGAGTCAGCCCCCTCGACTTCGTCCCAGACGAGCCACCACGACGGTCGATGGTAGACCTTGCGGCGGTGGGCGTACTCCCGGCGAACCCCGGAGCGAGTCTCGTAGCGCCCCGAAAAAGCGGCCCCGTCGCCGCTGGCCCGGTAGGTCGCTGTCGGGCGGATGCGGCGACCCATCAGGTAGCGGTCCCCGATCTCTATCGGTTCGGCGTCGCCTACCTGAACCGTGTTGTGGCTGCGGACGCTCCGCGCATCGGTCCGGTAGGCGTCGGGCGCGTAGTGGAACACCCCGGTGTCAGTGACGAGCCGCCGGCCGTCGAGCCAGAGGAGCACCTGCAGGTGGTCGTTGTGCGCGTGCCCCGGGAGATGTGGCGGCCCCGGCGGCCCGCCGTCCACGAGGAGCCGATCCGGTCCGAACCCCAGCCAGTAGTAGCCCGAATCTGGAAGCGACGTGCGCTCACCAGTCGGATGCTCTGGGCTCGGGGCCACACCGAGTGCATCGGCGTACGCGAGGACTGCTTGCGTCGAGAGCGCCTCCCCGAACACAGAGTCGTTGAGCAGCGGCAATTCGCCGTCCGGCGAACAGAGCTCCCTGACGAACCGAACCGCGTCCGCGGCGGTCCGCCGAACGACGGTCGGGACCGGGTAACCGACGGCGTCGAGCACGTCGACGGCCGTCAGGAAGTCCTCCAGAACGAGCAGGTGGTACATCGAGCTGCGCTCGAAGTGACCGCCGTCGGCGAGCAACTGCGTCTCGGCGACCTCGCGGAGCACCTCGACGCCCGCGTCGAGCCACGAGCCGCCGTGGTCCGGAAACAGCGAGCCCGCGACGACGAGCGCCGCACCGTTCTCCGCGAGGTGGTTCCCGCCCACGTCGGTTTCGAGGTTGTTCCGGAGGAAGATGGCGTTCTTGTAGATTGCGCGCCGAAGCTCGGGAAAGTTCGGGGCGCTCGGGCCGTCCGAGTTGTCGTCGCGCGTCGACCGCCACGCGAGATACCGCGCCCAGTGTTGGAGCCGCAGCGAGACGGCGAACGGCGTCCACGCGCGCCGGAGGTAGCCCTCGCTCCCGAGCGGGTGGGTCGCCGTCCAGTCGCGAATCCAGCTCCGGAACAGGTCGTCGAGTTCCCGCGTCGGATGGTCGGTTTCGGGGACCGGGTCGTCGGGTTCTGACCCCGGATCGTCGTAGCCGAGGACCGCCCACGACAGCGGGACGAACCCGTGGAGCTTGATGCGCCAGAGCCGGGGGTACTCGGCGAGCGCGTCGTGGTCCCAGTCGATGTCCGCGGGGTCCTGGAAGCGTATCGACCGATTCAGGAAGCGCAGCGTTCCGTCGAGCGCGAGTTCGGCTCCCTCGCGGCACCGCGCCCGCTCGACCTCGGTGAGGCTCGCCCGGAGTTTCGCCGTGTTCGCCCGGAGCGGTCCGGCATCGATCGACAGGTCCGACGGTATCCGGCGCTCGTACCGGCCGTCGAAGTCGACGGGGAGCGACGGGATGACGGCGTGGCGGAGCTTCCGCTCGGTGATGCCGAGCAACTGCTCGGGCCGCATGTGGCTCGCGGTCGAGAGCAGCAGTCGCCAGCGGTCCGACCGCGATTCTGCGCCTGCCATGATTACGCTCCCGGCGGCTCGGGCTCCGAAACCCGGCGCTCTGGCTGGGCGAGGCCGAGCCGGACTTCCAGCTGGTCGGCGAGTTTCCGAGCGATCTGGCGGCGGTCCCGGTGGCGCTCGACGAACTGACGTCCGTTCCGTCCGAGTCGCCACCGCCGCTCGTCGTCGGTCGCGAGTTCGTCGAACGTCGCCGCGAGCGCGACCGGGTCGTCGTCGGCCGCGACGCCGCCCGCCGATTCGGCCACGAGGCGCTCGACAGCGCCGGTTCCGGTCACCACCACGGGGAGTTCGCTCGCCATGTACTCGTAGGCCTTCGTCGGAACGGCGTACGAGAGCGCCTCGCTGGCGTCGGTGGGAGCGACCCCGAGCAGCGACGAGTCGAGGATTTTTGGGACCCGACTCCGGTCGACTGGGCCGGTGATATCGACCGCGTCCCCGAGGTCCAGTTCCGCCACGAGACGTTCGAGGGCCGACCGGCGGTCCCCGTCGCCGACGATGGTCAGCATGAGGTCGGTCTCGACGTACTGCATCGCGCGGACGCAGCATTCGAGGTCCTGCGCGTGGCCGAGGTTGCCGGTGTAAACGACGCGGGACTCGGCGGATTCGCGGAAGCACTCGGACTCGCCAGATTCGCGGGGATGCTCGAACCTTCCGGTCTCGACGACATCTGCGGGCGCGGCCGCAGACTCGTCGGTGGGTGCGAACTGAGAGGCGTCGGTCGGCGCGAACCGTGAGGCGTCGACCCCGTTCGGAATCACCGTGACCGCGTCGGGGTCGATGGACGAGTACCGCGACAGGAGCTGCGAGCGCATCTCCGGCGTCGTGGTCAGGATCAGGTCGCTGGTCGAGAGGGCCGCGCGCTCGAACAGCCGGGACGCCCGGATCAGCACGCGCTCGGCCGGGACGAAGTCGAGGTGCGCCGCGGGGTCGACCCAGAAGTCGCGAACGTCGGTGACCCAATAGAGCCCTTGGGCGAGTTTCCCGACGAGGCCTACCAGCGCCGTGAACATCGGCGGCGTGGACGCGAGGACGGCGTCGAACCGGCCGCCGTTCCAGAGGACCCACAGCATCGCGTGGAGGGCGAACGTCAGATAGTACGCCAGCCGCTGCGCGAATTCGGGGTCTTCCTCGGTGGGCTGGTACGACCACAGGCGGTGGACTTCGACGCCCTCGCGCTCCTCGGCGCGCCGGAGCGACCACTCGCGCTCGAACTGGCCCGGCGGATAGCTCGGGAACGGCGCGAGGACCGTGACGTCCCAGCCCTCGTCCGCGAGGTGTCGGGTCGTGTCGCCGATGCGCGACGCGTTGCCGCCCATCTCCGGCGGGTAGGTCTGTGTCACGACGAGCAATCGCCCGGTCACGGTCGCTCCCCACGAGTACCGTTCATGCTACACCTGCGAAACGTCGAACCCGCTGTCGGTCCACGCGTCGCGGTCGATCATCGCCTTGGTGTCGACCATCACGGGCGTCCGCATTCGCTCGGCCATCCGCTGGGGGTCGAGGTTTCGGTACTCGTCGTGGTCGGTCATGATCACGACCGCGTCGGCGTTCGCGGTCGCCTCCGACAGCGACGACAGTGCCACGCGCTCGGACTGTGCGACTGAATCGGCCTCGACGTGCGGGTCGTGAAAACTGGCGTCCGCGCCCGTCTCGACCAGTTCGTGGGCGAGCCGGAGCGTCGGGCTCTGGCGCACGTCGGCGACGTTACCCTTGTACGCGACGCCGAGGACGGCGATCCGGCGGCCGTCGAGGTCGCCGAGGTGCGACCGGACGAGTTCGACGACGTAGCCGACCATCCCGTCGTTGACCCGCCGCGCGCACTCGAGGAGTTCGGTCCGGTCCGAGTGCTCGGCGAGGAACCACGGGTCGACGGGCACGCAGTGACCGCCGACGCCGGGGCCGGGCCGGTGGATGTCGACCCGTGGATGAGTGTTCCCGAGTCGGATAGCCTCCCGCGACTCGATGCCGTAGTCCCGGGCGAGCTTGGCGAACTCGTTGGCGAGCGCGATGTTCACGTCCCGGAACGTGTTCTGGGCGAGCTTGGCGAACTCGGCGGTCGTCGCGGTAGTGGTGTAGACGGTCGCGTCGACGAACGAGTCGTACAACTCGACCGCCGAGCGCGTCGACCCGTCGTCGACGCCGCCGACGATGCGGTCGTTCTCGCGGAGCTCGCGGGCCACGTCCCCAGGTAGCACCGTCTCGGGCGAGTACGCGAGTCTGAAGTCCTCGCCCGCGGTGAGTCCGCTCGCTTCGAGGATGGGCCGAACCGTCTCGGCGGTGGTGCCCGGCGGAACGGTCGACTCGACGATCACGGTGTCGCCGGGCCGCAACTCGTCGGCGATGGTGTCCGAGGCGGCCTCGACGGCCGAGAGGTCGGCCCGCTTTCGTAGTTCGGTTCGATTGTCCGTCTGCGTGCCGACGCCGCTCGCGTCGAGCGGCGTCGGCACGCAGACGAGGTGGTAGTCGGCCGTCTCGGGCTCGGTCGCGAGGACGAGGTCGCCCGAATCCAGCGCGTCGGACACCAGCGAGCGGAGCTCCGGTTCGTCGAACTGGAGGTCCAGCCGCTCGATGCGGTCCAGGACGCGCTCGGAGGTGTCGAACCCGACGACCTCGTGGCCGTTGCTGGTCAGCATCGCCGCGGTCGGCAGGCCGATGTACCCCAGTCCGTGGACGCAGACTCTGCTCATGCTACCTCCGCCAGCACGTCCGCCGAGACGGCGTCGAGAATGTTGGCCGCGGCCGTCCCGTTGCCGAACGGACACGCCCAGTCGACCGGGCGGTCGAGCATCTCGGCGGCTCCAGATGCGATGTCCTCGGCGTCCGTTCCGACGAGGATGTTCGCACCGACAGAGAGCGTCTCCGGGCGCTCGGTGCTGTCCCGGACCGTCACGCAGCGCGTGCCGAGGATGCAGGTCTCCTCCTGGACCCCGCCGGAGTCGGTGAAGACGACGAGCGCCTCGTCTTCGAGACGGAGGAAGTCGAGGTACGACAGCGCGTCGACGAGTTCGATTCCCTCGGGGACCGAGAGGTCGAACTCCGCGATGCGCTTCTCGGCCCGCGGGTGGACGGGGTAGATGCAGCGGACGCCCCGGTCGGCGGCGAACCGGCCCACGCCGTCGAGGATCGACTGAAAGCGGTCCGGATCGTCGACGTTCTCGGCGCGATGGGCGGTCAGGACGGCGTATCGAAAGCCCGAGATACCCAACTCGTCGAGCACGTCGCTCTCCTCGGCCGCGATGTCGGCGTGGCGCTGGACCGCGTCGACGACGGTGTTGCCGGTCACGTGGATGCGCTCGTCCGGGATGCCCTCGTTTTGGAGCAGTCGCTCGGACTCGGTCGTCGGAGCGAACAGGTAGTCCGAGGCGTGGTCGGCCAGAATCCGGTTGAGCTCCTCTGGCATGTCCCTGTCGAAGCTCCGCAGGCCCGCCTCGACGTGGCCGAGCTGCGTGTCGAGTTTGCAGGCCGCGATGCTGCCGGCGAGCGCGGAGTTGGTGTCGCCCTGCACCAGCACCGCGTCGGGCCGCTCGTCCTCCAGAATCGGCTCGATCTGGGCGATGAGCGTGCCGGTCTGTCGGCCGTGCGGGCGCGAGCCGACGCCGAGGTCGTAGTCGGGCTCGGGGAGGTCGAGTTCCTCGAAGAACACCGAGTCCAGTTCGTCCGAGTAGTGCTGGCCGGTGTGGACGACCGCGTAGGGGTAGTCCCGTCGCTCGCACTCGTGGACGATGGGGGCGCACTTGATTATCTCCGGGCGCGTCCCAAGTACGACTGCGATAGATGGTGTACTCGTCATTCTCGAAAGTTCGGGATACCTACCCGAACGACCCGGATAAAGCGTCACTATCGTTCAGTTTCGTCCCGTGAGGTACTGCGGTATTACGACGGCGGAAGGTCAGGCCCAATCCGGATTATTGGGCTGTTTCGGCGCTGGCGTCCTGAGCTCCGACTCGGACGCGTACAGCTCGTCCGTGTAGCGCACGAGGTGGAGGTCGGCCTCGAACCCCTCGGGAGCCTCGACGCGCTCGCCCAGCGCGTCCCGGACGAGCAGGTCGAGTTCGTTCACGCCCGCCTCGACCGTGAGACACGCCGTCGAGGAGAACCGGGGGTTGATCTCGATGGTGTACACCTCGCCCGTCTCGTCGTCGCGCAGCTGCTGGACGTTGATCGGCCCGCCGGGCGACAGCGCGGAGAAGATGCGCTTGCAGGACGCGATGACCGACGGCTCCAGCCGGGTCGCGCCCCGGACGGTACACCCCTCCTTGGCGATGGCCTCCTTCGGAACGATGGAGAGCAGTCGGTCGTCCCGGGTCGCCACCACGCTCGTCGTGTACTCGGTCCCGGAGACGTACTCCTGAACCACGAGGTCCTCTGCCACTCGGTCGGTCTCGGCGAGGTGGGCTTCGAGGGCCGCGAGCGAGTCGAGTTTCGCGACCCCGCGACTGCCCCGGCCGCGCCGGGGTTTGACGACGACCGGGAAGTCGTCGGGAGCGAGGTCGTCCGAATCGAAGTCCTCGGAACCGCCTTCCACGACCTCGCTCGCCAGCCTCGTCGTCGGGACCGATAGGCCCGCGTCGGCCAGCCGGCGCGCCATCCGGTACTTGTCGAGCGTGTCGTCGACGACCGACTGGCGCGGCGCGACCAGACCGACTTCGTCGGGGAGGCGCTCGTCGAGTTCCGAGAGCCTCGCCAGTTCCTCGTCGACCAGCGGGACGACCGCGTCCGCGTCGAACTCGTCGACGACCGCGGCCATCTCGACCGGCCACGAGTCGTCGCTGGCCGGCGGCACGACCCGCCCGCGGTCGACCAGATGGAACCCCGTTGCCGTCGGGTCCATGTCCACCCCGACCACCTCGTGGTCCGAGTGGTCCTGCAACGCCCCAATCGTGCCGGTTCCCCCAGTACTCCCCACTCCCGTGACTAGCACCGTCGCCATTGGCCTGGGTTGGTACGCCGGACGCGCCCGTATACCTTCGCACGAGATTGGACCGCTGGCAAAATCGATTAACTCCCGAGAGGCGCGAAAGTATGAGTGAGGTGTCTGAAACGAGGAGAAAAAGCCGAAACAGAGAACAGCGCACGTGCGGGGAAAACAGTTGTATGGTTCTCGGTCGGAAGGACAGTATGGTCACGGCGGTGGGGTTCGACCTCGACGGGACGCTGTTCGACGACCGCCAGTACGTGCGGGCCGGGCTCAAGGCGGCGGCCCGCGCCCTCGAATCCAGAACGGGCGTGGACGCTCGGGAAGACCTTCTAAAGGCGTACTTCCGGCGCGACATCCGGGAGGGGACGTTCGATCACGTCCTCGACGCTCGCGACCTCTCCCCGGACCTCGTTCCCGAACTCGTCGCCGCGTACCACGACCACGACGACGACCTCGTCGCGTACCCGGAGACGGTGCCCGTGCTGGAGAGCCTCGACGACTACCGGCTCGGACTCCTCACCGGCGGGACGAACGGCGGCGAGAAACTGGAGCGGCTCGCCATCGCCTCGTACTTCGACGCGGTGGTCGTCACGGCCGACGGGGACGCGACCAAGCGCGATCCCGAGCCGTTCCGGGAGCTCTGCGACGCGCTCGACGTGGAGCCGTCGGAGATGGCGTACGTCGGCGACAGACCGGAGTTGGACTTCGCGCGCCCGAACGACCTCGGTATGTACACGGTCCGAGTGATGAAGGGCCAGTACGCGGACGTGGCTCCGGAGTCCGACCCCGAGGAGCCTGACGCGACGATAGACAGTCTGGCGGCCCTGCCCGGCCTACTCCGGCGACGCGCGTCGCCGGAGTAGGCCGGGTAGGGCCGCCGCGAATTCGGACGACCCCCGAGAGAAGGAACCGCTACCGGACTTCCCGAAGGAGTTCGAATGGCTCGGCCGCGTCGACGCCGGCCTTCGCGCCCCAGAGCTTCGCGTTCCGGCGGACGTTCTCGACGTTCCGCGGGTGGGGATGCTCGCGGAGTTCCGTGCTGTGTTCCGTGAGCGCGTCCAGCTTGCGGTCGAGGTACTCTGAGACGTCCATGAAGGTGGAGGGCTGGAACGCGTTGACGACGTGCGGGACCGACCACTCGGAGGTCGACAGCGTCTCGTACGCGAGGACGGAACTCACGTTCGACTCCGGGAGCGGTCGGGCAGCGGTGACCACGGCACGGCAGGTCAACTCGTGGCTCAGGTTCAGATCACCGTAGTGGTGCGTGTAGATGACGTCCGGGTCGTGGGCCCGGATCTCGTCCTCGACGGCCTTCACGATGTCCAGCAGTGGAATGTCGTCGAACGCGTTGTCCGGGAACCCGTGGAACGTCACCGAGTCGACGCCGAGCGCCGCGCAGGCGTTTCGCGTGCAGTCTCGCCGCTCGGCCATCTTGGCCTCGACTTCTGGCGTGATCTCGTCGTAGCGTGCCGGTTCTGCCTCGGACAGGATAGAGACGTGCACGTCGTCGCCCTGGGCGGCGTGTCGCGCGAGGGTTCCGCCGACGCCGATTATCTCGTCGTCGGGGTGGGTCGCGACGCAGAGAACTCTCATTTCCCACCCGGATTCGCTATTTCGCCACAAATACCTTCGAGTTCGTGTACAGCGTAATGGTCCGTTTCGGTTCGGGTGAGAGGGCGGTTAACTCGGGGGTTCGCGGGGGTTTTCCAACGGACGCTCGCGACGCTTCTTGCCCGGTTAGGTCTCGAAACGCGATCATCGCCGTTCCACAGCCCGCCGGGGGTCGACTCGACCGTTCCGAGTCGGGATACTCCTTCCGAGACCGGGTAAGCAGCCGTTTCGCCCGGGCGCAGGCCGCGAACAGCAACCATACATTTGTACGTGGCGGTCGACTATCGGGACAGGGCCGTTGGGGGACATATGGAAGATATAGACGAGAACATTCCTTGGCGACAGAAGTTACGCACTATCGAGACAGTCATCAAATTCCGTCCGGATCTGGCCGCCATCATCGTCGTGACGGGGATGATGGCCGCCGTACTCGAGGGGATCGGACTCAGCTTCCTCTATCCCATCATCGAGGTCGCACAGTCCGACGGGAGTCTCACCAGTCAGGGCGGCGTCCTCGGGGCGTTCGTCACGGTCTACGATTTCGTCGGACTCCCGCTTACGCTCGAAACCATTATAGCGGGCGCGGCGGTCGTCGTGATTCTGCGGTACGTCGTCACGTTCCTGTCGGCCTGGATGCGCGCGACGCTCCAGACCAAGTACGTCAGGCACATGCAGACGGTCGCGTTCGAGAACTCGCTGAACACCCGCGTGTCGTACTTCGACACCCAGGGGTCCGACGAGATTCTCAACGCCATCGTCACCCAGGCGCGGTACTCCGGACGGCTCATCCAGCGACTCTCGATGCTCATCAATCAGGCGCTGCTCACCGTCATCTACCTCGTGCTCGCGTTCGTACTCGCACCGCGGCTCACGCTGCTCACCATCGGCGTCCTCGGCGTGTTCCTCTACATCCTCCGGTCGGTCCTCGAATCCGGCTACTCGGTCGGGGGGCGCGTCGCGAACGCCAACGAGCGAGTCCAGGAGGCCGTGCAGGCGGGCACGCAGGGCATCCGGGACGTGAAGCTGTTCAACCTGAGCGGCGAGCTGTTCTCGAACTTCGACAAGGCCGCGGGGCAGTACGAGACCGCGAGCATCAAACTCCAGCGGAACAAGGCTGTCATCAACAATGCGTATCGGCTCGCCGCGGCGCTGACGGTCTTCGGGCTCATCTACGCCGCGTTCGTGTTCTCGTCGCTCTCGCTGGCCGGGCTGGGCGTGTTCCTGATGGCCATGTTCCGGCTCGCGCCGCGACTGAGTTCCCTGAACGACCTGATCTATCAGGCCGAGGGCGACCTGCCACACCTCATCCGGACCCAGCAGTTCGTCGAGGCGCTCGAACAGCGTCAGGAGCCACAGGACGGGAGCGAACCGGTTCCCGCGACGATAGAGGAGGTGGCCTTCGAGGACGTATACTTCGCGTACGAGGAGAGCGAAACCGTCCTCGAGGGCCTGTCCTTTACCGCCTCGCGCGGCGAGTTCCTCGCGTTCGTCGGCTCGTCGGGGGCCGGGAAGTCGACCATCGTCTCGCTGCTCGCGCGCATGTACGTCCCGAATCGGGGGCGGATAACCGCGAACGACCGCCCGATCTCGTCGTTCGACCTCGAAGAGTGGCGCGAGCAGGTCTCGGTGGTCCGCCAGAACCCGTTCATCTTCAACGACTCGCTCCGGTACAACGTCACCGTGGGGAACCGCGACGCCACCGAGTCGGAGATCAGGGAGGTGTGCGAGGCCGCGCGGGTGACCGAGTTCCTCGACGACCTGCCCAAGGGGCTCGACACCGTGTTGGGTGACGACGGGGTCAGGCTGTCGGGCGGCCAGCGCCAGCGCATCGCCATCGCCCGCGCGCTGCTGAAGGACGCGGAGGTGCTGGTGCTCGACGAGGCGACCAGCGACCTCGACACCACACTGGAGAGCGAGGTCCACTCGAACATCGAGGCGATGAGCCGCGACCACGTGATGATCGTCATCGCCCATCGGCTCTCGACGGTCAAGAACGCCGACTGCATCTACACGATGAAGAACGGGCGGGTCATCGAGGCCGGTGAGCACGCCGAACTCGTCACGAACGACGGCAAGTACGCCGAACTGTACGCCACGCAGTCGTAACCCTCGGTAGTCCGAGACGTTCGACTGCCCCTCGAAAAGTGTCACAGACCACCGGGATGCGCTCGATGTCACAACCGGCAGGGACGCACTCGGTGCCACCTCCGACAGGGGCGCGCTGGCGAGCCCTCGTGGCGAGCCAAAGCGCGAAGTGGGCAAGAGTCAGCGGGATATTGGCGCGCGCAGACTTCGCGCGCCAGATATCCCGCTGAACGACTGTGACCGGACAGGAGCTTTCTACCGACTCTGGACTGCGAGCGTCCCCGATTCACGGGAGCCCAGTCAGACCAACTCCTCGTACTCCATCCACTCGGCGAGCAGGTCCATCGCCTCCGGGAACGAGACGCGGGGCTCCCAGCCGAGCGTCTCCTTCAGCTTCTCGTTCGATAGCGTTCCGGTCGCGGACTGCATCCGGAGGACGTTGCGGGTCGGCATCTCGTAGTTTGGGTCGGTAGCGGAATCGCCGTTAGAGCCGGACGCGGGCAGCGAGCCTCCGCCGCCGTCCGGCGAGACGAGGTCGACGGCGGCGTCCTGTAGCCGTTCGGGCAGCGAGCGGTAGATGGCCTTCGCCCACGGCGTCTCCTTGATCTCCGAGAACGCCCGCTCCCGGAGGTCGGTCGACGTGAAGAGGTACGCGAACAACCGGGCGGGCGGCACCACGCTGTCCCGCAGGTACCACGTCTTCTCCTTGAGGCGTATCTCGCGCCACGACAGCGATTTCACGGGCGGGTGCTCGCCGAGGACCTCGCCGAGCGCGGCGTAGTACTGGTTCCACGTCACCGTATCGTCGTCGACTGCGAGGAACACCTCGCCGTCGGCCGCGGGGTCGTTCAGCGCGAGGACGACGGCGTCGACCAGATTGTCCACGTGGATCTGGTTGAGAGCCCCGACGCCGCCATCGGCGAGCACGGTCCCCTGCCGGAGCTGTTCGACCGGGGTCGTCACCCACCGGCTGTGGGGTCCGTAGACGATCATGGGCCGGAACACGGTCGGAGACAGCGCCATGCGCTCGTCGGCGCGCTGGACAACCTTCTCGGCCCTGGCCTTCCGCCTCGCGTAGTCCGTGTCGGGGTCGAGCGGCGAGGACTCGACCACCTCGCCGTCGACCTCGTGGCCGTGGACCGCGGCGCTGCTCACGTGGACGAACGACTCCACGCCGGCCTGCTCGGCCGCCTCCAGCACGGTTCGGGTCCCGTCGATGGTGGTCTCGGCGTCCCCGTGTGCGCAGTGGACCACGGCGTCACAGTCGGACACGAGGTCGGCGACTCGCTCGCGGTCGAGCACCGACCCCTCCTCGATCTCTATCGGCAGCCGACCCAGCCGCATCGAGTTGGCCCCGGAGATGTTGTGGACCAGCGCGCGAACGTCCATCTCCTCTCCCAGCGCGAGTCGGTGGGCGAGCCGACTCCCGACGAACCCGCCAGCACCCGTGACGAACACCGTCGTTCCGGCCATGTTAGAACACCGACGAGACCGGCTCCATCCCCGTCGCTTCCCACGAGTTCGTCAGCTGCTCGCGGCTCCCGTAACACTCCTCGACCAGTCGGCTGACGGTCACGCCCGTCTCGGCCGGGACGTACGAGACGGTGCCCGTGCTGACGGACTCGGCGAACCGGCGAACCTGCGCGGCCATCCGCTCGTACGGCTTCGTCGGCGGGTTCGACTCGCCGGGCGAGACGACGGTCCGGTCGCCGGTCTCGAAGTCGTGCAGTTGCGCGGTCACGCCGCCGAGTTCGCCCGTGATCTCGCCCCGCGTACCGACCATCCGGACGCTGTTGGTCAGATTCCGCGACGCACTCAGCTCCACGTCGACGACGGTCTCGGACGCGGTCGAGGCCAGTTCGATCTCCGCGTTCGCCTCCAGCCCTCCGAAGCTGTCGTCGCGATACGATTCGACGGTGATCGGTTCGTCGAGTATCCAGAGGACCACGTCCAGCGCGTGGGGGCCCTTGTCCGTGAGCACCCCGCCACCGGACAGCCGCTCGTCGAGTCGGTAGTTCGACGCGAACTCCCAGTTGGTCTCGTCGCCGAACCGGATCTCGAACCGCTCGCGCTCGCCGACCGCCCCGTTGTCCGAGAACAGTTTGAGCAGGCGGCAGGCGGGCGACTCCCTGTACTGGCGGGAGATGGCGTAGTGGACGCCGCGCTCGTCCGCCAGCGAGACCAGCGCCTCCGCGTCCTCGCTCGACATCGCCACCGGTTTCTCCGTCAGTACGTCCACCCCCGCGCGGATGCACGCCTCGGCGATCTCCTCGTGGAATCGCGGCGGCGTGGTTATGATCGCGGCGTCGACCTCCCCGAGCACGTCCTCGTAGTCGGTCGCGTACCCCCCAGCGCCGGACTCCTCGGCGACCGACTTCGCGCGTCGCTCGTCCACGTCGACCACCCACCGGAGATTCGCGTTCGATAGTTCGTCGACCGCAGGAATGTATCGGATCTGGGCGACGGTCCCGGCACCGATAATCGCGAACTGTAGCATCTACACGAAGGTAGATAACAGAACGTATATTCTTTATTGCCCGAGCGACGAATCGACCCGGGACGGGTGGCACAAGAACTAATTCCGTACCGATGATACAGTAGGTGGACGATCAGATCATGACAGCAGAGGGGGGCCAGCAGCCGTCGTTGACTGCGGGGGACCGGGACGCGGTGACCGTCATCGTACCGACGTACTATCGGAACGACACGTTGGCGGAAGCGATAGAGAGCGTCTACCGACAGGAGTACCGGCCGATAGAACTGATCGTCGTCGACGACTCCGGAGAGGCACACGCCGAGCCGGTCGTCGAAAAGTACGACGAGGTGACGTACGTCCCGCTGGCGGAGAACGGGGGCGCGCAGGCGGCGCGGAACGTCGGCTTCGAGCGCACGACCGGCGCGTACGTCCAGTTTCTGGACGACGACGATCGGCTTCGACCCGACAAGTTCACCACGCAGGTCGCTCGGTTCACCGATTCGGTCGGGGTCGTCTACTCCGCGTTAGGAATCCTCGAAACGGAAGAGGTCATCCCGCCGAAGCCCGAGGTTCGTGGCGACGTGCTGGAGTACGCGCTACAGCACGCGCTCTGGCCCTGTTCGAACTGCACGATGCTGATGAAGCGGAGTCTCCTCGACGAGGTGATGCCGGTAGACCACGAGCACGCCGCCGACGACGTGGGGCTGCAGATCGAGATGGCCAGACGCACCGAGTTCGAGTACGTCGACGAACCGCTCATCTACTCGCGGAACGACCTCGAAGACTCCCTCAGCGCGTCCCCCGAGTACTTCGAGTCGCGTCTCCAGCTGGTCTCAGAGTACTCGGACCTGTACGACAGGTACCCCGAGTACGTCAGAAAACGGGCGCTCTCGGGGATACACCGGGCCAAAGCCGAGCAGCTGATGGCGGAGAACGACTGGTCGGTCGAGGCCATCAAGTCCTACGGCCTGTCGGCCTACTACGCGCCTTCCGACAGACCGCTGAAGACCGCGGAGTTCGCGCTGTCGGTCTTCGGGAGTACGGGGCTGGAAGTGGCGGACCAACTCCGCCGCGTCTCCCGAAAGCACCTGACGTAGCGGGAACTATCTCACTGACTGGCAGCTCGATTCGACGCCAGCGATTCGAGCAGGTCCAGATACGCCTCGGTCTGCGCTTCGAGGGAGAACTCGTTCTCGACGCGTCGTCTGGCGTTGGCCCCGTACTCTCGGCGGCGCTCCGGGTTCGAGACGAGTTCGCGCAGTTTCGCCGCGAACGTCGCCATGTCGTGAGGGTTCACGACGAACCCCGTCTCGCCGTCCACGACCAGTTCCTTCGACCCGCCGTAGCAGGTCGACACGACCGGCGTCCCCGCGGCCATCGCTTCGAGATTGACCGTCGGGAACGGGTCGAGGTAGATGGAGGGCGTGGCTACCACCGCCGCGGCCTTGTACGCCGACCGGAGCAACGGCTCGTCGATCCAGCCGGTCGCCGTGATGCGGTCGCCGTAGCGTCCGGCGATCCGTTGCATCCGTTCCACGAAGTCGGTTCTCGACCCGGTCACGACCAGCCGGACGTCTTTCTCGCACGACTCCGCGACCCTCGCGAAGGCTCGCGCGAGGTGCTCGCCCCCTTTGTGGTAGCTGGCGCGTCCGCTGTAGAGGACGACAGCCGAGTCCGCGAGGTCGTACTCCTCCTCGAACGTCGCCGGGTCCGCCTCGTCGTACGGCGCGACGTCGATTCCGTTGTGGATGACCTTCGAGCTCCGGACGCCGTTGACCGACAGCGCGTCGTGGAGCGCCCGGCTGACCGAGACGCCGACGTTCACGTACGCGTTGAGATACCGCTTGTTGAGCCAGTTCCGGAGCGGGAAGTACGACACCCGCTTGCGCTTTAGCTGTTCCCACGGGCTGACGCGATAGGCCGTCAGGTCCGCGTCGCCGTCGTTCGGAGGCTCGTTCGGCACCAGTTTGCCGTACTCGACGCTCATCGCGTCGTGGTGCGTGAGGACGACGGGCAGCGAGTGTTGCTTCGCCAGCTTCAGCGAGTGGAGCGAGAGGTATCTGTTCAGCACGTGCGAGTGGACCGCGTCGAAGTCGTAGCGGTCGAGAATCCGGTCGACCTTCCGGACGGCCAGCGGGTGGTAGACGCTGTAGTAGGCTCTGAGCGGCGGAATCGTCGGCACGACGAACGACTCGACCGTGACCCCGTTCCGTCGTCGCCGCCCCGCGTCGGCTTCGTCGTCGACCCCCGTGACGACGGTCACGTCGTGTCCGCGCGAGGCGTACCGTTCCGCGAGATTAGCAGCGATGACCGCGGCCCCCCCTCGATGATTCGGCGGATACTGATCGGTCAGCACGCAGAGACGCATACCGTATCGACAGCAGTCATGACTAAAGTTATTGTGTCACTTTCGATGCCTGCGAACCGAGACAGGACTACGAGTCGAAATTGTCAGAAAGTCTATGCAAATCGTTAACGGTTTCGCTGTGGTTATACGGTTCATGACTGGCTCTCCGGACGTATCCGTTCTCATCTCGGTCTACAACGAGGAACCGTACGTCGAGGAGGCGATAGAGAGCATCCTCACCCAGACGTACGACGACTTCGAACTCGTCGTCATCGACGACGGGTCGACCGACGGGACGAGAGCGCGACTCAGGAACGTCGACGACCCGCGGATGAAGTACGTGGAGAACGACCGGAACGTCGGGTTCGTCAGAACCCTCAATCAGGGTCTCGACATGTGCAGCGGCAAGTACGTCGCGCGGATGGACGCCGACGACGTGGCTCGGCGCGACCGCATCGAGAAGCAGGTGCGGTTCCTCGAATCTCATCCCGAGGTCGGGATAGTCGGCTCCTACTGGGAGAACTTCGCCGACGAGACCGAGAGTACGCAGTTGGTCACGGTTCCGGAGACCGACGCGGAGATCCGCTGGAACGTCCTCCTCCACTGTCCGTTCGGACACCCCACGGTTCTGCTGCGGAGGCGGGTGCTGGAGGACAAGGACCTCCGGTACAGCCCGCACTACTCCGAGATCGAGGACTACGAGCTATGGCCACGAGTCCTGAAACACACGCAGGGCGCGAACATCCCGGAGCCGCTGTTGGCCCACCGCGTCCACGAGGACAGTCGCTACCAGCAGAACCTCGTCGATTTGCTCCGCGAACACGACAAGATCGCGCTCCGGACGATACGCGAGTACGTTCCGGAGTTCGAGACGACCCAAGAGGAGGTGAGCCGGTTGCGCGTCCTCGTCGGCGGCTCCGAGGAGTTCGCGCCGTACGACCCGCGCGAGCGGACCGTGGAACTCGTCGAGCGCTACCTCGAACTGCTCGGGGAGTTCGCCGAAACCCACCGGGGAGGAGCCGGGCTGGACGCCGCGAAGCGAACCGGCGTGGAAACCGCGGTGTCGCTCCTCTTCAACGAGTCGGTCAAGGGGACCAGCCCGCTGGACGTCGGGAACCACCTGCGGGTGAGCAACGCGCTAGCGCGAGCGATGGAACTTCACCCGCAAGCGACGATAGAAGAGACGTCCGCGACGTTCGGGTCCACCGTCAAGCGGCGAATCGAAGACCGGTTGTGAGTCCGACCTTGAGCGAGTCACTCCTCGGCGGGAGTTGTCGTCCCATCGAAACGATTCACAGATAGCCGAGCCCCTCCAGCCGCTCGGTCACCGCGTCCGACTCGTCCCTGGAACCCTTCGACTCGACTTCCCCGACCGTCGCCCCATCGCGGTCGACGTCGGCGTTCACCACCTCGGCGACGACGAACTGCACGTACTCCTCGACAGAGTCGAAGTTGGTCCCCTCGATTCGGCGCTCACACTCGGCTCGGAGGTCCGGCGGGAGCCGAACGGTGGCGTCGTCGGTGGTCATTCGCCGGTGATACGACGGACCGACCCATCAAGATTTGGGGAGCCGAACGGCTACGATCCGGTCACTGTTTGTACCCGAGCGCCTCCAGCTGTTCGTCGAGTTCGTCGTCCTCGACGACCTCCATCCGGGGACCGTCGACGCGAGACGCTTTCAGGTTTTCCACGTGCTCACGGCCCGCCTGGGACAGTTCGGAGAGGAATTCCCCTTCGGAGACGTCGTGAGTGGAGTTTCGGCCGTCCGAGATCACGCGGACCTCGTCACTCGACGCGGCGAAAATTTCCCGTCGTTCGGCGGTGTCGTCGGTAGAGAGGTCGATCCCATCGACGTCTGAAACTGCATCCCCACCGGCCATCGAGACCAAGGTCGGGAGGACGTCGATAGTGGATACGGCAGGTCGTTCACGGGGTGTGTCACCGGCCCCGGAGAAGAAGAGGGGGATCTTCAGGAGTTTCGGATGGACGCTCGGCGGGTGGAAGTACTGGCCCCCTTCGCCGAGCAACTCGCCGTGATCGGAAGTCAGACAGACTATCGGATCGGTGAGCGCTCGTTCCACGTCGTCGAGGAACGAATCGAGTTTCCGGTCGAAGTGCTGGACTGACCCTCGGTACGCCGTCCGTAACCTGCGTCGGTCGGCGTCCGTGACCGAAGACGGATTCTCGCGGGCCTTGTAGAAACTCCGCATCAGGCTCTTTTTCTCCACGTCCTCCGAAACGGTTCCATCCCGCGGGTACCACGGATTGTGGACGTCCATGTAGTGTAGCCAGAGGAACACCGGCCTCTCCCGACCGTCGACCCACTCCAGTGCCCGCTCGTGGAGCTTTTCCGCCGGGATGTAGGGGACGCTCGTTCCGCGAACGTCCCTCCCCATGTGCTGGCCGACGAGGGACATCACTTTCCGGGCCACTCGGCTCGCGACGTCGAACGTCGTAACGACGTCGCGAGCGAAATCCCACGCGCTGGTCCCGGACCCCTCGAACCCCCCGTCGAAGTAGAAGTCGAACCCCCGATCCCAGTCGTTGCGACCGAGCAAGAACGGATTGGAGTGGAATCCCGCGGTGTCGTAGCCGAGTTCCGCGAACTGCTCGGCGACGTGCGGTCGATCCCGTTCGTACGGGTCTCCCTCGTAACTCCACTGATAGCATCCGCTCAAGATGGAACGCATCGACCCCACGGTGTACGAGGCGGTCGACCACG
This sequence comes from Halorussus litoreus, assembly GCF_003382685.1. Classification (GTDB taxonomy): domain Archaea; phylum Halobacteriota; class Halobacteria; order Halobacteriales; family Haladaptataceae; genus Halorussus; species Halorussus litoreus. The sequence continues at coordinate 21,897 of NZ_QLVG01000049.1, read as the reverse complement.
CGTCGTCGTACGAGACCCCGTCGTGGGTCAACTTCTGAAATCCGGATAGTCGCGTCCGCACGCTGTTTCGCCCGGTGAACACCGCGTCGTATCGGAGGCTATCTACTGACAGTAGCACGACATCCGGTCTGGCCATGGCGGAGCAGAAAGACGCCAGTCGTCGACTTATAATCTGCGCTAAAAATCATCCGGGCCGACCATAAATGCCTCGAAGTCGTCGTATGGGGTCAACTGCCGTAAGCATAGAGAACTCCACATTCCGGAACAGAGGGCTTCTACGGCACCTCTCTCCGACGGGGACGATATATTTTCAGTGTGACTCCTGAGACGTGAGCGATCTAGAAGAAACCACTTAAAGAGAAAGATTTACATTGAAGGTCTGGCATCGGGCAGAGGCAGGACAACGCCTGCACGCCGCGACCGATATCCCACTATGAACCACGACTACCAAACGCCCTCCAAGGGCACGGAGAACTGGCACACCCCGCTGAACGCCAACTTCGAGAAGCTAGATCAGGACGTCGAAATCCGCGACGCGGACGGAAACAAATCGCAGTACGAACCCCGTAAAGGCGCGAAGTTCGTCGCGACCGACACCAAGACGGTGTACCTCGGCGACGGCTCCCAGTGGCAGCAGTTCGCCACGCTCGGGGCCGGGTTCGACGGCACCGTCCACGTCCAGTCGTCGAAGCCGGAGAACGCGTCCGAGGGCGACCTCTGGGTCCAGATCCCTGAGTAGTTCCGACGCGTCAGTACTCCCCGACGCGCCGACACCCCGGCGGATCGACACTCACCGATGGGCCAACGTCCCCCGTCGCGTCGAGTGAACACCGCTACCGAATTTTCTCGCGAGAATCTGCGGTAGCAGAGACGGCGAACAGTGACGGCGACGTCCATCGAGACTCACAGTTCAAGCTTAAAAGATAAGACTTACATTGAAGTCATGGGGAACCACGTCTGCATGGCTAACATCCCAACTCCAGAGGTCGCGAAGGGGACGGCTGCCGGTGCGCAGGAAGGCCGGAGTCCCGACGAGTTCCACGACGGGTCGCTCTACGACGTTCGAGACTACGGCGCGTCCGTCGACGGCTCGTCGGACGATTCGAGTGCGATAACCAGCGCGATCTCCGACGCAGCGGCGGACGGCGGAGCGGTGTACTTCCCGGCGGGCACGACCGCATCGAGCGAAATCAAGCTCGGGCGGTCGGCCAACGGCGTCACGCTGGTCGGCGAGGGAGCCGACTCGGAGTTCAAGGCGCTCGGGTCGTACGGTATCGCGCTCAAGGACTCGGGCGGTCCCGTCCAGAACGTGAAGATAGCGAATCTACGTCTCAACGCGAACGGGTGCAAGTACGGACTGACCTCCGCGCACAACGGACACGACGACGGCCCCATCACCGTCGAGAACGCGTGGGTTCACAACGCCACCGGCGCGAACGTTCGCGCGCAGTTGAAGAACATGGCCTTCCGGAACTGCTCGTCGTGGAACACGACGAACTGGCACGGGTTCACGATGGGGAACGACGGTCAGGGTTCCCAGCGCCTAATCCAGTGCGTGGCGTGGGGCTGCGGGTCCTCGTCGAACAGTAACGCAGGAATCGGATTCGACTGTTCCGGGACCCGCGTCGTTGTGGACGGGTGCATCTCGGTCAACAACAAGCGCGGGATGAAGACGACGGATCGAACCATCAAGACGGAAATCCACAACACCGCCCTGCTGAACAACACCTACATGGGCTTTTACTCGTCCGGGCGGAACGACTCGGCGGACGTAGTGCTCGACAACGTCCTCGCGAAGGGCAACGGCGGGGAAGGGTTCTCGTTCCGCGCGAGCAACTACACGACCCCGTCGTGTATCTGGTCGATAGGCAACTGCACCACCGGTGCGGGCCAGACCCACGGCGGCGTCGAGTTCGCGTACGGCGCGACGATGGACGTCAGCGAGATGCAGGTGTGTGGTACACAGAACGGGTATCCGGGAGTGCAGGACACCACGAGCGACAGTTCGGGCACCGTCTCGACGCTGATCGCCACCGACAACGACGGGGCGAACGTCAAAGAGTCGGGCGTTCAGATCGAGACGGTCGAGAACACCCAGTGCGAGGTCCCGTACGTCGAGGACCTCGTCGGGGGAACCTCACCGTCCGTGCACCACTACGACGGCGAAAGCTGGCAGGACGCGTCGATCAAGTATCACGACGGCCAGCAGTTCACGGACGCCTCCATCAGCCAGTTGTAGTCCGACCGGACTGCCGAGGTGGAGCTAGCACGAGACGCCCGGTTTAACGGGGCCCTGTTCGGCGTCCACGGGCGGTAACGGGTCGATACCGCCGCGGTGCGCCGGACCCGGCGGTTGCGCGCCGTCGAGGCGCGGCCGTCGGGGCGCGGTCGTCCGGGCGCGGGGGGGGGGGGGGGTGGGCGGGGCGGGGGGGTGGGCGCCCGGCCCGGGTGCTGCGGGCGCCCCAACGACCGAATACGCCGGGCAGCGTTCTGCCTGGGCACGGCTAGGACGAACTTGTCGTCCCTAGCTATCCCTACTGTCTTTGTAGACGGACGCCGGAGTCCACGGAACCATGTACTCCGTAGCCCAGATCAAACACGGTCTCAAGACCCCGAAGGCGATGGCACGCGAGGCCGCGCGGTTGACGAGCTCGAACGGGGACGGCTCGTTCAACGTCGACGGGATGGACATCTTCGCGGAGGACTGGGACAACCTCGTCATCCTCGACGCCTGTCGGTACGACACCTTCGCTGACGTGGCTGCGGGCCAGCTTTCGGGCACGCTGAGCAGCCGAATCTCGCGGGGCAGTTCCACCTCGGAGTTCGTGCGGGGTAACTTCGCGGGCAAGCGCGCACACGACACCGTCTACGCGTCCGCGAACAGCTGGTACGCGCGACTCCGCGACGAGATCGGCGCGAGCGTGTTCAAGTTCGTCGAGTTGAACGGCGAGAAGTACCGCGATCCCGGGACCCAGACGTTCCACCCCGAGCCGGTGACCGAGGACGCGAAAGCCGTCCACGACGAGTACCCCGACAAGCGGCTCATCGTCCACTACGTCCAGCCGCACACGCCGTTCATGGGGCCGACCGCGCGGCAGTTCTTCACGCAGTACGGGCAGGCGACGCTGTCGCAACTGGCGAAGAAGCCCGACATCACCACCGCGCGCATCCGCCGGGCGTACGAGGAGACGCTCGACGTGGCGCTCCCCCACGTGGCCGAACTGGTCGAACACGTCGAGGGGAAGACCGTCGTGACCGCCGACCACGGGGAACTGCTCGGCGAGCGCCACTGGCCGATACCTGTTCGGGGGTACGGCCACCATCCCGGCATCTATCACGAGGAGCTGGTGAGGGTGCCCTGGCTACAGATCCCGACGGACGAACGCAAGTCGGTGACCAGCGAGACGCCAGAGCGCGACGAGTTCGAAGTCGACGAGGTCGACGACCGACTCCGCGATCTCGGCTACAAGGTGTGAACGACTGACGATTTACAGTCACCGCTCGGTGACGCGCTGTTTCGACCGCGCCGACGCCGTCCGGTCGAGACCCGCTTCCAGACCGAGCAGCGCGTCGGCGAAGAACTTCGCGGCCCAGTTCGGGTAGCGGAGCCGCTGATACGGCCCCCAGATTGGCCGCGAACCCGCAAGCCCACCTCGGACGGGCGGGCTGTCCGAATCGGCGATCCGATGGACGGTCTTCAGGAACTCGACCTCGCGCTCGGCCGCAGACCGATACCGGGCGTCGCCGGTCAGTTCCGCCAGTCGAAGCCAGATGACCGCGGCCTGCGCGTTGCCCGTGAGACAGTAGTACGACGACCCGTTCCACGCCGCGTCGTACGCCCCCCGGAGCGCTCCGTCGCGTTCCTGGACCGCCAGCAGTCGGTCGGCCGACTCGCGGGCGACGGCGAACAGTTCCTCGTCGTTCGCCCTGACCGCGCCTTCGAGGAGGCCCCGGACGGTGTACGCGATGGTGTGGAGGAACGGCGCGTCACCCGGTTCGAAGCCCGCGTCGTCGAACCAGCCGTTCTCGCGCTGGCGGCTCGCGACCCACGAGAGGTTCGCGACGCCGGCGTCGCGGAAGGCGTCCTCGCCAACCGCGTCGCCCGCGGCGAGCAGCGCCCAGCCGATTCGGGAGCTGTAGCTGTGGACCGCGTCCTTGTAGTCGTAGACGTCCCAGTAGCCTTCGTCGTGCTGGACCGACGCCAGCCAGCGACCGGCCCGCCCGATGGCGTCTCGAAGTTCGTCGTCTCCCGTCTCCTCGTACGCGCGCACCAACCCGAGGAGTATCTGGCCGGTGTTGAACACGCTCGGAGGGGTTCCGCTGTCGGGCGCGACCCCGCGCGGGAAGCCGCCCGACGGCGTCTGGGTCGCGAGCACCCAGCGGGCCATCCGGCGAGCGCGCCGAGTTGCCTCGGGCGAGTCGAACCGCGCCCCGTACTCGTACAGCGTCGGTATCAGATACCCCGTCGTCTCCGGGTACGCGGCGTCCCAGCCGAGGATGGGGTTGTAGCTGGCCGCCGACCCGCCGGTCTCCGTGGCGTCCTGGCTCCGGAACAACCACCGCATCGTCTCGTCGAGGTGCTCGCGGTTCGAACGCGGCGTCGTGGTTTTGCCCCAGAAGTCGCGAACGATGTCGTCGATGAGCACCGTCGGCTTCGCGTCGTTCGGTCGCAAGCGCGGTCTCCATCGCATTCAGATCGCCCCCGCTCGTTCGAGTTCCGCGAGGCGACGCCGGACGCGTCGCCGCTCGGCGATGGTTCGATTGCGTCGCTCGATGCGGTCGCGGTGGACCGCGATGGCCTCCCGGAGGTCGTCGACCTTTCGCGGCTCGGCCTCGCTCCGGTCGACGCGCTCGTCCGGGTCGGCGTCGAGGTCGTACAGTTCGTGAGTGCCGAGCTCCCGGTTCTGGACGAGCTTCCACGGCCAGTCGTAGCACGCCACGAGGAGGTCGTTGTCGAGGTTCGCGCCGGTCGCGGGGTCGAAGTCGTAGACGACCTCCGAGACGACCGGTTCGTCGTCGGCAGCGAACGCGTCGGTACCGCAGAAGGATTCGAGGAGCGACCGCGACGGCTCCGCCCCGCTGCGATCGAGTAGCGTCCTGGGAACCCCGACCAGCGAGGTGGTGGCGTCGCGTTCGGCCGTGGCGACCCCCGGCCCTGAAACCACCAGCGGCACCCGGGTCACTTCGTCGTACAGCGTTCGCGGTCCGTGACTGAAGCCCCCGTGGTCGCCGAGTTCGGTTCCGTGGTCGCCGACGACCGCCAGCAGCGTGTCGTCGAACGCGTCCATCGACCGGAGCGCCCCGACCAGTCGACCGACCGCCTCGTCGGTCCGGCGGACCTCGGCGTCGTACAGGTCCTCGATGGTCGAGAGCGCGGACGACGAAATCGAGGGCGCGCCGTCTGTTGCGTTCTCGGTCGAGCTATCGTGATGTGCTACTGCGTGCCAGAGCCGCCCCTTCTCGAAGTCCGAGACGGCCGATGCGCCGACGCGACGGAGGTCCTCGTCGCGGGGCACCCACGGGTAGTGGGGGTCCATGTAGTGGATCCAGAGGAAGAACGGCCGGTCGGACGATTCGCGCCCGGCGAGCCAGCGGATCGCGTGGTCGGTGACCGTCTCGGCGGGTTCGAGCGGCGTGCGGTCGGTCACGGCGAACGTCGTCCGGGCGAGCCAGCCGAGCTTGTCCTCGAGCACCGCTGTGCCGTCGAGGAGTGACTGGGCCCGCCGTATCAGTTCGTCGAGTCCGCCCTGCGTGGAGCCGTCGTCGTCGGTCAGGAAGTCCCGGAACGTCTCGACCCCCCGGTCGTACCCGTGCTCGGGCGTCAGCCACGGGTTCCCCGCGTTGAACCCGGCGGTCTCGTAGCCGAGTCGCCGGAACGCCTCCGCGAGCGTCGTGGTCTCGGGCGGTATCCCGACGTCCCGGGAGTGACTCAGCGCCGGAACACCACCGAGGAGGGATTTGAACGAGTAGTACGTCGGAATCCCGCTCGCGACCGCTCTGGTCCAGACGGTGCCGTCTCGGGCGAGTTCGTCCAGATTCGGCGTCGTCGGTCGGTCGTACCCCGAGACGCCGGTTCGGTCCGCCCTGATGGAGTCTATCGTTACGTAAACTATGTTGTTCGCCATGCGTGTCGAGTGTCCGAATTCGCGTCGAGTGTCCGAACGGCGGCCCGTCGGCGGGGACGCCTCGAACGCAGTATCGGCAGAGACCGGTTTTGTTATTGTGTCGTTAGACGCCGCCACCACTCCCGGCGGCCGGGAGGCGCGAGCGCGCCTCCCCGGCCGCCGTCGTAGCGTAGCCCTACTTCCTCGCGTCGGCCTCCCTCGTCGCGGCATCGAGGGCCCGCTCGGCGACCTTCTCCCACGAGTGGTCGAGTGCGAGCGAGCGCGCCGCCGCGGACGCGTCGGCGTCGCCGTCGAGGAGCGTCAGGACGGCGCGGGCCACGTCGTCGGCGTCGTGGTATCGCGCTTTTTCGCCCGCGCTCGTACCGTCGAGCAGGTCGAAGTCGGCGTCGTCGGTCGCCAAGACCGGCGTCCCGCAGGCGAGGTACTCGAACAGTTTCAGCGGCGACCCCGGGATGGCCGGATGCTTGAGTATCGTCCCGACGTCGAACGCGCTCATGTACAGCGGAACCTCCTCGTGAGGAACCTGACCGACGAACTCGACCGCCTCGCCGACCCCGCGCTCGCGGGCCAGCGACTCCAGTTCCGCCCGCATCGGGCCGTCGCCGACGATCACGAACCGGGTTCGCGGGCGGCGCTCGCGGACGGCCGGAAGCGCCTCGACCACTCGCTCGACGCCGTGCCACGCGAACAGTCCGCCGACGAACCCGACGTGGTCGGCGTCGTCGTCCCAGCCGAGTTCGCTTTTGGCGCTCTCCACCGGCCGGAACGCGTCGGTGTCACAGCCGTTCGCGACGACGGCCAGTTTGCGCTCCGGGACGCCACGGGAGCGGAACTCGTCGGCCAGCTTGGGCGAGACGCAGACGACGTTGTCGGTCCACCCGACCAGCAGGCGCTCGTACCCACGGAGCAGCCGCGCCGTGGTCGGCGAGATGCTGCCCTGAAACTCGTGTTCGGTGATGAACGAACCGTTGACTTCGAGCGCCATCGAACAGGACTCGCCCGCGGCCCCGACGATTCCCGAGCCGAACAGGTGGTGTCGGTCGTAAACGAGGTCGTAGTCGTTGGCGACCCGGAATCGGAGCGTCGCGACCAGTGCCCGCAAGGGTTGTTGGGCGTACGCCGGGAGGAAGTCGACGACGCTCGCCGAGGACGCCGTCGACGCGACCCCGTCCGGGCAGTCGGCCGCTTCGGTTGCGGAGATCACGTCGACCTCGTGTTCGCGCGCCCAGTGGTTCACCACGCTCCGGAGGTGAATGGAGTCGCCACCGACCTCCCCCATGTCCACGCTCGGCGCGACGACCAGTATCCGCATGGTCACCGGCGTCCGTCGACGTGGTTCTGTATCCAGTGTTCGAGCGTCGTGATCTGGGCGATGAGGCCGCCGTTGTTCGCCCCGTGCATGTGCTCGTCGAACACCTCGCGGACGGCGTCGGCGTCGAACAGCGCCCGACGACTCGCGTCGTCGAGCAGGTCGACCACGCGTTCGTGGACGCGCGACTCCCGGTTCCGTATCCAGAAGTCCGCGAGCTGTGGGCCGCCGTAGGTCGGCTTCGACCGGAGCCGACCGACGAGCACGTTCGCGAAGAAGCCCGCGACGTGGAGCGGGTACGGCATCGAGGGGTCGAGCTTCGTCCGCTCGTACGTGACGTCCGCGAGGTCGGGGGTGATCCGTCTGCATAGCGCGAGCTTGGCCCGCGTCGTCTCGTAGGGGATCGACCCGCGGGTGAACGGGACTGCCCCTTTGCGAAACCGGGACGGGAGCCGAGAACACCATTCGAGGTAGTCGCCGTCGGCGTGGGGGGTTCGGGTCCCGACGAAGTCCCGCATCACGCGGTTGCTCGTGAGGGTCTTCCGGCTGTAGTAGTTCCGGAAGTGGACGTCGAGTATCTGCTTGCGAACGTCCGTCTCACCAGTGGCCTCGACCTCCTCGCGCAGCGTCGCGAGCGGGTCCACGTCTGGGACGAGAAGCTCGGACACCCGATCGACGCTGGTCGTCGCCTCGCTCAGGTACTGGGACTCGACGGGCGAGGTGACGTTCGTCAGGTGGGGCCGCAGCAGGTGGTCGCCAACCAGTTCGCCCTGCATCCCCTCCATCATGACCGGCGGTAAGGGGTCCACGCCGTAGGTGGCCGAGAGGTTCGCGACGGTGTTCCAGCGCACCATCCCGTCCACGGCGTCGATGGCCCGTTCGAAGTTCCCACCGAACGTCTCGGCCGAGAGCGGGACGTCGGTGAGTTCGACCCCGAGCTTCTCGGCGATCTGGGCCGCGATCTTCGGATTGTCGTTCGTCGGAGGATTGGCGTCGTACGTGTAGGCCCCGAGCGTTCGGAACTCGGCGGCCGGATCCGAGTCCCGCCCGGCTATCGTCTCGATCAGCGCGGCCGCGGTCGTCCGGCTGTCCAGCCCACCGGACAGCCAGATGCCCGCTTCGCTCGGGAGCGTCCGGCTCACCCTGCGAACCGTCTGTCGATACCGGTCGACGAGCCCCGAAATATACGCCTCGTTCGGCCGCATCTCCCGGTAGCTCGGTTTCCAGTACCGGGTGGCGGACCGCTCGCCGTCGACGGCCTCCAGCACCATCGCGGGGCGGATCGCACGAACGCCGTCGACGAGGGTCCGATTCCCCCACGTGCTCCCGAGGAGAAGCACGTCGCTGACCGACTGTCGGTCGACCCGAACGTCGTCCATCCGGGGAACCAGCGCGGCGACCGAGGTCGAGTACCGCAGGTCGCCCTCGGTGATCACGTAACACTGACGAGCGCCGATCTTGTCGGTGACGAGCAGCTGTCGGTCCTCCTCGGAGTCGTACGCGGCGATGAGGAATCCGCCTTCGAGCCGGGCGGCCGTCCCGGCCGGGTCGTCGAACAGCGACTCGAACACGTCCGCGTGTGACGCGGAGAGTTCGGGGAGATTCGTGATCGCGCCGTAGACCACGCCCGCTCGCTTACCGTCGTCCCACGTCGTCACGCCGTGACTGTCGGCCGTGGGACCCGTGACGCCGAGGCTGAACTCGCCCGAGCCGAACACGTCCGCCGCGTCGTCACCGGGACCCGCCACCTCGTCGATCATCGCCCGAGTCGCCGCTCGGTCCAGTCGGCCACCTGCAACGCCGCTCATGTAGGTCTCGGGAAATATTCCATGGATGATTTGTTAACCTTTGTGGCCCGTCTTCGGGCCTTCAGAGGTCGGGTGCGAGCTAGGGGCTGGTGAGCAGTGCCTCCCGACTGTCGCCGCGACGAGTTCCCAGGCCGACTGCGAATGCTGTCGGTCTACCAATCAGTGTCGAGCTGCCGCTTCGTTCGGCCTCGCCAGTCGATTCAACGGTCGAAACGGTCGGCAATCTCATAGGATGACGAATAGCTCTCCGCGATACTCGCCGGAGCACGGATTACGGTCGTCCCCCAGCAGATTCGCCGTGCTCGTAACTGAACCCTAATCCCTACAATCTCGGATTGTAGTCGAAACGGCATCTGAACCGTCTGAGCGCTTTATTAGCGGCCTCGAAGACGTACGCACGAGACGGGCCGTACGGCCCTGCTACGCCAGCCAACGGTGGGGAGACGCCGACTTCGGTGATTCGGTCGAGACTACTCCAGCACGCGCTGCGGGCCCGTACCGAAAATGACACGGGACGAACTAGAGACGCGCAGTCAGCAGCGGGGTGAAGCCGAACAGGTAGCCGTGGGCATCGTCGCCCGCGCCGGGGCGACCGACGCGGTGGTTAGAACTGCACTCCGAGCCAACCAGCGGGGGTACCCCGTCGTCGTGACGTACCCCGGCGGCCGTCGCCCAGCCGCCATCGAACTCCTCGAACAGTTCGACGTGGAGATTCTCGAACCGCTGGAGCCAGAGTCCGACGAGCAGCACCTACGCGACCTGCTCGCGCTGACCGCGCGCGCGAGGTCGTTCGCCGGTATCATCATCCAAGGCGACGACTACGACTGGATCGACTTCGAGTCGAGCGAGGCGAACGTCGACGAGGAGACGTTCGTCGTGGACGCGGTCACCGACGCCGAGACGTCGCTCCCGCCGTCGGTCGGGGTACTCGTCGGCATCCCCGCGTACAACGAGGCCGGAACCATCGCCGACGTGGTCGCCCGCGCCGACGACCACGCCGACCACGTGCTGGTGGTCGACGACGGGAGCACCGACGACACGGTCGAACGCGCCGAAGCGGCGGGTGCCCACGTCCTGCGCCACGAGACCAACAGCGGCTACGGCGCGGCGCTGAAGACCATCTTCGAGGAGGCCCACCGCCGGAACGTCGACCGTCTGGTCGTCCTCGACGCCGACGCCCAGCACGACCCCGAGGACGTCCGACAGCTCCTCGACGAGCAGGAACGAACCGGCGTGGACATCGTCATCGGAAGCCGATTCCTCGGGAGTTCCCGGAGCGAGCTCCCCGTCTATCGCCGCGTCGGCCTCGCGGTGATCAACGCGATGACGAACCTCTCGCTCGCGAACCTGACACCCGACTCGTGGATTCACGACACCCAGAGCGGGTTCCGGGCGTACAACGGGCGAACGGTCGGCATCCTCGCCGAGAGCGACGACGTGGGCAACGACATGGACGCCAGCACGGACATCCTCCACACCGCCTACCGGAACGACTGTGACGTTCGCGAGGTCGAAACCACCATCAGGTACGACGTGGACAACGCGAACAGCTACAACCCCGTCTTCCACGGGCTGTTGCTGGTCTCGAACCTGTTGCAGACCGTCGAGCGCGAACACCCCATCCTGCTGCTCGGCGTCCCCGGATTCGGGCTGTTGAGCGTCGGTATCTTCTTCGGCTACCTGCTGGTGTCGAACTTCGTGCAGACGGGGACGTTTCCGGTCGGGACCGCGATGGCGATGCTGTTTTTCAGCATCGTCGGGCTGTTCTCGTGTTTCACCTCGCTCATCCTGCACTCGTTGAACGTCCACCTGAGAAACGGTATCTGAGAGCTCCAGACGCCGAGTCAGCTGCTCCGGGCGGTCTCGTAAACGCGTTCGGTCCGGCGCGCGACGGACGGCCAGTCGGCGTCCCGAGCCGCGGCGAGGGAGCGCCGACCCTGTGCGTCGAGGTCGGCGTCGGCCGCCGTCTCGATAGCCCGTCGCAGCGCCTCCGGTTCGGCGGGGTCGTACAGTATGCCGCCGTCCTCCGGAACGGTCTCGGGGAGACAGCCGACCCGCGGAACGACGACCGGGGTGCCGAACGACATCGCGATCACCACCGACCCCGAGGTGAGGACACGCTCGTCGAACGGGAGGACGACCGCGTCGGCGGCGTTCAGGTAGATCTGGAACTCCTCGCCCGGAATAACGTCGAGAATCGTCTGGATGCGGTCGTTGCCCGCGGCACCCGACTCGATTCGAGCCCGGACCTCGTCGTTCCACGGCTTGCCAGCGACCACCAGTCGTGCGTCGCCGACGTCCGCTCGTTCGAACGCCGCCACCAGCGAGGGCACCTGCTTGTAGGGCCTGATCGAGCCGATGAAGAGGAACACGCGCTCGTCGGCCGGAAGGTCCAACCGCTCGCGCGCCTCGGCTTCGGTGACGGAGTTCTCGTAGACGTCGACGTAATTGCCGTGCGGGACGACGTGGACGCGCCGCCGGACGCGCTCGGGCAAGCCCAACTCCTCGATGACGGCGTCCTCGGCGGCCGAGCAGTGAACGATCACTCGGTCGCAGAACGTGGTGGCGAACGCGTGCTTGACGCGCCGTTCTACCGTGGGCCACCGTCCCTTGTGCTCGCGGCGGTTGTGGACCGTCCAGACGATGGGCGCGTCCGAGACCAGTCGGAGAACCACCAGTTCGAGGAAGAACTGCGCGATGCGCACCAGCGTGAGGACGAGGCTATCGTCGAGGACGAACTTCCGGATCCACTGGAAGTGTATCACGTCGGGGTCGGACTCGTAGTAGCCCGAAAGCAACGGGAGGACGGTCCGGTACGAGAACGAGACGTCGTGGCCGTGGGCCTCCAGGCCTGCCGCTAACTGCGTCGCGTAGGGGTTCATCCCGTCCTCGTTCGCCAGCAGCAGGACGTTCATCTCCCCGGCGAGTTAGACGTATCCGTGGTTAAGTTTTCGGGGATTAACGGCGCGAGCTCCGAGTAACGCCGCCGAAATCGCCGCTGCGTTCACGAGCGCTTGCGGCCCGTCGAGGCGAAAGCCCGTGTGTCGGGACGCAGCCCGGCCGGCAGAACGAGCGTCGGCCCGTCAGAGCGACAAATCGCCGTCGATCAGAGAGAGATGGATTTGGACTCCTTCGAGACGCTCCCGGCTTCGTCTTTGGCTCGAATCGTCACGTCGATGGAGCTACCGACGGGGAACTGGAACAGTTCCCAGCCCGACGCCGACCCACCGGTGACGTCGGTCACCTCGAAGTTCACGTCGGACGAGGTCTTCGCGACGACGACCTCGACGGTGTCGAGATCCTCGGCGGGGTCCGAGGCGGCCCACCGGACCGAGAACATCCGGTCCTCGCCCAACCGTTCGCTGCTCGACACCGTGAACTCGTCGATAGTGGGGGTCGAATCGGTGGCGTCAGCCTCCCCGCCGCCGTAGGGGACCTGCCCGTAGCCACCCGCTCCGTAGCCGGCGTCGGTCTGGGCCGAGCCCATTCCGGACGTCGCGCCGACTGCCGCGACCGCGGAGCCCGCCAGCTTCAGGTACGAGCGGCGGTCGAGTAGAGATGCCTCTGAGTCGTTCGCTGCCAGTCGTTCGCGTGCCATGCGCACTCGGAAGGCGACGACCACTCAGTATGAACTTTTTGGTCTGCTCGTAAAAAGAGAGAATCCTTTGAAACGATGCGGCCGGGTCAAGGAAGGGAGAGTTCGGTCGCGCCAGTCCGACCCTCCGCGCCGAACCGCCGCGGACTACGCGGACTCGTCCGAGTCGCCCTCGACGGTCACGCTGATAGTCTCGCCGAAGTTGCGGGTGAGCACTTCGAGGAACGTCTGGCCGGGGTCGAGTCCGAGGTCCTGCTTGTCGACTTCGAATCGGACCTCCTCGCTCTCGCCCGGCGCGACTTCGACCTCCTGGGTCTCGACGAGATTACCGTCGACGCGGAGCTCCGCGGTGTCGGTCACGTCCGCGTCGCTCGGGTTCTCCAGTTCCGCGGTCACGACGAGCGTCCCCTCGTCGAGGACGAGCGAGTCCGGCGCGTCGAGTCCGGACACGCGGAGCGACGGCTCCTCGGCGTCGCTCGCGTCCGTTTCTGTCTCGTCGTCAGCGTCGGCCTCGGTCTCTTCGGTGGTCGTGGTCGTCTCTTCCGGCGTGGTCGTCGTCAGTTCCTCAGTCGTCGTCTCCGTCGGCTCCTCGGTCGTAGTCGTCTCCTCCGGCGTCTCCGCTTCGGTGGTAGTCGTCGTGGTCGTCTCTTCGGTGGTGGTGGTCTCCTCGGCCTCCTCGTCGTCGGGCTGGCCCGTCTCCCTCACGGTGACCTGCTGGACCTGCCCGAAGTCGCTGGTGAGGATACCGACGAAGCTGTCGCCGACTTCGACGTCGAGCTCCTGCCTGTCGACTTGGAATCGGACGCGCTCGCTCTCGCCTGCCCCAACCTCGACCTCTTGGGTCGCGATTACGCTACCGCCGACGCGGAGCTGCGCGGTGTCGGTGATCGTCTCCTCGCCGGTGTTCGATAGCTCCGCGGTGACGACCAACTGGCCCTCGTTGAGCACGATGGTACTCGGAGCGGTGAGGTCGGCGACGCTAAGCGAGTCGACCGTCGCCGGCTCCTCGGTCGTCGTTGTGGTAGTGGTCTCCTCGGGCGTGGTGGTCGTGGTTTCTTCAGGCGGGGTCGTCGTCTCGTCCGGCGTGGTGGACGTGGTCTCCTCAGTCGTCGTTGTCGTGGTCGTCGTCTCGTCCGGCGTGGTGGTCGTCTCGTCCGGCGTGGGCGTCACCTCCGCCGGCGGGCCACGGGCGAGTTGGATCGTCACGTCCTCGGGCGCGGTCACGCGGACCATGACGTTCTCGACCTCCACGTCGCGGATCACGAACTGGATGGTCTCCCCGTCCGAGACGTTCTCCAGTTCGTCCGCGTTCAGTATCTCCGTCAGGTCGATGTCGACCGTCTCGTCGGTGACCTCGACGTCCTCGACGAAGACGGTCCGGTCGGGCTCGTCGGCTTCGCCCACGACGAACGAGACGTTCTCGACGTTCGCACTGTCGATCTGGAAGGCGAACACGCGCTCCTCGGGCGGTTCGACGTCCGGCTCTTCGGTGGTCGTCGTGGTGGTTTCGGTCGGCGTCTCAGTGGTCGGCGGCGTATCGGTCGTCGTCGTAGTCGTCGTGGTGGTGGTTTCGGTCGGCGTCTCAGTGGTCGTCGTTTCAGTCGTGGTGGGTGTATCGGTAGTAGTCTCGGTCGTCGGCGGCGTCTCGGTCGTCGTGGTGGTGGTTTCGGTCGGCGTCTCCGTGGTAGTTTCCGTCGTCGTGTCCGCGGTCGTCGTCTCGACGGTCGTCGGCGTCACCGTCTCGGTCGGCGTCTCTGTCGTTGTCTCGGTAGTCGTCGTTTCCGTCGGCGTCCCGGGCTCGCCCTCGACCGTCACGTCGGCGGCGTCGATGACGACCTGATTGTCGACGGTGTACGCGCCGTCGTCGCTCCCCCGCGAGTCCACGAAGTCGTACTCCTCGTTGTCGTTGGTGTCCTGATACGCGACGGCGAGCAGCGTCTGGGACTCGTTCACCGGCTCGTCGAGTTCCACGGTGACGTTCTCGTTGACGCCGGGTTCGAGATACTCCGACACCCCGACGACGCTGTCGAGGACCGACCCGTTCAACAGCTCCGCCGTGTGGACGACGATGAACCCGCCGTCGGTGAGGTTCGCCTCCTCGACGGTGACGGTGGTCCCGTCGGTGGTCTGGTTCTCGAAGGTCACCAAGGTCTCGGTCACGTTCTGGACGTTTTCGGCCGCCGCGGCGCTCGGCTGGACCGCCGAATCCCCGGGCTCCGACGCGGCGAAACTCCCCTGCGACGTTCCGAGCGTCGTGGCTGTCCCCCCGAAAACGAGTAATCCTGTCAGCAGTACGGCTAAGACGGCGTGTCTGCGGCTCATTGTGTTTCTCCCCCGGCTGACAGTCCACGACGAATCGGATAAATCCGAGGGCCAAATGGTCCGGTATTCCCCCGTTACCGCGGGTTGTCGGCGTCCTCGCGCACTGACCGACCGCGGATCTACTCCTCAGGCGTCGAGCCTCTCGCGGGTCGAATCATCAAGCACCGAGCCGACCCCGGACCCAGCGCGGGACCGCCACGAGCACGCCGAGCCCCGGGCGACCATCGCCTATCCAGAGGAGGAAGACGAGGAGCGCCAGTCCGGACTCCACCGCGACGAAAGACGTTAGCGAGAGCCCCTGGAGGTGCGCCGAGAAGCTCGGCTCGGTCGCGTACTCGACCGGCGGGACGAGCGGCCACGCGAGGAATCCGATTCGGTCGTACTCTCCGGCCATCAGTGGGTAGATGGCGTCGGTGAACAGGTGGACGAGGTAGCCGATCCCGAACGCCGTGGCCACCGACCGGGCGTCGTACCGGCGAAACAGGAGGTTGAGCGTGACGATGACGAGAACCGCGGTCAGAAGCGAGTGGGCCAGCGACCGGCCGTTCGGGATGAGACCGAACGACCACGCCAGCGGCTTGTCCACGATGTCCGGAAACTGGGTTCCGAACGCGAGCGCGACGGTGCCCCATCTATCGGGTCGTCGACGGAATCCCAGATGGACGACGACCGAGTAGACGAGATACCCTGCGGCGAGATGCCCCCACGGCCACATGGAGTCCGGTTCGCGGCCCGCGGTGTTAGCCCTTGGGCCCGCGGCGGCGGGACGCCGGGTAGCTACTGACGAACGACAGCACGTGCGACAATTAGTGAAGTTCAAATCGGAAATAAATGATATTCTTTTTTACCACCGATATTGACTTTTGTGTGACGGAATGGCGGGAAACGGCCGACAGTCCACGACGAAAACCGCAGTTTCCCACGCATGGAGAAGAGAAAGATGAGAGCTCACCTCCGAGCAACGTTTGCCGACAGTAAGTTGGGTGTTTTTCTAAACCAGCGAGCGAATAACTTCGCCTCCGACTACCCATTTACTGCTGCGAAACTCCGTTACTACACCTATCGCCTCACGAAGGGGCCAGCTCCACGACCGTTCGATATTTACGTCGTCGATCCAAACGCTATCGACAGGTACGTCGAGTGGACGCAGTTCGGCACGTTTCCATACGCGGGGAGAATCGTCTCGGGAACGTGGGACCGCGATGCCGAGCCGCTTACGTCCCTCGCCAAGTATTCGCTTATCCGACAACACTTCGCCGGCGAAATCAGCGCTCAGGAACTCACCAGCGAGGATTTGATCGATCACGGGTATCCAGCAGTCGAAGCCGTTCCCTACGACAATTACGGATACGGAAAGTACCTCGACATCCTCTTTCGGTCTTTGGATGACAACGGCGTACTTCTCCAAGAGACGCTAACGGCCGAAAAGCGAAGTCGAAGCCGATACGATTACGTCGCGGTGAATATCGGCCGCGACGGGGAGTTACTCTTCGACGAGAACGGCTGCCATCGTTTTACTATCGCGCAGGAACTCGACGTATCGATTCCGGTTCGGATCGATGCCATTCACAGGGAGTGGTACGAAGAACACGGTCACCCAAAATCGCACGCGGAGTTGAACTACGCTGGCTACGTCCCGATTCCGTGGACGAACCTCCCGGCTTTGGATAGAAGGACTGCCGAGATCCTTCACGGACCCCGGATAGAACGACACGCAAGCGAAAGTTCACGTCGGAACGTCACCGCACCGGAATCCAGTCCGTAGAACTGTCATATTTACGCGTCGATTGAACCGGCATCGACGACGCATCTCCGGAGTCAGCCAGTAGCCAGAGACGACCTGAGCAAATCGCCTGTGATTGATTTGATCCCTCGGCGAGCCGAACAAGCGCGCATAAATTAGTCTCGTGAACATTCAAAGCCACAGTGCTCTTTATATGGGAAGCCGTGTAAGGACCGTAGCGAAATGTCCGACTTTTCCGAACTTCCGAAACGATGCTTACAGTTGGGTAGGACCTCGTGGGACGTCTACCACAGGGAAGGTGCCGCGCAACTGATAAAATCGGTAGCTAACTTTCTTTCCACTCATGATTCCCGCGAGTATGCCTTGGCTATTTTAGAGTATTGTAAGTACAAGCACGAATATGGCTCAAGTGCACCACACCCACATGATTTAGTTTATATTAATCCGGTTGAAATAAACAAGTGGATCGACTACACGAAAATACAGGAGATAGATTACTTAGAGCACGGGACAGTAATAAGAGATGGGGATTGGGACCTGCAATTCGTAAGAGAGGGAAGGACGAAACCCAGATTCAAGAAGATGGCAAAATCCTTTGAAAGACATTTCGAGGAAGGAACACCGTGGGAAGACACCGAACTGTACCAGTATGCGTTAGAAACGCCGGACATCCACGAGATGTACGATCCTGATAATGGAAACTTAGAAGAAAGGCTGTCGAAATTGGATGAACTGTACAAAGAACTGGACGAAGTGGGATACAAGACTCAACGAGAGCTGGACTACCAAGGATTGTTATCAGAAAGATCCAGTGCAGAAATCCCATGGTTTGTTCCGCCAGAAGTTCACGAAATTGAAATTGCCGTAACGAGAAACGGGGACCTTGTTTGGTGGGGTGGAAACCATCGCTTGCACCTAACAAAGATTCTCCAACTCAAGGGGATACCTGTAAGAGTCGTTCTCCGCCATAAGAATTGGCAAGATTTACGCGCAGAGATTGCGCGGGCAGACTCGATCGGCGAACTAAGCCAGAAAGCAAGAGAGCAGATAACTCATCCTGATATGCAGGATGTAATTACGTGACAACTCTATTTCATTTCCTCAATATTTGTTTTCGGTTCCCCCTAATCACAGTACAAAATCGGATTTTTACTGCCAGTTGTAGTCTCGACAAGGGCGACGCGCCGAGACCACAGACATATCAGTGAGAATCGATTTTGGCATCAGTAATCTTATCGATCGACAGTACCCCGGGGAGGCACATCACATCTACAAATGCGTTCCTCGGGAGCGGCCGGCCGGATTCCGATTCCCCCTCCCGGTTCCCGTCCCGGCCGGTCGGAAAACCACCCAGAAGGGACGCCAATGGTTGATTTAACCCGTCGCCGAGCCAAACTGCCTGAAACGCTAAGTGCGTTCGCGTGGTTCGTTCGGACGTTCTGGTGGGGGAGATGGACGGAAGCACGCGAACAGCGACGGAGGAATCGGACGGGAGAGCCGACACTGCGGAGGGCACCGAGGCCATCACGGAAGACAGCGAGGCCATCGTGGAGTGTTCGAACGTCACCAAGCGCTACGAGCGGTCCGGCGGCGGTGGCTGGTTCTCGTTCGGAAGCGGCGGCGAGGACGACCGGCCGACAGTCACTGCGCTGTCTGACGTGTCGCTGACCATCGAACCCGGCGAGTTCGTCGGGCTGTCGGGACCGAGCGGGAGCGGCAAGTCCACGCTAGTCCACCTGCTCGCGGGCCTCGACGAGCCCACGGAGGGGACCGTCATGCTCGCGGGTCAGAACGTGTCGTCGCTCTCGAAGCGACAGCTCACCCGCCTGCGACTCGAACGGGTCGGCATCGTGTTCCAGCGGTTCCACCTCCTGCCGTCGCTGTCGGCGCGGGCCAACGTCGCACTCCCGCTGGTCGAGCGCGGGGTGGGCAAGCGCGAGCGCCGCGAGCGCGCGAGCAATCTGCTCGAACGCGTGGGGCTCGGCGACCGGATCGGCCACCGGCCGGGGGAACTCTCCGGTGGGGAACAGCAGCGCGTCGCGGTCGCCCGCGCGCTGGCCGGCGACCCGCTCGTGGTGCTCGCCGACGAGCCGACCGGCGAACTCGACACCGAGACGGGCGCGGCCGTCCTCGATCTGCTCGGGGACCTCGCCGACGACCGGGCGGTGGTGCTGGCCTCCCACGACGGGCGGGCGCTCGACCGGACCGACCGCGTGATTCGGCTGCTCGACGGGCAGGTGCAGGACGATGGACAGGTGCAGGATGCGTGAGAGGATGGTCGGATACAGCGAGGTGATACGTAGATGTCGTCGCTGACTCGCTGGGCTGGACTCGTCGGGGTGGCGCTGCGCCGGACCGCGACCAAGGCCACCCGAACCGCGCCGCGCCAGACCGCGGTCAGCGTGCTCGGCGTCGCCATCGCGGTGGCGCTCATGCTGGTCGTCACCGCGACCGGGCTCGGCCTCGTGCAAGGGACCACGGTCCGTGGCGACGCGGTGGACTACTGGGTCGTGCCCGAGGGCGGCGGCGCATCCACGATGGTCGTCTCCGCCTCCTCGGCACAGCTTGGCGACGTCCACGACAAGAGCGCGGCGCTCGTCGACGACGACCGGGTCGAGTACGCCTCGCCGGTGTTGATCTCCGTGTTGGAAGTGAGTTCGGGCGGCCAGAGCCAGTACGTCCTCGGCGTCGGGGTGATTCCTGACCAATCGCTCGGTAAGGTGGCGGGGCTTCCGACCGGGGCGCTGTCGCCCGGCGACCCCTACTACGCCGACGGGAACTACGACGGCGAGTGGACCGGCGAGGCGGTGCTGTCCGAGCGGGCCGCCGAAGTACTGGGCGTCTCCGAAGGCGGGAGCCTCACGGTCGCGGGCGCGACCTCGGGCGACGGGAGCCGTGAGATTGGCGTCACCGCAGTCGAGTCGGCGGACGTCGAATCTGGGCTGTCGGGCGTGCCGGTGATGATCGCCCACCTGAGCGAACTGCAGGCTATCACCGGCGCGTCGTCGGCTGATTCCGCCGACCAGATCCTCGTCCAGTCGAACGCGGCCGGGCTGGAGTCGGCGCTCGAAGACGAGTTCCCCGGCGCGACCGCGGTGACCCGCTCGGGGTTCACCGCCCAGCAGTCGGTGGACTCCGAGCTCCCGCTCGCGATGGGGCTGGCCGCCCTGCTGGTCGCCATCAGCGTCGGCGCGCTGTTCGTCGCCACCACGCAGGGGTTGCAGGTCGAGGCCGACAGCGAGCAGTTGGCGACCCTCGCAGCCATCGGAATCTCGGGGCGCGCGCGAGCGACCCTGCTCGCGGTACAGGCGCTCGCCCTCACGCTCGTCGGGGGCGCGCTCGGGGTCGTCCTCGCGTACGCGGCGACGCTCGTCACGAACTGGGCAGCCGTCCGGGCGCTCGCGCCGGTTCCCATCGCGAACTTCCACCCCGCGCTGGTGGCGTACGGGCTGGCGGTCGCCGCGCTCATCGGGCTGCTGGTCGCGCCGTACCTGCTCGTGATGGAGCGCCGGACCGACGCCATCACGGAGGTGATTCGGTGAGGGAATCGCGCGGTACTCCGGGTACGAGAATCGAAGCTCGCGCAGAGGTGGGCCGATGAGCCGGCTCCGCGTCGCAGCCGGGGTCGCGCTCGCCCAGCTCCGCCACGACCGGGCGCGGACCGTCCTGGCCGTCGTCGGCGTGGCGGTCGCGGTGCTGTCGACCACGCTGCTGGCCAGCATCGGCTTCGGCGTGGTCGAGACGGGCCAGCAGAAGTTCGACGCCTCGGGTCGGGACCTCTGGATCACGGGCGGCACGCTCTCGGGTGGCTCGGGCGGCGGATTCGGCGCGTCGATCCTGAACGCTCACGAGGTTTCGGAAGATCTCGACGCCCGCGACGACGTGCGGTCGTCCATCCCGATGTCGTTCAAGTCGGTGTACGTCGGCAACGGCTCCGGGGAGATGAAGACCCTCGTCGGGGTGGGCGTCCTCGGCGGCGGTCCCTTCGTCCAGGTGACCGAGGGCTCGGGCTTCGAGGAGCCCGACACCCACTACGCCGACGGGAGCTACGACGGCCCGATGACCAACTCGGTCATCATCGACTCCCGCACCGCGGCGTTGTTCGACGTGGGCGTGGGCGACACGCTCCAGATCGGCGGATCGGTCGAGAGCGCGCGCCAGCACCAGTTCACGGTGGTCGGCATCTCGCCGACGTTCTCGGGGTTCCTCGGCGCGCCGACCGCCACGGTCCACCTCAGCGAACTCCAGCAGGTCACGGGCTCAACCGGGACCGACGCGGCGACGTTCATCGCGGTCGACCTCGAACCGGGCGCTGACCGGCAGGCCGTCGAGGCCCAGCTACAGGAAGAGTATCCCGACTACGAGGTCCGGACGAATCAGGAGCAGATGCAGTCGGTGCTCCAACAGAACGCGGTGGTGCTGGCGGTCGGCGGCGCGCTGGTCGTGCTCGCCGTCATCGCGGGCTTCGCGCTCACGGTGAACGTCCTCTCCATCGTGGTGTTCCAGCAGCGCGAGGAGCTCGCCGCGCTGACCGCGCTCGGCGTCTCCTCCCGGACGGTGGTCGCCATGGTCGCCGCGCAGGGCGTCCTGCTCGGCGCGCTTGGCGGGATTCTGGGGCTGGCGGTCACCCCGCCGGCCGCGCTCGCGCTGAACTACGCCGCGGCCGAGATCGTCGGCTTCGAAGGGCTGGTGCAGTCCTCGGCGTCGGTGCTGGCGGTCGGCGGCGTCATCGCGCTGGTCATCGGCACCGCGGCGGCCGCAGTCGCCGGCTGGCGCACGGTCCGGACGGTCGGGATCGACGCGCTCCCGAACTGAACCGGGTTTTACGTTCGGCGCGTCACTTTCGGCTTCGGACTCGATATTTGATCATTCACTCTGGCGCGCGCTGTCTCGACCTTCGACCCGGCGCGTGCTGAATTATCTCGCCTTCCAGCGTACGCTGACTTAACAATCCACCCGGCGCGTGCGGGCGCGGCACGAGGCCGCGCCCGCAC
>NZ_QLVG01000048.1 GCF_003382685.1 Halorussus litoreus | reverse complement strand
CCGCGGAGTCGGCCGCCGACGCCGTGGACGAATCTGTGGTGACTGTCGAACTTTCGCTGCCGGACTCGCCTGCCGTCTCGTCGCGCGCGCGCCCGTCGCTCGTCGCGGGGGCCTCGCTACCCGGGTCGTCCTCGGAATCGGTCATCGAACCGCGCTACGGGCGTCGGGACTAAACGGCTTGCGCTATAAGAACACCGAATTTCGCATTGAAAAATTGGGGGCGGGAAGCGGAGATTCGGCCACAAGATTTATTTATACAGGTTGACAGCCAGAGTAAAATTTGAGTAGTGGGGGTCTGACGGGAGACGTATGGACACGCGAATCACGGCCATCGAGCGCTGTGCGTACTGTCGGGAGTACGTCCCAGTGACGGTCCTTCCCGTCGGGCCTGCCGACGGGTCGATCTCGGCCGAGGTGGCAGTCTGCGAGCAGTGCCGCACCGGCGGACGGTGAGCGGGCGTCCGGGCGGAGCGACGGGACCCGTCGAGGGTCGGGTACCGCGTTAGTCCTCGTTTACCGCCGAGTCTCGCCGAAGTTGCACGCGGAACCGCCACGAGGTATAACTGTGCCGTCGTCGTTGGCGCGTGCATGACTCGCCGCGACGCTCGCACACTTGCCGCTCTCGTCCTCGCGCTCGTGGTCGGCTCCGGATTCGCGCTCGCCGTGGGCCCGGGGTCCGCGCTCGCTGCCGGTGGAGGAGCGACCAGTGACGTTGCTGGTGGCGGACCGGCCGGCGGGAGTGCCGGTGCGGAGTCCGCCGCCCAGACGCAGATCTACTCCTGCACGACCATCGACGAGTCGGGGACGTACGTGCTGGCGAGCGACGTCGAAAACGGCGGCGGGACCGCCATCTCTCAATCGTGCATCGAAATCACGGCCGACGATGTGACGTTCGACGGCGGCCGCAACACCCTCGACGGCCGGGGCGTGAGCCACACCGCGGGCGTCGGCGTGGTCGACGCCGAGAACGTAACGGTCCGAAACCTCGCGGTGTCCGACTGGCACGCGGGCGTCCGCGCGGCGAACGGCTCGGTGACGGTTCGAGAGGTGGAGACCGCCTCGAACGCCTACGGAATCCGGCTGGCGAACGTGACGGGCGCCACGGTCGCGAACAACTCCATCGAGGGGAATCTCGTGGGGATCTATGCGGACGCCGAGAACGCGACGCTGACGGGTAACGACTTCTCCGAGAACGAGATTCGGGTTAAACGGCCGAGCGAGTCCGGAGGAGTGGACGAGACTGCGACAGTTGTCGAAACTGCGACTGTGAACGAGTCCGAGAGCCTGCGCTCGGTGAACTCTTAATCCGATTCGGCAACTCG
This sequence comes from Halorussus litoreus, assembly GCF_003382685.1. Classification (GTDB taxonomy): domain Archaea; phylum Halobacteriota; class Halobacteria; order Halobacteriales; family Haladaptataceae; genus Halorussus; species Halorussus litoreus. Next base: position 53,575 of record NZ_QLVG01000048.1, on the reverse strand, counting down.
ATCTTCATGCAACTCGCGCTGGTTCGGCCATCTACGCGGCGTGCGCTGTCCCGATTTTCCACCCCGGCGCGCGCTGGCGCGGCCGTTCATGGCCGCGCCCAAGCGCGCGAGGGACGAGTATCGCAGCCCGGAGTGAAACGGAGGGCGAGAAGCGCAGGAGGCTGGGGAGGCGTGAGGCCCGCGGTTGCGGTGCTGTTGCGGTCACGTCTCGGCTCAAGCAGAAGCTAGCTTGGCGGCGAACTACTTCGCTGGGAGTGAGAATACTGAGCTAGCTATTCCTTGAGCCGAGGCGTGACAGCACCGCGACCGCACAGCACCGGCAGAGCAAGCTCTGCCGAGCCTGCGCTCGTTTCACTCGCGCAGACACCGCAGCCTCGGACCTCCCCAGCCGCCTGCGTTGCTCGCTTCGTTGTCTCCGAAAATCACAGAATTTCGGGATGACGAGAGAGCGAAGCTCTCTCGAACCACGCTACTCGTCCCTCGCGCGCTTTGCGCGGCGCACGAGAGCGCCGTCAGCGCACGCGCTGAGACCCTCGACTCGTTTCACTCGTCGAGACGCCGTGGGCGCACAGCTCCCACGAGCCTCGGCTCGCAACGCTCGCCGAGACGCCGCGCAGCACGCGCCGGGGTGTCGAGGTCACTCCTCGTAACCGATAGAGGGTCTGGAACTCAAGAAAAGTCGAACTCGTAACCATCCTCTCGGCGGTCACTCTTTAAGTCACGCCGCGCCATACCCGAACTCATGACCGAGAGCCTCTTCGAGACGACCTTCCAGATAGGCGAAGTCGTCGACGCCGAGTCGTTCCCCGAGACGAACAAGCCCGAGATGGCCATCCTGCAGGTCGACCTCGGCGACGAGGTGGTCCAGTCGGTCGCCCAGACCGGCTACAACTACGAGCCGGCCGACCTCGTGGGTCGACAGGTGCTCTGCGCGACGAACCTCGGGTCGGTCCGCATCGCCGGCGAGAAGAGCGAGGCGCTGACCGTGGGCGTCCCCGACGACGAGGGCCACCCCGTGCTGGTCGGCCCAGACGAGGACGTCCCGCTCGGCGGAGAGCTGTACTGAGCCGTAGTTAGACGCGAGTTCTCACTCGCCGCGGGCGTGGCGTTCGACCTTCTTCGCCCAGTCGGGCCACTCCCGGCGCTCGTCCAGGTCGACCTCCGAATCGCCCGACATCGCCTTGATGGCCCGCGCGTCGTCGACGTTCCACACCGCGCCGTCCTCGTGGAACAGGCCGTTGATGATGCCGCGCTTGCGCATGTATCGGACGTAGGCGGGCTTGACCATGAGCGACCAGAAGAAGTTGTCGACGCCGTGGCGGTGGATCACCGGCGCGATGGAGGCGTAGTCCGGCTCCCAGTTCTCGACGGCGGCGGAGCTGTCCCAGCCGAAGTCGGCGGTCTTCTGCCACTCGCTGAGGTACACCGGCGCGTCGAGGTCCCGGCCCAGTTGCGTGGCCTGCGGGAGCAGGTCGTGGTACTTCTCTCGCGTGTTCGGGAAGTTGTAGTGGAACTGTAGCACGTCCGACCCCCAGTCGACGTACTCGGCGTTGTTGGCCAGGCTGGTCGAGCCGACCGTTAGCGGAACCGACCCGCGGTGCTCGGCCATCGTCTCGAACATCCCGGCCGCAAAGTGCTCCATGTCGGGGAGCCAGCCCGGCTCGTTCATCACCTCGATGGCGAGTAGCCGGTCGTCGTCGCCGTACCGCTCCATGAACCAGCGGACGTACTCCCGGGGGTCGTCCCACAGGTACTCGTTCTGCATCACGATGCTCGACGGCGACTGGCACGGCGGGGCGGTCAGCGGGTCTGTGTCGTGGAGGTTCTCCTCGGTGGGCTCCTGACCCACGCTCTCGAACAGGCCGAACAGCACCTCGATGCCGTAGTCGTCCGCGGTCGCGAGAAAGTGGTCGACGGCGCGTTCGAGCGCCGCCGAGTCCCGCTCGTACTGCTCGAAGCTGACCCAGGTCCGGATGGCGTTCACCTCGACCGAATCGGCGTAGCCCAGATCGCGCTCGATCACGGCGGGGTCGTAGTCGTGCCACATCTGGAACGTGTTCCACGCACGCGCAGGCACGTACAGCGCGCCGCGTACGTCCACCGGGTCGTAGTTCGCGGCCGCCGCTTCGATGGGATCCGTGGGCTCGCTCGTCTCCGGCGGTTGTCCCCGTCCGTCTCGGTGAGCCGGACTGGCCGGCGGATTCGCGTCGTTGCGCCTGCTGTCGGAAGAAAGGAGAGACGTACACCCCGCCGTCGCGCCGAGGCCGGCCGCCGCGGCGGACTGGAGGAACTGTCGGCGGGCGTACCGGCGGGTCATGGCTCACTGCCACGACAGCGACCGGCCTAAAAGTTCTCGCCCGCCCGGCGGTAGGCCCGCCGCACTCCCCCGGAAATACGGGATTTCTGGCCGGCAGAAAGTGAGTCCCGTCGACCTACCGCGCGCCGCGAAGGACGATCTCGGCGTCGCAGTCGGGACAGGCTCGTCGGTCGGCGTCGAATTCGGTCTCGCAGAACGAGCAGACGTGGGTGTCGTCGCCCGCGGAATCGGTGTCGGACGCGTCGTCGCTCGCACCGTTCGGTTCGGTCGTCTCGCCCGTAGAGTCGGCCCGAACCGCGGTCGCGCCGCCGGATCGGCCGCCGTCGGAAGCCGATCCGCCGTCGCTTCGAGAGGACTGACTGTCGCTTCGAGACGGCCCGTCGTCGCCCCGTAGTTCTCGCGTGATGTCTTTGAGCAGGTCCATGTCGTCCCGTTCTCTGGGCCGCGCTCCCATTGTTATGGCTGCCCTTACGGGCGGCAAGGAGGGCTTGAGTGCCAGCGGGCGGGTCCGGGTAGTGGCTTCGGAACGCGGCCGCGATTCCGGTCGGCGACTGCCGACCGGAGTCGCGGCCGCGTTCGGGCTGTTCTCCGCGGTTACGTTATCGCGCCGCGGTTTCGCTACCAGGCCGCGGTCGCGTCTGCGACGCGAACCGCGGCGCGGAGCGCGAGTAGCGGGAGCGCGTGCAGCGCGACCGTCGTGACCGCGGCGATCGCGAGCAGAGCGGGCGGATGCGCGGGCAGTGCGGCGACCGTGGCGAGGAGAGCCACCGCGAACACGGCCGCGGCCGCGAGGAACGTCGCGGCCGCGACGCAGACGACGGCGGCGCAGACGGCGTAGCCGACCGCGGCGTCGACGATCTGCGTTGCTGCGTGCCGTAGGGTCGTTCGAGTCGGTAGTGCTGTCGCGTACTGCGTGTCTCGCATGGTTCCGAGTGTGGTGTGTGGTTCGGTCGGCTGGCGATGCGTCGAAGCCCGCGCTGCGGGAACCGTGAGGGGTCCGGCTGTCAGGCCGAGCGGTCGGTCTCGACCGCGGTGACCGTCTGGACGCCGAACCCGTCGGCGACCGCGTCGCGGACGGCGGCCCGCTCGTCCTCGACGGTCTCGTCGAGGCGGACGCTCACGCGAACCGAGGCGTCCACGCGGAGGTCGTTGAGCGTCGGCCTGACGCCGTTCACGTCGACGACCTCCGCGCGGGCGACCGCGCCGCTCCGGTCGAGGACGGTGGTGACGCCGTCCTGGAGCGTGCCGTCGTCGCCGCGCGGAACGTTGACTTCGAGGTCTGCTGTCGCGTCGATCTGGAGTGCGTTCATGTGTCTTGGTCTCCCGACGAGCGTAACCTGGTGGTTCGGTGCTCGTCCGGGAGCGAAGTGTCGGCTACCGGTTCGTCCGATCCGCGAAGGCGGGAGTTACCGGAGAGTGCGCCGGAGAAGGACGTGGGTCCGAGACCACGCGTCCGACGCACGCGGCTCGCTTCCGGGTCGTGGATTCGGGAGGAAGCGAGCCGACCGGCGTCGCGTGCCGAAGCACGCGGGCGCGACGGAACGTCGATCCGTCGGCCGCCGCCTTACGCGGTCGGAGTGGTCTCGACAAGGCGATAGATGTCGCCCACGACGTCCACCCGACCAGCGAACTTCGGCCGCCCGGCCCGCACGCCGGTTACGGCGTCGAGCCCGGAACGGGCGAAGTTCGCTGGAATCCCGGACCACTCACTGGCGGCACCGATGCCGAGTGCGTGAGTCCGATTGGGTGGGCAGGTCATGGATTCGTCACCTCGTGCGCCCGGCGGCTCCGGGCGACTGACGTAACTTCGGATTTTACGGGTTGGCTATTAAAACTGGCTGAACAATGGTACCCAGTAGCACGGCCCGACCGTCGCCGGAGGTAGGGTCCACCAGCGGGGCCGACCGAGACACCCCCCCATTGGTAAAAGTTAACACTTATGCCGGATACGGTCGAACAACTCACAAGGAACGCACGCTATGGTCGAAACAGGGTATCTGGCGAGCGCCCTCGTGACCGGGGCGTTGCTGCTCGCAGTGTGGGCGCTCGCCTCGCGGCTGGAAAACTGGCGGACCTACGAACCCGCGCCCGCGGCGGGCGGACGCGGCGAGTCCGGCGGGCTCGGCTCGCCCGCGACGTGGTCGGCGGGATTCGTGCTGATGGTCGCCGTCGTCGGCGGCGGCGCGGTGCTGCTCGTCAGCGACGCCTCGCTGGCGGCCGGAATCGGTGGCTGGACCACGGTGGCAGGGGCGTTCGGCGCGCTCCTGCTCGGGTTCGCGCTCTGGGGAACGTACAGCTCGGCGCGCAGCCGCGGCGTCCACAGCGCGCAGGCCGCGCTCTTGAGCGCGTGGCTGTTCGGCTCGCTCTTCGTACTGGTCGTCGCGGTGAAGCTGCTGGTTTCCGGGGGCTGATGAGCCTCGCCATCCCCGACACCGACTTCCACGTCCCCGACGGCGAGACGCCGGTTCAGTGTCCCCACTGCGGTCGGCCGTTCCGGACCGAGCGCCTGCGGGCGCTCCACGTCGGCGACGCGCACGACGGCTGGACCGACGACGAGCGCGAGGCCTACGAGTCGGCGATGGAGGCCGAGCGCGAGGACCTGTTCGTGTACCACCTGAAGGTAGTCGCGTCGCTGGTCGCGGTGTACGCCTTCTTCTTCTTCACGTACCTCGCGGTGTCGATGGCGCAGGCGTGAGATGGTGTCGCCTCTGTACTCTCTCGTGCGAAGCCAATCCACAGTCCACGACGGTCACGTGCGCGTCCGCGGCGGCGCGCCGCCGCGGACGCGCACGTGAGGACCTGATGAAAGGGGAACAGCCGTCGTCTTAACGAACGCGAAACAGCTGTCGTCTCTCGACGCCCGGATACGGAGCCGGTTGCGACGCGACGAGGTCCGAGCGGTGGTAACACGGGCCGACTCGAAGACAGCCGTTCGGCGAAGCGGAGTCTACCAAGCGGGGTCTGCGAGGAGAGTTCTGCGAAAAGGAGTCGCTCGTCCGTCGCTCCGTCGAGAGACGCGAACCGAACGACCTACAGGATGGAGTAGGCCGCCGCGGCGGTCAGTGCGATGGCCGCTAGCAGGCCGGTGAATATCGTGGCCGACACCGATCTGGGCTCCCACTTGAGGTGCTGGAAGTACCACGCCACCAGCACCGCCTTCACGAGCGACAGCGCGATGATGACCCAAAAGGCGGTCCAGTACGGGAGTCCGCCCGCCTGTTCGACGAACACCTGTGCGGTCGCGAACGCTGCCAGCGCGGCGAAGATACCGGTGTAGAGTCTGAGGTGGCTCATCGTTCCTCCGTGGTGTTGCGTCGCGTGGATCGGGTAGTCGTGTCTGCCGTGATCGAGCGGGCGATTCCTCGCGGGGTTGTGCGCGCCGAGCGCGTGGTGAATTTCCCGGTCATTGGTCTACAGGATGTAGAACAGCGGGAACAGGAACAGCCACACGATGTCGACGAAGTGCCAGTAGAGGCCGAACAGCTCGACCGGCTGGTCGTCGTCGAGGTACGCCCCGTTCCACGCGCGGGCGATGAGATACAGCGTGATTACCAGCCCGGCGATGACGTGCAGCGCGTGCAGCCCCGTCGTGAGGTAGAACGTCGACGACGCGACGTTCGTCCCGATGTTCCAGCCGTTGGGGAACGCCTCGCTGTGGACGTGGAACAGGTGCTGCCACTCCATCGCCTTGTTGATGAGGAACGCGATCCCGAGCACGAGCGTCGTCGCCAGCGAGCCGATGAGGCCCCACTTGCTCCGCTTCTCGCAGGCCACCAGTGCGAGCACGACGGTGAAGCTGCTGGTCAACAGCAGGTAGGTGTTGATGAGCCCCGGGAGCACGACGTGGTCGGCCGGGATGAGGTGGTGCCAGTTGTTCTGCCAGCCCTCCGCCACGCGGATGAACGCGTACGAGCCGACGAACGCGCCGAACAGCACCACGTCGCTCGCGAGGAAGATCCACACGCCGAGCTTCGTGTTGTTGATCCCGGTGAACGGCCAGCTCTCGCCGAACGGCCCTTCGAGGCCGTGGAACTCCTCGCGGCCCATCCCGACGAGCGCCCAGAGCAGGCCGACGCCTGCAACCACGGTCAGCCCGAGGTACGCACCGCCTTCGAGACCCTCGGGGAAGCTCCCCTGGCGCAGTCCCGACAGACCGACGAGGAAGAGAAACGACGTGAGGCCGATCCTGAACGGCCAGATGCTCGCGTGGTCCTCGCCGTGCTCCTCGTCGTCGGCCGCGTGCTCGTCGTAGACGGTGACCGTTCCGCCGTCCGTGGCTTTCTCGTCTGCGACGCCAGCGTTCGCGTCGGCAGCGCCAGCGGTCCCGTCGTCCGCCACGACTTGCTCGTCGTCGGTCATCGGCTGTCCGCCGTCGGTCATCACTCTGCCACCGTCGGTCACGAGTTTCCCGTCGTCATCGTCCTCTCCGTCGTCCGCGTCGGTTTCGCTACCATCCGTCGCCGCTTCGCCGCCGTCCGTGGTAGCTTCGCCGCCGTCGGTCGCCGCGGGTTCGCGGCCGCCGGGACCCGCTGGCTCGATGTCGCCCGCGTCGCTACCGTCGGGCAGGAACTCCAGCGAGCCGCTGCTGAACGACGGCTTGCCCGGGAAGTTCTCCAGTGGCGGGGGCGAGGGGATCGCCCACTCGGTCGTGGTCGAGAACTGCCACGGGTTGTCGCTGGCGTCCTCACCGGTGGAGAGGCTGACCCAGAGGTTGTAGAACATCACGAGGAACGACGCGCCGAGCAGGAACGCCCCGACCGTCGAGAGCTGGTGCCACGTCGTGTAGATCTCGGGGTAGACGAAGTCCCGACGGGGCGTCTCCCACGCGACGAACATCGGGAAGTACAGCAGGTTGAACCCGACGAAGTACATCGCGAAGTGGAGCTTCCCGAGGAACTTGTCGTACATCTTCCCCGTCATCTTGGGGTACCAGTAGTAGAGGCCGCCGACCAGCGCGGTGATGCCGCCAACCATCACGTAGTGGAAGTGCGCGACCACCCAGTAGGTGCCGCGGAACTCGTAGTCGAGCACGACCGCACCGAGGAAGACGCCCGTGATGCCGCCGAGGATGAACAGGACGAGCGCGCCAAAGGAGAACAGGAACGGCGTGGTGAAGCGCACCCGCCCCTTCAGCATGGTGTAGACGAGCGCGAACACCATCAGGTCGAACGGCAGCGAGATGCCGATGGTGGTCGCCATGAACAGCGTCTTGATCTCGAGGTTGATCGAGGTCAGGAACATGTGGTGCATCCAGACGAGGAAGCTCTGGAGCGCCACCAGCACCATCGCCGCGATGAACCACTTCCGGCCGACGATGCGCTTGCCGGTGAACGTCTGGAAGCACTCGGCCATCACGCCGAGCGCCGGGAAGAAGACGATGTACACCTCCGGGTGCCCGAAGAACCAGAACAGGTGGGCCCACAGCAGCGACCCGGCGTGGCCCGTCGCCGCGAAGTACTGGGTGCCGATGAGCCGGTCGGCCGAGAGGATCATCAGCGCCGCCAGCAGCGCCGCGAACGCGAACAGCATCATCCACGTGGTGAGCAGGATGGTCCACGTGAACAGCGGCATCCGTCTGAGGGTCAGCCCCTCGGCGCGCATCCGGTGCATCGTGGTCAGGAAGTTGACCGACGAGACGGTCACCGACACCACGAACAGCAACAGCGCGAGCACCGCGGTGCTCGCACCGATGTTGGGCGTGTACACCGGGAGGTTCAGCGGTGCGTACATCGTCCAGCCGCCCGCGAAGGTGCCTCCCTGGAAGAACGACACCCCGAAGAGGATGCCCGAGAACAGGTAGAGCCAGTACGACAGCGCGTTCAGCCGTGGGAAGGCCAGGTCCTTCGCGCCGATCTGGAGCGGCACCACGTAGTTGGCGAACCCGAACGCGAACGGCGAGAGAAACCAGAAGATCATGATGAGCCCGTGGGCGGAGACCGCTTGATTGTACTGCAGGGGCTCCAAGATGGTCGCGCCGGGCGTCCAGAGCTGGACTCGCATCAGCAGGGCCAACACGCCACCGAACACGAGGAAGAACAGCGCCGTGACCGTGTAGAGGATGCCGACGTCCTTGTGGTTGGTCGTGACCAGCCAGCGCTTGATGCTCGACGGGGCCGGCAGGCCGTGGTGGTGGTCGGTCTCGTGGCCCGCCGCCGCGGTGCCACCGTCGGTCCGCTTCGCTCCCCGACGAGATTCGCGCACGCGCTCACCACCGTCCGTCCGCGGGTCACTCGTTTCGTCCGTCATCCAACCACCCCCTGCGAGACGGCGCTGGCTCGTGGTCCGGCGGTCGCCCGCGGTCCGATCTCACTCGGACCGGCCACCGCAGAACTGTTCTCCGCACTGGTGTTCGCGTACCAGTTCTCGTAGTCGCTGGGTCGCATGACCTCGACCTCCGCGGTCATGTAGGAGTGGCCCGCTCCACAGATCTCGAAGCAGCGTGCTCGATACGTCCCGGTCTCCTCGGCTTCGAGCCACGTCTGGGTCTGCTGGCCGGGGATGGCGTCGGTCTTCACCCGTAACTCCGGGACCCCGAACGTGTGGAACACGTCCTCGGATGTGACGTTCAACTGTACCGTCTCGTTCGCCGGGACGCGAAGCGTGCTCGTCTCGTGTCCGTTCGGATAGACGAAGTCCCAGCCGAACCGGTAGCCGACCACGTCGATCTGCACGTCGTCACCGCCCTCGACCGTCGCCTCGTCCTCGACGTACAGTAGGGTGCCGTACGTCCAGAGGATGAGCGAGACCACGATGATGGTGCTCAGCCCGAACGAGAGGAACAGCTTCCGGCCGCCCCCACCGCCGGTCGGGAGTTCGCCGACTTTGGGTGCGTCGTCGGGGCGCTCCCCACCGTCGTCGCGGTACTTGTACGCGTTGTACACCATGTATCCGACGACGACGACGCCGACGAGTGTGCCGAGCACCAGAAAGACGTCGAATATCTGCTGGAACACTTCGACCCGCGTCCCTCTGGGAATGATTCCGGATTGGGCCGGGTGGAGTGCGACGAGCGAGGGCCGAATCGGGTCGGCCGGAACTGTCATGATGTGCGTCAACAACACACATACACTTATCGGTTCCGAACGGACGAGTGCGAGCCGGCAAGAACGCTTTTGAATTGGTACGTGTTATCATTAAACATGGAAGGGGAACGACGGGAGTCGACAGCCGATGTCTCGGAGGACGTGACGGAAGTGGGGGAACCGGAGTTCGACCACCTCGCGGGCATCGTCACCGACGGGATGATCGGTGCCGTCGGCGGGCTGGTCGGCACCGGCGCGCTGACCGTGGGGTTACTCATCGCCCGGTCGCTCGGCGCGTTCGAGCTGTCGAGCTTCGGCACGCTGGCCGAATTGACCGGGTTCAACATGCTGCTCCCGCTGAGCCCCATCGCGGTCGGCTTCGTCCTGTTCCTGCTGACCGGGATGGTGATGTGGCCGCTGCTGTTCGCCTCCATCGGCTCGTACCTTCCCGGCGAGAAGTACGCGACGAAGGGCCTCCCGTTCGGGTTCGTGCTGTGGACCGGGTTCGCGCCGGCGTTCTACGAGGGGTACACCGGGCTCGCGATGGTGCTCTACCTCGGGCTGACCCTCGGCGCGCACTTCTCGTACGGCTTCACGCTCGGCGCAGTGTTCGACTACCTCGGCGACCGGCCCGACACGCTGGTGTAGGCGGACCGCCGGCGTAGGCGGACCGCCGGCGTAGAACCGACTGACGACGGCTTTTCTGACCCGCTTCGAGAGATCGATACCACACCTTCCGCGGGCGCTGGTGCGCTCCGACTCGTCGGAGCGCACCAGCGCCCGCGGCGTGGAGGAGCCACTTTGCTAGTGATCGGTGCTACTTGTCGTCGGCCATCTCGCTACTGTCGACCGCGTCGCCGCCGTCAGCCACCTCGCCACTGTCGGGCACTTTTCCGCTGTCGACCGCGTCGCCGCTTTCGCTCACCTCACCGCCGTCGGCCATCGTCTGGTCCGATTCGGTCAGCGCGGTCTCCTGCTTGCGCTCGAACCACGCCCACTCGTGCGTGCGCAGTCCATCTTGCTCTAGGTTCCACGGGTCGCCGCTCTCGACTGCGGGGCCTTCGAGCCACGAGGTGACGACGTTCCAGACGAAGATCAGCTGGCCGAGCGCGAGTAGGTAGACCCCGACGGTCGCGAGTTGGTGGAGATCCGCGAAGTACGACACCGGACCGACCGTGAGGTCGTAGCCCGCGTAGCGGCGGGGCATCCCGCCGTAGCCGAGCATGATCATCGGGAAGAAGGTGAGCTGGGTGCCGACCATCGACAGCCAGAAGTGCCACTTGGCGAGCGTCTTCTGGTACCACCGACCGGTGAACAGCGGGAACCAGTAGTACACCGCCGCGAACACCGCGAACGCGATGGCTCCCATGATGACGTAGTGGAAGTGCGCGATGACGTGGTACGTGTCGTGGAGCACCAGATCGACCGGAATCGCCGCCTCGAACACGCCCGTCACGCCGCCGATGATGAAGTTGGCGACGAAGCCGATGCAGAACAGCATCGGCGCGGTGAGCCTGACCCGGCCGTTCCACATGGTGGTGATCCAGTTGAACGTCTTGACCGCGCTCGGGAGCGCGATGGCGATGGAGACCGCCATGAAGGAGGCCCGAAGTCGGGGGTCCATGCCGGTCGCGAACATGTGGTGGGCCCAGACCCCGAACGACAAGACCCCGAGCGCGAGCGTGGAGTAGACGACGAACTTGAAGCCGAACAGCTTTCGTCCCGCGAATCTCGGCAGAATCAGGCTCACGAGTCCCATCGGCGGCAGCACGAGGATGTACACCTCCGGGTGGCCGAAGAACCAGAACAGGTGCTGCCACAACATCGCTCCCCCGCCGTCGACCGCGAAGAACGTCGTGCCGAAGTTCCGGTCGAGTAGCAACATTACGAGCGCGCTGCCGAGCAACGGGAACGAGAACAGTATCTGGCCGGACTGGACGAGGACGGTCCACGAGAACAGGTCGAGATTCGCCCACGTCACGTCATCGCCGCGCTCGGTGAAGATGGTCGTGACGAAGTTGACCGCCCCCATCGTCGCTGAAACCCCCGTCAGGTGGAGGCCCAGCAGCAGCAGGTCCACGCCGGGGTTGGCCTGCTCGACCGAAAGCGGCGGGTAGAGTGTCCACGCGGTCTGAGCGCCCTCGACGCCCACGCCGAGGGGTTCGAGCAGGATGCCGCCCCAGATGAGGAGCGCGCCCGGTGGGAGCAGCCAGAACGCGATGGCGTTGATCCGCGGGAACGCCATGTCGTCCGCGCCGATGAGCAGGGGTATCAGGTAGTTCGAGACGGCCGCGAGGATGGGCGTCCCGAACAGGAACAGCATCGTGATTCCGTGGGTGGTCAGCAGCGCGTTGTAGAAGTTCGCGCCGAGCAGGTCCACCGGCGGAGTCACGAGTTCGGTCCGCATCAGGACGACCGCGATGCCGCCCCACGCGAACGACAGCAGTCCGAACACCCCGTACAACAGTCCCACGTCCTTGTGGTCGACGGTGGTCAGCCACCGCACTATCCCGGACGGTTTCTCGGCGGCGTGTCCAGTCTTGCCACTGGTCCCGCCGGCCCCGGCGGGAGCGTACGACTGCCAGTCCTCTACAGAGCGTAACCAGAGGCCGATCCCCAGCAGGAGGAGAGCCATCACCACCGACGAAATCGGTTGAACGGTCGCCATGCGACCGCGTTGTCCTCGAACCCCCATCGAAGTTGTCCGGCACATGTTCGATCGAGGTTTCACTGCTGGAATTCCCACGTGGCCGCAGTTCAGCCCTTCCGCCACCGCTACTCGCCCCCGCCACGCCAGTGAGAAGTTGAGACCACTAGCCTCACCGGTTGAGACTACTAGCCTCACTGCATACGACAGTAGTTATGATAGTGATGGCAAATCACCTTCTAGGACGGCCACGTATCGTTTGAGGGTCCGGGATTCAATACACTCCGGGAGAAACTACCAGTATGGTTCCTTCCCCGGTCGGTGGTAACGGGAACGATTTCGATTTGAAGCGAGCAGTGAACGAAGAGTTGGACGCACGTGACGGTGTGTTGGACTACGAAATAACCGACTCATCTCCAGAACACGTCCTCGTTAAAGTCACCGAAACATCGGAAGATGGTGATTCACGAGACATCCTCTATCGGATTCAACACGAACCGAGACCCGACGGAACAGACGACACTCACTGGGAGTACCTCGGGCCGGTCGCAGATGAGGAGTCCAGATGAATCACGTTCAAACAGCCCGCTTTTTTGAAATCGTCTCTGGTTGTTCCCAATATGGATGACGAGTCTTCGGATCGGGTAACCCAAGAACAGGTATTGGGTAGTGAGGTGCTCTATTCGTGTTAGCGGTTGCCTGAGTGGCTACACTGCTGGAAGTCTCAAAAATTCGCCTCCATAGTTGGAAGTATATCAAGAATGGCCGTACGGAGAACAATCTGAGGCAGTATCCGCTGATCGAATCGGTCAAATTCACGCATTACAGACCTGCTAACTCCTCTGGAGTCTCACCGTCCCACGCCAGCCATTTTGTATATCGCTATGTGATTTACCTTCTGCGTGCCAGTAGGCCGCCGATATTCCGTGGGTCTAACAGGCCACAGCGGACCGTTATCTCCACGGAACCATAACTGATAAGACAGAAGAGCCGAGTAGGTGGATTATGCCCTGCTTGAATATCCGGGTGCGCGGAGTGAGACCGCTTCTCCCCGGCTCTCGCGGCGCATCTGAAACACGACGCGGAGAACGCGTGGGAGGGACCGGCGCGTGACCGCGACCGAGACCGACCACTCGGATTCGGACGCGGCCGGCAGCCCAGATTCGCGGTCTGAACCGGACTCGAATTCGGACTCGGAAGACTCGAACGCCACCGGCGACCCGTTCGCGGGCGTGCGCTGGACGACCTGCTCGCTGGACGAGTTCCGGGAACTCTACTGGGAGGTGATCGCGCCCCGTCTGGAAGCCGAGGGTTGCGACCCCGAGACGGACCGACCCAGCCACCAGTGGTTCCGCGAGGAGGGCCTGCGGGCGTTTCTGGCCGCGCTCCGGCGTCACCACGACCGGTCGTTCGGCGAGTTCTGGCGCGAGGACCTCGGACTCGGCGGCAAATCGGGGTACGACTGGGCGACCGACGACCCCGACACCCGCGACGCGCTGGAGACGTTCCTCGACCGGCGGCGGACCCGCCACGCGGTCAGCCGGTCGACCATCGAGACCAAGCGCCGCCGCTTGAATCTCTACGTGCGCGCGTATCGCGAAGCCAACGGCGAGGACGACCTGCTGTCGCCGGTCGCCATCGACGCCGAAACGCCGACCCACGAGGCGGTCGGCGCGTGCTATGCGGCGTTCGACTGGCTGAACGGTCGGGACTACCACGCCAGAACCAAGACTCGCGTTCGGAGCGTCGTCGACAGCTGGTACCAGCACCTCGTCGGGCGTCGCCTCGCCGCGGTCAACCCCGCGACGGGACTCCACGAGGAGTTCCGCTGGCAGGCCGACGACTCGGACCCCTCGCCGCTCGCGCCCGAGCACGTCCGCGCGCTCGTTCGAGCGGCCGAGAGCCCGCGCGAGCGCCTGCTCGTGGTCGCGCTCGCCGCGTGGGGCCTGCGAGCCAACGAGGTCGCGAGCCTCCACGTCTCGCAGTTCGTCCGCGACGTTGCCGACGACGAAGTGCCGTACGTCACCTTCGCGGAGCGGAAGAACGGCCCCGGCGAGGTGAACGTGGTGTACGGCCTCGACGCGCTCGACGACAGACTCGACGAACTCGCGGCCCGCGAGGAGTGGTCGGGCCACCTGTTTCCCACCGAACAAGGCGCGAAAGCTCACGCCACCCGGGAGACGATCTGGTCGTGGTTCCGGGAACTCGCCGAGCGGGCCGACCTTCCGGCGGAAATTGAGGGCGAGCGGCCGAGCCCACAGCTCTGTCGCCGGTACTGGTACGACACCTACACCTCGGCGCTGGAAGCCGTGCTGGAGGGACTGGAGGACATCGCGGCCGAGCAGGGCAGCGACGATCCCCGCGTCGTACTGTCGAACTACCTCTCGGAGGAGCGCGCCCGGAAGGTCCGCCGGGAGTTCATGCGCTCGGAGTTGGCCGACGCGTTCGAGCAGGAGTAAATCCTATACCGCGATACGTATTTTCCGGCGGTCGCGATATCGCTGACGCTGGTAACACTGCCGCCACTGCCGACACGGCGACCCGAAAAAGCTCCTCGGTGCTCGATTCGCCCGACGGAAAACGGCTTCAGGCGTTGTTCATCCGCTTGTTCTCGGTCGTTCCACATTCCTCGCACTCGGTGACTCGGTACGGTTCGCGAGAGAACTCCGTGTTCTCCGTCTTCGTGCTCTCGGTCTGGATCTCGATGCGAACGTCGTGTGGCGTCTGTTGTCCACAGGACTCGCACTCCTCGATGGTCTCCGTGAACGTGGAGTTTTTCGTAGCCATTTTTTCTCCCCGTCAGTACACTGCCGGTCCACCCACATCAAGCGGTAACTCGGTTGAACCGCGTTCCGCTCATTCGAACCGTTTCGGAACACGTCAACGCGGGTTTACGTCCCGATGTTCCGATTCCGCCGACGGTTCACGAATCGTTCATACCTTTCAAACCGGTTCATGGGACGATTCGTCCCCCTCTGCGAGGGTAGTTTCTCCCCCCGGTCACTGGCAAGCCGAGCGTTTTCCGGGTTCCGCGTTCCTGTCGAGGGCGGTCCGTCGCCACGGGCAAGTAATGACTCCCTGACCCCCCGCCGGAGCCGGGAAGTGAAACTCCGCCTACCGTTACCTCTGTGAGACAATGTCACCCGCGTCGAACGTTCCAATCTCCGGAACCCCCTATCCGTGCCGAGGACTCGAAAAAATTAATGGGCTGTCATTCGGGTTACCCAGTATGGTCCCCCGAACGCGGCGGCGACTCCTCAGCGGAGCGGCCGCACTCCTGACAGGACTCGCCGGCTGTAGCCGGTCGTCGGTGAGCGACTCCTCGGACGCCCCGCCCGGAAGCCCCCGCGGCGAGAACGTCGAGAGGGATCCCGACAGGGTCGACCTGCGCGCCCCTGACGAGCAACCGCCGGTGTGGCTCCCTCGCGACGAAGACGAGACCGCGACCGAGTCCACGACTGCTGGTCGACCGGAACGTGCGCGCTCGCGCGGCCTCGTCGCGTCCGCATCGGTCGCCGAGCGCCTCGGCATCGCCGACGTCGACGGGGCGGGCGAGGCCCGGGAGTTCGTCTCCGACACCGACTTCGAAGCCGAGACGCTCTACGTCGAGTCCCGGAGCGTCGAGGAGTGTCGGTCGCCCGAACTCTGCTACGTCGCGTGGTCGGCCACGGAGGTCGAGACGCAGTTCGGCGGTCGCTACCGGGACGCCGACACCGACTGTCGCGTCGACGAGCGCGACGGCGTCTCGTGGCTCATCCGCATCCCGGACATGCTCGACCCCGACCGCGTGTCGAGCCACGGCTCGGGATGGAGCAGTCGCGGCTGTGACGAGCGTCGGCGCATTCGCGAGCGCGAGAACGGAACCACGACCGAACCGCCGAACCTCGGCCCGGCGACGAGCGCCACCGAGACGACCGACTCCGAAACGAGCGACACCACGACGGAGGACGAACGATGACAGAGGGCGAACGATGACGGAGGGCCGGTCGAATGGAAGACGCCGTGGACCGACCAGCGCGACCCGACGGGGGTTCCTCGCGCTCGCCGGGGCCGCCAGCCTCGCGGGCTGCAACGAGTTCGGTCTCTCCTCAGAGGACGAGCCGCCCAAAATCGACGGGGAAGCGTTCGCGGACGCGCTCTCGGCCGACCCACCGACCGTGGCCGAGACGCTGCCGGTCGACGTCGAGCAGTCGCACCTCGACGCGTCGGCCGACCACGCACGGGATCTCCTCTCGTCGGTGCCCGCGCCGTTCGACGACGAGGAGATCCCCAACGGGGCGATCCGCGACGAGCTCTCGCGACGATACGAGGACGCGTCCGCCGAACTCGACGACGCACGCGACGCGCCGACGGACGCGGAGACGATGGTTCGGCTCCGCGACGCTCGCGGAAACGCACGCGGCGTCGCCGCCGGATGGGAGGCCATCGACGACGGGCTGACCCGCGCCGACGTGCTGGACACGGTTCCCGACCTCCGCGACGATATCGACGCGTTCCGCCACCAGTGGCGCTACGTCGGCAGTGAGCCCGTCCGCACGGTGCTGGCTCACGGGCAAGTCGAGGAACTGGTCGCGTACGCCGTCGGCAGATCCAGGGGCGCGGCCGAGCGAAGCCGCGCCATGCCGGAGGACCCGACGACCGTGGCCGAACTCGCGGGCCGAATCGGGGAGGCGCGGGCCGCGCTCGACGACGCCGAGTACGTGTTCGAGCGGTACGCCGACTCGCTGGACGACCCCCGCGACGTTCGCGACGGACTCCAAGCCGCCGGGGAAGACTTGACCGCGACACTCGACGACCGGCGGGCGTCGCTCCCGGACGGCGACCCCGGCGATGCCTCGTCGTTCGTCGACCGCGATATCGAGGGGACGCCCGTGGCGGTCGCGCTCGAGGACCTGTATCGCGGGTTCGAATACGCCGACGGGATCGACGAGGAGCGGGCGACCGGACGGCGCGCCAGCGTCGTCCTGTCGGCTCACGAGACGCTGGTCCGGATGGAAGCGTTCGAGTCGCTGCGCGAGCGCGTCGCGAACGACGAGCACGTCACCGTCGAGAGTAGCGAGGACGTGCGCAGGATTCGAGAGCGAGCGTTCGAGGCTGTCGAAGAGGCCGTGGAATCCGGCGACGAACTGACCCTCCGGCTCGTCGCGGCGATCAGCGGCGACTTCGAGTACGTCGAGGACGAACTCGGTGGTTACGCGGACGACGACGAGGTCTCGGTCGCGTGGCTCGACCGGGAGCTCGGCCTTTACGTGCTGATCGGGGCGATGGCGCGCGCGTCGCCGACCACGAGTTCCGAGGTCAAGAGCGTGCTTCGCGAGCGGTTCTGAAGGACGTGCTTCGCGAGCGATTCTGAACTTACTCCGCGTCCTCGGGCACGTCGAAGTCGTGGAAGTGCTCGCCCTTCTCGTTGCTGAGGATGTCGAGCGCGGCCGCGCCACCGTCGCCCGCCGAGATGACCGCCTGCCACTCCTGATTCCGGATCATTGCGCCCGTGGCGTAGGCACCGTCGACGCTGGTCTCCATCGAGAGGTCCACGTCCACGAGGTCCTCGTCGGTGAACTCGACGCCGAGATCTTCGAGCAGGTCGGTGTCGGTCCCGGTCGCGAATACGACGTACGTAGCGTCGTACTCGGCATCGTCGGTCGTGACCGTGAAGCCGCCAGCGTCTCCATCGCCGACGCGCTCTACCGCCGTGACTTCCTCGCCCACGCGCATGTCGGCGTCGAAGCCCTCGGCCTGCTCGCGGGCGTCCTCCACGAACTCGGTGCCGTCCATCGAGTCGATGCCGAGATAGTTGAACAGATGGGCCTTGTGCATCCACGTCTCGTCGGTGTCGAAGACGACCGTGTCGAGGTCGTTCTTCGCGGTGAACAGTCCGGCGCTCAGTCCGGCGGGGCCGCCGCCGACGATTGCGACTTCTGGCATATATCGAACATGGTAGTTCAGCGTGGTAAAGGTTGGTACCGGGGCCGGGGCTGCCGCATCGGTGAAAGTCAGAGGCGGTCCCGAACGCCCGTCAGAACTGATCGAGTCGCGTCTGGTCGCCGAGCAGCGGTCGGGCGTCGTAGCCGTGGTGGGTAGTGAGGTAGTCCGCGAACTCGGCCGCGAATCCGTGGTGGGTGTAGACGACCTCCGGGTCGACCGCCTCGACCACGTCGACCAGTTCGTCGAAGTCGCAGTGGTCCGAGAAGGGGAACGTCGCGTCGTAGCCCCCGCGGTAGCGGAACGACTCCTCGACCGCCCAGCCGGAGAAGCCCGCCTTCAGGGCGTCGTAGCGCTCGGCCACCTCCTCGACCCAGTCGCTCCGCGAGTGATGGGTGGGCAGGACGAGAATCTCGTCGCCCGCGAGGTCGGGCGCGCCGTCGGCGAGAGACGGGTCGTCACCTGCGGGCAGCGTCTCCGCGGGAAAGTCGAGGCCCGTGGCCGACTCGATGGCGTCGTTCACCGTCCGGATCGACTCGTGGACGAGCAGAGGGCGGTCGGTCGCCTCGCGGGCGAGCCACTGGAGCTTCTGAGCGCGGCCGAGCGCGTAGCCGAACAGCACGAGCGGTCGCTCGTCGTTGTCAGCCAGCCAGTCGCGAATCTCGCCCTGGAGTTCCCGCTCGGGCGGGAACCGATACCGGGGGTCGCCGTACGTCGTCTCCATCACGAGCACGTCGGCCTCGACCGGCTCGAACCCGTCGAGGTAGAGGCGGTCGCGGACCGAGAAGTCGCCGGTGTAGAGGTAGCGTCGCGCCTCCCCTGCGGGGTCGCCCGCACCGTCGGCCTCGACCAGCGCGGCCCGCGAGCCGACGACGTGACCTGCGGGGTACAGCGTCACCTCGTCTGTTCCCTCGCGGTACTCCGGAAGAGTCGCGCCGGTCCGGGCTTCGACCAGCGCGGCGGTCTCGGCCGAGCAGACCACGGTGTCGGGAGCCGTCCGGAACGTGTGGTCGGCGTGCGCGTGGCTCACGAGGTTCACGTCGCCGACCGCGCTGGAGGCGTCCGCGACGTAGGTTTGCCCCGCCTCGATGTGGACACCGTCCTCGCGTCGGACCGTCATTCGTCGGACCTCGGGGCCGGAGAGTGATGAGTCCCGCGCTCGGCGTCGACTCGTGCGTGGTCGCTCCGCCGACCTGCGGCCGTCCCGGCCACCCCGCCGTTTCCGCTGTTTTGCTCCGGCGGCCCCTCCCGGAGGCGCAGTCGGCTCTCCGCGCCGTCACCGGAATTTCCGCTGTTAGGGACGACGTACTACCCCGCGATTTCCGCTGTTTTCCGAGTCCCACTCGGCGTGCGCCGGGGTGATCGACTCGGCTCACGAACCGGCGGGGAGCGGGAAAAGTCGCCCGCCGAGTCGTCGGCGGGCGACTTTTCCCGCTCCCGGCCGTCGCTTTGGACGTGATACAGCTTCCCATCCGGCGGTGTCCGAACTGCCGGTACGTCGGCCCGACGCGAAAGTTCAACGGCGACGACGGGGAGACCGGCAGTTACCGATGCCCGCGGTGCGGCCACGAGATCGAACCCCCGAATCCTCGGCTGCTCTAAGCGACACCAAACAAGGTCGGTGAGCGCCCTGACCGGTCCGGCGCGGCCGAGTCGGCCGCGCCGGACCGGTCGAGACCACACCGCAGTTTCCGCTGCTCGCAACTCGGCCCGAATCGAGGAATCTGCGCGACCGACAGTGGTCAGATACGCGTGACCAGGCCCTGCTTTGTGCGGTGAATCAACCGCTACCCTGGTGTCTGCGGGAGCGGAGCGTCCGCAGGCTCGGAAGCCACGGTTTGTCTTCCGGCGGACTGAAAGGGCGTGGCGCACTCGCGCATCGCTTGGTCGCCTCAGCGCGGCTACTATCTGGCGCGCGCAGTTCTGCGCGCGCCAGATATCCCCCTGAGCGACCGTCATGCGAGCGAAGCGAGCGTGACCTCGGCAGTCGCAACCCGCGCAGAAGCGAAGCGACGAGCAGGACCGTCTTCCGGCGGCGAGCGCGCCGAGGGCTTTCGGGGAGTCCGTCCCAGTTTGACTGCCTTATCTGAACACTACCGCGTGACGCACCCGAACCGATAAATCCGCGCAGCGACAATCCGACGGCATGGAACTCACGCCCGCGGGCTGGTTCCCTGTCCACGCGAGCCACACCGGGAGTGCGGACCTCGGGTTCGCCGCACTGCTCGGGCTCGCGGGCGTCGGCTCGGCGCTCCTGTTGGGGCTGGGGCTCGCGGCGCTGGCCCGGCGGCGCTCGCGGTCGTACCTGCTGGTGACGCTGGCGCTGGCGACCCTGCTCGCCCGGACCGCGGTGGCGGCGCTGTCGCTGACCGGCTCGGTCGACGCGGTCGCTCACCACTGGGTCGAGCACGGCCTCGACGCTCTGATGGCCGCGCTCGTCGTCGCCGCGGTGTACGACGCACGGGCGGTCCGCCGGTCGTCAGAGGGCGGCGGTGGCGGGAACGAAGACGGCTCCGCGCGAACCGTTCGAGGCGACGGTGGCAGGCCAGCTGCTGAGCCCGAGGACTACCACAGGAGGGACCAGCCGTGAACGAGACGCGCCGCGCAATCGCCGACCACGTCGGCGACAACCCGGGCGTCCACTTCAACGCCGTGGTGCGCGGGCTCGACCTCGCTCCGGGACAGGTCCAGTACCACCTCAAGCTCCTCCGGCGCGAGGGAAGCGTGGTCAGCGAGAAGATCCGGGGAAAGACCCACCTCTACCCGCCGGCCTACGACGACTGGGAGCGGGCCGCGCTCGCGATGTTCCGGCGGGAGACCGCCCGCGACCTGCTGGCGTACCTGCTCGACGCCGGGACCGCGACGCCGAGCGAACTGGCCGACGAACTCGGCGTGGCTCGCAGCACGGTCGAGTGGCATCTCGACGAACTCGTGGAGCGCGACCTCGTGGACAAGCGCCGGGAGGGCAACCGCGTCGCGCTCGAACTCGCCCGACCAGAGGCGACCGCCGACCTGCTCGCGGAGATCACGCCGTCGCTGCCCGAGCGGATGGTCGACCGGTTCACAAAACTGGTCGACGGGCTGGTCGAGCAACCCTGACTTCTACTGTCCGGGTTCGGCGGCAGGGGTCGCTCCGCGAAGCCGCCGGTCGAGGAAGTCGTCCAGGATCCCGAACAGCCGCTTCTTCTGGCCGATGTCCGAGGAGGCGTGGCCCTCCTCACCGAGTTCGACGTACTCGAAGTCGGCGGCCTCGCCCTCCTCGTAACCCGCGTCGAGCAGTGCGTCGCGGAAGAGTCGGGCCTGCGAGACGGGGACCCGCGAGTCGTTGACGCCGTGGACCATCAGGAGCGGCGCGTCGAGGTTCTCGACGTACTCGACGGGACTTCGCTCGCGGTAGCGGTCCGGGTTCTCCGCAGGCGTGCCGAGATACCGCTCCATCAGCCCGGTCTGGAAGTGGGGCATCGTGTTCTCGTACATGTCTTCGAGGTCGGTCACGCCCATCCACGCGATGCCGGTCGCGTACAGTTCGGGGTACTGCACCATCTGCCAGTAGGCGCAGTAGCCGCCGTACGACCCGCCGAAGACGGCCACGCGGTCCTCGTCGACCCAGTCCTCCGCGGCGACCCGCCGGACCGCTTCGGCGATGTCCTCCTGCTCGGCCCCGCCCCAGTCGCCGAACAGTCGCTCTTTGAACTCGCGGCCGCGACCGATCGAGCCCCGGTAGTTGACTTCGAGGACGCTGTACCCCTGCGAGAGCAGGAACTGGGTCCGGAGGTCGAACTCCAGCCTATCCTGTCCCTCGGGGCCGCCGTGGGGCGTGACGATCAGCGGCGACGGTCGCTCGCCCGAGTCCCACTTCAGCGCACCGATCTCCAGTCCGTCGTGGGACTCGAACGTGAAGTACTCGGCGTCGACGAACCGGTCCGGGTCGAGGTCGCCGTACTCGGCCGCCACGAGCGTCTCGTACTCGTCGGTCGAGAGGTCGTAGGCGAGCAGTTCCGACCGCCGGGTCGGCGTCCGGTGGTCCACCAGCACGCGGCCGTCGCCGAGTACGGGGTTCATCGGTGCCCGTTGGGTGAACGTCGAGACGCCCTCGGGCAGGTCGAACTCCCGCCCATCGCCGGTCTCGACGTCGTACACCACGGGGACGACCGCGGCGTCACGCGTGCGCTGGACGAGAAAGCGGTCGCCGCCGGGGAGGAAGGTCACGGGCTGTTCCTCCGCGTCGAGGTCCCCGAACCACGTCACCGAATCGGTCGGGAGATCGTACACGCCGGCGCGCTGGAAGTTCTCCGCGTCGTCGGAGACGAGCAGGCGGCCGTCCGGTCCCCAGTCGATGGCGAACGACTCGGACCCGGTGTCCCCGAGTTCGAGGTTCCGGGGATCGGTCACGTCCGCGTCCGCCACGTACACGTCGTCGTTCGCGAGGTCGTCGGTCTCGTTCGCCACGTACGCGATCCTCTCGCAGTCGGGTGAGAGGACGCCTCCGGAGACCCCGAGTTCGTAGGACGTGAGTTGGGTCGTCTCGCCCGACGGGAGGTCGTGGCGGTAGAGGTTCATCTGCCCGCCGGCCGACGATCCGAGCAGCAGCGTTTCGCCGTCGTCACCGACGTCGAAGAGGATGGTCTGGCCGTCGAGGTCGACCACGCGCTCGTAGTTCCCGTCTCGGTCGAGCGCGGACACGTCGTTTTGCTCGTCACCGCCCTCGTCGTCGTGGAAGAACACGCGCTCACCGTCGGCGCTCCACTGGGGCCACCACTGGGCGTCCCGCGGGACCTCCCCGTCGCTGAGCTGCCGGCGGTCGCCCGACTCGAGGTCCAGCAGGTGGAGTTCGTTCCGACCCGAGACGTCGTAGTACAGCGCCACCTCGTCGCCGTCGGGCGACGCGGTCGGGTGGTGGAAGCTCGGGAGGCTGGCGAGTTCGTCGAGAACGTCGGTGTCGTGGTCCGACATATCAGCACCCTCCCGCGCCGGTACCAAAAGGGTTCCCAGAAGCGCATTTCTATTGGAATAGCTATATTTTCGGTCTCGGCGATGGTTTCGATGCGCGAACCAGAACCCCCTTTCACCTCCCGCCCGTACTCTCGCGCGATGGAGGACATCGGATCGAGTGGAGCGAGCGGACCAAGCGAAGAGGGCGGGCTCTCGCGCAGGCAGTTCGCCAAGGCCGCGGTCGCCATCGGGGGTGCCTCCGCGCTGTCGGCGTGTCTCGACCGTGGGGGCAGCCCTGACGTGGCGCAGGGGCCCGACGACCTCTCGACGCTGCCCGCGCGCCAGCACGCGTGGGACGAGTTCCTCACTCGGGACGACCACGGCAACGTCGTCGCGCCGCGCCACCGGGTCCTACTCCTGCTGAACTACGCGGGCGAGGCGACGCCGAGCGACGCCGAGCGCGAGACGGCCGAGTCGGCGTTCCGGAGTCTGGAGCGGGCGTACAAGCGGGGCAACGACGGTCTGCTGTTCACGGTCGGCTACTCGCCGTCGTACTTCGAGCGGTTCGACGCCGGGCTTCCGGCGTCTGTGGATTTGCAGAAACCCCGAGCCCTCGCCTCGTTCGAGGAGCCGGAACTCGACGAGCAGGACGCCGTGGTCCACCTCGCCAGCGACCACGCGCCCGTGGTGCTGGCCGCCGAGGAGGCCCTGCTGGGCGAACAATCGGCGGTCAACGGCGTCGAGATGGACGCGGACATTTCTGGGGTCTTCGAGCGAGTTGATCGGCGAACAGGGTTCATCGGTGCGGGGCTGCCGGCCGAGAATCAGGACGTGGACGGCATCCCGAGTTCGGAGCCGGTCGACGAGGAGGCCCCGCTGTACATGGGATTCAAATCGGGCTATCGGAAGAATCAGGCCACCGAGGACCGCGTGACCATCTCGGACGGGCCGTTCGCGGGCGGGACGACCCACCAGCTCTCGAAGATCCGGCTGAACCTCGACCAGTGGTACCAGCAGGACAGCCGGTCCCAGCGCGTGAGCAAGATGTTCTGCCCGGTCCACGCCGAGGAGGATCTGGTGGAGGGCGTGGGCGACAACCTCGGCGACTCCTCCCAGATGGAAGAGCGGAGCTGTCCCGCCCACGCGGAGGAGCACGCCCGCACGCGAGGCTCGGTCGGCCACTCCCAGAAGTCGGCCCGCGCCCGCGACGAGGACGGCTCGCCGCTGATGATCCGCCGGGACTTCGACTCGACAGACAGGGACGAGAACGGCGACGACGGGCAGGCGAGCCTCCACTTCGTCTCGCTTCAGCGCACCATCTCGGACTTCGTGGACACCCGCGACGCGATGAACGGCACGGACCTCGCCGAGCGCTCGGCGGTCGGCCAGCGCAACAACAACGGAATTTTGCAGTACATGGAGGTGCTGCGCCGCGGGAACTTCCTGCTCCCACCGCGTGAACATCGGGCGCTTCCGACTTCGAATCCGTCGTGACGGGTTTCGAGTTTCGGTAGCTTCTACTCCGGGTCGAATCGCGCTACCCTCGACTCCCCCGCCACAACCCTCGACGCTCCACTCCGGCGCGTGCTGCGACTGCAGAGCATGCGGTCGTTTCACTCGCACAGCCCTCGCGCGCGCGTTGCTCGCACGCGCCGGAATCAAAATATAATCCTTAGCTATGATTCCGAGACTCGCGTAAGGTCCGAACCAACGAGTCCAAAATCCCAGTAAAGAACCCCGAAGTATTCGCCGGACCGCGAACCTCTTTACCGTCACGCTGCACACCACCGACCATGCGAGAAGTCAGATTCCGCGACCCCGCAGGCAGCACGCGCGTCGGCGAGTGGACCGAAGACGGGATTCGCGCTGCGGGCCGAACCTACGACGAGTCCGAGATCGACGTGCTCCCGTCGGCCGAGCCCTCGAAGATCGTCTGCGTGGGGCTGAACTACGCAGACCACGCCGCCGAGCGCGACAGCGAGGTTCCCGACCGCCCGCTCCTCTTCCTCAAGCCGCCGAGCGCGCTGTCGAGCCACGGCGACACCGTTCCCCTGCCCGCCGGGAAGGAGCGCGTGGACCACGAGGCCGAACTCGCCTTCGTGATGGGCGAGCAGGCTCGGAACGTGAGCGCCGACGAGGCGATGGACTACGTCGCGGGCTTCACCTGCATGAACGACGTGTCGAACCGCGACGACCAGCGCCGCGAGCAGAACTGGGTCCGCGGGAAGGCGTTCGACAACTCCGCGCCGCTCGGCCCCGTCCTCGCCACGCCCGACGAGGTGCCCGACGACGCCGCGGTCGAACTCCGAGTGAACGGCGAGACGCGCCAGTCCTCCTCGCGCGCGGAGTTCATCTGGACCGTCCCGGAGCTCGTCGAGGAGATCACGACCTACGTGACGCTCGAACCGGGCGACGTGGTCTCGACCGGCACGCCGTCGGGCGTCGCGCCCATCGAGGACGGCGACACCGTCGAGGTCGAGGTCGAGGGCGTGGGCGTACTCCGCCACGGCGTCAGTGAGGACTGAGATCGAGCCGAGGAGTTCGACTATTCGCTACGGCAGCGACCGACGACAGCACGTTTTCGGAAACGGAAGATTCCACTCTGCGTGGACTGGCCGACCAGCCGCAGTCCTGGCGGATGAAAGGGCGAGGCGCGCTCGCGTTCTACTTGGTCGTCTCAGCGACCCCTCTCCGAGTGAGCGAAGCGAACGAGGAGATGTCGCTGAGCGACCGCGAGCGCGCCGAGGGCTTTCGAAGACATGACGACAGGAGCACGCCCGAACTCGACGCCAACGCCAGAAGCAAATTCGAATCAGCCGTCTAGTTCCGCGACCCACACCTTTTCTTGCGCTCGCCCCGACCCCGACAACATGGCTCACGACGTCCGCCGTTACCTGACCGCCCGCGAGACGGCCGCACCGACGCTGTCGCCCGACGGCCGGCTGGCCTTCCTCGCGGACACGACCGGCACGAAACAGATCTGGACCACCGACGAACCCGAGGCGTGGCCCCGCCAGCGCACGTTCTACGACGAGCGGGTGTCGTTCGTCTCGTGGTCGCCCGCGGGCGACCGGGTCGCGTTCGGGAAGGACGCGGGTGCCGACGAGCACGACCAGTTGTTCGTCCTCGACCCCGCGGACAACGGCATCGAACAGCTGACCGACCGGCCCGACGCCATCCACAGCTGGGGCGGCTGGCACCCAGACGGCGACCGCGTCGCGTTCGCGGCCAATCGGAGCGAGGGCGCGCGGTTCGACCTGTACGCGATGGATGCAGACGCCGGCTCCGAAGAGCCCGAACTCGTCCGCGAGGGCGAGGAGGAGGGCTTCCTCGGCGTCGCGGGCTGGAGCCCGTCGGGCGACCGACTGCTCGTCTCGAAGGCGCGCGCGAGTTCCGACGACGACCTCTACGTCGTCGACGCGGCCACGGGCGAGCGCCGACACGTCACGCCCCACGACGAGAGCGTCCGGTATCGCCAGCCGGCGTTCGGCCCCAGCGGAGACGCCATCTACTGCGTCAGCGACGCGAACGGCGACCAGAAGGAGCTCGTCCGGATCGACCTCGACTCGCTCGCTGCCGAGACGGTCGTCTCCGGAGATGACTGGAGCGTCGACGGCCTCGCGCTCGACGCCGAAACGGGGCGGGTCGCGCTCACTCGGAACGTCGACGGCTACTCGGAACTCCGCGTCGGCGAGCTTTCCGATGTAAAGTCCGACGGCGCAAGCGCGACCACGGTCGAGGTCGACCTTCCCGACGGCGTGGTCCACGACCTCGCGATGGGGCCGAACGGCGAGCGCGTCGCCGCGACCGTCTCCGCCCCCGATCTGAACCACTCGGTGTTCGTGGTCGAACCCACCGCAAACGCCTCGACTGCTGGTGACGCCGCGCTCGCGAGCGCGGCGTCACCAGCAGTCGAGCGCTGGACCCGACCGTCGACCGGCGGGCTCTCGCTCGACGCCTACGACTCGCCCGACCTCGTGCGGTACGAGACGTTCGATGGGAGAGAGATTCCGGCGTACGTCACGCTCCCCGAGCGAGCGAGGGAGAACTCGGCCGATAGCGAGATCCCGGTCGTCGTGGACGTTCACGGTGGCCCGCACCACCAGCGCCGGCCGTGGTTCCGGCCCATCCGGCAGTACTTCCTCGACGCGGGGTACGCCGTCTTCGAGCCCAACGTCCGCGGATCGTCTGGCTACGGCCGGGAGTACGCCGCGCTCGACGACGTGGCAAAGCGGATGGACTCGGTGGAGGACATGGCCGCGGCGGTCGACTGGCTCGCCGACCGGCCCGAGATCGATTCCGGGGGCGTGGTGGCGTACGGCCGGTCGTACGGCGGCTTCATGGTGCTGGCGGCGCTGACCGAGTACCCGGACCTCTGGGCCGCCGGCGTGGAGTTCGTCGGCATCGCCAACTGGGTGACGTTCCTCGAGAATACGGGCGACTGGCGGCGCTCGCATCGCGAAGCCGAGTACGGGTCCCTCGAGGACGACCGCGACCTCCTCGAATCCATCAGCACCATCCACTCGGTCGCGGAGATCGACTGCCCGCTGTTCGTCCAGCACGGGGAGAACGACCCCCGCGTACCGGTCGCCGAATCTCGCCAGATCGCCGCCGAACTGGCCGAGCGGGGCGTGCCGGTCGAGACGTGCATCTTCGAGGACGAGGGCCACCACACCACGAAGCTCGACAACCGCATCGAGCAGTTCGAGCGCATCGCGGCGTTCCTCGACGAGCACGTGGCGTAGTGAATCGCCGCCCCACGGGCGACGGCCGAGGGAGTTTTCGACGCACGAACCAGAATCGGTATTCGCCCGTCGCCGCAATGGCCGAACGATGAAACGACGCGACGTGCTCGCCGCGGGGGCGACGTTCGGGCTCGCGGGGCTCGCAGGGTGTTCCGGGACGTTCGAGACCGAGTCGAGTTCGCAGTTCACGACCGTCGAGGACCGCGCGGAAACGGTGTACTACCCGGGTCACATCGACGGGATGGCGATGCTCGGGATGGGCGGGTCGGGCCGGTACAGGCTGGGCCTGATGTACAGCCTGCCCCACGCGTTCTGGAACATCTCCGCCAGGGACACCAACCTCGCGCGGGTCTCCGAAGACGTGAGCGCCCACCTGATGGCGACAATCTGGGACGACGAGACGGGGACGGTCCTCCCCACTGCGGACGTCTCCGCCGACGTGCTGAAGGACGGCGAGCAGGTCGACTCCCGACCGCTGTGGCCCATGCTCTCGCAGACTATGGGCTACCACTTCGGCGACAACGTTGCGCTCGACGGCGACGGCACGTACACCGCGCGCCTCGACGTCGAAGCCATGCAGGCCCGCGCGATGGGCGGGCTGGCCGGCGCGTTCGAAGAGGGCGTCACCGTCGAAGTGGAGTTCGAGCACACCAGAGACCAGCTCTCGAATCTCACGTACGAGGAGTTCCCCGACAGGATGGGCGACCCCGGCGCGATAGAGCCGATGGAGATGGAGATGCCGATGTCGCGAGCCCCCGAGCGCGGGGACCTGCCGAACGTCCTCGGCACGGGGACGACCGGCGACGCCGACTTCGTAGCGTTCGCGCCCGACACGACGCCCGAGTTCGCTGACGACGGGACGACCTACCTCGCGGTGTCGCCCCGGACGCCGTACAACCGCTACCCGCTCCCGTTCATGTCGCTGTCGGCGACGCTGACCCGCGACGGGAAATCGGTGTACGACGACGTGCTGCTGGCCGGCATCGACCCGGACCTCGGCTATCACTACGGCGCGGCGATCGACGGCGTCGAGTCGGGCGACTCGCTGACCGTGACCGTGGACGCTCCGCCCCAGATCTCGCGCCACGAGGGGTACGAGACCGCGTTCGTCGAGATGGGCGAGATGGAGATGACGGTCTGAACGCGCACCCCTGCTGGCGTACGACTTTTCCATCCCCTACACTCTACTCCCTACTCCTCGACTTCCTCGGCGTCGATCAGTCCGAACAGCGGTTCGAAGTCCTCGGGGAGCTGGGCCCGGATCTCCTCGACCGCGGCTCGGGAGACGAGTTCGCTGACCAACCCCATCACGACCTGCGCGTGGTAGTTAGCGTCGGACTCGTCCACGCTGGCGCGGTCGGCCACGCGCGAGAGGAACTCGTCGTAGTCGAACCGCTCGCCGTGGTCGGCCGACGTGAGGTAGTAGTCGACCTCCATCGGGAGCGGGCCGGCGAGGTCCGTGGCCTCGCCTTTCTGGACGCGCTCGCCGAGCGTCTGGAGGACGGCCCGAGTCGCCCGGACGGCCCGGCCGGTGTCCGGCAGTTCGAGGCGATTCTGGACCTGTCCCATGAAGTCGTCGTACTTCATGCCCGGCGGTACCACGCTCCCCGAGAAAGAGCTGACGGCGGGTTCCAGACCGCGGGAATTATCCAAGCACTTTCTACGCTGGACTCCGACGGTGGACGTATGTACGAGAACATCCTCGTCCCGTCCGACGGTAGCCGCGGAGCCGACCGCGCGTTCGAGCAGGCGCTCGACCTCGCGGACACGTACGACGCGCAACTACATCTGCTCCACGTCATCGACGTGTCCGGGGACGCCGGCGAGTTCCGTCCAGTGACGGTGGTCGAAGAGCTCCGGGAGCGCGGCGAGGAACTCACCGGCGACCTCGCCGAGCGCGCCGCGGACGTGGGCGTCGAAGCGCGAAGCGACGTGATCCGGGGGCTTCCCCACCGGACGATTCTGGACTACGTCGACGACCACGACGTGGACCTCGTTGTGATGGGCACCCACGGCCGGACCGGCCTCCAGCGCTACGTGCTCGGCAGCGTGGCCGAGAAGGTGGTCAGACTCTCGGACGCGCCGGTGCTGACGGTTCGGGCGAGCGAGGAAGAAGTCGAGGAGTGAGTGGACGCGACTCGTAGTAGTTGGCCCGGTCACACGTATTTATTATAACTACCCAGCGCGCGCGAGTAACAGGCGAGAGAGACGAGTAGCGCCGCCCGGAGCGTAGCGGAGGGCGAGGCTTGCGAGACGCCGCAGGCTCTCGCTGCGCTGCGAACGCAGTTCACAGACGACGCAGCACGTCGACTAACGACGAGGGAGTAGTCATACTCGTGTCGAGACAAGCCTCTAATAAAAATTACGTGCTTGCATCGCACGGCAGTTCGACTATCGAACGGCTCTCACGAGTGTAATCGGGTGCCGACAATTCGAACGACCAACCGGTCCGCTCCTTGGGCGATTCGCCCAGAACACCCTCAAAAATCAGCGTTTAGGCCGGGACGACGCCGCTCTCGCTGGCTTCGAGCAGTTCGTGGTACCGGTTCCGGATGGTGACTTCGCTCACCTGCGCGACCTCGCTGACCTCGGCCTGCGTCACCTTCTCGTTGGTCAGGAGCGGGCCGGCGTACACCGCGGCGGCCGCGAGGCCCACGGGCGACTTCCCGCTGTGGAGGCCCTTGCGCTTGGCGTTGCGGAGCAGTTCGCGAGCGCGGCGCTCCGACTCGTCCGAGATGCCGAGTTCGCTGGCGAACCGGGCGACGTACTGCTCGGGGTCGGCGGGCTGGATTTCGAGGCTGAGCTCGCGGACGATGTAGCGGTACGTCCGCTTGAACTCCATCTCGTCGATCCGGCTCACGTTCGCCACCTCGTCGATGGAGCGGGGCGTTCCGGTCTGTCGGGCCGCGGCGTACACCGCGGCGGTCGCGACGCCCTCGATGGAGCGGCCGGGCAGGAGGTCCTCGTCGAGCGCGCGCCGGTAGATGACCGACGCGGTCTCGCGTACCTCCTCTGGGAGGCCGAGCGCGCTCCCCATGCGGTCGATCTCGCCGAGCGCCTGCTTGAGGTTGCGCTCTTTCGAGTCGCGCGTGCGGAACCGCTCGTTCCACTTGCGCAGGCGCTGCATCTTCTGGCGCTGCTTGCTGCCGAGCGAGTTGCCGTACGCGTCCTTGTTCTGCCAGCCGATGTTGGTCGACAACCCCTTGTCGTGCATCATCTTCGTGGTCGGGGCACCGACCCGGCTCTTCTCGTCCTTCTCCTTCGAGTCGAACGCGCGCCACTCCGGCCCGCGGTCGACGTTGTCCTCCTCGACGACGAGGCCGCAGTCGGCACAGACGGTCTCGTTGTCGTGGGTTGCGAGGTCGCCGCCACACTCGGGGCAGACCTGCTGGTCCTCGCCGACCTGCTCGTCTTCCCCGACCGTCTCGTCGGCCGTCCGCTCGTCGGCGGTTCGCTGGCTCTCGTCGGTCCGGTCGGTCTCGTCAGTGCGTTCAGTTACCCCGTTCTCCGCGTCGTAGCTTCGGATGCGTGTACTCGTCATGGTTGATGGTGGGCTGAGAGGTACTCCCGGGAGGTGGAGAAAACCTGAAGAAGCTCCGGAAGCCTCACTTCCTAACCAACAGTAAGGCCGATATGTATTTAAACCTTTCGCTGTCGTGTGGGTACTTCACACTCGGACGCGGCAGGTTCGGCCGGTTCTTGCGCGGCCTCGTAGTGGCATTTCAGGCCGTCCAGAACCACCGTGGCACCGATTACCGGCAATTCGACGAACTGTCTGATTCGGAAGTTGTTGTGTCCGATTCGAGCAATACTCTCCCTGCGGCGGAACGTTCCCATCACTTCAGCCGTCGAGATACGACGCTGCCTCCTCCTCGGACACCTGCGCGAACGACTCGTAAAAGTTGTTCGCGCGAGCGCACGAAAATCGCACATACTCGGACATACTCGCACATACTCGGACGTACTCGGTTCATAAGAACCTCCTCTCGATCAACGGAAAGCTCCGGTCCACCAGAAGTTTCCCAGTCCGGTCACGGTTAGCGACAGATTACCACCGCCCTCCCGGGGAAAGAGGACAAAACCCATATGTCGCGGGTAGGTGTATCGGGGTGTATGCCGAACGACTGGAAGCCGCACCTGTCGCGGCCGTGGCTGGTCCGCGGCGTCGTACTGTTGGTCATCCTCTCGCTGCTCGCGCCCTCGGCGGTCTCCGCGCTGACCTACGAACCCTCGAACACCGACCTCCAGAAGGGAACCATCGAGGACCCAGCGAACGGGACGACCGTCATCTCGATACAGGGGTTCAAGTTCGCCGGGCAAGCCAACGGGAAGAAGCCCGCCCGGATCGTCGGCGTCGGCCCCCGCGGTGACGTCGAGTGGGTCCACGAGGGAGCCGACCTCGACGTGACGTGGTTCTACGACGTGGACTCGCTGGACAACGGGAACGTGTTCGTCAGCGGGACCGCCAACGGGGCCAGCACCGTCTACGAGTACAACCCCGAGACCGACGAGATCGTCTGGAAGCAGCGCTTCGAGGGTGTCCACGACACCCACGACGCGGACCTCATCAACAACGAATCCGAGATCCTGGTCGCCAACATGCGCAACTACAACACGACCAGCGAGGAGAACGAGGACCGCATCTTCATCTACGACCGCGAAGCCGACGAAATCACCTGGGAGTGGCAGTTCGAGGACAACACGAACTGGACCGAGGACATGGGCGGCGACTACGCGGCCGAGCCGCCGAGCAACGACTGGACCCACGTCAACGACGTGGACAAGATCGCCGACGGTCAGTATCTCATCTCGCCGCGGAACATGGACCAGGTGCTGGTCATCAACCGCTCGACGAAGAATGTCGACATGCAGCTCGGGAGCGACAACAACTACGACGTGATGCACGAGCAACACAACCCCGACTTCCACCTGAGCGAGAACGGGACGCCCACTATCACCGTCGCCGACAGCGAGAACGACCGCATCGTCGAGTACGCCAAGCGCGACGGCGAGTGGAAGCAGACGTGGGAGCTCGGCGGCAGCCAGGACTTCAACTGGCCGCGCGACGCCGACCGCCTGCCGAACGGCAACACGCTGATCACCGACTCGAACAACCAGCGCGTGCTGGAAGTCACGCCCGAGGGCGAGATCGTCTGGGAGTTCTACGCGCCGTGGGCCCCGTACGATTCGACACGGATGCAGCTCGACGAGGAGTCCAGCGGCCCGACCATCGCCGACCAGAACGCCGAGGGCGAGTACAGCATCTCCGGGAGCGCGGGGCTGATCCCCGGCACCGGCGACCGGCTCACCTTCTCGCAGTGGCTGAGCGGGGCGTTCGCGGGCACGCCGGTCACCCAGCAGGTCGACTGGTTCGCCAACCGCTGGTCGAAGATCGCACCGTGGGTCCGCCCGGTCTGGATGGGCCCGTGGGACTTCGTGGGAGCCGTGCTGGCCGCCATCGTGCTGCTCGGCTGGCTGCTCTCGGAAGTGGTGTACAACCGGCAGCGCATCGCTGGCGGCGTCAAGAGCCGACTCGCCTGAATCGCTCTCGATCGTTCGCGCCGCTCTCTCTTTCTTCTCGTCCCTCTCGTTATCGGTGCTCGGGTCGTCTCTCTCGTCATATACGGTCGTTCTTCTCGACAACTGGTACAAACCCGGCGCGCGCAACCAATGAACGAGCGTAGCGAGTGAGCGCGGAGTCTGGAGAGGGCGGGTGTGGCGACTCATGTGTGTCGACAGTAGCTAGCTTCGCTGAACGAAACGGACGGAGGACGGACGAAGAAGCTACCTTCTACTTGAGCCTCGGAAACACCGAGACCGCAACCGCACCGCAACCGTGACCGCACAGCACCGCAACCGTGACCACACAGCACCGAAACCGCACCGCGACCGCGGGCCTCGGACCCCCAGCCTCCTGCGGTCCTCGGTCTGTGGCCTGCGGTCCTCGCCCACCGTCCGAGTAAGCTCCGACGAGCCTGCGCTCGGTTCACTCGCGCAGACCCCGCGCGGTTCGGCGCGACCATCTCGAATCCACCAGTCACAGAAACCCAACTCACCCCCGAGCGACCCTACACGTTCACACCAACACCTAAATGCTCGGATTTGCTACCACAGGTCATGGACGACGCGACGGGTGATTCGTGGAGCGCGAGCACGCTGGCGGTCCGCGAGGCGCTTCGCGAAGCCGTCGAGGCCGACTCCCGGGCGGCGGTCGCCACCGTCTCGGCCGTCGAGGGGTCGGCCTACCGCCGCCCAGGCGCGAAGCGGGTGCTCGCAGGAGATACCGGCGGCGAGGGAGTCGGGGGCATCACCGCCGGCTGTCTCGAAGGCCCGGTCGCCGACCTCGCCAAGCAGGCCCTCGAATCCGGCCCGCTGCGCGAGACGTTCGACCTGACCGGCGAGGACGACACGTGGGGGTTCGGGCTCGGTTGCAACGGCGTCATCGACGTGCTGGTCGAGCCCGCCGACGCGAGCTTCCGGCCAGCGCTGGACCGCGTGGCCGACGGCGAGCGCGTGGCCCTGCTGACGGTGGTCGGCCACGGCGACTCCCCTGACGCCGACAATCCAGACAGCGACCGCCCCGAAGCGCCGGTCGGCGCACGAGCGCTGGTGGACGAGTCGGGCGGCGTCGACGCGGCCGAGGCCAGACCGGCGATTCCGGACGATGTACTCGACGCGGTCCGGGACGAGGCTCGCCAGTTCGCCGAGACCGGGCGCTCGGACACCCTCGCGGTCGAGACCGACCGCGGGACTGCGGAGCTGTTCGTCGACGGCCTCGAACCAGTACCGGAACTGCTCGTCTTCGGCCACAGCCCGGACGTGCGCCCCGTCACGCGCCTCGCCCGCGACGCCGGATTCCGGGTCACGGTGGCGACCGGCCGCGGTGCGCGCGCCGACGCCGAGCAGTTCCCCGCGGCCCACCAGATCCTCGCCACGCGACCGCCGGACGTTGCCGAGGCCATCTCGCGCCCGGCCGAAACCTACGCCGTGGTGATGTCGCACAACTTCGTGGACGACCGACTCGCGCTCGACGCGCTGCTGGACACCGAGGCGCCGTATATCGGCCTGATGGGACCGCGCAAGCGCTTCGAGGAGATGCGCGAGGAGTTCGCTGCGGCGGGCACCCAGCTGTCTGACGCCGATCGCGAGCGTATCTCGACGCCGGTAGGCCTCGACCTCGGCGGCGGCGAGCCGGCCCAAATCGCGCTCTCGGTCGTGGGCGAGGTGCTGGCGGTCGCCAACGGCCGGGACGGTGGTCGGCTCGCAACCGCCGAAGGGCCGATTCATCCCCGACCGGACCTCGACCCCGACTCGTCCTGACGAAGCGGATCTCTTGGGAACTCGTTACTCGCGCAGGCCCTGGAGGTTCCGCAGATCCGCCGCGGTGTCCACGTCTCGGTGGATGCCAGGGTCGTCGACCTCGACCCACGCCACCGGTTCGGATTCGAGGAGGTTCCGACCGCCGCGGTCGCCCGTCACGTCCGCGAGCGCGCCGAAGTACCGCCCGTCGAACAGCACGGGGTTCCCGCGCTGGCCCTCGTAGCGCGGCGCGACGATGTCAGCGTTTTCGACCGCTCGGTACTCCCGAACGACCGCGTCGACCGTCTCGACCGCGACGCGGGGCATGTCCCCGAGCGCGAACAGGACCGAGTCGGCCCCTTTTTCCCGGGCAATTTCGACCCCTCTGCGAACCGAGGTGCTCTGTCCCGCCTCGTAGTCGGGGTTGGCGACGGCCTCGATTTCAGGCGGCAGGGCGTCCGCGACGCGCTCGCGGTCGTGGCCTACGACTGCGATACTCCTATCGAGGCTGGACTCAGTGAGGGTTCGGGCCGCGTGTGTGACGAGCGGGTCGCCGTCGATTTCCGCGAGGAGTTTGTTGTCCGCGCCGGACTCCGCGAACCGCGACCCGGTTCCGGCCGCGAGCAGAACGCCCAGTGTCATCGCTCTCCTCGGATATTGGTGGGTGGACGGCTAAAATCCTCGTCTAGGGTTTCGCTATTCTCACGTTCCTCATCTTTCTTGTGTCGTCGCGCACGAGCAACGCGCGCGAGGTCTTGCCGAGCGAAGCGAGGCAAGGCTCGGCGGACGCAGTTCGTCCTCCGGTGGACGAGTGAGCGACCGACGGGAGCGAACGCGGAGGCTGGGGCGGTGTGAGGCTGCGGCGACTCACGTGCCTCGGCAGTAGCTAGCTTCGTGATTCTCTGATTGAATGCTGGGTCGGAGCTAGCTACTGCTTGCGCCTCGGCGTGACTGCTCGGCACCGGTAGAGCGAAGCACCGCCGAGCCTGCGCTCGCATTCGCTCGCGCAGACGCCAGCACGCGCCGGGAGGGAAAGGAAAGCCAGCGCACGCCACAGGTGAAAACACCATCAGAAACACCAACTCAACGCCCGAAACCCCCGCGATAGCCGACAGTGACCCATCGTATCGGGACAACGTTTATCCGCCCTCCAGATATATGTCATCATCTACCATGAGTGCGGACGACACCCATGCCCCCGTCGAGTACCCCACCGAGGAGATCTCGCTGACGATAAACGGCGAGTCGGTCGCCGCCGAGGTCGAACCCCGGCACAAGCTCTCGGACTTCCTGCGGGACCGGCAGGGGCTTCGAGGCGTCCGGGTCGGCTGCGAGCACGGGGTCTGCGGGGCCTGTACCGTCCTGCTCGACGGCCGAGCCGTCAAGTCCTGCCTGACCTACGCGGTGCAGGTCGACGGTGCCGAAATCGAGACCGTCGAGGGGCTGGCCGACGACGGCGCGCTCCACCCGATTCAGGAGTCGTTCCACGAGGAGCACGCGCTCCAGTGTGGCTTCTGCACCAGCGGGTTCGTGATGGCGACCAAGGAACTGCTGGACGACAACCCCGACCCCGACCGCGACGACATCGAGGCCGGCCTCGCGGACAACGTCTGTCGATGCACCGGCTATCAGAACATCTACGACGCGGTGAATCGCGCGGCCGACCGGCTGGAGGACGGTGCGACGACGGACGCGAGCGACCATCCCGGTTCCGGGGAGGCGGACGACGAATGAGTTCGCGGCCCGACGCCGACGCGAGCGCGGACGCCGCAGCCGACCCCGAAAGCGACAGCCCGGGCGAGGTCGGGAGCGATGAGCGGTTCACCGGTCGGGGGCTCAACCGGGTCGAGGATCGGCGCATCCTCACCGGCGAGGCCGAGTACGTCCACGACAAAGCGCCCGAGAGCGCGCTCCACATGGCGCTGTACCGGAGCGTCCACCCGCACGCCGAGATCGAGGAGATCGACGCGAGCGCTGCCGAGGACCATCCGGGCTGTCACCTCGTGCTGACCGCCGAGGATCTCAAGGGCGAGTACAACCCGATGCCGACCGGGCTGCACGGCTTCGAGGAGTGGTCGCTTGCCGACGGGACGGTCCGGTACGTGGGCGAACCCGTGGTCGCCGTGGTCGCGGACGACCGCTACGTCGCCGAGGACGCGGTCGACCTCGTGGACGTGTCCTACGACAAACTCGACCCCGTGATCGACCCCCGCGAGGCCCGCGACGACGACGTGCTGGTCCACGAGGACGTGGGCACCAACGTCGGGGACCACGAGGAGTTGACGTTCGGCGACCCCGAGGCCGCCTTCGCCGAGGCCGACCACGTCGTGGAGGGCTCGTACTCGTGGGGCCGGATATCGGGGGTTCCGCTCGAAACCGCGGGCGTGGTGGCCGACTACGACGAGGACGCCGACACCTTCTCGGTCGACTGCAACATCCAGTTGCACACGCTCGTCGACGACACGGTGTACGAGACGCTGGGCTACGACCCCGACGACGTCCACCTCGACGTGCCGCCGGACGTTGGCGGGAGCTTCGGCACGAAGATCGCCATCCACCGCTACTGCTGTCTGGCCGCGATCGCGAGCAAGGAGTTGAGCCGGCCCGTCGCGTTCGTGGAGGACCGAATCGAGAACCTGCAGGGCGGAGACATGCACTCGACCCAGCGCGAGTACGACGTGAAGCTCGCGGTCGACGACGACGGGACGATCCGCGGCCTCGACTTCTGGTTCGTCGACGACTTCGGCGCGTGGCCACGCTACCCCGTGAATCAGGTGCTCAAGCCCCTCTCGGTGCTGTCGAACGCCTACGACGTGCGCGACGCCCGCTACGAGTACGACCTCGTGCTGACGAACAAGACCTGCCAGACCGCCTACCGGGGCTTCGGCGTGCCCGCCCACCTGTACGCGCTGGAGATGATCGTCGACGAGGCCGCCGAGGCAGTGGGGATGGACCCCGACGAACTCCGCAGGAGAAATCTCATCGACCCCGACCAGATGCCGTACGAACTCCCCTCGAAGAACGTCTACGACTCGGGGGACTTCCCGGCCGCGCTCGCGCACGTACAGGAGAAGATCGAATCGGAGCGCGACGGCGGGCTGCTCGACCCCGAGATCGTCGAGCAGAGGCGAGCCGAAGGAAAATACCGCGGCGTGCGTCCCACGGTCCACATCGAACCGGGCGTTTCGGGGGCCGACTGGACCGACCGCCAGCGCTCGGACAGGGAGTCGCTGGCCGACCGCGACCGCGACGACGTGGCAGAGCTCCCGGAACATCTCCGTGCGGAGGTCCGCGAGGACGGAACCGTTCTCGCGCACCTCGCTACCGACTCGTCCGGGCAGGGTCATCAGACGCTGGTGACCCAGCTGCTCGCCGACGAACTCGGCGTTCTCCCGAGTGCCATCGAGGTCGACTACCTCGACAGCGCGGCGGCCCCCACGGAGTACGGCTCCGCGGCGTCCCGGATGGCGGTCATGGTCTCGGGCGCGGCGAAGGGTCTCGGGCGAGCGCTCGCCGAGAATCTCGAAACGCTCGCGAGCGAGGTGTGGGACTGCCCGGAGCGCGACGTGACCTACCGCGACGGCGCGGTCGAGCGCGTGACTGGCGAGTCGCTTACGCTCGCGGAGTTGGTCAGTCACGACCGCGACCGCGGTGACCGACTGACTAGCGCGAGCTACGACTACGAGCACCCCGCGACCCAGTTGGAGGACTTCGACGAAGCCCTCGCCCGGAAGCTCCCGGTGTATCCGACCGCGGCGTTCGCCGCGAACGCGCCCATCGTGGAGGTCGACGCGACCACCGGCGAGGTCGAGATCCTGAAGCTCTACTCGCTCCGGGACTGTGGCACCCAGCTCAACCCGATGATCGTCGAGGGGCAGGCCCACGGCGGGCTCGCGCAGGGCATCGGCGCGGCGCTCCAGGAGGAGTTCGGCTACGACGAGTCGGGGCAGCCCCAGGCCATCACGCTGTTCGACTACCGGCTGCCCTCCATCGAGAACGTGCCCGAGATGGAACTCGACCACAGCGAGACGCCCTCGCCCTTCACCGAGACGGGTGCCAAAGGCACGGGAGAAGGCGGGATGATCGACGCCCCGGCGAGCATCGCGTGTTCGATCAACGACGCGCTGGAGCCACTCGGGGTGAAAGCCGACCAAATTCCGTTCACGCCGAACAGGGTTCGCGAGCGGATTCGGCGCGTGGAGGACGAGTAACGAGCTTTCAGTTCGGTTTTAGGGTCGCGCGTTTCCTTATTTTGTCTGCTTTCGCGAGAAGGTCGAGCGTCGATCTCAGATCGTCCGAAGTCCACCGAGGAAGCCGACAGGAAACCCAGAGCGAGACCCCGAACGTAAAGATATATCCGTTGCTCCGTCGCTACTTCCCGCATGAACCTCTCCGGAAAGTCGATTCTCGTGACCGGTGGCGCGGGCCTCATCGGCACCCACCTCACCGAGTCGCTGGCCGAGGACAACGACGTGCGCGTTGCAGATAATCTCTCGAAGGGCAAGCGCGAGTGGGTTCCCGAGTCAGCCGAGTTCGTGGAGGCTGACCTCACGGACCCCGACGACGCGGCCGAAGTCGTCACACCCGACGTGGATCTCGTCTTCCACCTCGGGGCGCTCTCGGACGTGAACCGGGGCGACCATCGCAGAGTGTTCGAACACAACAACGCGATGGTGTACAACCTGCTCGAACGCATGGACGAGGTCGGCCTCTCGAAGATCGCGTTCGCCTCCTCGTCGGCGGTCTATGGCGAGGCACCCCGGCCGACGCCCGAGGACTTCGCGCCGCTCGACCCGGTCAGCACCTATGGCGCGAGCAAGCTGGCCGGTGAGGGCCTTCTCTCGACCTACGCCCACTCACACGACTTCACGACGTGGATGTTCAGGTTCTCGAACGTGGTCGGGCCCCACCAGCGAAACAACGTCATCTCGGACTTCATCGAGAAACTGCTCGACGACCCCACCTCTCTCACCATCCTCGGCGACGGCCGGCAGGAGAAGTCCTACCTCCACGTCGAGGACTGCGTGGCCGGGATGGAGCACGTGGTCGAGCACACCGACGACCCCGTCAATCGCTACAACCTCGGCACGCGCACGACCATCTCGGTCACGCGCATCGCGGAACTCGTCAGCGACGTGGTCGGCTGCGACCCCGAGTTCGAGTACACCGGCGGCGACCGCGGCTGGACCGGCGACGTGCCGAAGATGCGCCTCTCCATCGAGAAGGCGAGCGCTATCGGCTGGTCGCCCGAGCGCGAGAGCGCGCAGGCCGTCCGGACCGCGGCCGAGCAGCTGTACGACGAACTGGCCTGAGCTGTCGCCCCTACTCCTCTCGCCGCTATTTTGTTCCGAGACTGCGACCGACCCATCTCACTGCCGAGAACCATCTGAATCCACATTCAGACCGGAATTACTATCTGAATTCCCATTCAATCGAATTCCGATGGCAGAGTCCAGTAATCGAATCAGACGGCTGCTCGCCGACTCCATCGGCGAGTGTTGCGACGAGCACGTGGAACGCCGACTCGGCGAACTCGACTCGCTGGCCGACAACGCGTTCGCCGAGGACCGGGCGCGACCGGTGTTCGCCGTGCTCGGCGACGAGACGCGCTACCGGCTTGCGCGCGTCCTCGCGACCGCCGAGGACGAACTGTGCGTCTGTGAGCTCGAACCGCTCGTGGACGTGAGCGAGAGTGCGGTGAGTCACGCACTCTCGGACCTCGTCGACGCGGGACTGGTCGCCCGCCGGAAGGAGGGCAACTGGCGGTACTACCGCGCGACCGACCTCGCGGGCGACCTCCTGCAAGTTGCTGATCGCGTGAAACGGGACGACGCCTTACAAAGCGAGGGTGAGGGCGAATGAGCAACGTCGCACACGACCACGGCCCCGATTGTGGCTGTCCCGACTGCGGCGACCCGCGGTCGATGGACCTCCTCGACAAGTACCTCACCGTCTGGATCTTCGCCGCGATGGCCGTGGGCGTCGGCCTCGGCTACCTCGCGCCGTCTGTCACCGAGCCGATTCAGGCGTTCCACCTCGTCGAGGTCGGGCTGATCCTGATGATGTACCCGCCGCTGGCGAAGGTGAACTACGGCCAGCTCCCCACCGTGTTCCGGAACCTGAAGGTGCTCGGGCTGAGCCTCGTCCAGAACTGGCTCATCGGCCCGACGCTGATGTTTGCGCTGGCGGTGATCTTCTTCGGCGGCGTGGTCCCCGGACTCCCCGCGCGCCCGGATTTTTTCCTCGGACTCGTCTTCATCGGGATGGCCCGGTGCATCGCGATGGTGCTCGTCTGGAACGAACTCGCGGAGGGCTCGGCGGAGTACGCCGCCGGACTGGTCGCGTTCAACAGCGTGTTCCAGATCCTGACCTACGGCGTGTACGTCTGGTTCTTCGCGCTCGCGGTCCCGTCCTCACTCGGACTGGAGACGCTCGCTGCGGGAATCCAGTCGTTCGACGTGACCCCCATGCAGGTGTTCGAGGCCATCGCGATCTTCCTCGGCATCCCGTTCACGGCCGGCATCCTCTCGCGGTTCGCGGGCACGCGGGCCAAGTCCACCGAGTGGTACGACGAAGAGTTCGTACCGAGCGTCAGCCCGCTGACGCTGATCGCGCTGCTGTTCACGGTGGTCGTGATGTTCGCGATGCAGGGCGAGACCATCGTAGCCGAGCCGACCGACGTCCTCTTCATCGCGGTCCCGCTTACCGTCTACTTCGTCGTGATGTTCTTCGTGAGCTTCGGCATGGGACGGGCCATTG
This sequence comes from Halorussus litoreus, assembly GCF_003382685.1. Taxonomy (GTDB): domain Archaea; phylum Halobacteriota; class Halobacteria; order Halobacteriales; family Haladaptataceae; genus Halorussus; species Halorussus litoreus. The sequence goes on along the minus strand of NZ_QLVG01000048.1, from coordinate 11,932 downwards.
GCGCGGACTACTCGACCACGACGGCCATCGGGTTCACCGCCGCGTCGAACAACTTCGAACTGGCAATCGCGGTCGCGGTCGCGGTGTTCGGCGTCGGGTCGAGCGTCGCGTTCGCCACCGTCGTCGGCCCGCTCATCGAGGTGCCGGTGTTACTCGGGCTGGTCAACGTGGCGCTGTACTTCCAGCGGAAGATCGACTGGAGCGGCTTCGACACCGGGAGCCTCGACGACTCGGCAACCGATACGACGGCGGATGGGGATTGAGCAGCGATGACAGAGACTGAATTCGGAACGCACGAAGCCGTGACGGACTCCCTGAACAGGTCCGGGAAGCGACAGACCAAAGTCACCAGCGGGAGTCACCTCGGCCAATGACCGAGACGAACGAGGCGCTCGTCGCTCAACTCGAAGAACTCGGCGTCGAGTACGTGTTCGGCTACCCCGGCGGCCGCATCATCGAACTGTTCGACGAGCTTCCGGAGACGGACATCGGCGTGGTCCGCCCGCGCGACGAGCGCGAGGGGAGCGTGATGGCCGAGGTCCACGGTCGTCTGACCCAGAATCCCGGCGTGCTCGCGGGTCAGGGGCCGTGGATCGGGAGTCTGGGAACCATCGGCCAGATGGAGGCCCGGCTCTCCTCATCGCCGATGGTCGTCCTCACCGAGGCCAGCGAGCGCGGCGACTACTCCACGCTCGCGCCGTACCAGCAGGCCCGCGGGGACTACGGCGGTCTCGACCTCCCCAAAATTCTGGACGGCGTGACCAAAGAGCACTGGTTCCCGCGCTCGCCGACCGAGACGCTCCGAAGCGTCCAGTTGGCGTTCAAGCACGCGACCGCCGGGCGGCCCGGCCCCACGGCGGTCGTCCTCGACGGCGACGCCATCACCGAGGAGGTGCCCGAAGACCCGGTGCCGCCGGTCTGGGACGCCGACGAGCAGGTCCGCAACTGGGACGCCGCGCCGACCGGCGACGACGTGGCCGACGCCGCAGCGGCGCTCGCCGATGCCGAGCGACCCGTCATCATCGCGGGCAACGGCGTCCACGCCGCGCAGGCCTACGACGAACTGGAGTCGGTCGCCGAAGCCTACGGCGCGGTCGTGACGACCTCCTACCTCGGGAAGTCCACGCTCCCCGAGACCCACGACCTCGCGGCGGGCGTCATCGGCTCGTTCGGCCACGAAGGCGCGAATCAGGTCGTGAGCGAGGCCGACTGCCTGCTCGTGGTCGGCTGTCGGATGAACCCGATGGACACCAACTGGCAGGCCCCCGACTTCGTCCGGCCCGACGAGCAGACCATCGTTCACGCGGACGTGACGACGAAGAACGCCGGCTGGGTGTACCCCGCGGATGTGGGACTCATCGGCGATGCGGCCGAGAGCCTGCAAGCGCTCGCGGACGCAGGTGGAGGAACCAACGACTGGGCGCGCGACCGCGCGGAATCGGCCCGCGAGTCGTTCTCGGCCCCGGCCTGCGAGTCCGAGGCCTCGCCCATCAAACCCCAGCGCGCCGTGAAGGAGATCGAGGCCGCCGTGGACGAGGACACCATCGTCACCGCCGACTCGGGGAACAACCGCTTCTGGCTACTGAACTACCTCCAGACGCCGGGCGTTCGGACCTACTTCGGCTCGGGCGGCGTCGGCGGGATGGGCTGGGCCACCCCGGCCGCAGTCTCGGCCGCGATCACGACCGACCGGGACGTGATCGGCGTCGCGGGCGACGGCGGGTTCACCATGACGATGACCAGCGTCGAGACCGCGGTCGAGCAGGGGGTCGCGCCCACCTTCGTCGTGCTCAACGACACCAGCCTCGGGATGGTTCGCCAGATGCAGGACGCCAACGGCGACATCGCGGGCGTGGAGTTCCACGACACCGACTTCGTGAAAGTCGCGGAGGGCTTCGGCGCGGAGGGGATCCGGGCGACGACCCCGGACGAACTGGCCGATGCGCTCCGCGAGGGGAAGGACAGTGATGTACCGACCGTGATAGACGCCCGCATCGACCGCGAGGAGGACATGGCCGAGCAGCTCCAGTCGTCGTTCTACGCCTCCGTGGGCGGGCTTCACGAGTAAAGACAACTGAATTTTCGGGAGAGCCCACGGGTTCCCGCTCTTTGTGAACTCCACTTTCTGCTCCGGCGCGCGCGTTGCTCGCGCGCGAGGGACGAGCATGGCGAGGCCCAGTGCGCCTCGCGTGCCGTGCGGGCGACTCGGGGGTCGCCCGCAGACATCGCAGGGCAAAGCCCAAGAAGCGCAGGAGGCTGGGGAGGACGAGCTTCGGTGTCTGCGCGAACGGACGTGAGCGCAGGCTCGGCAGAGCTTGCCCTGCCGGTGCTGTGTGCGGTTGCGGTCACGCCGAGGTCCAAGCAGTAGCTAGCTCAGATTCCCTCACAACGGTTCTGTTGAAACCCCCGGAAGCTGATACAAACTGCGTGCTGCATACAGAGGATGAACTCAGCAGTCGGTCATCGTTGGTTACACACCGATTTAGATGAATAGGCCAGTCAGTAGAACTGCCAATAAAATGTAAGGGCTGCTATCCAATATCGAGAACGAAGCTCTTGACGGGTGATACTCACCGAAGGATCAAGACTGGAACGTCTCGTTCGTCGACAATATAATCGCCTACCGGGCCGAAGATATTATCTCCAAGATCCTGCTCGGTTTCACCTAGTACAACGAGATCATAATTGCGAGCGGCTTGATTCAGTTCAAATGAGATATCTCTTCCTGTTCGCACCTCCCGGTTGACTTGTACGGATGGGATATCTTGATCTACAAGGACCGAAGTCATCTCCTTGAGAATTCTTTTACCCTCGTCTTTTCCCTCTGGATCATCTGGATCGGCTATGTGTATGAGATCAACTGAGATTAGGTCATCACGATCAATGATATTAAGAAGAGTGGACACTTTCTCTTCCGCATTCTTTGTGTGACGGCAAGGCATCAATACTTTGCCAAGCGTGTTCGCTCCACCCGGCATGAGAATCGCATCAACCTCATGGCTTTCGGCGACTTTTTGTCGTGCTTCGCCCCGATCATGGTTGAAAACGAAGTCGAAGTCCGTCCGTACTCCTCGCTGCTCGAATTGTTCGGCCTGGTTTCGCAATTCCGTGGTGAACTCCTCTTCGTATTCGTCCTGTACCTCTTGGACAGACTCGCCGTCATCGAGATTGTAAAATCCGACAAGTTCTGCATCCGGGTATGCAAGATGGTTGAGGAACCCCCCTGTAGGGAACTTGGGATCCGGAAACTCGACGAATACGAGGACGGTTGGATGTTCCATATTGGACGTACAAGACACGGCCAACTAATACTTCCCCTGAAAATGACTCGGCATCAGCGATACTCATTGCTGAGCCAACTTCTCCATTCAGAATGCCACTCCTGTAATAGAGGAATCATACATCCGATTGTCGTGATACCTCGTTCGTCTGTCCTGACCGATTTGCCTTCCCCTGAAACAGGGATGTGAGTCCGCACGAGATATGCGCCTGCTATTCAGCATAATCGTCGTAACCTATCACCTATTGAAGGTGTCAACAGAGCCCTCGAAACAGAAATCTTCGACAGGATGAAGCTAGCTACTGCCGATGCATATGAGTCGCCGCAACTTCACAGCTCCCCAGCCTCCTCGCTCACTCCGTTCGCTCGTCCACCGGCAGACGGTCCTGCTGGGCCTCCGGCCTGCGCGGGCTGCGACTGCCGAGCCTGAGCTCGGTTCCCTCGTGCAGACTCCTCGTCGTCGTGAGTGCGGACGTACTCGGCCCACTGCTTGATGAACTCGTGGCGGCGTTTCGTTTCCCGAGAACAAACGCCCAACTCCGAATCCATCGTCCCAACGTTTCGCACCATCACTGAAAAACCTCCGCCGAGAACCGAGCCCGAAAATCCGAACGCAAAAACCCGAGCGCGAAACCCGAGCGCAAAACCGTGAGAACCTTGACCCGGCGCTCCCGAGTTCCGTCAATGGCTTCCGAGAACGGCTCGCCCGCGATGGAGTCGGACTTCCCCGCGCCGATCTACCTCGTCGCGGCCCACCTCGCGGTCGTCGTCGCGGTCGTTCATCTCACAATGGGACTGTACAACTGGCTCCGGTGGTTGCAAGCCGGATTTCTCGTCCCGCGGGACCTTCGCTGGCCGCTGTTCGTCATCTCCGCGCTCGCGCTGTTCATCGGGCTGCTGCTAGCCGCGCAGGGGCGTTACCGCCGGCAGCTCTACGCGGGCGGCATCCTCCTGATGGTGGTGTACGTCGGCGGCTACTTCGTCTGGCACGCGACCGGTCACCGACCGCTGCTGCTGTTCGGCAACGGGGCGACCCACACCGGGCCGCTGATTCCGTTCCTACTCGACCACCTGTTCGCGGGGCCGGTGAAGTTCCTCGCCATCGTCTCGGAGACGGCGCTCGCGGGCGCGCTGGCGTATCTGCTGGCGACCGAGCCTCGAAGTTCGTGAGAGCAGGACCCCGGACGTCCCAAGTCGAGGACCACACTCACCACAGTTGATACACTTTTTTCACAGGTCCGAACGCACTAACCCACGATGGCCGAATCAGAGACGGTACTCGTCACGGGCGGAACCGGCTTCATCGGGTCGTACGTCGCGAAGGACTTCGTGGAGCACGGTCACGAGGTCGTCGTCTACGACCTCTCGACCGACGACCGAATCCTGTCGAAGCTCGGCATCGCCGACGACGTGGAGATCGTCCGCGGGGACGTGACCGACCCGACCAGCGTCGTCAGGGCGGTCAAAGAATCCGGCGCAACGCGGATCGTCCACCTCGCGGCGCTACTGACGAACCTCGCGCGGGACAACCCCCGCGGCGCGGCGGAGGTCAATATCATGGGCACGAACAACGTGTTCGAGGCCGCCCGCACCCTCGACGATCAGGTCGAGCGCGTGGCGTGGGCCTCCTCCGCGGCAGTCTACGCCCCGCCGAACAACTACGAGGGCGACTGGGTCGACGAGGACGATCTGGTGTACCCCGACACGCTGTACGGCGCGACCAAGGAGTACAACGAGCATCAGGCGAAGGTGTACTTCGAGGACCACGACCTGAGCCACGTCGGCCTGCGTCCGACCGTCGCCTACGGCCCCTACCGCGAGACGGGCGGCTCGGCGTTCCTCGCGAACATCGTCGAGAAGCCGGCAGTCGGCGAGCCGTTCTCGGTGGAGTACGGCGATCAGGTCATCGACTGGCAGTACGTCGAGGACATCGCCCAGGCGTTCCGGAAGGCCGCGTTCGCCCCCGAGGCGGACCTGAGCCAGCGCATCTACAACGTCCGCGGTGAGGTCGCGACCATCCGCGAGGCAGTCGAGACGATGCGGAGTATCGTTCCCGACGCCGACCTCGACGTGAGCGACGAGGGCGAACTGCCGTGGACCCAGATGCTCGACATGACCGACGCACAGGAGGATCTGGGCTACGAGCCCGAGTACGACCTCGAAACCGGGTTCCGGGCGTACGTCGCCGCGCTCCGCGAGGAGCACGGGCTCGACCCGCTGGAGTAGGTCGGACCACGTGCGTAGACCGGTCCTGACTGTTCTCAGGCGGCCCGTACCCGAAACGCGTCTCGTGCGACGAGAGTTACCAAGAGGCTTCTACCGTTCGGCAATTTGACAGGAGCCGTGTAACAAAGCGATACGGGGTCGACTTGCGAGTATGAATCGTCCCCGATCCTCGGCCGAGCCTGGAGCCATCGTGCCAGCCATCGACACGGCGAGCAGTACCGCCGCCATCCGTTCGCTGGGGAAGCGCGGCGTCCGAACCGTCGCCATCGCGTCCGACGAGAGCGTGCCGGGATTCGCCTCCAGACACTGCGACGAGACCGTCACCGTCCCGGACCCGAGCATCGACCTCGACGGGTACGAAGAGGCGGTGCTGGAACTGGCCAGACGCCCGGGAATCGAGACCATCCTCCCGTTCCGCGAGGCCGACGTCTACGTGCTGGCCCGGAACAAGGCGACGCTGACCGAGCACGTGGGGACGCCGTGGCCCTCGCTGGAGACGCTCCGCGGCGCTCAGGACCGCGTGAAGCTGTTCGACGCCGCGAGGGCCGCCGGCGTCGCGACTCCCGAGACGCGGACGCTCGACGACTGGGACGACTGGGACCGCGACCTCGTCGTCAAGCCCCGGTACACGGTGCAGGCCACCGAGTATGCAAACCGCTTCGGCGAGAATCGAAACGTGGAGACGTCCACCCAGTACGTCGACGCCGACGACCACCTCGACCGCGACGAGGTGGTCGCCGGGATGGACCACGTACCGCTCGTCCAGGAGTACGTCCCGACCGCCGACGAGTACGGCTTCTTCGCGATGTACGACCACGGCGAACCGGTCGCGACGTTCCAGCACCTCCAGCGCCGCGGGTGGAAGTACTGCGGCGGGCCGAGCGCGTACCGCGAGTCGGTCGACATCCCGGATCTGGAGGCGGCGGGACTCGACCTGCTCGACGAGCTGGACTGGCACGGCGTCGCGATGGTGGAGTTCCTTCGCGACCCGGACACCGGCGAGTTCCGACTGATGGAGGTCAATCCCCGGTTCTGGTCGTCGCTGCCGTTCACCGTGCAGGCGGGCGTCGACTTCCCCGCGCTCTACTGGCAGCGCGCGACCGGGCGCTCGATGGACCTTGCGCTCGCGTACGAGGTCGGGATCGCCGGCCACCTACTCCGGGGCGAACTGCTCCACCTCCACAGCATCCTCGCCGACGACTATCCGCTCGTCGACCGCCCGTCGTTCCCGAGGACCGCGCTCGCCGTCGCCGCCTCGCTGGTCCGGCACCCGCGCTTCGACTACCTCGACGCGAGCGACCTCGGCCCGTTCGTCCAGGAAGTGGCGAACCTGTTCGGCGAACTCTCCAACTCGGGGACCGACGGCCCGACCGCGGACCCGACCGACGGTCGGCCGGCTGGACTCCACGCGACGTTCCAGACGCTCCTCCGGCGCTGAGGCGGACCGGAAAATCGGCGAACGCGTGACGGCCGGACCACAGATAGGCGAGCACGCGGCCGCCGCCGACGACTCGTCACCGAGTCGTCGGCGGCGGCCGCGTGCAACTGGCGATACGACCGAACAGCCCGTAGCGCGACCGAACCGCTTTTTCCGGCGTCGCCACACGGTGTGGTATGGAGAAAGTCGCCGTCGAGGACGTGGACAACGAGCGCAACCCGATGAAGGTCCACAGCGTCCGGAAACCCGTCTCCCGGGCGCTCGGAACCACCGATTTCGCGATGAACTACTTCGAGCTCGAACCCGGTGAGTCGTTCTCGGGCGGGCTCCACCGACACAACGATCAGGAGGAAGTGTTCTACGTCGAGTCCGGCACCGCGACGTTCGAGGTGGGGCTCGACCGCGAGGAGGTCGTCGTCGAGGCGGGCGAGCTGGTCCGGTTCCCGCCCGGCGAGTTCCAGAAGGGGTACAACGACGACGAGGCGACCGTTGAGGGCTGGGCGCTCGGCGCTCCCGGGGCGACCCACGACTGGGACGAACTCCAGTCGCGGGCGTACTGCCCCGAGTGCGAGGACGAGACCACCCACGACGTCGCGCTGCCGGACGGCAGCTTCGAGCTGACCTGCACCGACTGCGGTACCACGCAGGGATAACTCCGGCACCAGGTCTCGCTCGGTGATAGCAAGCGGTCAGGACGCGACGAACACGACGTGGCCGTCCGCGCCCGATTCGGCGTCCGGATCGTACCAGCCGTGGAGTTCGACCGACAGGCCGAGCGCGTCGCAGACGCCCGCGAGGTACTCCGGCTCGTAGTCGGTGAGCAGGTGTGTGTCCGCGAAGAACTCGCCGTCGGGCGTGAACACCAGCGCGTCGTAGCGGTGCTCGGCGTCCCCGACCTCGTGAATCTGAGTCAGCCGGGCGTACGTGCCCTCCTCGGTGGGGTAGGTCCAGAGGTGCGGGTCGTGACCCCCGTCGCTGGCGATCTGGTCGAAGACCAGCACGCCACCGTCGGCGAGCCGGTCGCCTAACGCGTGAAAGCTATCGGCGATCTGGTCCGGGCGGAGGTGCTGGATCACGGTGAACGGGAGCCAGACGAGGTCGAACGATCCGTCCGCGGTGAACGCGGAGAGGTCGGGCAAGTCCGGAAGCGCCCCGACGCGGAACTCGGCGTCGGACTTCCCGCGAGCGCGCTCGACCATCGCCCGGTACTTGTCGACCCCGACGACCTCGAATCCCCGCTCGCGGAGCCGCGTGGCGTGCTCGCCGGTGCCACAGCCGACGATAAGTGCGCTGGGCGCGTCGGAATCGGTGGTCGGATTATCGTTTGCGTTTACGTTTTCGTTAGCGCTTGCGTTTGCGTTTGGGTTTGGGTTTTCGTGTGCGCCTTCCGGCGGGTCGATTTCGCGCCCGGTCGCCTCCTCGAACCGCGAGACGACGAACTGTACTTCTGCCTCGTAGTCCTTGTCGGCGTACAGCGCGTCGTAGACCTCGGGATACTCGGCGTACAGGTTCTCGTTCATGATTCGACGTTCGAGGGTGGCCGCGATAAAAACCGGGCGTCCGACAGGTCGAGGTGTAGGGTTCGGACGGTGTAGGGTTTGAGTCGGCGAGGTTCGATTCGGCGAGATTCGATTCGGCGAGAGCGACCTCTCTTCGGAGTGACTCCGAGCTAGCTACTGCCGAGTCATAAGATACCGCACCGCGTCCGCACAGCAACCGCGAGCCTCGAACCTCCCCAGCCTCCTGCGCGTCTCGGCCTCCACTCCGTTCCGGCCTGCGATGCTCGTCCCTCGCGCAGTTTGGCGCGGCACGGAGGCCGCGCAGCACGCGCCGGTGTGGAGAGGGAAGCAGCGTGCGCCGGTGGAGAGGGAAGTCAGCGCGCACCCGGCAGGAAAATCGACGTTCGAGACGATTGAAATAGAACCACCGTGCGGCCGACCCCAACCATTAAGCCCGCGACATGACAACTGCCATTCGGACGACTACTCGTCCTGAATCCCCATGCAGGTAGAAATTACCCACCAGCCGTCGTACGCGCACCTCGTCGTCGAACTATCTCGCGGAGAGACCGTCATGGCCGAGCCCGGCGCGATGGTGAGCCACTCGCCGTCGGTCGCCATCGAAACCAGCACCGCCCGGGACGGCATCCTGAGTTCCGCAAAGTCGATGCTCGGCGGCGAGTCCGCGTTCGCCAACAAGTTCACGGCCGAGGACGAACCCGGAACCGTGACCCTCTCGCCGCAGACGCCAGGCGACATCCACCACCACGAACTCGACGGCGACACCCTCTACGCCGTCGACGGGGCGTATCTGGCCTCGGACCCGGAGATCGACATCGACTCGGAGTTCGGCGGGCTCAAGTCGATGCTCGCCGGGGCGTCCATCACGCCGCTCGCGCTGAAGGGCACCGGCGACGTGTTCGTCGAGGCGTTCGGCGGCATCGAGACGGTCGAACTCGGCCACGGCGAGTCGTACGTCGTCGACAACGAGAACGTGGTCGCGTGGGAGGGCAGCGTCGACTTCGACGCCCGGCGGGTCGGCGGGCTCAAGTCCTCGCTGCTGTCCGGCGAGGGCATCGTGATGGAGTTCACCGGCCCGGGGACGATCTGGTACCAGACCCGCGGCATGGAGTCGTTCGCCGACGCCATCGCTGGCATGCTCCCCAGCACCGGCGACGACGGCGGTGCCGACATCGATCTGGGCTGAGTTAAGCCAATCAGCTTCCTTATCAAAGGTTAAGGTCGCTCCGGTCGACCCGCCGCTATGGACATCGGCACCGGACTGTTCACGTGCCAGCGGCGACCCGACGACGACCGCTCGACGAGCGAGTTGTACGACGAGATGCTGACGCTCGGGCGGGCCATCGACGACGCGGGCCTCGCGAGCGCGTGGGTCTCCGAACACCACTTCGCGGAGGACGGCTACCTCTCGGCGACGATGCCATCTCTCGGCGCGCTAGCGGCCGAAACCGAGAATATCGAACTCGGCACCTGCATCGCGCTCGCACCGCTGTACGACGGGGTGCGGCTCGCCGAGGACGCCGCGACCGTGGACCTGCTCGCCGACGGTCGGCTGACGCTCGGGCTCGCCATCGGCTCGAACCCGAAGGAGTTCGAGCAGTTCGGCGTCCCGGAGGACGAGCGCGTCGAGCGACTGGGCGACACGACCGACCTGCTCCGCGCGGCGTGGTCCGAGGGTCCGCTCGACTACGACGCCGAATTCCACGACGTGACGCCCGACGCGACGGTGACGCCCAAGCCCGACACCGAGATTCCCGTCATGTACGGCGGGTCGGCCAAGCCCGCGGTCAGGCGCGCGGCGCGGGTCGCCGACGCGTGGTGTGCGCCCTCCGCGCTCTCGGTCGGGGGCGTCCGCAAGCGCGTGGAGGACATCCGCAACGTTCGCGAGGCGGAGGGGCTGCGCGAGGACGCCAGCGAGGCCGGCGACGCCGCGGACGACTTTCAGATCTACGCGCTCCAGCACGGCTTCGTCGGCGACTCGAAGGAAGAGGCGTGGAACGCGATGAAAGAGGGCTACCTCTACATCCAGCGCCGCTACGCCGAGATATTCTCGGGCGAGCCGGTCGAGGAGCTATCGGATGAACGGGTCGCGGAGCTGAAAGACCAGGCCATCTTCGGCACGCCCGAGCAGGTCATCGAGGGACTGGAAGAGTACCGCGAGGCGCTGGGCGACGACGTCCACTTTATATTCCGGACGTACCACCCCGGCGTCGGCACCGACCGGATGGTCGAGTGCGTCGAGCGACTGGGCGACGAAGTCGTCCCGCACTTCGAGTGACTGCGGTGGGTAATTACGTGTTCTCGAACAGTCCGACCGACCGGTTTCCCCACACTTAACACCGCCAAGCCCGTCTCTCGACGCATGGCTTCGGCGTGGCGACAGTTGCTACCCCAGTTCCTGATAATGCTGCTGATATACTTCGTCGGCGTCTTCGCGCTCGAAGCCGCCGGCATCGACGGGTTCATCCCGCGGATCATCGTCGCGATGGTCGTCGCCTTCGGCTACCCTGCGGCGCTGCGACGACTCGGCCGTGAGCCCCCGGCGTGGGAGCTATCGGAGTAGTCGCGGTTCAGTTCCGTCGTCCGACCGAACAGTCACTCGTTCCACGTCCGCCCCGACGCTCGGGCGTACACCGCCCGCGGGAGCAGGCGCTTGACGAACAGCCGGAACTTGTTCTTCACGCCCGGAACCACCACCCGGTCGCCACGCTGGAGACCCGCGTAGCCCGCCGCGGCGACCGCCTCGGGGTCCATCAGGTCGCCGTCGGCGAACGCCGCCTCGCCGACGTTCCCGCGGTCGAAGAAGCCGGTCTTCGTCTCGCCGGGGCAGAGCGCGGTCACGGTCACGCCGTCGTCGGCCAGTTCCCCCGCGAGCGCCTCCGAGAACGCGAGCACGTAGTGCTTCGTCGCGGAGTACACCGCGGCGGTCGGCGTCGGCGCGAACCCCGCGACCGAGGCGGTGTTGAGTATGGAACCATCGCTGCGGTCGGCCATCTCGCGGGCGAACAGCTTGCTGAGAGAAGTGACGCATGCGACGTGCAACTGTACCATCTCCAGCTCCGCGTCGAGGTCGGTGTCGGTGAACTCGCCGTACACGCCGAAGCCGGCGTTGTTGACGAGCGCGTCGACCGTCAGGCCCTCCTCGCGGACCGACTCGTACACCTCGCGGGCCGCCCCGCGCTCGGAGAGATCGGCCGCGATCTCGGTCGTCTCGACGCCGTAGTTCGCTTCGAGGTCTGCGGCCGCAGACGCCATCCCAGCCTCGTCGACGTCGACGAGCACCACGTGGTGGCCGTCGCGGGCGAACTCGGCCGCAAGCGCGCGACCGATGCCGCTCGCCGCGCCGGTGACGAGCGCGGTCGGGTGGTCGTCAGATGGTGCGGTCACGTCGGATTCCCCGAAGGGGATGACCGCCGCGACGCCGATGATGACCCCGAGCGTGGTGAGCGTCGAGCGGAGCTTGTGCTC
>NZ_QLVG01000047.1 GCF_003382685.1 Halorussus litoreus | reverse complement strand
CCCGCGGATTCCGCGGGCGGCGACGCCACCGCCGACTCCGCCGATTTTTCTGCTTCCCCCAACTCCGCGGACTCCAGCGTCGCCACGAGCAGGTCGCGCATCTCGGTCACGTCCTGGTGGGACTCGGTCCGAACTGCGGTTTCGAGAAAGTCGATGGGGTCGAAAGTCATCGTACTGTCTGTCTTCACGCGTGGCTGATGCGGCGCGGGTCCGGAGTCGAGTCGAGTTCGCCCGAGAACTCCCGGACCGTCGGCCCGCGCAGGGTCGCACGGCCTTCCCGGAAGCTCACGTCGAGGCGGCCGCCCGGCGGATGGACCGCGACCGCGTCCTCGTCGGTGCGTCCCAGCCGTCTCGCGGCCACTCCGATGGCCACCGCGCCGGTGCCACACGAGCGCGTCTCGCCCTCGACGCCGCGCTCGAAGGTGCGCTGGTCGAACCCGCCGTCCTCGCGCGAGGACGCGAGCGTGACGTTCGCGCCCTCGGGGAACACGTCGGCGTGGCGGATCGGCGGTGTGACCTCCGCCAGCGAAACCTCGGCCACGTCCTCGACGAACGCGACCGCGTGCGGGACGCCGGTGTTCACCGCAGTAAACTCAAGTTCCGAGTCCTGTTCCGCGACGACCTCTTCGATCATGGGCTCGGCGCGCTCGGGCGCGAGCGGGACGTCTTCGGGTGCGAACGAGGGCCGGCCCATCTCGATGGTCACGTCGTCGCCGTGGATCTCCGCCCGGCGGGTGCCCGCCTGCGTGTCGAGCATGACGGCGTCCGCGTCGGTGCGCTCGGCGGTCCACTTTGCGGCGCAGCGCGCGCCGTTGCCGCACATCGCGGCGGTCGAGCCGTCGGGCTGGACCAGCGTCATCACCGCGCGGGGCGGCGAGAACTCGGGTTCGAGCGCCAGGAAGAGCACGCCGTCGACGCCCACGCCGTCGGTGGGGTCGCACACCTCGCAGGCGAACGCCGCGCGGTCGGGGACGTACTCGTCGGCGTCGACGATCACGAAGTCGTTGCCGGTGCCGTGGTACGTCTCGAAGCTGATCGTCATCGGTCCACCTCCGGTTCGACCGCGGTCACGTCCGCAACGGTCTCGCGGCGTCGCGCCAGCGAGGCCGCCCCGTCTTCGAGGACGACCGACGCCGGCCGCGGTCGGGAGTTGTACTGGCTCGCCATCTCGTAGCCGTACGCGCCGGCGTTGCCCACCGCGAGCAGGTCGCCGCGCTCGGGGTCGGACAGCCGGTGGTCGCCGAGGGTGTCGCCGCTCTCGCAGACCGGTCCGGCGACGGTCACCTCGCGCTCCGGGCGACCTTCGCCCTCGCCCTCGGACTCGGGCGAACCACCGCTCTCTGCGTCCGCCGAGACGTTCCGGGTCTCGTGGTGGGCGTCGTAGATCGCGGGCCGCGCGAGGGTCGTCATCCCCGCGCCCACGCCGACGACCGTCGCACTCAGCGCGTCCTTGACGGTGTTGACCCGGGTGAGCAGGACCCCCGCGTCGGCCACCAGATAGCGGCCGGGTTCCACGGCGAGCGCGGCGTCGACTTCGCCCAGCGCCTCGCGGGTCGCGTCGGCGACCGCGTCGAGGTCGAGCGGTTCCTCGTCCGGCCGGTACGGGACGCCGAAGCCGCCGCCGACATCGACGAATTCGAGCGAAATGCCTTCGGAACTGTCGACGCTCCCACCTTCGTCTCGCGGCTGGGCGACCTCGCGCGCGAGGTCGCCCAGCCGCGAGACCAGCTCCCGGTGGGCCGAGAGGTCCTCGCCCGAGATGCCGCTCCCGGCGTGGGCGTGGAGGCCGACGACCTCGAAGCGCTCGCTGGCGTCCGCGACGACGGCCGCGGCGCGGTCGTACGGGACGCCGAACTTGGCGTCCGCGCCGGTCGAGACCTTCTCGTGGTGGCCCGCGCCCACGCCCGGATTCACGCGGATGCAGACCCGGCCGTCGTACCCGCGCTCGGCGAGCCGGTCGAGGGTGTCGACCGCGCCAGCGGTGACGGTGAGGTCCGGGTAGTCCTCGGCGAGTTCGACCGCCACGTCGAGGTCGCGGGCTGGTGGATTCACGGCGGTGTAGTGGACGTGCGAGCCCCCGCCGCCTGCTCGCGAGCAGGCGTTGAGGGCTCGTGCGAGTTCGCCGGCCGAGGCGCACTCGATGCCCGCGCCTTCCTCGGCGAGCGCTTGCAGGACCGGCCGCACGGTGTTGGCCTTCGCGGCGTAGAATATCTCCGCGTCGGGGAACGCGTCGGCCATCCGGCGGTAGTTCTCCCGCACGCGGTCGATGTCGAGGACGTAGAGGGGCGTCCCGTGCTCGTCGGCGAGGTCGTCGAGTCGGTGGGCAGGCCAGTCCGCGAGTCGGCGGACGGGCGGGTTTTGGACGGCTCCGGAGTCGCTGTCGTCGTTTTCGATGAGGACGCTCATTCTCGGAGCGCCTCCTCTCGCTCTACGCCTTCGAGGGTGGTCTCCTCGACGTCCATCGCCACGACGGCGGGCTTGTACGCCCCGCCGTCGAACAGGTCGTGGTCGCCGACCGACGACTCCACGAACCGGGTGAACGCCCGGCGCTCGGGCGGCAGGTGGCCGTAGACGACTTCCTCCTCCACGAGGTCGTAGACCGGGATGCGGGGGGTCAGCAGCGTGTTCTCCGCGACGACGCTGTTCTCGCCCACGACGAATCCGGAGGTGACCCGACAGCCCGCGCCGAGCGACGCGCCGTCCTCCACGACGACCGGCGCGTCCTCCACGGGTTCGAGCACCCCACCGATGAGCGTGTTCGCGCCGAGCTTCACGTCCGCGCCGATCTGGGCGCACGACCCCACCGTGTCACAGGAGTCGACGAGCGTGCCGTCGCCGACGTGCGCGCCGATATTGACGAAGCTCGGGCTCATCAGGATGGCGTCCGCGCCGACGTAGGCTCCCCGGCGGAGGACCGTGCCATCGGGCGTGTTTCGGGTCCCGCGCTCGGGTAGGTCGGCCGTCTCGCGCAGGGCGAGTACGTCGTGGTAGGTCACGTCGCCGTACTTCCGGCCCGAAATCTCGCGCAGGCCGAAGTTGAGCAGGATGCCGTGCTTGACCCACTCGTTGGACTCCCACGACCCGTCGCGGTGCTCGGCGGCCCTGACCTCGCCGGTCTCGAGCGCGTCGAGGAAGGCGTCGAGCGCGTCGCGTTCCTCGCGGCCCGCGCTCTCGGCGGTCAGCCGTCCGTCGTCGTATCGATGCCACAGTTCGGTGATCTCTGATTCCAGACTCATCGGTTGCCCTCCGCAGTTCCGTTCGCTCCCCTTCCGTCATCGCTCGCGCCGATTCTGTCGTCGTTCGCTCCTCTCGCTTCCGCGTTCATCGGTCGCCCTCCACCACGTCCGCGAAGTCGTACCAGCCCGGCTCTCTCCCCGCGAGCCAGACTGCGGCGTCGAGCGCGCCCTCGGCGAACACGCCGCGGTCCTCGGCGCGGTGGGTGAGCCGGATCTCCTCGTGATTTCCCGCCAGTAGGACCTCGTGTTCGCCGGTGATGGTCCCGGCCCGCCGCGCGTGGACGCCAATCTCGCCGGGGTCGCGCGGGGCCTCGCCCTCGCGGCCGTGGACGCGCTCGGTGGTATTTTCCGCGCGAGCGTCCTCGATGCTCTCCAGAATCGTCTTCGCGGTGCCGCTCGGCGCGTCGCGCTTCCGTTCGTGGTGGGTCTCGGTCACCTCCACGTCGTAGCCCGGGAGGTCTGCGACCGCAGACTCGACCGCCGAGAGCAGCGCCTGAATCCCGCGGCCGAAGTTCGAGGCCTTCAGCACCGGCGCACGCTCGGCCGACTCGCGGAGCGCGCGTTCGCCCTCGTCGTCGAATCCCGTGGTGCCGACCACGCTGGCGACGCCCGCTTCAGCGGCGGTCGCGACGTACTCGACGCTGCTCTCCGGGCCGGTGAAGTCAACCAACGCTTCGGGGTCGCGCTCGGCGAGCAACCGGTCGAGTTCGCTCGCGGGTCGGACTCCGGACTTGCCGTCGCGGTCGCGTTCGCGGTCGCCCGAAGCGGCGCTTCGAGCGACCGCGAACGCGACGGTCACGTCTTCGCGTCCGTTCGCCGCGTCGAGGACTGCACGGCCCATCTGGCCGGTCGCTCCCGTGATCGCGACGCGTACGCCGTCGTCAGCGGCACCGTCTCGACTCATCGGTGTAGTTCGTGCCCGCTCTTGGGGTGTCGTTCGGCGCGTCCTCGGTTCATGGCTGTCGTTTGGTTCGACTTCGGTTCATGGTCGTCCCTCGATTCGGTCCGCGTTCATGGTCGTACCTCAGTCGGTTCCCCCGATAACTCCCCGAGGATACCCGCAAGTTCTGCGCGGTGGTTCTCGGACAGTCGGGTCAGCGGCGACCGGAGGTTGCCGGGGCCGTGGCCCCGGATCGCCATCGCCTCCTTCACGGGGATGGGGTTGGTCTCGGCGAACAGCGCGCGCACCAGCGGCCCGAGTTCCTCGTGGCGCTCGCGGGCCGCCTCGAAGTCGCCCGACCGGGCGGCCTCGACCATCGCGACCACGCGCTCGGGTTCGACGTTCGCGGCAACGCTGATGGCTCCGGTCGCGCCGAGCGAGAGCAGCGGGAGCGTGAGGTAGTCGTCGCCCGACAGCACCGAAAAGTCCTCGTCGCGGGTGCGCTCGATTACCTCGCCGATCCGACCGAGGTCGCCGCTGGCGGCCTTGTAGCCCACGACGTTCTCGTGGCGGGCCAGCGACTCGGCGGTCTCGAGCGCGATGTTTCGTCCCGTCCGGGAGGGGACGTTGTAGACGATCTGGGGCAGGTCGACCTCGTCGGCGATGGTCCGGTAGTGGCGCTCCATCCCCTCGGGTTCGGGCTTGTTGTAGTACGGCGAGATGAGCAGCAGGGCGTCGGCCCCGGCGTCGGCCGACCGGCGAGCGAGTTCGAGCGCCTCGCGAGTGTTGTTGCTCCCTGCGCCCGCGATCACCGGCACGTCCACGACGTCGGTGACGGCTTCGACCACCTCGACGTGTTCGTCGTGCGAGAGGGTCGCGCTCTCGCCGGTCGAGCCGACCGGCACGAGGCCGTCGACCCCGGCGTCTTCGAGGCGCTGGGCGTCGTCGCGGAGCTGTTCGAAGTCGATGCTGTCGTCGGTCAGGAACGGGGTCGTCATCGCGGGGTAGACCCCTTCGAAGGGTTCGTCGGATGTTGTCATTGGGTTGTGGTTGGTGGGGCTGGTCGAAGTGCGGTACAGAACGAGTACGGCCCACGACGGATGTGCCACCTCCGCCGAAAACCTGCGACTACCGTGTTTTCGTGCGTTTCAGCCCCGCAAAACCGACCGACCCACCGCTGGTCGCGTGAGCGCGACCGACAGCGGTGGCGTCGGAATGCATACCACCAGATGAAGTCCCTCCGAACTTAACCTTTGGCTTTGAAGCAGTAGTTGCTCCGACGATACGTGACCGAGAGACAGCTAATTCCGGCAGTTTTTCGGCCGAATCCGAGCCTCGTCGCGATACCGTCGTGCTGCAACGGACCGGACGATAGATTGGAGACGAATCGACTGCAGGACCCCGAAATCGCGTCGCGCGAAAGGTGGTTTTATCTTTTCGCCCCGCGAAGCCGGGATTAATGCTCGTTCTGGGAGACGCCCACGCCGACGACGCCGCCCGGCAGCGGGCGCTGTTCGCGGCCTACCGGGACGCCGACGCGGACGTCGCGCTCCAGCTCGGCGACCTGCTCTACTACGACCTGCCGATTCCGACCTACTTCATCTCGGGTAACAACGAGGACTTCGACGTCGTCGAGGCGCTGCGCCACGGCCGGGTCGAGAGTTCGGACGTTCACAACGCCGTCCTGCTCGGCAACGAGGCAGTCGAGGTCGACGGCCTACGCGTCGCCGGCCTGTGTGGCAACTTCGCGCCGACGCAGTTCGACCGCGCCCGGGCCAACCTGCGGGGCGAGCGCAGGCGACACTTCGTCCGGGAGGACGTCGAAGCCGTCAAGCAACTGTCGGACGTGGACGTGCTGCTCACCCACGAGGCCCCGCACGGACTCCCCGTCACCGAGGACTACGAGGTGGGCTGTGAGTACGTGGACGAACTGCTGGAGGCGGTCGAACCCCGGCTCTGTCTCGTCGGCCACCACCACGAGCACGCCGAGACGACCTACGGCGACACTCGGGTCGTGAGCCTCGCGCCCGCGTGGGAGCACTACTACCGGCTGGACCCGGGGACGTTGGCACTCGACCGGTTCGAGACGCCGCCGGTGTGAGCGTTTCTCTGTTTTGGATTTGAGTCGGCGTGTCTTCTCAGTTTTTCTCAACTTTCAGACTCGGTGCGAACGGTATTCTACTTTCAGAATTGGAGCGAACGAAATTCTATGGAAGTACGGCGCGCGCGAGGGCTGAGGACCGCAGCGAAGCGAGGACCGCAAGCGGTTGGGGAGGACGAGGTGCGGTGCAGCGGGGTGCGGTTGCGGTTTCTCATATGCCTCGGCAGAAGCTAGCTTCTTTAGCACGAAATCCTGTGGCGTGAGAGTCTAGGAAGCTAGCTACTGCTTGAGCCGAGGCGTGACCGCACCGCCACCGCAGCAGCACCGCGACCGCACTGCCCTGCACCGCCACCGCAGCAGCACCGCGACCGCACTGCCCTGCACCGCCACCGCAGGCCTCACACCTCCCCAGCCTCCTGCGTTGCTCGGCCTCCGGCCTGCGCTACTCGTCCCTCGCGCGCTGTGGCGCGACACAAGGTCGCGCCTGCACGCGCCGGTCTGGAACGTGAAAGCCAGCGTGAGCCAAGGAAAATCGAGTAGAAGTCGAGCAGACGGAGAAATCAAAACGCCCGAAACGAAAACTCGACCCGAGAATCGCGTTACTCCTCGGTGTCGTAGGGTTCGCCCACGGCCGCCGGAACGCGCGTGTAGCCGACCAGCGTGAGCACCACGAGCACCGCCGCGTAGGGGAACAGCCCCACGATGCTGCCAGGCAGCGAGATGCCGACCGTCTGGAACTGGACCTGCAGCATGTCGGTCGCGCCGAACAGCAGCGACGCCGCGAACGCGCCGACCGGGTTGTAGTTGCCGAACAGGTACGCGACGATGGCGATCCAGCCCCGGCCGTCGACCATCGTGACGCCCGTGCCGGTGAACCCGCTCCCGATGCCGATGGAGAGCACCGCGCCAGCGAGGCCCGCCATCGCGCCGGAGAAGATCACCGTCGCGTAGCGGACGCGGTTCACGTCCACGCCCGCGGTGTCGAGCGCTTCGGGGTTCTCGCCCGCCGCCTGTACCCAATAACCGTACCGGGTTCGGTAGAGCACGACCCACGCGACCGCAGTTATCAGGATGGTGAACAGCACTAGCGGCGAGGCGTCGAACAGCACGCGACCCAGGACCGGAATCTCGGCCAGCAGGGGCACCGTCACGTTGTCGATGTTCGGCAGCGAGGGGCTGGAGACGCCGCCCCAGATGACGGTCGCGGTGAACGGGCCGAAGCCGAGACCGATGAACCAGACCGCCAGTCCGGCCACGATCTGGTCGGCCTCGTAGCGGATCGTGAGGACTGCAAATATCACGGTCAGCAGCGCGCAGACCACGATCGCCGCGAGGACGCCGAACCAGAGGTCGACCTGCGTGATCGACCCCTCGCCGGAGACGATCCACGTCCCGGCCGCCGCGGTCAGCGCACCGAGGATCATGAAGCCTTCGAGGCCGATGTTGAACACGCCGCTTTTCTCGGCGTAGAGCCCGCCGATGGCCGCCAGCGCGATGGGCGTCGCGGCCCGGAGTGAGCGCTCGGCCATGCCGACCGTGAGCAGTTCGCCCACCGGAAGGTCGAAGACGGCCGCGACGACCGCCAGCAGGACGACCGCGATTGCCCCGCCGCCGATGGCCGTCCGATTCCGCGCCGCGTAGTCGCCCACACTCATTTGCGGTCACCTCCGAGTCCGGTCCGGCGACCGGCCATCCGGAACAGCTCCGGCGTGGCGACGAACAGCACGACCAGCCCGACCACGCCGTCGACCAGCTCCGACGGCACGTCGAGCGTGAACCCGATGTACTGCCCGCCGGCGTCGAGCCCGCCGAACAGGATCCCCGCGGGCACGACGCCCAGCGGGTTGTTCGCCGCGAGCAGGCTCACCGCGATGGCGTCGAAGCCAAAGCGCGGGAACGTCGCCGGGTCCGAGTAGTAACCCAGGATCATGATGGCGAACATCGCGCCGGTCAGCCCGGCGACCATCCCGGAGAACGTCATCGTCGTGACGACGGTCCGCTTGGGGTCGACGCCCGAGTAGGCGGCCGCCGACTCCTGATAGCCGCTCGTGACGAGGTCGTAGCCGAATCTGGTCCGAGACATCACGACCGCGACGACGATGACGGTGGCGAGCGCCACGCCCAGACCGACCACCGAGAACGAACTGCTGTCGAACACGAGCGACGGCAGTTCGACGTAGTCGGGGAACTGCTCGGTGTTGGGCGCGGCTGCGCCCGAAGGCCGGAGCTGGCTGTCCACGAGGTAGAACACCACGCCCGACGCGATGAAGTTGAGCATGATGGTCGTGATGACCTCGTTGGCGTCGGCGTACGCCTTCATCAGCCCGGGCAGCGCGGCGTACGCGCCCCCGGCGAGGATGGCCGCAATCGTCCCGAAGACGATGAGCAACACGCCGCCGACCGTTCCGGTCGGCAGGTACGGCGCGAGAAAGAGGATCGTCACGGACGTCGCGAACCCGCCGACGACGAACTGGCCCTGCACGCCGATGTTGAACACGCCCGCCCGGAACGCCACGGCGACTGCCACGCCCGCGATGATGAGCATCGTGGACTGGCGGAGCGTGAACGCGACGTTCGACTTGCTCCCGAACGCGCCGTACGCCAGCGAGGAGACGAACTCGACCGCGTCGTAGCCCGACGCGGCCACGACGACTGCCCCGAGCGCGAGTGCGAGCAGGGTCGAGGCCACCGCGATGGCGAGCCGCTCGACCGCGGTCGCGTGCACCATCCGGTCGGCCGTCCGGTCGAGGACCGCGCGGGCTCCGTTCCCGCTCACGACTCGACACCTCCGTCCGAGGTGGATTCTCCGTCATCGACAACCGACTCGGGCGGGGCGTCGGCCGAGGCCTCGGCCGACGCCCCGCCCGAGTCGGGGCTGCGGCCCGCCATCAGCAGGCCGAGTTCCTCCTCGGTCACCTCGTCGGGGTCGACCATGCCGACGAACTCGCCCTCGTACATCACCGCGATGCGGTCCGAGAGCTTCTGGACCTCGTCGAGCTTCGAGGAGACCAGCAGGACCGCCATCCCCGCGTCGCGCATCTCGAACAGCCGCTCGTGGATGAACTCGATGGAGCCGATGTCGACCCCGCGGGTCGGGTGGGATGCGACCACGAGGTCGGGCTGGTGTTCGAGTTCGCGCCCGACCACGAACTTCTGCTGGTTGCCGCCCGACAGCGATCCGGCCTCGGCCTCGGCGTTCGGCGGTTGCACGTCGTACTGCTCGACGATGTCCTCGGCGTGGGTGCGGACCGCGCCCCAGTCGACGAAGCCGTTTTCGACGTACGGCGCGACGGTCTGGTTGCCGAGCAAGGCGTTGCGCACGAGGTCGTAGTCCTGAACGAGCCCCTCCTCCTGGCGGTCCTCGGGTACGTAGGCGATGCCCGCGTCGATGCGCTCGCGGCGGCTCGCGTCGGTCACGTCCCGGCCGTCGAAGGTGACGGTGCCCGATTCCGCGCTCCGGAGGCCCGTGAGCGCCTCCACGAGTTCGGCCTGTCCGTTGCCGTCGACGCCCGCGACGCCGAACACCTCGCCTTCGCGCACTTCCAAGTCGACGCCGCCGACCTGTTCGAGGCCGCGGTCGTCCTCGACCCGGAGGTCGTCGACGCCGAGCGTGACTGCGCCGGGCGAGGTCTCGCGCGCGGGGTAGTCGAACAGCACGTCCCGGCCGACCATCATCCGGGCGAGTTCCTCGCGGGTGGTCTCGCTCGCCTCGACCGTGCCGACCGACTCGCCGTCGCGGAGCACGGTGATGTGGTCGGCGACCGCCAGGGCTTCGTCGAGCTTGTGCGTGATGAAGATGAGCGAGCGCCCGCGCTCGGTGAGTTCGGTCATCACGTCGAACAGCCCCTCGACCTCCTGTGGGGTGAGCACCGCGGTCGGCTCGTCGAGGACGAGCACGTCCGCGCCGCGATAGAGGCTCTTGACGATCTCGACGCGCTGCTGGACGCCGACGCCGAGGTCCTCGACCCGGGTGTCGAGGTGCTCGTCCACGTCGAAGCCGTAGGTCGCGCAGATCTCCTCGATGTCACGCCGGGCGCTCCCCTCGTCGACCAGCCCGCGCTCGGCGGGCTCGTGGCCGAGGACGACGTTCTGGACGACGGTCATGGTGTCGACCAGCTGGAAGTGCTGGTGGATCATGCCCACGCCGGCGTCGATGGCGTCCCGCGGGGAGTCGAACTCGCGGGGCTCGCCGTCGACCGAGATGGTGCCGCCGTCCGGCTCGTAGAGGCCGTACAGCACGCTCATCAGCGTGGTCTTGCCTGCGCCGTTCTCGCCGACGAGCGCGTGGACCGACCCCTTCTCCAGCGAGAGGTCGACCCCGTCGTTGGCGACGACGTCACCGAACCGCTTGGTGATCCCGTCGAGGTCGACGGCGGGTACCTGTGTGTCGCTCATAGCTGTGGGTGGTGGGTGCGTATCATAAATAACGACGGGGGGCCGATCAGTTCTGACAGCCCGACGCGCTACACGGCACCGTCACGTCGCCGTCGATGATGGCCTGTCGCGACTCTTCGAGGTTCTCGGTCACCACGTCCGGGAGGCTGTCTGCCATCGCCTGTCCGAGGACGACTTCGACCGCCTCCTCTTCGAGGCCGATGACGTTGTTGCCGTTGACGCTGTCCCAGTCGTCGTTCACGACGGCAGTGGCGACCTCGCGGGTCCCCTCGTTGATGAACTTCACCGCCGACCCCATGATAACGTCCTGGTAGTCGGGCAGCGTCTTCGACTGGTCGGAGTCGACGCCGATGGCGAACCGACTCGCGCTCTGGGCGGCGTCGAAGACGCCCTGTCCGGCCGCCGCGGCGGCGTGGTAGACGATGTCCGCCCCGGCGTCGTACTGCGAGGTAGCGATGTTGTTCGCGGTCTGGGTGTCCGAGTAGTTGCCGATGTACCCGGTTCGGACCTCGACGTCCTCGTTTACCCACTCGACACCCGCCGCGTACGCCCGCTCGAAGGCGTTGATGAGCGCGCCGTCGACGCCGCCCACGAAGCCGACCGTGCTGGTACCCGGGTCGGTCGAGTTGTCGTCGTGGGAGAACTCCCGGGTCGTCATCGTTCCGGCGAGCACGCCCGCCTGGAACGACATCTCGTGGTTGGCCCACGTGTAGCCCGCGACGTTGGGCTGGTCGACGTGGTCGTTGATGAGCATCCAGTTCTGGTCGGCGTAGTCCGCGGCGTTCGTCTCGAGCGCCTGCGTGTGGTTGTACCCGACCATCACGATGAGGTCGTAGTCCGGGTTGGTGCTCTCGGCGAGTCGCGACTGGACCGTCCCGTACTGGGACTGGTCGGTCTCCTCGACCTGCTGGATCTGGATGTCGTTGTCCTCGGCGGCGCTCTCGAGTCCCTGCAGCGCGAGGTCGTTGAACGCTCCGTCGCCGAAGCCAGCCGGACTGGAGATGATGGCGATGTTCGTGGTTCCGCCACTACCGCCGCCACCCGAGTCGTCGGTCGTGGTGTCGTCGCCCGAGCCACCGCTCTCGGTGGTCTCCTCGGTCGTGGTGTCGCCGTCCTGACCGCCGGTACATCCGGCGAGGGCGATCCCGCCAGCGAGAGCCGCCCCCGAACGGAGGACCGAGCGACGATTCACCCCGCTCGCTGTCAGTTGTTGTCTGTACGTATCTGAAGATCCGCCGTCTGCGCCGGTATCGTCTGTCACAATGCTCCCCTGAGCATATTTACTGGTCCTCGCATAAATAATTACCTAGGAGAGTTTAATCGGGTATCAGGGATTCAACCGGGGAGTAACGGCAGAACTTCGATTCGTGACACGAACGCAGCCGAACCCGGCGACCCCTCAGCGGAGGAGTCGAAACGCCAACGCTAATGGGGACGGGCCCGCGTGGTGTGAGTCATGGACGCCGACGACCGCCGAATTCGCGCTCGGCTGGTAGACGCCTTCACGGACGACCCGTTCGCCGGGAACGCGGCGGGCGTGGTCCCCGACGCCGACGGCCTGGCCGACGACCAGATGCAGGCCATCGCGAACGAACTCGCCGTGAGCGAGACCGCCTTCTTCAGCGAGAGCGACCGGGCCGACCGCCGTGTCCGGTACTTCACGCCCACGACCGAGGTCGACCTCTGTGGGCACGCGACCGTCGCCTCGCACGTCCACCTGCTCGAAGAGGGAGTCGTCGAGCCGGGTACCCACACCCTCGAAACCAACGTCGGAGTCCTCGACATCGACGTGACCGAGGACGGCACGGTATGGATGACCCAGGACGAGCCCGAAATTCGGACCGTGGACCTCGACCGCGAGCGGGTGGCCGGGGCGCTCGGGGTCGACCCCGCGGCGCTGGCGGACATCGGCGCGGACTTCCCGCTGGCGGTCGCCTCGACCGGTCTGCCGTTCCTCGTGGTGCCGGTGAACTTCCTCGAACACGTCGGCGGGATGGCCCCCGACTTCGCCGCGGTCGAGGAGCTCAGCGACGAGGTCGACGCCACCGGAATCTACGCGTTCAGCTTCGACGCGCTGGAGGCCGACTCGACGCTCCACGGCCGGACGTTCGCCCCCGCAGCAGGCGTGCCCGAGGACCCCGTGACCGGCACCGCGAGCGGCGCGGTCGGGGCGTACCTGCGCGAGTTCGACGCCTTCGATGGGGAGTTGCCAGAGGAGATGACCTTCGAGCAGGGCCACTTCGTGGACCGGCCGGGTCACGTCCGCGTGCGCGTGGGCGAGGAGGTACGCGTGGGCGGGCAGGCGGCCGTGGCGCTCGACGGGGAACTCGAGGTGCCCGAAGCGGACGAGGACGACATCATCGACGCGACGTGAGGATCGGTACTCCGACGTGAGGATCGGTACTCCGACGTGAGGATCGGTACTCCGACGTGAGACGGTCACGGACGCAATCTGGCTCCGCTGGCGAGCATCGACTCCTCTGGGGACCCAGCGACTACTCCCGCCAATCGCGCGGGACGTACTGCTGGAAGTCCGGCTCCGGGGACGCCCCCAGCGGCCGGAACGCCCGCTCGCCCCCGACGCGGAACGACTCGATGCGCGACTGGCCGACGCCGGTGAGGTAGCCCACGTAGGCGAGCGCGAGCGAGTGTGCGACGTCGTGGCGAGCGGGATTGACGGGAATCACGGCGTACTCGTTGCGGAGGAGCGGCGGTGGGTCGTCGATCCCCCGCTCGACGTGGACCGCAAGCGCGTCCCCGTCGCTCACGGTCAGGAAGGTGCCGCGGTCGGTCAGCGTGTACGCGCCCGACTGCTCGGCGGTGGTCAGCGTGTTACCCATCCCCTGTCCGGTCTCGCGATACCACGCTCCCGACGGGTCGACGCCCGCCTCGTCCCACAGTCGGCGTTCGCGGATGTGGGTCCCCGAGCGGTCGCCCCGCGAGAGGAAGGTCGCCTCCGACTCGGCGATGGCCGCGAACGACTCGACCGGGTCCCGTCCGGCCGCGCCTGCGGGGTCGTCGGGCGGTCCGACCACGAGGAAGTCGTTGACCATGACGGTCCGGCGGTTCACGCCGTGTCCCTCCCGGAGGAACGGGTCCTCCAGCGGTCGGGCGTGGACGAGCACGACGTCGCAGTCGCCGTCGCGTGCGGTTCTGAGCGCCCCGCCGGTCCCGCGCACGATCGTCTTGAGTCGTACGTCGAATCGGTCCTCGAACCCGGGCGTGAGTTCGCCGAGCAGTCCGCTGTCGTGAGCGGTCGTCGCAGTCGCGAGCGTCAGCGCGTCGGCGACGGAGTCGGTCTGAGATGCGCTCTGGGACCCGTCGCCAACGGTACTGGACTCGTTCCGTTCGGCCCCCGGGGCGTCGTCGCTACACCCGGCGAGTGAGACCGCTCCCCCGAGCCCCAGTAGCTGAACGTACCGTCGCCGGTCCATGTCCGAGATAACCATTCGAGGTTACAAAATGGTTTGGGAGTGAATATAAACGGTGTCTTCGCGCGGGGTGCCGGTAGGGACCGACGGTCACGGGCGAACTAAGCGGAACGGAGGTCCCGGAGCGCCTGTCGGTTCCACTCCTTGGCGCGCGCACGCTCGTCTTCGGTGTGGTCGGCGTACCACAGCGAGAACCACGCGAGCGGAAACAGCCGGGTGACCGCGAGGTAGAGCTCCCGGCGGCGCTGGAAGTCGTCGTCGCGCTCGATTTCGTTGGTCGCTTCGTACCCTCGCGCAGTGCCGTGCGGACGCGCTCGCGCCGCGGGTCGTCGTGGCGCGCGAACCCGCTGAGGTGCTGCTCGGTGAGGACGAGGTTGTACTGGGACTCCAGCGTGTGGGCGTTCCCCCAGTCGAGGACGGCCTCCGTTCGTCCGCCTTCGGGGTCCACGAGCAGGTTGCCGAGTCGGTAGTCGTCGTCGCCGAACACCGGCTCGAACGACCGGTCGAGGGCGTCCAGCCGGTCGTCGACGACCGCTCGCAGGTCGGCGGCGAGGTCGGCGAACTCCGGCTCGACGTTGTCGAGGGTGCTGTCGGCCATGGCTTCCACGTGCGCTCGCCACGGCTGCTGTCCGGCGTCGCCGACCACGAGACGTCGGTCGTCGGCTGCGAAGTCGTCCCCTTCCGGGACCGCGACTCCCCTTACTGCGTTCTGGTCCACACCCGGTCCGACCGCTTGCCCGGCGTCCGCTGCGAGACGCACCGGGCCGAACCGCCGAACGTCGCCGAGCCGGTGGAGTTCGCCGAGATTGCGCCCGGCCTCGCGGGCGAGCCGTTCCATCGTCTCGACCGGTAGCTGGCGGATCTCGTGCTCGCGGACCTCGCCGTCGCAGCGCTCCATCAGGAAGAACGGCGCGGGCAGGTCGTCGTGGTCGTCGACCGCGCCGATCGCGCTCGGAACCGGAATCGAGGTCCGCTGGTCGAGTGTGGCGAGGACGTAGGGCTCCGTCCGGAACTCCGCGGGGTCGAGGAACGTGCAGGCTTTCAGCACGCACTCGCGGGGTCCAGCGGGCGTCTCGACCGTCAGAACGTGCACCTCGTCGGTGCCCTCGGCGGCCGGGACGGCCTCGCGGAGCGACCAGTCCGGACGGATCTCGCGGACCATCGCGGCGAGAATATCGTCCCCGAACTCCGCGTCGCCGTCGAACTCGTCCATGACGGACGCTCGGGGGCGCGCGGTAGAAGTCTTGTCCTCCCGCGCGAAGGTGTCGCAAGGATCGGGTCGGTCCGCGAACCGTCCCTATTCGAGCACGTCGGCCAAGGCGTCCATCGTGCGCTCGACGCGGCCGGGGTCGGCGTTGTAGCCCATGTGACCGACTCTGAGCACGTCGTCCGCGAACTCCCCCAGCCCGGTCGCGACGACGATGCCGTGGTCGGTTTCGAGGCGGCGCTTGAGGTCGCCCGCGCGCCCCTCGGCGCGGAACGCGGTCACGGTCGGCGAACACAGGTCGTCCGACTCGGGGAACGGCTCCAGGCCCAGCTCGCGGCCGCGCTCGCGACACTGCTCGGCGACCGCCTCGTGGCGCTGGTAGACGTTGTCGAGGCCCTCGTCGAGCAGCCGGTCGAGCGACGCGTCCAGCGCGTAGAGGTTCGACACCGCGTGGGTGTACGGCAGGAACACCGGCTCGCCCTCCTCGAACTCCACGTCGCGCCACGGCGCGAGACTGGTGTAGAAGCTATCCTGCTCGGTGTCCTCGACCTCGGCCCACGCCCGGTCGCTGACCGACAGCGTGGTCAGCCCAGGCGGAGAGCTGAAGCACTTCTGGGACGCGCCGAGACAGACGTCGATGTTCTCGACCGGCACCGGCGTCCCGCCGAGCGAGGAGACGGCGTCGACGACGGTCAGCACGCCCGCGTCCTGGAGGACGCCGAGGATCTCCTCGAAGTCGTTGAGCAGGCCGGTCGGCGTCTCGCAGTGGACCAGCGTCGCCGCGGTGAACTCGTGCTCCTCGACGGCGTCTTTGACCGCTTCCACGTCGAACCCCGCGTCGAACGGGGCTTCGTGGACCACGGGGTTACCGCCCTGCATCTCCACGAAGTCGGAAAATCCCTCGCCAAAGATTCCGTTCGCGAGACAGAGCACGTCGTCGCCGGGCGAGACCAGCGACGCGACGCTGGCTTCCAGTCCGAGCATCCCCTCGCCGCTGAGGACCAGCACGTCGTCGTCGGTGCCGTACACCGCTGCCAACTTGTCGAGCAGCGCCTCGTACTCGGAGGCGAACTCGGCCTCCACGTCGGGGTTGATCAGCGGGCGACCCATCGCGTCGCGGACCTCGGGCGGGAGCGCGGTCGGGCCGGGCGTCATCAGGAGTTCGTCGCGGTCGTCCATGCACGACGTTTCGGGACTGGTGTTCCTAAAGGTGGCCGAAGCGGCAGGTCGCGATTCGGCTTCGGAGCGTCGGAAAACGAATGGGCGCTACCGGGTTTGGACGGTAGTTTATGAGTCCTGCTGGCTCCACTACGCGGACCGTTGTCAACACTGAAGAACAGGAGGGCCACAACCTCAGCGAGCGTACGTAGAACTTCGCCAGTCCCCAGGATGGAGCTGACGAGACGACAAAGCATCACGGGGAACAGCAAACAATACCATCCCGACAGTAGTAGGAAGCCATATATAATCATTATTAGGCCATGCTCAATACTACACTGTAGGAGATGGCAAGGGGGGACCGTCACTCGCGTCGTCGAGTACTCAAACGAGTTGGCGCATTAGTCGGCAGTATTCCGCTGACAAAGCCCGGCAAGCTTCTCGGCCAGACCGAGCCACGAATCTACGGGTGGATTACAAAGGGGAACAAGACCGACATCACGGACCAAGAAGCGACCATCGAGAAACGGCTCTACCGAGGAATGACCCAATGCAACGACGGCGACGTATTCAAATGCCGGACATGCACTGACGTCACCTATTTTCTTCTCGTCCCGGCTGACTCGACGCACCCGACAGTCGGTGAGACCTATCGATTCAGTCTGACAGGGGACACAACCCGATGCGGGAACTTTCGAGTCCGACTCTCCAACGCGACCACCTGTAATCCGACACGGGAGTCCACGATGACCGACTCACCGACGTCGACGGAACCCACGACAACCACAACTGAGACTACCACGACCGACGCCACGACGACAGACACCACGACCAGAGAGACGACTACGACAGAACCCACCGCGACCGACACGCCGACAAGAGAAACCACCACGACGGATGCGGACCCAACAGCGGAATCCCCGGACGGGACATCATAGTGCACCTCTCGAATTACGGCAACGGTACTACGCGCTGCTTCCCTCGTGCGAATGTGAAGCCGCTCGAAACTCGAATGGGCGCTGCAGGCTCCATGTAGACGGGCGGGAAAAGCGACCTTTCGCCGGGTGAGCGAGACGAAATCCGGCGTCTCGCGAGTGGCCGTCAGACCGCGATTCGCTACACAACCGAGGAAGCGAATCCATGAGTCTGGAACCAATCGAACCCGAGACCGCGCTCGAACTGTACCTTGCAGACAAGGAAAACGAACTCGCCAAGGCCTCGTTGAAGGCCCACAAGTACCGGCTCAACCACTTCATCCGGTGGTGCGACGAGCAGGACATCGAGAACCTGAATACGCTGAGGGGTCGCCAGCTCCACCAGTATCGGCTGTGGCGGCGCAACGAGGGTGACCTCTCACCCGTCACCGAGAAGACCCAAATGGACACACTCCGCGTGTTCGTCCGCTGGGTGGAGAGCGTCGACGGCGTCGAACAGGACCTCAGCGAGAAGGTGCTGTCACCGTCGATTACACCCGAGCAGAACACGCGCCACGAGATACTGAAGTCGGAGCGAGCGGAGAAAGTCTTGGCGCACTTGGAGAAGTACGAGTACGCGACCATCGACCACGTGTCAGTCGCGCTGATGTGGCACACAATGATGCGCATCGGAGGGGTCCACGCACTGGACGTCGAGGACTATCACTCCGACGAACAATACATTGAGGTTCGCCATCGTGCGGAGCAGGGGACACCAATAAAAAACAAAGAAGACGGTGAACGGCTGGTCGCGCTCTCTAACCGCTTGTGCAGACTCCTCGACGATTGGCTTGTTGACCAGCGTCCCGACGTCACCGACGACTATGGGCGTGAACCGCTACTGACGACCGTTCAGGGACGTGCGAGCAAGGCCACGCTCCGACACTGCGTCTACAGGTGGACGCAACCGTGCCGATACGAGGGTGAGTGTCCGCACGACCGTGAAATAGTGGATTGCAAAGCGCGGTCACGGAATCACCTGTCGAAATGTCCCTCGTCTCTGAATCCCCACGCGATTCGACGGGGTAGCATCACGCATAATCTGCACAATGACATGCCTGAAAAAGTCGTTAGTGACCGGGCCAACGTGAGTCCTGCGGTCATTGAACAGCACTACGATAGACGGTCGGAACGAGAGAAGATGGAGCAGCGGAGAGACTACCTTGACGACCTGTAACGGAATGCGGTTCAGGTAATATCTTCGAACAACTCGAATCCATTTTTGAATTGAACCCGGTTGTCGAACCCATTCTTCGACAGTGCGGAGACGATAGCCTCGCCAGCGTCGATATCGGTCGTCACGACACACGTGAATTCAGCATCACCGACATCGAGATGCTCCGCCGCAACGGCCGCGAGTGCGGTATCTGCCTTCTCGATCTGGTCTTCTCGCCGGTTTGATGACTGCGCGATGAACGTCCGAACGTCGTCCATGACTTGCGACACAGTGCTGTTCGTGTAGTCCGGTTCTTCGGCGACAGTCACCCAGCCTGCATCGATTGCACTATTGATCGGGGTTTGACCCGGCGTACTTCGATCTGGAGCGCCACCGAGTTCGTCGTACACGCGCTGCGGAATCACGAACGAGAGGTCGTTCCGCTGGGCGAACCGCTCTAGTGCGGTATACTTGTTGTTCTGCTGGCGGCCACAGGCGACGAACAGCCCAGTGTCCGCGACCCAGATGACGTCCTCCTGCATCGGATAGAAAGATCCACTCATCTGTGCCACCTGTCAGTCCTCTGTTTCAGGCGGTTCCTCGCGGGCGCTTCGGATATTATCGAAATACGGATCGACCGTCTTCATGTCGAGCACGATCTCCCTGAGGGCTTGCAATACGGCGATGGCGAAGGCATGCTGGAGATCGAGTTCCCGAGCAGCCACCCGCTCGGACATCTCACCTTCGGCGTATGGAACTGCGTACGTGAGTGCGGCAGCGAGTTTTCCCAGGCCGTGCTTTTCGAGCAGGAGGTTGAGGTCCTGGTCTTGGGGCGAGCGTCCAAACGCGTCGACGAGCGTCGGAGTGACTGTGTACTCGTTGCCGTCAAGGTTGGCGGTGAGAGTAATCGGAACCGCGGAATACGTGTGCGTCTTCTGTTCTTCGTCTCGCGTCAGCACCCCGAGATCAACAAGCGTTCCCATGTCTGAATACGCAGTCGTCCGTGCCGTCTCCAGTGCGTCGACGATGTCGTCGATGGTGACTTCCCCTTCGCGGAGCACGAACGTGTAGAGTCGCGCCAGCCGCGGCTCTTCCAAGAGCTGGGCGACCGACAGGAGGCCGTTGACGGCTCGCTCGGGATCCCCGGCGGCTTCCGACATACAATTCATAATTCGTGTATTGAGTAATAACGCTTGGGGGTTTGACTACGATTTGGATAGACAGTACGGTGAGGGCGGTACCGGCTGAATCAGGGGCTACCAATCAAGAACAAGGAAGACGGAGAACGGTTGATCGCGCTTTTCGACCGGGTGTGCGACCGCCTCGATGACTGAATCGTCGACCAGTGTTCGGACGTTACCCACGACTATGGACGTGAACCGTTGCTGACGACCTTGCAGGGACGAGCGAGCAAGTCTACGCTCCGGTTCTACGTTTACAAGTGGAATCAGCCCTGCGGTACGCGGATGAGTACCCGCACGACCCCGACCCGTTGACCTGTGAAGCGCGGTCGCGGAATCAGACCTCAAAGTGTCCGTCGTCGCTGAATCCTCATGCGATCCGGCAGGGGAGCATCACGCACAGTTTGAACAACGACATGCCGGATAAGGTGGTTAGTGACCGGGCGAACGTGAGTACTGAAGTGATCGAACATCACTACGACAGGCGGTCGGAGCGTGAGAAGATGGAACAGCGGCGGGAGTATCTGAACAATCTATAGACATAGCCCAAACGGGGTCCGACCTAGTCCGTTCTTTGAAGAGCCTGTCGGTGGGGAATATTCAAGTGCTGTGTATGTGTGAGGAACCAGTATGGTCGAGGTTGAAGACCCAGGAACGAAGCCAGTACGGGTGTTGATGAGCGATGTCGCATCAGGGGACTATGTGATTCCGTATTTCCAGCGTGGATTCGAGTGGGAGCCTTCAATGGTATCGGAGTTGTTCATTTCAATTCTACAAGACTACTACACCGGTTTACTGTTGTTCTGGGAACTGGACAACCACAGAGCAGAACAGGAGGAATGGGATCCTGTATGGGGAGCAACAGCGGCTTATAGGCCCAATAAGGCTGTTTTAGACGGGCAACAGCGACTGTCCTCTCTCTATTACGCAATCCACAATCCTGAGAAGCGGTTTCCAAATCGGAAATCCTACTATGTGTTCTATGTAGATCTCATCAGGGTTCTCAACGACGACTACGACGAAGCGGTAGACTACACATGGAAGACGGAGAATTACCAAAGTTGGTCGGAGCTTCGAAGCAATCGCGGCAAGTGGATCGAGAGCGGCCAAGTTCCGTTGTGTATCCTCTCAGCTGAAGATCCAGACCAACCCAGGCGAGATTACATTGACTCAGAAGAATTCAATAAGTGGGCAACTCAGTTCGTTGAACAGCGGTCAGAAGATCTACCAGATAACACACAGATGTGGGAAGTACGGGAAGTGTTTACTAACATTCTGAACTACAATTTCGTGGTGTATTTGCTGGCGAGCGAACGGAGTATGCCAGATATTTGCAATATCTTTGCCAAGGTCAACGATACTGGGATGAAGCTCTCTACGTTCGACCTCATGAATGCATTTCTCTATCCATACGATGTACAACTACGGAAAGAACTGTGGGAGGGACTTCCGAACGACCAACTGAAGCGCATCGACTCGAACATGGATGAGAACCTGCTGAAAATCATCTCTCTTCGGAGACAGAACTACTGTTCGTCCAAGTATCTCTACAACCTAATCCCCGGTGAAGAGACAGTTCGTGAGGAACCAGATGGAACCCGCTACGAAGAGGTATTGATCGAGTCAGGTGAGGAGTTCAAGGATTTGTGGTGGTCAGCGGTAGACTATGCTGAGGACGCCCGAGAGAGGATTATGAACACAGGGCGGACAGACTTCGGTGCAATCCGCGGGGAGTTCATCCCGTACAATCCCATCCTCCCGGTGTTGGCTGCTGTCTTATGGCAGTATAATGAGGGCCACTCTAGCGTCACTGAGAACCAGTTCAGCGACACGCTCCAGCGATGGTACTGGTCTGCAGTGTTTTCGCAGGACTACAGCGGGTCTTCAGACACTGCGATGGGGAAAGATTTCCGGGACTGGAAGACTTGGTTCTCTGGAGGTGGAGAGATTGAACAACTGCGGAAAGTAGATGAGGAATTCATCACAGAGATGGACCTCGCTACAGAGGACAAGGGTTCTGGCCGGTACAACGCGATCATCTGTCTGTTGGCGTTGAACGGGGTACGAGACTTCTATAACGAGCGTATCCTCGGAACTGGTGACTTCACCGAACAGGCGATCAACGATCATCACATCTTTCCGAAGAAGGTGAGTGACCTCCCGCCGGAGCGTGCGACCAATTTTGATCGGTTCAAGGATTCGATCCTGAATCGAACGCTCATCGTTGATGAGACGAACCAGAAGATCCAGAATCAGAAGCCCTCTGAGTATCTGGCCGAGATGGAAGAGATTCACGGGGACGAAGAGACTGTCCGTGAGTTGATGAAAGGTCACTTCATTTCGGATGCGGCCTATGACCACCTGAAGAACGACGACTTTGACAGCTTCATCATGGAACGAGAGGCGGAAATCAAGCAGCAACTAATAGATCGTATCTGTTCGTAAGCAGGTTGCCTTGCGCAACTGGCCTCCTTCCATGACACGTGGCATACATTACGAATCTCAACCTGTCCAACTCTATGGGCAAATAACAGCAATCTCATCCTGCGTATCCGTCACTATCGCCGCGGACCTCCTTCAAAATACGCTGACGCATCTTCCGCTGTTCCTCTTCGGAGAGGAACTCGTAGTGCTTTTCGAGGATCGATTCGCTCACGTCGCACCGCTCACTGAGCACCTCCTTCGGGGCGCCGTTCTTCCGCTCCGTCGTCAGATAGCCCGTCCGAACTCGATGCGGAGACGCACTTGACGGGCATTTCGACGCGACGTCCAAGTTCGTAGCCGCAGAACATTCGTCGACACTGCGCTCGTGTGGACAGTCGTCCGAGATCATGCACGGTCGGGACCACTTGTAGACGTCCTTCGTGAGCGTCGACTTCGAGACGCGACCGTACTTGGTCGTGAGAAGTGGACGGCGTTCGTAGTCGTCAGTGACGCCGATTCGGGTGGTCTCGACGTAATCGCTGAAGGCCTCAGCTGCAGACGCGGGAATGCTGACCTCGCGTTCGCTCTTCATCCCGTTCTTCAATCTCGTCCCCTGTTCCGGGCGGTGTCTGAATTCGATGTAGTTCTCACCGTCCACGTGGCAGTCGTCCACGTCGAGACTGTGGATGGCTCCTTTCCGGCCACCAGTCAGGGAGAGAAGGAGCCACACGACGTGCTCTCGCGACGCGTACTCGAAGGTTGAGAGGTGGTCGAGGATCGACCGAACGCGTTCTGCTTCGAGGAACTCGTCGCTAACGCCGTCGTCGCTTTCGAGTTCTGGAACGTCGACCTTCTCATGGAGTCCGGCCGGGACGGCCTCGATCTGTTCGAGGTACCTGAGGAAGTTCCGTAGCAGGTACATCTGGTCCCGCATCGTCTTCGGACTGTACTCTTTGGTTACTTCTGGAACTTCCTCTCTGATCCAGACTTTGAGGTCGTCCAACGCCGCTCCATCGAGATTCTTTACCTGTTCGATGTCGCGCTGGTCACAGAATTCTATGAAATTGCCGAGTTTGGCCTCGTATTCCGAGCGGGTATTGCCCGTGACCTCGGACGAGCGTGATTCGAGGTACTTGTCTACGGCTTCTGTAGCCGGAACCGAGTCGAGATCCGAGCGCGGATCAACGTGTCGGAGGATCTCGTCGAGTTTGTCCTCGCCCTCGAAGTCACTCATCGTTTCCACCCCGTATTGAGGGCGAGAAGTTACAGTTCGCGAGTACCGAGTGGTTTGCCTGTTTCGTGCTCGAAGGGGACCTCCGCGCTCCCGCAAACGGTGGAGCTGCAGAGACTGTAGGGGCTAGGGCGTGCATAGGAGTGTCGGCAATAGTCGAGAGAATAAAAAGGCGTCTTCGTTCAAATTCCGAATATCGACGGTAGAGCCGATTTTGGCCGCGAACGCTCTATAAACTGGGAATAAAACGGGGATTCGATCGGGAAATAGCCGGTAGAAGCCATACTGACCGCGAACTCTCGGCTATCGAGGGTTTTGTCCCTCTGCGATCTACATTCATTCCGATTGTCTTCAACCAGAAAAACGACGACGGCGGAGAGCTTCAAGGGTTGTTTACTCGTGAGCCGCCGATTTCCGGGTCACTCGCACCCTAGCTGGCGGTAATTATAGATCGAAATTGGCTCTCGCGGGGTTTTGAACGATTCTGGCAGGGGCGGTCGCGGTACCGCGCCGGTACCGCGGTGGGACCGCGCCCTGACCGCGAATCCACCGCGACTGACCGCGAACGACCGCGAATAACCGCGATCACCGCGGTCATCACCGCACCCCGACCGCGCCTCGACCGCGCTCCGACCGCGCTCCGACCGCCCCCTGACCGTGCTCCGACCGCGCTTCGATCCCCACCGAATCCCCGAATAGGGGGCTCGGCCCGCTAGCAGCTATCGGAGATAACGGACGGATCGCCGAGTACGATTATAGGTGCTAATTTGGATTTCGGCTATGACGATGAACCGTCACCGAGGCTGCGTAGCTACCACGAGGTGTTGATTTGGGAGTGCGTATACTTCTGGCAAGAGGTCACACCGACGAGGAATGTAAACTAAGGAAACTCGCCACCCACCTGCGTACCCTAGAGAACGACTGTCACACATCATAGTGGTCGATCACAACGGACCGTCGATCTTTGGTTATCACCAGAAACGAAACCAGGCTCGACGTTTGTCTTCCTATCCGTCCTCTTGCCCCTGAACCAGCGCTTCGATCTCCTCCCTCGACATTGGCGTTACTTCGTCACGCACCCCATCGAGCGTATAAAACAAGCTTGCAGAAATCTCCCGTTCGGGATAACACTCCCGTACGACGTGGTAGTACACGCTCAACTGTTTCCGATACTCCGAGCGCGCGTGCCGACTCCTGTCCGTCTTATAGTCGATAACCTCGACCGTCTGGGGAGTGACGTGGAGCAGGTCCACGATGCCCGAGATGGTGACCCGTTCGCCCTCCACCGTGAGCGGGAGATATGCCTTCTCCTCGACGCGGAGCTCGCCGTCGAGCGAGTCGATAAGCGCTCGAACGTTCCGTTCGTCCTCGTTCGACAGGTCGACGTTTTCGCCGAGCGCGTACCGCTCCGCGAACGCGTGTGTCCGCGACCCGAACTCGATTCCCTCACCCTCCTCCACCTCCTCGAACACGTCGTCGCGCATCAGCGTGTGCGGCGTGTAGCCTTCCGGGCCATCACGAGTCGAGACGGAGATCTGGAGGTGAGCCTGTTCGGTCTGCGTCGAGTCGTCCACCGCGACGTCTGGTTCGACTCTCTGGGGCTCGATGGGCAGATTCTCGAACAGGCCGCTGGGCGACTCGCCAGCCGAGAGGACGAGATGGCTCTCCGCGCGAGTCATCGCCACGTACAGGAGTCGTCGCTCCTCGTCATACTCCTGCGGTAGACATTTCCGCAGTACGTCCACGCGCCAGTTGTCGTAAACGTAGGGGTGGCCGTGCGCCTCGGCGTACTGCTTGCGCTGGCGCAGACCTACCGGGTCCTCGTAGGTGATCGCAGTCGCGTCGACGCCGGTCGGTGGGAACCGGTTCTCGTTCACGTTCGCCAGGATCACGATGGGGTGTTCGAGCCCCTTCGCGGCGTGGATCGTCTGGACCGTCACGGAATTCGTCCCGGCGCTGTCGTTCACCTCGTGGGTACTCCCCGCTTCGATTCCACGCTCGATGAACTGGACGAGGTCGCCACGCGTCATGGTTGTCGCGTCGAATGCCGACTGAAGCGTTTCTAACAGCACGTCGGCGTACGCGTCGTCGAATCCGTACTTCGAGAACACCCGACGTACGACGCCACCGATGGTGTCGATACTCGCCAGTTCGTCGCGGAAGGCGAGCATGTCAGATGGATATTCGTTGCGCTTGACAGCGTGCTTGACCTCATCGAGACCGTAGCCCGCTCTTTCGAGGACCGTCGCCCAGCCCCGGTCGGCATCGGATTCGAGGATGCGGAGCCACGCCAGCAGGAGCTTCGCCTCGTCGGTTCGGAACAACTCGACGCCGCCCTCGTAGGCCATCGGCAGCCCGTACTCGTCGGCAATCTGCTGGAGTTCGCGGCCGAAGTCCCGCGTTCGAGTGAGGACTGCGACGTCCTCGTA
This sequence comes from Halorussus litoreus, assembly GCF_003382685.1. Taxonomy (GTDB): domain Archaea; phylum Halobacteriota; class Halobacteria; order Halobacteriales; family Haladaptataceae; genus Halorussus; species Halorussus litoreus. Next base: position 30,447 of record NZ_QLVG01000047.1, on the reverse strand, counting down.
GCGCGGCGCTCGGAGTTCGTCGGAATCCTTCCTCACCTCCTTCCCCTCCCCCTCAGTTGGTTCGACCGCGTACGCCTCGTTGCCGACGATTTCCTGAATCTTCGTGAGAACGGATTCGTACTCATCGTCGCTCTGAATCGCCTCGATATTCGAGTTTTCACGGTCGGCGTTCGATTCGAGCGAGACGATTCGGTCGCGCATCGCTTGCTCGTCGATCTCGTCCGTACTCGTCGCGGGCGTGATGAGGCTGTGTTCGGAGAAGTCGAGGATATCCTGGGTCGAGCGGTAGTTCTCGACCAGCGCGATGTCGGTCACGTCGTCAGTCGGGAACCCCACTCGCTCGTGGTCCTCGGCGTCCTCGTTCAGTTCGTCGGCGAAGCAGGTCAGGCGCTCGCGGAACTGCTGGATGTTCTCGACCGCCGCGTATTGGAACGAGTAGATGCTCTGCTTCCAGTCGCCGACCACGCAGAGATTGTCAGTATTGGCGAGCAGGAGCGCGAGCTTGAACTGGATCTCGCTGGAGTCCTGGAACTCGTCGACCATCGCGTACTCGAACGAGACTTCCTCTCGAACGCGATGGTCCTCGCAGAGCAGTACGAACGCGAACAACTGGAGGAAGCCGAAGTTGAGGTAGTTCCTTCGGAGTGCGAACTCGACGTACTCGTAGTATACGTCGTGGACGAACTCCTTGAGCGCCTCGCGGTCGTCGTCGAAGACTCGCTCGGCGACCTCGCGGGGTACCTGCTTGGTCCCTCGGCCACCGCGAAGTTCCCCTTTTTCCGGCGCGTCGGGGAGGTAGCACTTGTTGCGTCCGTACCGACCGAGCTTCTTCCGGAGCGCCGACTGCTTGCGTCCCCCGTTCCGAGGACGATTCACCTCGTCGAACAACTCCTCGAACGCCTCGAAGTCGCCGTCGAGGTACCGTTCGCCGTTTCGATACCAGCCGTCTTCGGTGGGGAAGACGCCTTTCGCGGCGAGTTGATTGACGAGGTCGAGGAGGTTCGTCCGGTCGCGGACGACGCGAAGGAAGTCGGCGTACTCCGGATGGTCGTCACCGAATCGGTCGACGAATTCCCGGAAGAGTGCCTCCTCGACGATGTCGTCGCTCACGATGCTGGTCGATTCGGTGATCCGGTCGTCGATGTCGAGGTGCGTCGGCGCGTCGACGCCGTACTCGCGGAGAATGTCGTGACAGAGACTGTGGAACGTCTGGATCGGCGCGTCCGCCAGCTGTCGCATTTCGTAGTCGCAGTGGGAGACGATGCGCTCGCGCATCTCGGTCGCCGCGTTGTCCGTGAACGTGATGAGGAGGATGTCGTCCGGTTCGACGCCATCCTGCGCCAAGATGTTCGCGTACCGCCGGGTGACGGTGAACGTCTTCCCGGTGCCAGCCCCGGCGTCGACGAGATAGATGCCGTCGGTGTTCTGGATGAGTTTGCGCTGTCGGTCGTTGGGTGTAGGGTCGGTCATTGTGGGTGAGCCGGATGGGTCGTCGGTAGGGCTTGTTCAGTCATCGTCGGTGAGGACGAGGTCGCGGTTGTCCACGCGGTCGAAGTTCGGTTCACCCACGGGGAAGCGGGCGTCGCCTGCGCGGTAGCGGTTCAACTCGTCCAAGCGTTCGTCGACGAACTCCTCGAAGGCGTCCACTTCTTCCTCGAAGAAGTTCCGCTTCCGGACCCCATTGAGTTCCCGAATCGCTTGATCACAGCCTTTCTCGGCATCTACGTCTTCCGAGACAGCAGCCGCCACGTCCACGGCGAACGCCTCCGAGAAAGCCGACTCGCGGAGTTCGCTCTTGTCGGTCGTATCGGGGAACGAGTGACGTTGCATTATCTCCCGATAGCGCTCGTAGCCGAGGTCCTCGAACGTCTGTCGACAGTCCTTGTACCCGTCGCATAGCTTCTCGAAGGCATCTCGGGAAGCCACGTACTCGTCGAATGGCATCGGGAAGTAGGTGACCTTCGTAAGCGTGTCCTCGACGTCTGCCTCACCGGCGACGACCTCGTCGAGGGTCTCGAAGAAGTGGAAGAAGGTGAATTCCAGTCGCTCGCCCGGACGTTCGCTCCGGCGGTGCGCGAGGTAGAGCAGGGCCTGGAAGTTCGGCTCGTCGGTCATTGGATCGAACGACGAGTGCTTCACGATGGAGTACGCCGACTTCTTGCTCCCGCTCTTGTAGTCAAGGAGGCGGTTTGGACCGTGTACGAGGTCGATCTTCCCCTTGAGTCCGAGGTGGTCGTTCTCGAACCAGCGCTCGGTGGCGTCTGAATCGACGGATCGGTCGAAGTGGTCCGCGAAGGTGTTCGTCCATCGTCCGCCGTCGGGCGTGACGAACGAGTCGACGTCGGGCGGATTCTCGTCGAGGTACTCGACGACGTTCTGGATGCCAATTCGATACTTGGTTTCCAGGACCGGTCGGTCGACGTCGCCGACGAACTGCGACATCTCGTCGAGCATCGCCTCGACTACGTCGTTGATGGTCTCGCCATCCACGAACTCGGGATGGTGGACGTAGAATTCGGCGAAGTCGTGGAACAGGTTGCCTTCGCGGAAGTAATCCTGGTCGGGCGAGTCGACGATGCGACTGAAGAAGTAGTCTCGCGGGCAGTTGGCGTACGTGTTCAGGCTCGACTGGCTGATGGTCTCGACCGACTCCGGTTCGACGTCACGGGGTTCTCGCTGGAATCCGTCCTCGGTCGCGTACCTGACGTGGCCGTGTGGAATCGAATCGAGGTCTCTGAAGCGGTCGAACTCCTCGTCGAGTAGCTCCTCGAAGTAGAGGCAGGGGGTTACGGGGGACCCACCCGCTTCGTCTCGGACGAGGTAGTACTGATCGACGCCGTTCTGGATGAGTAACTGGAACTGGTCGAGATGGCGCTCGAACTCGCTTTCCTCGTCGACCCACGGCCAGACGGGCGGGGAGTACGTCCAGTCCTGGTCGAGACCGAGGTAGAACACCACCGGGCGGTCGACGTACGCAGAGGACTTCGCGGCGGCGAGTAGGACGCCCTCGTCCTCGCGGTCGACCGGCACGTCGTAGCTTTGGAGATAGAACGCGAGTTCGTCCACGGCGGTCTCCGTCACGGGCTCGTCCGCGATGCTGAGCGTTTCCAGTTCCTCCTCGAAGCGGGTGAGTGGGCTGTCTGCTCGCTGCTCGAACTGTTCGAGCGCGGTCCTGAACGTGCAGTCGTCGAGCGAGTCGCAGAAGGAGTCGAGCCAGTCGACTTCTCGGAGGTCCACGGCCGAGAGCCGCTTTTCGTCGTGGTCGATACTCGGCGACTCGTCGAGTTCGGCGAGTATCGGCTTGACGTCCTTCACCCGGAGGTCGCTTCCGGCAAATCCCGCGCGGAGCGACTGGACGAAGAGCCGGTGGAAGGATTCGTCCGCGAAGCCCGGTCCGCCGTGGAACGGGACGTCTTCTGCTTCGAGCGCGGATTCGACCAGCGCGGGGAACGTGCCTCCCTGATTCATCACGACCGCGACGTCCTCCGCGTTCTCGGCGGACACCGTGTCAAGCAGTGTATCGACGATGGCGGCCGTCGAGTCGAAGACGTGGAACGGCGGCCTGTCGAAGGCGTCTTCGGCGAACGGCGAAATTTCGTCGTACTCGTCGGGGAGGACGGAGAGCTCCAATTCCGTGAAGAACTCGGGACCGACGACTGCGATGGATTGGTCGTCTTCGACGCTGTACTCTGCAAGTCGTCGATGGCGAGTCTCGGTTCGCTTTGCTATGTCGACGACCGTTCGCGTCGCTTCGTCGTCGAAGCGGTCGTAGCCGAGGATGGCCTCGACGTCGCCCGACTTCTCCCAGCAGTTGAGGACGGCGCTGACGAGGTGCGAGGCCCGTTTCCAGCCGAGTTCCGTTCGGTCGACGACTTCGAGGAAGAGCTGTCTATCGTCGGGCCTCGTTTCTCGACTCACCGCGAGTCGGCGAGGCGTGGCTGCGAACGCTCCCAGGCGGGGTTCGTCCAATCGACGGTTCAGCGCTCTCGCGAGCGGTGCCTCTGGAACGACGACGAGATCGTAGTCCTCGCAGTCTTCGTAGAGAGAATCGACTGATTTTGCTCGTCTAATTGACACGCGGAACGCATGAGCAGTTTACGACAAAAAGGTATCGACGTTCGATAGAGTTCGGACATGACTGTTCTGCTTTCGGAGCAAAAACGCCGACGTAAGACGCGGCTCTATTTTGGTGGATAATCGACGAGGGAGTAGTGATTCGAAAAGATTAAACGTTGGTTTTGAAAGGTGAACGATACGTTGATATAGATGGTACGATCCCAAACGGACCCCGATCTGCTAGAAACCGAGGGAACTTTCTCGCCCCCGGTTTGCACTCAGGCGCGTGATCCTCCATGACGTACACGAACGCGATAACTACGTTCTGGGACGAAACGACAGATACGACTGAGTTCGACGATGCGACATCATCTACGCTCACTGCCGACCAATCGTCCGAGGGGAGCAAAGAAACTCCGCTCGACAAGAAGATCGACAGTTGGCGAAACCAACTCATAGACCTCACGCGGCGAAATCATTTAGTCAACTTCACCACGACGAAGTCGAAGTCTCTTCCGCTCTATCGTGCCGATCCGCGCACTATCGTGAACACGCTCGCCGACGGGGACTCCTTCTACGTGCGACGGTCTGCTTCCGAGGAGGATGGAGGAAATCCACCGGACCCGGAGGATCTGGACGAAGACGAACTTGCGTCGACGAGAGACCGCGAAGCCACCGCCAACAGCCTCTCGCAACTGAAGTTGAAGGAGACCCGTTTCCAGCAGGAGAAAGGCGTTGACTCCCTGTTCATCGCTTTGGGCTCACTCCGCTGGTACGAGGCCGAGCACAGTGACGAGCAGTTGCGAAGCCCGCTCTTTCTCGTTCCCGTCACGCTTTCTGAGGAATCGACTCGAGAGAAAGGCCGCCACGACTACGCGATCTCGACCGACGAACCCGAACTCCTGTTCAATCCGGCACTCCGGAAGAAGTTAGCCGTCGAGCGCGGAATCACGCTCCCAGACGACGACGCATTTACGGTCGACAATCTGACAAATGGCTTCGCCCACATCGAGACGAAGATCGCCGGATTCGACCGCTGGAGTGTCGTCCCTGACTGCGTACTCGGAATCTTCGATTTCGCGAAGTACAGCCTCTACGCTGATCTCGAAGAGAACCGCGAGGCGATAAAAGGGAATCCCTTGGTGCAGGCGATGAACGGCGACCTGGACGCCGTCAAGCAGGACGTCGAGACACCGACTGCAGACCAACTCGACGAAACCGTCTCCGCTGGCGACGTTTTTCAGGTGCTAGATGCAGACTCAAGTCAACAAGAGGCCATCGAAGCAGCGAAGAACGGGCTGAGTTTCGTGCTGCAGGGACCACCGGGGACCGGCAAAAGTCAAACAATTGCGAACATCATCGCCGAGAAGATGGCGGACGACGAGACCGTACTCTTCGTGAGCGAGAAGCAGGCGGCACTGGACGTCGTCCGGAGTCGCCTCGCTGATGTCGGTCTCGGGCGGTTCTGCTTGAACGCTCACGGAGAGTACGCGAACAAGAAGCGCGTACTGGAGAGTCTCGGTCAGGAACTTCGCTCGGACCCGCTCGAAAGACCGTCTGATCGGTCTGACGTCGTCGAGGAACTCGACCGGACCAAAGCCGAACTCAACGCGTACAGTGACTATCTCTTCGAAAGTCCGGCCGGACAGGACCGGACGACGTACGACGTCTTCGGAATCGTCGCCAACAACGACGACGCACCCCGTATCGAGTGGTCCGGGCCGAACCCGCTCGAACTCGACCAGCAGACGATAGATTCGCTCGAACAGCATCTCTCGGGGCTCGCGGAGTACGACGAACAAGTCGACAATTACGAGGAGAGTCCCTGGCGTCACACCACGATCTCGGATTGGGGCGTCGATACGCGCGATCGAGTCGAGGACGCCCTTGGCAACCTTCGTCGAACCGGGAATCAACTCGACGACGCCAGAACGCGAATCGAGACTGCACTCGATGTCGACGTTGATTCGGTGAAATCGCTCCGCGAAGCTGCCGAGTTTGTCGAGTTACTCGCCGAGTGTCCTGATGTGGTGCATCGGGAAGAGTACTTCACGTCCGACTTTTACGACCGCGAGGGGCGGTTCGAAGAGTTCGCAACCACCCATCGAGAGTACCATGACGAGCGCGAGGAACTCGTGGAGAAGTACAGCGAGACGTTCCTCGGAGAAGACGGCGCAAGTCTTTACGATGAGCTGACAAACTACGGCCTACTTCGGTTCCTTCAACCCTCCTATTACCGACTAAAAGGTCGTCTTCAGGAAGAAGCGACGGGAGAGTACGACCCAGGATTCGAGCAACTCAAAGACGACGCAAAACTGCTCCGTGACTTGCAACGTCTCGACGACGAGCTAGACCAATATGGGGATCTCCGACGACTTCTCGGGCAACTGTTCGACGGGCGGGATACAGACTGGGAGACCGTCCTCGAGTATCGAGCGTGGATAGCGGAGTTCGAAGCTATCGATACCTTCGACGTTGACTCCATAGCGAATGGACTCGTTGATGACGGCGGTCTCGATATCGATGCCGAAGAACTTGCGGAATCCACCCGAAAGGCCTTGAGTGAGTGGGACGACGCCATCGACGACTTCGATGCGTACGTCGATACGGACGAATTGCTCGCGGACTGGGAGACTGAACCGCCGAAGGCTATCTCCGGATTCGTAGCAGAACTGGAGGACGACCTTGGGTCGCTACAGGAGTGGGTGCAGTTCAAACACCGGCTTGAGACGGTCCAGACGGGACCTGCAGGTGACTTCGTCGATACGTTCCTCGACTCTGGTCATCCAGCGACGACGCTGGTGAGCGCGTTCAAGCGGTCGTTCTATACGCAGTGGTTGAACGGAATGTACCGAAAGACGCCGCTCAGCGAGTTTAGCGCGACCGAATACTCCCGGTTGGTAGATAGGTTCCGAAAGTTGGACGAGCAACAGCGGGAGTACGCGAAGGCCGAGATTCAGCATCGCGTGACCAATCGGCGGCCGACGATGACGCTCGAACACGCCGACAGCTCTGCACAGGCGTTTCTCCGGCGGGAAATCAAGAAATCTCGGATGCACGAACCTCTCCGGACGATATTCGCGAGAGCTGCAGACCTCGTTACGGACCTCAAGCCCTGCTTCATGATGAGCCCGCTCTCCGTGGCACAGTACCTCGAATACGGAGAATTAGAATTCGACTGCGTCATCTTCGACGAGGCATCTCAGATCATGCCCCAAGACGCGGTGAGTAGCATCATTCGCGGCGATCAGGTCGTTATCGCGGGGGACTCGAAGCAGCTACCGCCGACCTCCTTCTTCGACGCGGATGTGGAAACCGACGAAGGCGTCCGTGAGGACCTCGAAAGTATCCTCGACGAAGCTGGAACAGTTCTTCCGGAGAAGTACCTCCAGTGGCACTACCGGAGTCGGACGGACGAACTCATCGAATTCTCCAACCTCAAGTACTACGACGGACGGTTGCAGACGTTCCCCGAGAATAACCCGTCTGTCGAGACAGGCGTTGAGTTCGACTACGTCCCAGACGGCGTCTACGACCGGGGAGGGTCGAGCACGAATACGCCCGAAGCGAACCATGTAATCGACCGTGTCGAGGAACACGTCGAAGAGGCCCCGGACAAAAGTCTCGGCGTCATTGCCTTCAGTCAGGCGCAGACCCGTGAGATTCGGGACCAGCTCGAAGTACGCCGGGACAAGAATCCTGCACTAGACACGTTCGTCAGTGAAGACGATGCGCTTGAAGGGTTCTTCATCAAGAGCCTCGAGAACGTGCAGGGTGACGAACGGGACCGGCTCATCTTCAGCGTCGGCTATGGGCCGGACTCGTCCGGGAAGATCTCAATGAACTTCGGACCGTTGAGTCAGTCTGGCGGGCATCGGCGGCTCAACGTCGCGGTCACCCGCGCGAAGGAGAAGGTGACGGTCGTTTCGTCGTTACAACCCGGGGAAATCGACCCCAGCAACGTCAAACATCGCGGGGTCGAGGACTTCAAACACTATCTCGAATACGCCAAGCACGGCCAGCACGCCTTGGACCGTGAGGACACGGAGCCCGAGACGCTTCAGTTCGATTCCGGTTTCGAGGAGGCCGTGTACACTGAATTCGAAGAGCGAGGATACGACGTGGCATCTCAGGTTTCCAGTTCCGGCTATAGTATCGACCTCGCCATCCGCCATCCCGAACGACCAGGCGAGTATCTCTTGGGCATCGAGTGTGACGGGGCTGCGTATCACTCGTCCAAGACGGCTCGGGATCGCGACCGTACCCGTCAAGCTGTCCTAGAGGACCTCGGCTGGCGGATCCACCGGATCTGGTCTCCGGATTGGGTCGCCAACAAGGAGGAGGAACTGGCCGATATCGAGGAGAAAATCGAGGTGGTCCAGACTGATGGAGGGAGCACACTTCAGCAAGCGTCGACGACGGAGGTCGATTCTGTCGAGATCGATGCGATTCCCGAAGCAGAGCGAGACACCATCGAGAGCGAGATGACGCCGTACGAACCGCCTCGCTTGTCACACACTGTCTCCAAAGACTTCGACGAGATATCGGACCAGTTGAAGGCAAAGTATCTGGTTGCCGTGGTCGATGCAGTCGGCCCGGTTAGGGCGGAGGTTGCGTATCGCACCGTCATCGAGCGCTGGCAACTCAGTCGATTAACGCAGAATATGCGTGATACCTTCGGTAGTATCGAACGCCGACTCATTCGTCAAGATGAATTAGCACGCCACGACGATTTTCTCTGGCCAACACCTCGCCCCAAATCGATTCTACTTCGTAACCACGACGTCCATCGTCGAGACATCGAGAAGGTTCCGCCCGAAGAGTTAGTCGTGGTACAGCACCACATCCTCCGTCACGGTCGTGAAATGACCCGCGAGGACCTGATTCTCGAAACTGCTCGACTTTACGATTACCAACGCACCGGGAAGAACATCAAGTCGTACCTCGACTATGCCGTTACGAAACTCGTCGAAGCGGGCGGGGCGACTCAAGAGGAGAATCTCGAATACGTAGAGAAGGAAATCGATACGGTTCTGCTCGACGATGTTTACGACTAACATCGCCAATTTCCTGGATATTTCCGAGAAGTGCAGAGTAAGAGTTTCCCCTGCGGCACTCTCAGGAGCAGTGTGTCACGGCCCTGATGTAAATTATAGGACGGTAGAACATGATCTCCTCGCCACTATATTTTTGATACTCTGACGATGACTCAAGTTGATCCTTATGCGAAAGACGAGCATTAAATTGTGAAGAGTCAAGGTCTGACCTGATTGACTGAGTAAAGATCATAACGTTTCGTTTCGCTGATTAGTGCGTCTCGATGGCCCAAGAACGAGTGTGGAAGGACCGACGACATTTCAGACGCCTTCTTTCTGTGTCGAAGCGGCTACGGAGAAACCAAAGGACGCAAACCAAGCAGAAACGGGCAGGTCGAAACGTATTACCTGGGCAGTTATCGACGGTAGTTTACGAGATGAATCCATCATACTCTCCAAGACTGCATCAGACGCTAATACAAATGAGAAAATATGAGTGACAAAGATTATCCCAACGTGTTCGAGAGTTGTACACCCAGAGGAGACGTTCTCGACGGAACGCTTCAGGAGGACCAGTTCGCGGCGAGTCTAGCCACCGTAGCCCATTCGCCGGCGGACGCAGCCCCCGTCTATCGGGAGGCAGACCAGTTCTTCGATATGACCTATCCGACAGAGGGCCTTCAAACACTCCTCAGTAATCTCACGGGGCGTTTCCTCGCAAGTGGTGGCTACGACAGCGGCGGATACTCCAGCAGTATCCTCTGTCTCGACACGCGGTTCGGTGGCGGGAAGACCCACGACCTTATCGCTTCGTATCACCTCGCAACGAACCCGAGCGATATCGGAGGACTTGACCGACATCTCCTTGATGAAGACGAACTCGCGTCGAGCTATCGGGAAGCCGTCGACGAGGGACTCGGTGTCGACACGGCCGTCTTCGTCGGTGGACACGTCGACGCCCGAAACGCTCGAAGCGACCGTTCGGACCCCGATGCTCCGAATAGTCGCACAGCGTGGGGCGAGATCGCCTACCAGCTCTACGGGCTCGACGGCTACGAACTGCTCAAGGAGTACGACCAGGATCGAAACGCTCCGGGGAGTAACACGCTCAAGGACCTCTTCGACCTCGGCGACGGACCGGCACTCATCCTCATCGACGAACTCGCGGCGTATCTCGAAGGTGCGTCCGGTGTGGAAGTCGGAGAGACGACGCTCGCGGACCAGACGCTCAGCTTCCTCCTGTCGCTTCTCGAGACCGCGTCGGAGGTGGACAACGTCACGGTCGTCTACAGCGTCGCGGACACCGCGTTCGAGGACGAAGCCGAGGAGGTCCGGACGCTGGTCGACCAACTGAACCAGATCGGTCGGCGACAGCACAAGACGATCACGCCGACCGACGAGACCGAGGTTGGGAAGGTTCTGCAACATCGCCTCTTTGAGGAGATCGATTCGGATGCTGCAGCGCAGGCGGCCGAGTCATACTTCCAGTTCTACACGGGATCTGACCGGCAGTTCCCGCAAAATGCGACTGACGCGAGCTACGTCGGACGCCTCGAACGCGAGTATCCCTTCCACCCGACCGTCGTGCAGGCGCTCACCGAGAAGATCGATACGATCCCGAACTTCCAGCGGACGCGAGGTGCTCTCAAGCTCCTCGCGCGCGCCGTGTACTACCGCTGGAACTACCAGCCCGACCACTACGAGCGCCACTGGATTCGGCTGTACGACCTGACCCCCGCGGACAACGCCCCGGACGGGAGCATCGACTCGACGCTCCGGGAGTCGCTCTTCGAGTTCGTCGACCTGAGTTCCGCCGTCTCCGCGGACATCTACAGCGACGACGGGACAGCCCACGCCCAGTTGGAGGACCGGAATTGGACGGAGAAGGGCGTTCCTGCGCTCGGAAGTCACCTGACCACGACGATTCTGTGGCACAGTCTCGCCTATGGAGAGAGAGCGACGGGGCTCACTCGCGCAGAACTCAACGAGACGCTCGGCCATCCGGACATCCGGTTCGACAACTACGACTCGGCCCTGGCGGCACTCGCGGGCGACGACATGAGCGTCGCGTGCTACTACCTCTACGACGAGGAGCGCGTCCGGTTCAAGTCCGACCCGAACCTCATCCGCATCATCGACCGGCGCGTGGACAACACACCCGACGCGCAGGCACGGTCTAGATTCAATAGCCGCCTTGAATCAGAGGTCGGCACGGGGGGTTTTGAGACGGAAACGTTCCCGGAGTCACCGGCCGATCTCCCCGATAACGCAGGAACGCCTCAGCTCGCGATTATGCACAAGGACACTGCGCCGGTGTCCGACGGTGGGAGCGAGATCCCTGACAAAATCGAGACGCTGTACCGGAAATCGGCCTCGAAGCACGGTGGAGAGGTCCAAAGCCGTGTCTACAAGAACTACGTACTTTTCCTCGCGCCTGACGAGGAGCGCGTCAAAAGTGCAATCGAAGAAGCGCGGACCCTGGAGGCACTCGAAGCGTTACGGGACGACTCCCAGCAGACGGCTGACCTCTCGTCGGAGCAAATGGAGGAACTCAGAGAGCGGCGCGATCAAGCCTACGGGCTACTCGGAGAATTGGTCCGTGGCGTCTACCGTCACCTCTACTACGTCGATCGGGATGGACTGACCCATCTCACCATCAACGCCACCGAAGCCAACGGCGGGACGTCGCTGGTCGACGCGGTCGAGGAGACGTTGGAGGACCGGCTGATCCGAGCGGACGCGAGCGCGAAGGGGTCGGCGTTCTTCAAGCAGAAGCTCTGGCAGCAGACCCAAGACAGCATGACGACCGAGCAGTTGGTCACGCAGTTCGCCAAGAAGCCGGGTCTACCGTACCTCCTGAGCACGAAACCGCTCCGGAAGACCGTGGAACGGATGGTCTCGGAGGCGGGCTACACTTACTGGGACGGCGAGAGCAGAATCGCGTACTGGGACGGCGACGAGGACGATAGCCCGGACAACTGGGAGAAGGCAGACCCGCTGTCGGAGTCGCCGGACGTCCGGACGTCCATCCAAGACTCGGACGTGAAGATCGGGTCCGACTACGTGGTCTACACGGACATCGAGGCCCTGCTGGACGTTCACGCGGACGATATCGAGCCGCCGGAGATCGAAGACGCCGAGTGCAAGGTCTGCGGAGCGGAGGTCGAAGGGGAGGGGTCACCTCCGCACTACTGTGAGGAGCACGAACCGACAACGAAAGCGAAGTGTAGCAACTGCGGGAGGAAGGTCGAAGACGAGAGCGAACTCGACGAGCACGGGCGCTGTCTCGAGTGTACTCCCACTCCTCCGAGTACGTGGGACCACGCGACGAGCCTGATGGCATCCTCGCGGGCGTTCAACGAGGTGCGGACCGAGGGACTCTCGGCGGCATCGTCCGGGGGGACGCCCGGCGTCTCGCAGGTGACGATCACGGTCGGCGGCGAGGACCAGCTCTCGAAGGGGTCGTTCGTCGCCCAGCAGCAGGCCATCAAGGATCGAGCCGAGCACGTCAAGGTCCGGATGGAGTACGAGGCGCAGTCGTCGTCGAACGCATCGTACTCGGCGGAGTTCAAGGGCGGCGTCGAGGAGTTCTCGCGCGTGACGAACCAGCCCGAATCGTTCGGCGAGACGACGAACACGGACGTGAAGTTCCGCATCGACCTGCCGGGGCCGGAGCCGCTGACCGACGGCGAGGACGACGTGCTCGCGGAGTTGCGCGAGGCGCTCGGCGACACCAACATCGACGTGAAGGTTCAAGGGAGAGGGCCGGTGGAGATACCAACAGAGGCGACACAATGACGGCGCGACCGGGCGGGGCGTCGCGAGCCTCGGAGAAGGACGGCCTCGACGCGCGTAGCTTCGGGAGTAGCGTGTACGGCGGGCGGCCGAACTTCGCGCTCGCGCGCCGGGAGGACGCCGAGGGCGCGACCCTCGCGCTGTACGAACTCCTGCCGGACGAGCAGGCCGCGGCCCGCCGCGAGCGCCTCGAACGCGCGAACCGCCGCCTCGCTGTCGAGCCCTTCGCCTCGGTGTTCGGTGACTCGTCGGTCGTGGAGGCCGAGAGCTGGTCGTGGACCGACTGGTCCGCGGTGAAGGTCGCGCGACTCGCCGAGAGTCGCCTGCGCTCGATCCTCCCGCTGATCCGGGAGTCCCTCGAAACCGCCGACGTCGACCCCGGTCCCGCGACGGGCACGGGCAACGGCGACGTGTTCCTCCCGGAGGCGGTCGGGGTCCGCCTCGCGCTGGCGTTCACGGGCGTCAAGCCCATCCAGCGCGTGGACCGCATGCGGGCGTTCGCCCGCGGCGTCGCCCGGATGAGCGACGAGGAGTGCTACTACTGGCACGCGAAGTGTCGGTCCCCGTCTTCGCCGAACGGTGCAAAGGCCCTGCGAACGCTGTTGACCGACCACGTGAAGTAAACTCATGAGTGACCAATTCGACTCGACGGACGACCTCAAGCCGCTCGCCATCGAAGGAAAATTGCCCCTGAAGGCTGTCGGTATCGAGAATCTTCGGGAAGCGAATCCACAGTATCTTCCCCCGCACCGGTATCTCCACCCGTGGTTCGCTCGTCGTCCGACTCCGGCCTCTCGTCTAGCTATTCTTGCCTCCGTACTCCCGGAGGATACCGATTCAGACGACCTGCTTCGCTGGATGCAAATCGGGCCGAAAGAGGGGGTCGAAGATGAGACCATCAGCGAGTTCGTGGAGCGGATGAAAGCGACCGAAGATGAGCGGACTGGAAATCTCGAAAGCCACTACGGCTATCCCCGGCCATTCACCCAATCATTAACCGAACCGCAACGTGACGAACTCCACGAGGCCCTTCGAGACCACTGGGACGGTGACCTTCCTTCGGTTCTTGACCCTACTGCAGGCGGTGGGGTAATCCCGTACGAGTCACTTCGATACGGACTACCGACACACGCGAACGAATTGAACCCCGTCCCATCGCTGATTCTAAAAGTGATGTTGGAGTACGCTCCCGAGGTTGGCGATATTGAATCAGAGGTCAAGAAATGGGCCGAGAAAATTGACGACCGGGCCGCACCACAAGTTCAAGAATACTTTCCGAGTGAGACTGACCCGTCAGAAGAAGATTCTGATGAAGACTCAGACGCGGATGGCAAGCGAAGACCAATTCCAGATAACTACGTCTCCACGTATCACATCCAGTGCAAATCATGCGGTGCGGATATCCCGTTAGTACCCAAGTGGTGGATCCGAACCCGGAGCGATGGAATCCGAGTAGTTGTACGACCTAACATACTAGATGATGGATCTGTTGATTACGAGGTCATCGTAAATCCAGACGACGAGGATCTAGAAGACTTTGATCCTGATGACGGTCCTATTTCTCGGGGAGGAGATGCTGAGTGCCTAAATTGCGGAGTCGTCACAGAGGATGATGAGGTTCGGAAGCAACTGAAGGATGACAATTTCGATTACGACGTTTACTGCGTCAGGTATCTAAAGAAAGATCGAAGTCAAGACTTTCGCTCACCTACTGAAAAGGACAGAGAAGCAATTGAAAAAGCACGTGAGAGAGTCAAATCTGATTTCGAACTTTCGACATTCTTATCTACTCCAATCCCAGAAGGGAACAAAACAACTGAACCCCGGAACTTCGGTATTGACGAATGGAGGGATCTCTTTTCGCCTCGTCAATTAGTTTCTAATTACGAATACGTTGATGCTATCAACCATTTCCGTCCTCAAATCAGAAATGAGCATAGTGAAAAAACATCAGAAGCTATTCTCGTTCTACTCACCCTCTCATTCAGTAAGCTAATTGATCGTAATAGCAGGCTAGCAGACTGGGATACAAGTAAGGGATACCCAAGCCGTATGTTTAAAGGCAAGAATTTTGCATTTAAACGTGTTTTTGTGGAGAATAATATCTCTATTGGAGGAATCGACTTTCTGTCATATGTGGATAAGATGTATAGTTACTACCAGAAGTTATCTGGATACCTCCCACAGAACTCAAAGTCTGCGGAAGTCTCAATTGGAGATGCTGCGACCCTTCCGAATAGTGACGATAGTGTCAGCGCGATTGTTGTGGATCCACCCTACTACAGCAGCATCATGTATAGCGAACTCTCCGATGTATTCTACGTTTGGATGCGAGAGTGCTTGCAAGACGTCTTCCCCGACATCTTCCAACCGGAGTTAACCGACAAAGATAACGAAGCGGTAGCAAATCCCGACCGCTTTGATTCCGTCGCGGGCGACAACTCCTCGAAACGCGAACTCGCCAACCGCTCCTACGAGCAGAAGATGAGCGACATCTTCTCTGAACTCTATCGCGTCCTCGAACCCGGCGGGGTCATGACGGTCATGTTCACCCACAAAGAGACCGACGCGTGGGACACCCTCACCATGTCGCTCATCAACTCCGGGTTCGTCATCACCTCGACCCACCCCATCACGAGCGAGATGCCCCAGCGCGCCGGGATGCGAAGTAGCGCCTCCGCCGACAGCACTCTCTTGCTCACCGGCCGCAAACCCCACGAGGAGCGCGACCCCGAGAACGCGACGCCCTCGCTGTGGAGCGACGTGAAGGCCGACACCCGCGCGGCCGCGACGGAGGCCGCGCGCGACCTGCTCGACTCCGGAATCAGCCTCACCAAGACCGACGTCATCATCAGCGCGTTCGGTCCGACGCTCCGGGTGTTCGCCGACGCCTACCCCGTGGTAGACGACGAGGACGAGGAGGTCGCACCGCGGAAGGCGCTCGAAGAGGCCCGCGAGGCCGTGACGCAGGTGCTGGTCGAGGAGTTCCTCGACGGCGAGGGCATCGACGACCTCGACGATATCACGAAGTGGTACGTCCTCTGCTGGCTGGTCCACGAGTCCCAGACGTTCTCCTACGACGAGGGCAACCAGCTCGGCCACGGCATCGGGGTGGACATCGACGCGATCAAGCGCGAGACGAAGGTCTGGCGGAAGAACCGCGGCGATATCAAGCTCCGGAGTCACGACGGCCGCGTGCAGAACGTCAACGAGAAGCCCGAGGACCGGTCGAGCCGGATTCCGGTGAACCCCGACGACCTGTCGTTCGGCCGCGCGCTGGACGGGGTTCACGCCGCGATGCACGTCTACGACGTGAAGGGCGAGAGCGCGTGCTGCGACTGGTTGCGGGAGCGCAACTTCGACACCGACTCGGACTTCAAGGCCACGCTGAAGGCGCTATTGCAGGTGCTGCCCCACGACCACGACGACTGGGAACTCGCGCGGGATCTGGCCGTGGGTCGGACGCGGGACGTGCTGGACCTGGACTTCAGTCCTAATGTGTTCGCCGAGGATAGTGAAGGGCCGACCCAGCAGGGGTTGGACGACTACTGAGATAATAAATCCCGTATTTGATTTTCTGAAAGGTATCTACTTGGAAAGGCCTAGGTGACGGTTTCTAAATGCAGTTGTCTACTTTCTCTATGCCATATGTAATTCACTCTATCTATTCACATCAAAGTCAATGGGCATCGTCGTTCCTCCAGCAAACAAATACTATCTGCGTTAATTCTGCATGGCAATATTTAATAATCATCTACCCAGAGTAATAGTAGATGGAAAATGATAGATACGCATGTCTACCTTCGGGACGGGTCGTACGTTCACGACTCGTTCGAATGGGGGTTTGCGGGGTTAGAGAGCGAAAGCGATGGCGAGAGGGTCAGGTATCGAATACCGGACAACCAATGGGCCACGTTCCGAAGTGAGTTCGGTGTCAGTCAGTTTCAGCGGGTGAATTACTTCGAGATTCCCGGCCGAAGAAATGAAACCCTCGATGAAATCGGTCGTCGTGTAGCAGTAAGTAGCGAGAATATTCCTGACACTGAAGAGGGGGATCTTCAGATAGCCGGGTTAGTACGTCGAGGGCCCTATCTCTACGTCCTAGTATCTCGCCACTTCAAGGACGAAGAAGGAGAAAAAACGGAGGTTGTTGCAGTCGCTGTACTTCGATCGTATAGTGACATCGTGGCGATTCGGGTCGACACCGATGACCGTGCTGGAGCGGTCTATACTCTCTGTCAGCGAGCTCTTGGCTGGGAAATTGAAACACCGGAATCACTCGGTCCTGAGTTCGGAGATGGCTTCCGGGATGATTTCAGCAAACGACTTGCCGAGGCCTACACGCAAGTTTGGTTTCGACATGAGGGGGTCGGTGAAGAAGTAAATACGATTCATTTCAGAGGGTCGGGCGATCTTCGAGATAGCGAGATTGTTTCGGAGTATTTCGAGAAGTACAAACTCTACGCGGGTTACGCGCGAATCAGTGGAAGTCCAGAGACGGAGTTCCACTTCAACTGGTCCGAAGGTCGAATTTCATTCCAAGGTCAGACCAAAGAGGAGGAGATACTTGAGGCCTCGAACCAGATTATCGCCATTCTGGATCTTCAGGATGGCTATCCTGTCGTACGAACATTCGCTGATGGCGAACCAATTCGGACGGAAATATACGACACCTACTACACCTCTGTCTGGTCTGCCGATACAAGTATCGACGCTTTCGTCAAATTTGTTGGAGAACTCAATGTACCGGCGAATGCACCAGTCATCGTAGACACGGTTGAAGGAGAGCGGGAACAGATGACGGTTGGAGACATGGATGACTTACCGAATGATATATCTTTTATCCGGGTTTATGCTGCTGCTAAGGAAGGAGAACAATCGGACTTTACCTGGGAACGTCACGAAGAAACGACGCTAGTTGGCGTAGCGAGCGAAGATGAGGAAGCTACGCCGTTATCCAATCTCTACCAACAGTCCACCGACTCTACATTCGATAATCAAATTGTAACGGTGCTGGAACAGCTAGGTACGAACCTGAAATCAGGAGAAAACTATGACTGATATGGAAACCATGGACCATAGTGCAAGATGTGTCGACGAAGGAACGGATAAAGGAGTGCGAGCGTGCTGTGCAACATTCTCTGAAGGAAGAAGCAATTGTGTCCTCGGAGGTGACGATGATGAGCTTGTACTCCAATTAGAGAACAGCCGAACTTACTCAGTAGATTTCCTTTCGCAGTTCAACGTGGGAAACAATAACCTCCGGCTTGAGAACGGGACCGCTATTGAAGACCGACTTGAACCTGCGAAGCCAGGTGGTCCCTTCAGCAACCGTGAACCAACAGTTGAGGAATACCCAAATGACGCAACACCCATCGCTGAAGAGCCGACAAGTGAGCAAATCGACACCGAAGTAGATTCCACAATCCTAAACGATGATCTTGAGCCAGTGAACGATGGAAATGTTCGGCTCTCAATTAGCGTAGATATCGATAGTTAAGATGGATATCTCTTCATCTGGTCTTCGAGTATTTCCGTTCTTTTTCTCGATTCTCCTTGAGGTTATTTCTCTCCCGTTTATTCACAGGTGGACAAACAAATTTGAGGATATCGTAGAAGACAATAGTGGACGTCGAACTGATACAGAATGGATAACCGATGCTGCAGTTTATTACTTATTGGAACATTCGTTTTGGACTGGACTGTTCTTGACGCTTGTCACTGTCCTTGTTATATCTCTGCAATCAAGGTATTCAATTCTCTGGGCTTCATTCATCGTAGTTGGGGTAGTGGCACACCGTCAATTACGACCGGATGATTATTCAATAGATGCGACTGCTGGTATCCTCGGCCTTCGTGTACCAGAAGTCATAATGATAGCTATCAATCTCTCTTATGTGTACATTTTTTACTAACGGTGGTCACACCCTTAGCTAACAATGGAACTAGAAAATAAACGCTGCTTCCGAGCTTCCTATAACAATGACTAGTTTCGCTACACGGAGTTGGAACTCGATCTACGAGAGCAGACCCACCAACACGTCCGTCTACCTCGTCGACGAGTTCTACGTCCCCGCCCTCGAACGAAGCGTCCGCTACGACCGCATCGCGGGCTACTTCTCCAGTAGCGCACTCGCAGTCGCCACGCGAGGCATCGACGCACTCGTCGAGAACGACGGCGAGATGCGCCTGATCGTCGGAACCGAACTCTACGAGACCGACCGGCCGGTCCTCGAAGCCCTCACTGACGAACTCAGCGAGTCGCTCGACGACCTCAACGACGAGCAACTCGACGCCCAACTCCAGATACTCGCCCATCTCCTCCGCGAGGACCGCCTTCACATCAAGGTCGCCGTCCCGCGCGAGGGCAACTGGCGAACGTTCCACCCGAAGATGGGCGTCTTCCACGACGAGGATGACAACGCCCTCTCGTTCGAGGGGAGCCTCAACGAGACGGTCGGCGGGTGGAAGAAGAACTACGAGCGGTTCAAAGTCCACTGCTCGTGGATCGACGAACAGGCGGACTACGTCGAGAGCGACGTCGACACGTTCGAACAGCTCTGGACGAACGAACACCCCTACGTCGAGGTGTACGACCTGCCGACGGCCATCGAGGAAGAGATCATCGACTGGAAGGACCCCGACTCCGAGTCCGAACTCGAAGAGGCAGTCCAGATTGCGCGCGGTGAAGCACCGCCGACCGAGCGGGACAAGGCCAACATCATCGCCGACGGCCCGCTCTCGCCGGGTGGCCTCGCACTCGCCGAGGAAGGGAGCACCATCGAACCGTGGCCTCACCAGCGCGTCGTCTCGGACACGCTCGTCAACACCTATCCGAACAGCTTTCTGCTCTGCGACGAGGTCGGCCTCGGGAAGACCATCGAAGCCGGACTGACTCTCTCGCGTCTTGGGTTCACCGACGAACTCGAAACTGGACTCTTGCTCGTCCCGGCGAGTCTGACCATCCAGTGGCAGGAGGAACTTTGGGAGAAGTTCAACCTGAACGCCTACCGCTTCGACCGCGGGAGCAACTACGAGTACACCTTCATCGACGCCTTCGGCAGCGACCACGTACCTCCCGATTCCGACGACCTCGATCTCGACGCCGACCAGCGAGAGCAGGCGTGGGTCGAGAGCCCGATCTGGCGGTTCCTCCACCAACAGCAACAGCGCGAGAGCGGGACCAATCTGGACGGGCCGACTATCGTCATCATGTCTTGGCACACGGCTCGACTGGAGGACCGCTGGGATCAGGTTGCCCCATCTGATGAAGGAATTGCCAGAACGCGAACCGAAGTCCCCGCTAGTTGCCGTGGCCGCCCGACAGACGACCGCGAGGGAGTCTGGGACGCAGTCGTCGTCGACGAAGCTCACAACGCACGGAAGGGAAGCAACTTCTACAGCCTTCTGGAGCGGCTGCGGGAGCACACTCAGTGCTACTACCTGCTGACGGCGACCCCGATGCAACTCCACTCGGGCGAACTCTACGACCTGATATCGCTGCTCGACCTCCCCGGCGGATGGGGCGACAAAGACGCGTTCGTGGAGTTCTTCGAGACGCGACAGGCCACGAATCAGGCTATCCAGTCGGTCATCGACGGTGACGACTCCGGCGGCTCGGACTCGTGGTCGTCGCAGGCGACCCTCGACAGCCGGTATCAGGATCGGCTCTCGGCCAACAGGAACCTCTCCGACCGCGTGTTCGACGAGATCGCGGCCGAACTCGAGATCGGCGACGACGAACAGGCCCGAGCTGTCGCCAAGGAGCGCGTCCTCGACGCGTGTGATCTTGCGGCCGATTACGGCGAAACGTACGACGGCTATATCGAGGTGTTCCGAAATGCCACAGACCGATACGAGATAGACGATTCCGTCTCCGAGGGGGAGAAGCTCAAGTACCTGCTGTATCCGGAGTGGAAGGTCGACGAGGAGTGGCTGACCTTCTCGCCGAGGGAGCGCTTCGTCGCCTTGGACGAGCTTAGCGAGGACGGGTGGCGCGTCGTTCGGGACGTACTCGCAGAGTCGACCCCAGTGGACGCACTTATCCACCGCAACACCCGCGACACGCTGCGCAAGTACGAGCAAGCGGATATCCTCGATGCGACCGTTCCCGACCGGAACCCACAGCAGCGGCAGATCGACCTGACGGACGAGACGCGGCAGGTCTACGACCACATTCGGGAGTACACGCGCGAATTCTATAAGCGCGCGCAGCAGTCCTCAGACACCGAAACACAGGCGATAGGGTTCGTGATGACGACCTACCGTCAACGGCTCACCAGCAGCGTCTACGCTATCTCCCAGAGTCTCCAGAATCGCCTCGAAAAACTCCGTGGACAGCAAGCAGTTCTCAAAGGAAAACAGCGGGCCGCCGAACGAAAGTACGGTGATTCACAGCAGATAGTCCTCGACACGCTCTCCGAATACGATCTGGACGACATGGACGACCTCGACGAACTAGAAGACGATCTAGAGGACGCCGACCTTTCGGAGATCATCCCGAGCGTCACCGACGAAGGGCTCCACCTGCTCGAACAGGAAATCGACGAACTCGAATCGTTCGTTGACGACCTCCGTCGCATCGACCAGGACCCGAAGATCGACCAGCTCAAAGAGGATCTTGACGAACTCGATAGAGAGGGTCACAACCGGATTATCGTGTTCACGCAGTATACGGACACGATGGACTTCATCCGCGACAGTCTCCTATCCACTCACGGTGAGACGGTCGCTTGCTACTCCGGACGCGGCGGGGAGATGTACGACAGCGACTCGAAGACATGGACTGGGGTCAGCAAGGAACGCGTCAAGCAGGAATTCGCCGCTGACGACGGAACCGTGGACATCCTCGTCTGTACGGACTCGGCGAGCGAAGGGCTGAATCTGCAGGAGTGTGGCGCACTCATTAACTACGACCTTCCGTGGAACCCTATGCGGGTCGAACAGCGCATCGGACGCATCGACCGTATCGGGCAGGAACACGAGGACATCACGATTTTCAACTACAGCTACGCGGACACCGTCGAGACGGACATTTACGACCGACTGGACGATCGAATCGGGTTGTTCGAAAACGTCGTCGGAGAGATGCAACCGATCCTTTCGAGTGTGAGCGGTCAGATTCGGTCTGCAACCCTCGAAGCCGGCGAGGAAGAGAGTCAAGAAGCAGTCGAGCGTGCCGATCGAGAACTGTCCGAACGACTCGACAAACAGGAGCAGATGGACCGGGTGGACGTCGGTGAGTCGCTGGAATCGGTGGATACGACTTTCGAACAAGAAGTTATCGACATGGCAAAACTCGGAGCCTGGCAATCCTTCAGACATCCAGATATCGAAGACGTTGGTGCTGACGAGTACGAGTACGCTCCACCATTCGTCACAGCTGGGCTTGAGACTGTTCTCGTCGGGAACGAGACCTTGGCGGATATTGGAATCGAGTTCATCTCAATAGACGAGTTAAATATCGACCAGTTGGGCGGAGCATCTCTCGATGAGTTTACCTTCGAAGAGAGCACCTACCGTCTCACTATCGAGCAAAGCAACGATATCGAGTTACCAAATTCGAACTTCGAGGGAACGCTCGCGAAAATGATCGCGCTCGACGAGGAGACGCTCGCCATAACGTTCTCTGCAGACTGTGCTGACCAGTTCCCCTCGATCCACCATCTCGCTCCCGGAAGTCCCGTGCTTGAACAGATTGTCGATGTTCTCTCGACCGAAAGTACGAAATCGGAGCGGCTGAGTAGAGTAACCGAATCGCGTAATACGAGCATCGAAACGCCGATCGTATGCGGATGGGGTCGCCATGGCGATATTGGGTCGATTACTGAAGACGGATCTGTTGAGGAGGATGTAGATAGCGAACTCCTTCGACAGTGGTCTACTGCCTTCCTGAGAGTCCGTGAATGAACGAGGTAAAAGGAGTCGATTTGACCCCGGGAAATTAAGTGCTTAGTATCTAACCTCACTCCTAGTGACCAATACCGAACTTCCATCCTTAGCGGAAAAAGTGACGCTGCTACTCGTGGGGGGAGTTGTTGGCATTCTTGCCTTCACAACCTATCTTCTCTCGACGGGGCAAGGAGTTCAGAATTTGGAACTCCTGAATATCGTCATCAATAGTGGTCTTACCCTTGCGCTCGTAGTGCTCTATTTGAAAATGGCGAACGTACAAGAGAAGCAAGCTACCCTCGCCGAAATCGAGCGAACACCACTCGTAGAGATTTCAGGCTACGAAGTAGAGGGCGACGATATCATAGTGTACCTCTCGAATTACGGCAACGGTACCGCCACTAACCTTGAACTCGTAACCGTTTCCCATTTCGATGCTGACTCGGAACTCCTTGAGGCAGGAACTTCGCCAGAACCGTTAGTGAGAGCAACCGACGACGTTCGGCATAACTACGAACGATCTATCCGCCCTCACGACGAGCGCGTCAAATTCACTGCGAGTCCAGGACTCGTAACGCATAGAGATCAGGAACGCGGCGGTTTCAGTTTGAGCATCAGCATGCTGGAATCGGAGGGAGTTGAGAACGTCGCGTACCAACTGTTTGTCCGTTACTCAACTCGGACCGAAGATCGCTACGCCATCCCGCTTTTCCAGACACCGCGAGAAATAAATGTTGACGAGGACCTGACTTTCAGTGATGCGTACTCGATAAACCCCGGTGTCAAGTCAGTCCCATATTTCATTCCAGATCCGGATTACTCGCTCCCACCCCATCTCGACGAGGACGCCGGTCATCCCGTAAGACGCGATGAACTCGGTTTATGATTTGTCGGCTCTGCTGAAACCCAAATCCTGTGATAGGTTCTAACCGTCTTACTGAATACAGGGCGCGAATGCAGCACCGAACCTTGAACAATGTCTTCTGCGGCTCCGAGCGCAATCACGGCTTTTCCACCCAAAATACACCCCGCAACGCTACGTTCGGACTCGCTTGAGAGCACTATCGACGTCCAGCGGGACCTCCTCGCTGGTCACGTCGAACCGTACGAACCAACTCTCCTCCATCTCTGGTTTGAGCGCTCTTCTGATCCCCGCATGTGGATCGCTCTCCACATAATTTTGGAGCAAGTCGTCATTCTCCCAAGCAGCAACCGCCCAGAACTTCTTCTGGGATAATTTGGCGCGCAGGGCATAACCGACCAACCCGTCCGACTCTGCAAGCTGGGCTTCTATCTTCCGAGTATACCAGAAGATTTTCGGCACAGTCCGGGACTCCGACGCGTTCAGATACCCGACGACCCCCCGGAGTTCGGATTCCGGGTCAGGTTCATCGAAGGACTTCCAGGCGAACTCCATGGTACGAGTTGGCGTACAACATTTGCCGAGATAACCGTTCTGTCGCCGTTTCGCAGACATTGGCCGCGAGGTAACTTTGTTCGTCGGCGATGACGACGACGGTTTCTGAGACCGATCGCTAAACTTATCCTCTGTATCTTGCAGACCGTTACTATCAGTGTTTAAAGCCTCCAATAGAGCGGATTTGCTCGAAGACCTTATGTCGAAGGGGCAAGAAGTAAATCCTAGTGAATCGCGGGACGACGGCCACCCCCGTTCGGATGTCGAATGGAATCAAACGCGGAATAGACGGGTGATTTATAAACGCCCCGTTTCCGTCGTGCGAATGTGGACCGCTCGAAAAACGAATGGGCGCTGCAGGATTTGAACCCGCGACAGCTTGGTCCGAAGCCAAGTACTCTGTCCAGACTGAGCTAAGCGCCCGCGACCGAATGTATTCGACCCGCCGGTTTAAACGCCGCGATTCTCACCGAGCTTGCACCCCGCCCGTGAAACCCATCGACCGACCGGTACCGAAGCGCGCGGCGTCGCTACTCCGGACTGAGCGAGACGGCGAAGTGGTTCGTCGGTAGCGCTGCCGACCGTCCCGAAGCTCTCCCGTCGGCGAAAAGCGCGTGAAGATAGCAGTCGACGAGCGCGAGGTCGGCCTCACTCAGCCCAGCTACAGTCCTCCCCAGAAGCCGCTCGGCGTCGAGACTCGACGCTGCGGTCACGGATCGCTCGTCAGCGACGCGGTCCCGCAGACCGAGCCACGTCCGAACAGCCGCGGTCAGGTACCGCTGTGCGAACCGCTCTGGGTCGGAAACCGAGGGAATCGTGGCGAGATAGGCGGCCGCGTTCGAGTCGGCGACCGAGACGTGCTCGCGGACCCACGCGTCGACCGCAGCGGCCTCTGCTCCCGTACCGAGTTCCCGCTCCGCGCGTTCGCACACCTCTGACTCCTCGTCGGCGACCCGGTGGAACGCGTCGCCGACGACGACCGCGTCCGCGCCCGCGTCGAGCATCCGCGCGGCGTGCTCGCGCGAATCGAGGCCGCCGCCGTACCAGAGTCGGGACCACGACAGCGCGTCCGAAACGCGGTCCAGAATCTCGGCCGCCTCGTCACCGCCGTAGGTGCCCGAGTACTCGAGGTAGACGAGTTCGCTTCCGAGGTGGCGCTCGGCGGCCATCGCTCGCTGTTTCGCCTCACGGGGCGACAGCAGGTCGTCGGCCGAGACGCCGGCCTCGCGCGCCGCGGCGCTGTCGGGGTTCTGGACGACGTACGCCTCGAAGACGGCCTCGGCGAGCAGCCACGACGTGGCGACGCTCGCGAGCGGGTCGGCGATGGCGTCGGGGAGCCACGGGAGTTCGTCGGCCAGCAGGTCCGGCACGAGTTCCTCGCGGGCGTACTCGGTGGCCTCGCCCAGATCGCCGACCAGCGATTCGACGTCCCCGTTCAGCACCTCCGGGACGGCCAACAGGTCGGCCCGCTCGCGCGCTTGCCGGGTGACCTGCCGGGGACCGCTCGGCTCGTGAAACACCGGAATCGACGCCGGCGCGAGCAGGTCGAACGTCTCCTCGGTGTTCCGAGGCGTCACGTGAGCGGATCCGCCGACGGAAACGGCGTCTGTGTGGCGAAGGTACAGCGGGTACAGCAGCGGGAGCTTCTTCTCGTCCTCGGGATCGACCTTGGTGACGTGGCTCCACTCGGCCGGAACCGGATTCGTGTCGAGCGGGAGCACCGTCCGCGCCGCCACGGAGACGCCGCGACCGAGGCGGCCGAGCCCGCGCGCGACCCCGTCGAAAGTAGTCATATAGGCTCAAAACCCGACGGAGCGGTGATAAAAAGCTCGCTTCTCCTGCCCGCTCCGGCGAGTGTTTCCGCCGTCACGCCGACCTCCGTCGAGCCGCGACGCGACGCCTTCCACAACCCTGATATGCAGTGGCCCGAGAGTTTCGGCCGACACATGGGTCGCGTTCGGTCACGAGTTCCGGCGACGGTTCGGGCGCTGGCGAGCCACCTCGCGGAGAGCCGCGACCCGCGGGTGGTCGCGATGGTGTTGCTCCGCAACGAAGTGGAGTCCGAGATCGAGTCGATGACCGAGCGGCTGTTTTTGAGCGTCGAGCGCGACCTCCAGCGGGCGCGCGAGGCCGGCGACCTCGATGCCGCACCGGGCGCGGCGGACCAGCAAGCGCGATTCGATTACGACACCAGACTCGTCCTGCCCGCGATGTTGACCCTCGGCCGCATCCACGTTCTCGCCGGGGACGTGCCACTCGGCCGGATCGGCAGCGAGGTCGACCGCGACTTCGCGGCGCGCGGGCGCGAGACGACTCGCAACGTCGTCCGGGCGCTGCTCGACGGCGACATGCGCGACGCGGTCAACGACGACGAGTACGAGGACTTCGAAACGAACCTGCGCCCACGCGAGCGCGTGGCCGAACTCGCGCAGGCGAGTTTGCAGGAGAGCGTCGAGGCGTGGCTCGGCGCCGACGAGACGCCGGAGGCGGTCCGCGAGCACTACGAACACGCCGTCTCCGTCTCCGAGCGCCATCAGGAGGCCGACCGGGAGTTCCGCGACCTGCTCGACCGATTCCGCAACGCGGAGGGGACCGACGACCCCTCCGAACGCGAGGCTGCCGCCGAAGCCATCCGGGAGCGGTACAAGTTCCCAGACCCCGACGGGGCCGACCTGTTCGAGGCCGACGCCGACCTGCCGTACTTCGCCACCCAGTACGCCCGGGTGGGCATCCTCTACGAGGACATGCTCAACATGTACGAGGCCGACCTCGGGGTGGAGCTGGGCGAGGGGTTCAAGCGCGCCATCGTGTTGCTGGTGGTCGGCGCGCAGATCGGCCTCGACGACACCGACGACTACCCCGAGGACAGGGGCACCCAGCTCACGCCCGTGACCGCGGAGCTGAATCTCGCGAACGACAGAGCGGCCGGCGTCGAGCGCCTGCGCCGCATCGTGAACACGTACCTCGACCGGGCCGACGGCTGGGCCGACTCGGGCGACCACCTCACCCGCATCGCGATCGAGTACGTCCGCCAACAGTCGCTCGACCGCATCGACCGCCTCGAATCGTCGTATTGATACTCACGCGTATCGTCTCGATTTCGCGCTATTCGCCTCGATTTCGCGCTATTCGCCTCGATTTCACGGCATTCGTCTCAATTTCACGGCATTCGTCTCAATTTCACGGCATTCGTCTCGATTCGTCGCGGCCGAGCATCCCTCCCCGAAAAGCCAACAGTAATCAAAAAGAATATAAGCTAAACAGGAGATTTTGCTGGCAGACGAAACCGGGACACCCTTCGGGTCGGTCGCGTCCCGGCGACGATTTCACCGCGAGGAACCGCCATGTACGGACTGGGTGACGTCTGTTCGGGGGTCGAGGTCGAGCCGGGGACGAACCTCCTGGTGGCCGGGCCGCCGATGACGGGCAAACGCGAACTCGCAATCGAGATTCTCGCACACGGTAGTCGCCACGGTGAGGGATCGATCGTCGTCACCACGAAGGACGGTGGCGAGGACGTGCGCGAGGCTCTCCGGGAGTCGCTGGGCCGCGACGAGAGTGGCCCGCTCGGGGTCGTCGACTGCGTCTCCAAACAGCAGGGAACCAGTCCCGTCGACACCGCCGATATCGCCTACGTCTCCTCGCCGAAGGACATGACCGGCATCGGAATCCAGCTCTCGGAGTTCCTCGAAGCGTTCTACAAGGAGGGCGGCGTCCAGCGCAACCGCATCCTGCTCCACTCGCTGTCGACGCTGCTGATGTACTCGAACCTCCAGACGGTGTTCCGCTTCCTCCACGTGTTCACCGGCCGGGTCCAGAGCGCGGACGCGCTCGGCGTGTTCGTCATCGACTCGACCACCCACGACCAGCAGACGATGAGCACCCTCCAGCAGCTGTTCGACGCCCAGATCGAGGTCCGCGAGGACGACGGCGGCGAGACCCAGCTCCGCGTGCAGGGCGTGGGCGAGACGACCGACTGGCGACCGGTGCCGTAGCAGAGGGCAAGTTCCGAATCGTCGTTTTCCGTTCTACCTTCGACAGCGATGGTGAACGGTGCCGTTTTGTCGCCGGGACCGCAACCCCGACAGGTATGGACGAGGCCGAGGCTGACGACCCCCACCCAGAGCGCGCCGCGGTCCGAGCGACCTACGACCGCATCGCGGACCACTTCGCGAAGACCCGCGAGTACCCGTGGCCGGAGGTCGAGGCGTTCGTCGACAGTGCGGAGTTCAGCGAAAACGCGGAGTTCGTCGACGGCGGGGACCCCGCGTCGGTCGCGCTCGACCTCGGCTGCGGCAACGGTCGCCACGCCGAACTGCTGGCCGAGCGGGCCGACCGCGTGGTGGCTGCGGACGCGAGCCGCGGCGTGCTCGCCACCGCGCGCGAGCGCGCCGCCAACCGGCGATTCGACGCCGAACTGGTGCAGACCGACGCGGCGCGACTCCCGCTTCGGGACGCCACGGTCGGACTCGCGGTCTACGTGGCGACGCTCCACCACCTGCCGAGCGAGGCTACCCGGCGCGATAGCCTCGACGAACTCGCGCGCGTCCTCGCGCCCGACGGCCGAGCGCTCGTGAGCGCGTGGAGCACGGCCCACGACAGATTCGACGAGGACGGCGACGCGGAGGCGGGGTTCGACGCGACCATCGACTGGACGCTGCCGGGCGGCGAGACGGTGGGCCGATTCTACCACGTCTACGCGCCCGCGGAGTTCGAGGCCGAGATCGCGGCGAGCGACCTCGAACTGGTCGAGTTCGAGCTGTCGAGCGGGAACTGCTACGCGACGGTTCGGAGTCGGGCGTAGTTCGAGGTGGTCGCGTCTCCGTGGAAACGTCCGGGGAATGACTGCGAACCTCGCTACTGCTTGAGCCGACGATAACCGCACCACCCAGAACCGAGCGAAACAGTAAGGCCCTTAATGCCGGGTAGCAAATTTCAGGGTACGCGTCGGCGTCACGCCGAACGCAGCGCGCTGGTGTCTTGCCCCGCTCGGCAAGGCTCGGCGCACAAACAAATGCAGTGCGCCGGTGGTGAGCAAATCCGAAGGATTTGCGAGCCTCGGCGTGCGAGCGAACGAAGTGAGCGAAGCGCGCCGGTGGTCTAGTGGTATGACTATGGCCTTCCAAGCCATCGACCCGGGTTCAAGTCCCGGCCGGCGCATTCTCCGAGCGAATGAATCGACCAGCGTAATTCTCGATTTCCCCGCCACAACCCTTAATCCCGTTTCTCCCGTCCACCCTGTGATGCCATGCCCGACAATCCGGAGAAAGTGACCAGCGACGAGGTCGACCAGAAGCAACTCGATCTCGCCGAACAGGCTGGCGAGGCGTATCGGGAGGCGCTGGACTACATGGCCAACGAGGTCGCCGAGACCGGCGGCAAGCAGGAGGTAGGCGACTACGTGGTCGGATTCGCACAGGAGGAGGCCGAGGGGATGTACGCGCTCGTCGACGAGGGGCGGTTCGAGTGGGTCGAGCCCGACGAGGAGAACTGCCACCTCGAAGTGGCGGTCTGTGACGCCGCGGACGGTCGGTTCGTCCCGGGCTGCACCGTCGTCGCCACGCTGAGGCCCGAGGACGGCGAGCAGGTCGGGCCGACAACCGTCCCGCTGGTCTGGCACCCGGGCCTCTACCACTACGGGAAGAATCTCGAAGTTCCGGGCGACGGTCGCTACGACATCGACGTGCGGGTCGAACCGCCGCAGTACATGCGCCACGACGAGGAGAACGGCGACCGATACGGCGAGTCGGTCGCGGTGACCTTCGAGGACGTGGCGGTCGAGACGGGACAGGGGTAGGTTCTCACTGACGAACATCGCACCGAACGAACTGACAGGATTCGTCCGCTCGGCCGTGTCCTTTTTCAATTTCGCGTCCCGTACTAAAGATAGATTACTTCCGACAGCCACCGCTCGGTTCCGGCCGTGCGGACGTTCGGTGTCACTCCAGAGATGAACAATACTCCCCCCACGACACGACGATGAGCCAAGCGCTACGCGTTCTCTACCTCACCCCGGACGACGCGACCGGTCGAGAACTCGAACGCGCGTTCGCGGCCGCCGGCCCGGTAGTCGAGTTGGCGGCCGTCACGAGCGTCGAGGCCGCGCTGGCCGTTCTCGACGCCGAACACGTCGATCAGGTCGTGGTCGGCGACCGCTTCGTGGAGAGCGATTGGGGTGCGACCGAGCGCGACGAATGCGAACGCGACGTTCGCGAGCGTGGTGCTGGCGAGCGCGGCGTCGACGCCGCGCTC
>NZ_QLVG01000046.1 GCF_003382685.1 Halorussus litoreus | reverse complement strand
GGCGGTGCGCCGGGCCGCCGTACTCGCCGGTGGCGTCACCTACCGTATTCACCCATATCCATCACCTATCGACAATACGTTTGTCAGCTTAAGTCGGACTCGTCCTCCGTCGGTGACGTGTCCACCTCCGCCCAATACGCCTAACTTCAGCGGTGGCGACCTCCTCACAGGAGAACGATACGATGGGGGAAATCGCAGTCGTCCACATGAATCTCATGTCGAAGGGGGGTGGCGAGGCGGTCGCGATGAACGTCATCGAGGCCTTGCAGACCGACCACGACGTGACGTTGCTCACGCTGACCCACCCCGACCTCGACGAACTCGACGACTACTTCGACACCGACGTGGACGCCGACGCGCTGACGGTCGAGCGCGCGGGCCACCTCGCGCCGTGGCTCAACCGGCGGTTCGGACTGAAGTACTACGTGCTCCAGAACGCCCTGCTCGGGCGGTACGCCCGGCGGCGGCGCGACGACTTCGACCTGCTGGTCAGCACGATCAACGAACTCGGCCTCGGCCCCGACGCGGTCCAGTACGTCCACTTCCCGTTCGACTGGACCGTGGGCCTCGACGAGCGCGAACACATCTTCCACCCGACGGTCGAGGAGGACTCGCTCTACGAGCGGCTGGCCACGCAGGCCGCAGCGGTCGACCGCGAGGAGATCCACCAGAACGCGCTGCTGGCTAACTCGGCGTGGACCGCCGACGTGGTCGAGGACGCCTACGGCGTCCGCCCGCAGGTCCTCCACCCGCCGGTCGACACCCGAGAGTTCGAGGACCGCGCGTGGGCCGACCGCGAGGACGGCATCGTGACCGTGGGCCGCATCGAGCGGAGCAAGCGCATCGTAGAACTGATCGAGATCACCGCGGGCGTCCGCGAGCGGGGCCAGGACACCCACCTCCACGTCGTCGGCCCGACCGTCGACGAGGCGTACCGCGCGGAGGTCGAGGGGATGGCCGCGGACCGCGAGTACGTCCATCTCGAAGGCGAACTCCCCCGCGAGGAACTGGTCGAGCGCATCTGCAACCACCGGTACGGCATCCACGGCAAGGAGTACGAGCACTTCGGGATGGCGGTCGCCGAGCTCGCGGCGGGCGGGGCGATCCCGTTCGTCCCCGACGAGGGCGGTCAGCACGCCATCGTGAACGACCGCGAGCGACTGCTCTACGGGAGCGTCGGGGACGCCGCAGACAAGATCGTCGCGGTGATGGCCGACCCCGCGCTCCAGCGCGACCTCCGGCGGCCGTTCGGCCCCCAAGCGATCCGCAGGCGGTTCGGTCGGCGGCGCTTCCAGCGACAGATTCGGGGGATCGTCGCCGAAGCGCTCGACCGGCCGACCGCGGAGGTCCCGTTCGCCGTCGCGGAGACGCCGGCCGAGCGACCGGCGGGCAGCGACTGATTTTCGACGGTTCGGAGCACAACTTGGAGTCGATCAGATCAGGGTCGCATACTGCTCCGCGAGGGCATCGGCGGCCCGTTCCCACGAGAAGTTCTCGCGGGCGTGCTCGCGGCACGCACGCCCCGCGGCCGCGCGCTCGGCGGGTGCGAGGTCGGCCCACGCGGCCAGCCGGTCGGCGAGCGCGCTCGCGCCGAACGACGGGACGACCATCTCGGCCGGAACCCGGTCGTCCCCACGGAGTCCGGCCAGAATCTCAGTCGTACCGCCGACCGGGGTGGCGACGACCGGCGTGCCGGAGGCGAGCGCTTCCAGCGTGGCGAGGCCGAACCCCTCCAACCGGCGGGTCGGCAGGACGAAGCAGTCCGCGGTAGCGTAGGCGCTCGGCAGATCTTCGTCGGGAACGTAGCCGAGGAAGGTCACCCGGTCCGCGATTCCGAGGTCGGCCGCCATTCGCTCCAGGTCCCCGCGGAGCGGGCCGTCCCCCGCGACGTAGAGTTGGGCATCCGGGTGGTCAGTTGCGACTCGGGCAAACGCCCGGAGGAGCAGGTCGTGGCCCATCCGCGGCGAGAGTCGGCGGACCGTCAGGAAGGCGAGCGAGTCGCCGACGGAAGTTCCGTCGGCGACTCGCTCGCCGTCGCGGGGACTGTCGGGCGGGCTGGTCCCGCAGTCAATGTTGGCCTCGCCGTGCGCGCTGGCTCCGCCATCGGCGCGTCTGCCGTCGAGTTCGACGGCGGACGTACACTCACGTCCCTTCCCCGCTGCCTGCTCACGTCCCCTTCTCACCGCCATCGGCTCGTAGACCCCCGCGTCCGGCCGGTAGCGCTCGGCATCCACGCCGCCGGGGACTACTTCTGTGTCGACTACCGGGCCGTGAACGTCCCGCAACGTCTCGGCCATGAACTCGCTGAGCGTCGTCGCGTGGTCGCACCGGTCGAGAGTCCACCGCTCGACGCGCTCGCGGAGCATGGCGTTGAGTTCCCGGCGCGCGACCGACACGCCCGACTCGTGACTCGCCCGGATGCGGTACTCGGTGGGCCACGGGCTGTGGACCGTCGCGCTACGAGGAACGTCGTCGTTCACGAGCAGGTCGACCAGCGGGTCGGTGACGGTGCCCTGAAAGCTCACGAGGTCCGGCGCTGGTAGGGCATCGAGGTGGTCACGGACCGCCCGAATCGCGGCGGGCGACTGGGCGGCGATGGTCGGCGCGGGCTGGTCTGCAATCGAGAAGTCGTAGCGCGCGACCTGGACGCCCGCGACCGTCTCGCGCAATGGCACGTCCCCGCGGCGGCGCGTGAGCACTGACACGTCGTGGCCCCGGTCGGCGAGCCGTCGGGCCGTCTCGTGGACGTACCGGCCCGTCCCGCCGGAGCCGGGGTCGGGATAGAAGTCGTGGGCCGAGACGAGCAGCTGCACGGCCGAACGACGACGGAGGCGAACAAAGGCTCGGCGGCCGTCCGCACTGCTGATCACGGGTGACGGACCTTTAAGATGGATTGGTGAGAGCGATGTGGTATGTCCCTCCAGCCATCCAGATTGGTCGTCGAATCCGTCCCGGTCGCCGCGATACTGCTGTTCTGGAACCTGCTCGCCTGGATCGTCGAGTTCCAGAATATCGGTGGCCCGGTTCGCACCGCCGGGACAGTGATGGCTACCCTCTACGTGACGGTCCGCGGCGTCTCGCTCGCGTCGAAGACGACACCACCCGCGATGATGGACGTGGAGTCGGTCGTTCGGGAGAATGCCCGCCTCGCCGTTCCCGCGGGAGCGTGGTTCGTCGCCGCGATGGTACTCACGGGGGTGGACGGCACCCTCTCACCGTATCCGCCGACGCCCCTGACGAGCGTCGTCGCCACCGCGATTGCTGGCGCGGGCCTCGGCGTCGTCGGCCTCTACGCCGTCGCTGCCGGGACGGCGGCGCTCCGACGCGACGGTGGGGCTGTCGGCGTCTCGGCGGACGACTGACCGGCCGGCTGGCCGGCAATTCCATCACTGCAGAGATTACGACGATTCCACGCCGGGCCGCGAATCGCGGCGGTACTCGTCCAGCCACGGCGGCGACGACCGGCCGCCCGACCACTCGAACAGGTCGCGTTTCTCGTTGGCGTAGTAGAGCCGGTAGGCCTCAACGTAGTCGTCGGCGTGCCAGCCGTCGGTCACCTGCAGCGGATCGGTCGGTTCGCCCGGCCAGTCGAGCGCCGCGACGGCCTGGCTGTCCAGCGACTCGACGGTGGCCCAGCTCCCGTGGACCTTCTCCGGCGGGTGGTCCCATCGGTGCTTCCACTCCTCGTGGGCGGCTTGGGTGTACGACCGGAGGGACAGCCAGTTGTCGTGGTGGGCCGCGGCCCACCGCGTGAGCGGGTGGTCCGGATGAGTGAAGTAGAGGTCCTCGCGCGTCTCGGGGTCGCCCTCGGCGTAGCCGTTCAGCTGGACCGCGGTGGTCAGCACCATCGCGTTCTCGAAGATCGAGGAGAGGACGTGGCTGTCCACGAGCCAGCGCGCGGTCTGGTCCACGTCGCGGTCCAGCCAGAAGGCGTTGACCATATGAAAAGTAGGGGACGTGGCGGTTTAGGGGGTGCGGCGAATCGACACACCACCAATTTTCGGAAAGCACGGAAGCCGATTTCGACAATATGCGTATAGCCAGCGAAAGTGGCGATACAGGTGACGTTCCGAAATTACGCTCCGCCACACATCTCTGTTGGCGCGGCGTAAATCTCCATCAGATTGGAGGAATACACTGCGGAGGCTCCGAGCATACTTCCAGAATACTAAGTCATTATCATAGATTATCCGTTGTATGAGATATCATTATCTAAAAATAGAGATAAGTAGATGGGAGAATAGAACTGTACATGGATGAGAGAAGGACAATCGGCCGACCGTCGGCCACGGCTGGGTCTCGAAATCCGGCAAAAAGAAATCGTTCTCCACGTCGGGGAGCGGAGCTACTGGGGTCCCCGTAACTCGCTTACAGTTCTTCTCGCGCAGGTACTGGTGTTCGCCCTCGCGGTCAACCAGATAAATCGGACTCTGAAAGGAATTTGTATGTCCGTCTTCGGTGTGATCGACGAGTGCTTTGCGGTGGTCGATTACGGACTGACCCGGGCAACCGAGTTCATCACGAGCGAAGACACCGAGAACCTACTAACCAACCTGCAGAAGATTCTCGTGATAATACTCATCACGTTGATAATCCTCGACAGTCTAAACGTCATTTCACTCACCATTCCGAAGTGGGTATTCGCATTCTAGCGACTTTTGGCGAATTTTCTCGTCCACTCCGACGTCGAGACGGCGAACAGCGTTTTACCGCTCGCTGTCGTCCCTCCTTCGGAACATGGCGGAGTACGACTTCGACGGACAGGTGGCGTTCGTCACCGGGGCCGCGCGCGGGCAGGGACGCTCGCACGCGTTGCGGTACGCCGAGAACGGCGCGGACGTGGTGTGTGCAGACATCTGCGAGACCACCGACGAGTCCACCTACGAGCTGGGCGACGAAACCGAGTTGGACGAGACGACCCGATTGGTCGAGGAGCGAGGCTCGCGGGCGCTCGGCGTCCAGATGGACGTCTCCGAGGAGGCCGAAGTCGAGGCGGGCGTCGAGCACGCGCTGGCGGAGTTCGGGCGCATCGACGTACTCGCCAACAACGCCGGGGTCGCGCCCGTGTCGGGCCTCATGGATCTCGACGAGGAGACGTGGGACCACGCGCTCGACGTGAATCTCAAGGGGATGTGGCTCTGCGCGAAGCACGTCGGCGGGCACATGGTCGACCGCGGCGAGGGCGGGCGCATCGTCAACACCTCCTCGACCGCCGGGCTGGTCGCCTCGCCGGGGCTGGGCCACTACACCGCCGCGAAGCACGGCGTGCTGGGGCTCACGAAGACGCTCGCGATGGAGCTGGCCCAGCACGACGTGACGGTCAACGCGGTCTGTCCGACCGCCGTGGACACGCCCATGACCGGCGGCATCGTCGAGTCCATCGGCGAGGAGATGGCCGAAGTCGCCGAGCAGTCCGGACCGGACAACGTGCTCGGCGAGATCGTCCAACCGGAGGACGTGAGCGCCGCGTTCATGTGGCTGTCGAGCGACGACGCCCGATTCGTCACCGGCATCGCCTTGCCCGTCGCCGCGGGCGCGACCGCGATATGAGGAGTTTTCATCCGTGAACTGGAACGAGTTCATCGACTACGACCGAAATCGAGTCGCATGGTGGCTCTACGTCCTCGCGCTCGGCGCGGGAGTCGCCTTCGTCGGCTACTCGTTCGTGGGGATGTTCGTGCTCGGCGTGTTCTTCTACTACGCCGCGCGACCCGTCTGCAACCGCGTCAGCGAGTACGTCGACACCGACGGGATAGCGGCCGGACTGACGCTGGCGGGCTTCGTGATCCCGATACTCCTGATAGTCGTCTACGTCGTGCTGGCGGGGCTACGCGACGTGTCGTCGCTGTCGGGGATCCCCGGAACCGGACTGCTCTCGTCCTTGCTGAACATCGAGAGTCTCAGCGCGCCCCAGCAGAACTTCGTGGAGACGCTCCTGAACGACCCGTCGGAGCTTCAGTCGGCCGACACGGGGCGGATTCGGCAGGTGGCGACCGCCGCCATATCCGCGCTCGGGACGGTGCTGAACGTCCTCATCGTGCTCTCGCTGGCGTTCGGGCTGAGCTACTTCCTGCTCCGCGACGACGACCGCATCGCGGCGTGGTTCCGCGACGAGATGGCTCCCGAGGGGTCGGCCGGCCACGCCTACGCCTACGCCGTGGACGACGAGCTAGAGACGGTATTCTTCGGGAACGTGCTGTTCGTGCTCGTCATGTCCGTGCTCGCGGCCGTGGTCTACTACGGCTTCAACTTCCTCGCGCCGCCAGCCCTGTCCATCCCGTTCGCCGTCCTGCTCGCCCTGCTGACCGGAATCACCAGCCTCATCCCACTCGTGGTGGGGAAAGTCGTCTACGTCCCGCTGGTCGCGTATCTCGCGTGGATCGCTTCCCAGCAGGGCGGTCCGGCGATGATCTACCCCATCGGCCTGCTGGTTGTGTCGTTTCTCGCCCTCGACATCCTGCCACAGACGTTCCTCCAGCCGTACATCTCGGGCAACGACATCCACGTCGGCATCATGATGTTCGCGTACATCCTCGGCCCGATGCTGTTCGGCTGGTACGGCTTCTTCCTGCTCCCGCTGTTCTTCGTGCTGGTGATTCAGGCGGTCCGCATCGTCGTGACCGACCTGCTCCACGGCGAACGGCTCAGCCCGGACGTGGACGCCGCGCCGTCGCTGGGCGAGCGCGACCTCGGCGACCTCGGCGACGAGGACGGGTCCGACGACTCGTCTTCGACCTCGTCGTAACGGGACGCTACGCCCGGACGAACACCGGCGTCCCCGGATTTCCAGCGTCACGGTACCCCCGCGACCGGAGCGCGTCCACGAGGTCGACCAGCGCGTAGCTGTCGTGGTCGGTGACGGGCCGGCCGTCGTCGGTGACGGGCCGGCCGTCGTCGGTGTACTCGGCAGTGCGCGCCCGGAGGTCGTCGAGCGCGAGGGAGTTGAAAATCGCGGCCGATGCGCCAGTTGAAAATCGCAGCCGACGCGCCAGAGCAGAAGCGAGCGTCGACTACCGAACCGGGACGGATTCCGGCCTACGCCAGACCCAGATCCTCTGCGACAGCCTTCGCCGCCGCCCGACCGCTCTCCATCGCGGCGTTCAGCGAGGAGGCCTCGGTGTACTCGCCCGCGAGGTAGACCGGGCCGTCG
This sequence comes from Halorussus litoreus, assembly GCF_003382685.1. Taxonomy (GTDB): domain Archaea; phylum Halobacteriota; class Halobacteria; order Halobacteriales; family Haladaptataceae; genus Halorussus; species Halorussus litoreus. The sequence continues at coordinate 50,663 of NZ_QLVG01000046.1, read as the reverse complement.
GGCGCGCGAACGTCCGGCAGGCGGTCGTGGATGCCCGGTGGCTGGGCGAACTGCGCGAACTCGATTCGGCTGGTGTGGCGGTGGTCGAGGTCGATGTGACGCTCGGGGTACCACGAGTCGAGGGTCCGGGCCGTCCGCGCCACGAGGTCCTCGTCCGGCGCGTCGGGCACGCCGAGATACGTCGCGCTCAGGAGGTTCCGGTCGTCGGGCGCGTACTCGGGCGCGACCGCCGACAGCTGTGCGACGTGGTTCGGGGCGGGTTCGGTGACCTGGCCGGACTCGGTGGCCTCGGTGGCCCCGCCGGACTCGCCCGCGTTCAGCAGGAGTCGCTTCCCGGCGTCGAGTGGTGGCCCGTCGAACGCGAGGTACTGGGTCACGCAGCCGTTCGCCTCGGTCGGGATGGACTTCACGGTGGTCAGCTCGCGGGCCTGCTTCGGGTCGGTGGCGACCACGACGGCGTCGGCGGTGGTCGTCTCCCGCCCGATTTCGACGGTGACCTCGGCTCCGCCGTCTACGCCTACGATTTCGTTGCCTCCGCCGTCGCCGCCCCTGCTACTCCCACCGTCGCTCGCGGGGTTTCGCGAAGTCTCCACCGTCGCGCTGAGGTCAGTCACGGTTTCGGCGGTCCGGAGGTCGGCCCCAGATTCGCGGGCGCGGTCGGCCAACTGTTCGGCGATTGCACCCATTCCGCGGGCGGGGACCGCGATCTCGCCGACGGTCAGCATCTTGAAGGCGAACTCGAACGCCTTCCGCGAGGTGTTCAGACTCCGGTCGAGCGTGATGCCGCCGTAGAACGGCTCCGCGAAGTTGGTCAGGAACTGCTCGGAAAAGCCCCGGTCACGGAGGGACTCGCGGGTCGTGGCGTCCTCGCCGCGGACGATGTCCTGAATCGATTTGTCGGCGAGTTCGCGGCGGAGTCGCCACACTTCGAGCTTGTCTCGGAGGGTCACGTCGCGGTTCAGCACGGTTTCGAGCGCGGCGTCGAGGTCCCGGAACGGGTCGGACAGCGTCGACCGGCGGCCCGGTCTGGCGACCATCGCGCCGGGCTTGAACTGCCGGAGGTCCAACGCCGCGAAGTCGAGTTCGCGCCGGGCCGCAGGGTAGGCGGTGAACAGCACCTGAAATCCGCGGTCGAGGACGTAGCCGTCCCGGCGGAGCGACCGGACCCGGCCACCGAGGTCTCGGTGGCGCTCGTACAGGCGGACGTCCGCACCCGCGTCCGCGAGGCGGCGCGCAGCGACGAGTCCGGCGAGTCCTCCGCCGGCGACGATGACTTCGGTCATGTCCGGCGCTTCGGCGGCGCGCCACTAAGGTTCTCTGCTCCGCGGGTTCGGCCTATCCGAACCCGCCCCGTCCAACGCGAAGACACCGATATTTACGGCCACCGACCACCGAGGGACGAGTATGATCGGGAAACTCGACCGCGACGCGCTCGCGCAGGTGCTCTCGCGGACGGGCGCGCACGACGACGACGTAGTGATGGGACCGCGATACGGCGAGGACGCCGCGGCGATGCGGGTCGGCGACCAGCTGCTCGTCGCGAGTTCCGACCCGCTCTCGCTGGCGCGCGAGCGCCTCGGCACGCTCGCGGTCAACGTCGCGTGCAACGACGTGGCGGCCTCGGGTGCCGACCCCAGATGGCTCACGAACGTCGTCTTCCTGCCCGACGACGACCCGGAGACGCTGGACGTGCTCACCCGCCAGATGGACGAGGAAGCGCAAGCGCTGGGGGTCGCCATCGTCGGGGGACACTCGGAGTACACCCCGGCGCTGGAGCGCCCGATGGTGTCGCTGACCGCGATGGGGCTGGCAGACGAGTTCGTGCCGACCGGCGGGGCCGAACCCGGCGACCGCGTGCTGCTCACGAAGGGCGCGGGGATCGAAGGCACCGCGATACTGGCGACCGACTTCCGCGAGGAACTGGGGCTCTCGGCCGACCTGCTCGACCGCGCGGAGTCGTTCTTCGGCGACATCAGCGTCGCGCCCGAGGCGGCCGTGCTCCGCGAGTACGCGACCGCGATGCACGACCCGACCGAGGGCGGTCTGCTGAACGGCCTCGTGGAGGTGGCGACCGCCTCGGGTGTCTGCCTCGAAATCGACCGGGATTCGGTACCGATCCGCGAGGAGACCGCCGAACTCTGCGATGTGATGGGCGTGGACCCGCTTGCCATCTTCGGCTCCGGCGCGCTGGTAGCCACCGTCCCGGAGGACGCCGCGGACGACGCGCTCGCCGCGCTCGCTGCCGAAGACATCCCCGCGAGCGAGGTCGGCGCGGTCGCGGAAGCGGGCGAGTGCGACGCCGAAACCCGCGGTTTCGGCGTCGCACTCGCCGACGAGTTCGTCTCCGACCCGATCCGCGACGACCTGTACGACCTTTGGACGTAGTGAGTCGAGGGCTGGGCCTAGCCCGCCGGGGCTCGGGGCTCGGGGCTCGGAACTCGGGACTCGACGGTCGCCAGCCCCATCGTTTGTGAAGTTTACTCGATATAGAATAAATACTTTTAGTCCTGCTCGCCGTAGCCGCGGGCATGGACGCAATCGTCGTGCGGCGCGGTGAGTCCTCGCCGGAGATCGCCGAGTTGCCGCGGCCCGACCCCGGGCCCGGCGAGGTGCTGGTCCGAACGCTCCGCGTGGGCGTGGACGGGACCGACCGCGAAGTCCTCGCAGGGAGCCACGGCGGGTTCCCGCCGGGCGAGGACCGCCTCGTGCTCGGCCACGAGGCGGTCGGCGTAGTCGCCGAGGCCAACGGCACCACTTTCGAGGAGGGGGACGTGGTCGCGCCAACGGTGCGCGGACCCCCGGCCGCGGGGACCGACGCTTCGGCCGCGGATACGAACGAATACTTCGCGCGTGGGGAACCCGACATGGCTCCGCCCGACGCGTGCGTCGAGCGCGGCATCGACGGCGCGCATGGGTTCATGGCCGAGTACTTCACCAGCCCGGCCGAGTACCTCGTCCCCGTTCCCGACGACCTCACGGAGTGGGGGTTCCTCCTCGAACCCGCCAGCATCGCCGAGAAGGCCCTCGAACACGCCTCGGCCTCGCGGTCGGCGTTCGACTGGGAGCCAGAGTCCGCCCTCGTCCTCGGCAACGGGAGCCTCGGCCTGCTCACGCTCGCGATGCTCGACGCGCGGGAGTACGACCGTCTCTACTGTCTCGGGCGGCGCGACCGGCCCGACCCCACCATCGACTTCGTGGAGGCGCTCGGCGCGACGTACCTCGACTCGCGACGAACGCCGGTGCCGGAGATTCCGGACGCTCACGAGCCGATGGACCTCGTGTACGAGGCGACCGGCCACGCGAAACACGCCGTCGAGTGCGTCGACGCGCTCGCGCCGAACGGGGTCGCGGCCCTGCTCGGCGTGCCCGACTCGTGGACGTTCGAGGTCGACGGCGGCCACTTCCACGAGGAACTCGTGATGACGAACAAGGCGCTCGTGGGCAGCGTCAACTCCAACGTGAGCCACTTCGAGGCCGCAATCGAGACGCTGGGCGAGCTTCCGAAGCGGCTCCTCGCCGACCTCGTGACCGGCGTGTACGGCCTCGACGAGTTCGAGGCGGCGTTCGGGGACGATACGCAAGCCGGGTCGGCCAGCGACGAATCGCAGTCTCGCCACGACGAAACGGCAATAAAGACGGCGGTACAACTCTCGGGAACATGAAGAACGTAGACGACCTCATCGAAAGCGCGGCCCAGCTCGCCGAGCAGGGGCTGTCGAAAGGGGAGATTGCCGACGAACTCAACGTCTCGCGGGAGACAGCGAGCTGGCTGGTCGATCGTAGCGGTGCCGGCGCGGAGCCTGCGGCCGGGGCACCTCGCCCCGAGCCCTCGGGCGGCCCGCACGACATCCACGTCGACTGGTCGGCACTCGGCCGGGACAGCACCCGCCTCACCCACGCGGCCGCGGCGATGGCCGACCTGTTGGGCAAGCAGGGCGAAGAGGTCGACCTCACCATCGGCATCGAGAAGGCGGGCGCGCCGCTTGCCACCTCGGTCGCGCGCGAACTCGACACCGACCTCGGGACGTACGCGCCGAGCAAACACCAGTGGGAGGAGGGCGACATCGACGAGTTGGGCGGCACCTTCTCGCGGAACTTCGCCCAGATCCGCGACCGGGAGTGCTACGTGGTCGACGATACGATCACCAGCGGGACCACGATGACCGAGACTGTCACTGCCATCCGCGAGGAGGGGGGCAACCCGGTCGCGTGCTGCGTCCTCGTGGACAAGCAGGGCGTCGACGAGGTCGAGGGCGTCCCGGTCCACTCGCTCATCAACGTGGTCCGCGTGGGCAACGACGAGTGATGGCAGATGGGCGACGGCAAGTGGCAGGTGGGCGACCACGAGTAACGGCGCGTTGCGGGCAGAAGGTAACGCAACTTCTTTGCGGGCCGACACCGTACTGCAGGGTATGACGTTCCAGCCCGAAAGCGACCTGTCGGCGGAGCAAGTCCGCGAGCGCGTCGATTCCGCCATCGCGGACAACGACGTGGTCCTGTTCATGAAGGGCAACGAGCTGATGCCCCAGTGTGGCTACTCGCAGAAGGCGCTCGAACTCATCCAGCACCACCGCGACGACTACGAGACCGTAGACGTACTCGACGCGCTCGACGAGCACCGCGAGGCGCTCGAAGACCACAGCGGGTGGGAGACCATCCCGCAGACGTTCGTCGACGGCGAGTTCGTCGGCGGGAGCGACGTGCTGGCCGAACTCGACGAACGCGGCGAACTGGCCGACACCCTGTCGGCCTGACAGTCGTTTCGACCACCGAAACTCGGACCAAAAGAACAGCCCATATATGTTTGGACCGCCTACAGTACCGTGGACCGTATCGCTAGCCGGGAACCTGCGTGGAAATCACAAATGACGGGGCAAGTATATCGACTTCACTCGACGCTCGAACTGCCGCTCGAAACCGTTTACGACTACTTCGAGGAGGACCCGGACCTCCCGCCCGAGATCGCCAGCGTGGACATCACCCGGCGCAAGAACACGCTCATCATCAGCGCGGTGTCGGACGACGAGACCATCAGCAAGTACACGCCGACCGCTCAGCTGAAGGCCAGCATCTCCGAGACCCGGGTGTACACCGAGGAGGAACAGAAGCGCCGGGAAGGGCCGCGGTGGGGTGACGACGTAGAGGAGATCGACGAAGACGAGGAGCCGCTGGGCGAGCTCATCGAGGTCGCGGCGTTCAAGGGCGACCGCGAGACCGTGCTCCAGAACACCGCGGTCCAGTACCCGATGTTCCTCGTGCTCTGCGAGCTCGCGCGACAGGCGGAGAAGGGGACGCTCACCGCCATCAGCGAGGTCGACGGCGAGCTACAGGCCACCCGCATCGTGGAGGGCGAGGACCGCCCGGCCTCCATCGAGGTCGTGGAGGGGCCCAACTCCGGCGGGTCGTCGTCGAGCGGCGTCGACTGGCGGGACAACGAGTTCATCTAAGACCACCTTTTTTCTTCGTCGGGTGTGCAGGGGTGCGCCGGACGGCGCACCCCTGCACACCGCTCCTCGAAAAAATCTGGACCAAAAAAGGCCGCGCGCTCACGTTCGTTCGCGCGCGGTACGACCGCTCGTGCGCGAGCCTTCGGCTCGCTGCGATGGGGTGGGTGTGGCCTTCGCTGCCGCTCTCGGCTGGTCGAATAGCGCATTGGTGTGGTAACAGATAGCGTGCGAAACGGCGGTAAACGCCGCCTACGGACCGGTTCTTGCATCCTGTCACGATGGAGAGCCGAAAAGCACTTTAGCCCTGTAATTAGATATAATTACGAACGATGCCCGAAGACTTCCCGAACTACGTCGACGTCGACTATAGCGACGGCGAAGGCGAGAGCCCCGAGGACTACCCGTCCATCGAGCACAAGATCGAGAAGGCAATCGAGGTCACCCGAAAGGGTCTCGAAGAGTACGAGAACCCCGCCGTGATGTGGACCGGCGGGAAGGACTCGACGCTCACGCTGTACTTCATCAAGGAGGTCGCCGAGAAGTTCGACCTCCCGACCCCGACCGCGGTGTTCATCGACCACTTCCAGCACTTCGACGAGATCCACGACTTCGTCGCCAAGTGGGAGGACGAGTGGGACCTCGACGTCGTCTACGCCAGCAACGACGACGTGGGCGACTACGCCGAGGCGAACGACCTCGGACCCGGCGACGACATCCCCATCGACGCCCTGAACGAGCACAACCAGCACCACGTGCGCGAGATTCTGGAGTACGAGGAGGACACGTTCCCGTTCCTACTCGACACGTACGTCGGCAACCACCTCCTCAAGACGGTCGCGCTCAACGACACCATCGAGGAACTCGACATCGACGGCATCATCTCGGGCGTGCGCTGGGACGAGCAGGAGGCCCGCGCGGACGAGACGTTCTTCAGCCCGCGCCACGACCCCGACATCTACCCGCCCCACGACCGCGTCCAGCCGATCCTCCAGTTCGACGAGCGCGCGGTCTGGGACGCCTTCTGGGGCTTCGTCGTCCCGGACACCGTCGAGGACTACCCCGACGACGGCTACGTCCCGCAGTCCGACGACGACCTGCCGAACGGTCTCACGCAGGACGATATCCCGGTCAGCCCGAAGTACTTCGCCGGGTTCCGGTCGCTCGGCAGTGAGGTCAGCACCGAGAAGTCCGACGAGGAGCCGGCGTGGCTCCAGAACCTCGAAGACACCACCGAGCGCGCGGGCCGCGCCCAGGACAAGGAGGACCTGATGGAGCGCCTGCGCGATCTCGGTTACATGTGAAACGTTTCCAGCGGTCGAGAGCGCCGTAGGCGCTCCCTGCCTTGGAAAACGGTCATGGAAAACACGGCGTCAACCCCTCCGTCGGGACGAAGCGGCTTCGCCGCTTTGGTCCTCCGGCGAGGGTTCCTTGGTCCGCTCGCTTCGCTCGCGATGGAGTAGCTGGGAGGTGCCCGGACTGATAACTGTGCGCACGCGACCGGACGGTTGACCGGGCCTACGCGACGGACCTTGCCGAACTGTCTCTTCGCTATCGTTGTCGTGCCTGCGGGATGCTTAATGATTCCGACGCGTTTTGGTTGGATGTTTTCGATGTTCCGACGGACAAGTGTTATACCCGTTTGCTCACCTAGCTACCTATCGTGGAGAGAACTCGTCGGCGGCAAGAACAAGAGAACGGGTCAGAGCAAAAACAGGAGCAGAAGCGAGGCGAGAGCCAGCAGTGTCCCGAGTGCGAGTCGACCAAGCTCGCGAAGAGCGCGGATGGAACCGAACTCACCTGCGAGGAGTGCGGTCTCGTGCTCGAACAGGAGAACATCGACCGCGGGCCCGAGTGGCGCGCGTTCAACCACCAGGAACGCCAGAACAAGAGCCGCGTGGGGGCCCCGACGACGAACACGATGCACGACAAGGGGCTGACGACCACCATCGACTGGAAGGACAAGGACGCCTACGGCCAGTCGCTCTCCTCCGAGAAGCGCACCCAGATGAATCGGTTGCGCAAGTGGCAGAACCGCATCCGGACCAAGGACGCGGGCGAGCGCAACCTCCAGTTCGCGCTCTCGGAGTCCGACCGCATGGCGTCCGGGCTCGGCGTTCCGCGGTCGGTACGGGAGGTCGCGTCGGTCATCTACCGGCGGGCCTTGAAGGAGGACCTCATCCGCGGGCGCTCTATCGAGGGCGTCGCGACCGCGACGCTGTACGCCGCCTGCCGGAAGGAGGGCATCCCGCGCTCGCTGGAGGAGGTCGCGGGCGTCTCACGCGTCGAGCGCAAGGAGATCGGCCGCACGTACCGCTACATCTCCCAGGAGCTCGGACTGGAGATGAAACCCGTCGACCCGACGAAGTACGTCCCGCGGTTCTGCTCGGAACTCGACCTCCCCGAGGAGGTACAGGCCAAGGCCAACGAGATCATCGAGACCTCCGCCGAGCAGGGGATGCTCTCCGGGAAGTCGCCGACCGGCTACGCCGCCGCCGCGATCTACGCCGCGTCGCTGCTGTGCAACGAGAAGAAGACCCAGCGCGAGGTCGCCGAGGTGGCCCAAGTCACCGAAGTCACCATTCGAAATCGGTATCAGGAACAGATCGAAGCGATGGGCCTGACCGGGTAACGCGATAGTTCGTCGAACGCCGCGAATTCGTTTCCTGTCCACCGACGCTTTCGACTGTCTTCTCTCCGAATCGTTTCTCTCTCGCCTGCCTCTACCTCGTCGCCCGGTACTCGCCGTGCTTGACCCCGAGGAACAGCGCTATCGCGCCGAACGCTAGCATCGACGGCGCGACCATCATCAACACTGTGTTCGTCGCCATCACGTCCATCCCGACGAGCCCGGCCGTGCCGAGCGCGACGAGGCCAACCAGCGCACCGGCGGTCACGGGTAAACTGAACTCCATGCGCGGTGATGGGGACGAAACCGACAAAACAGTTGTGCTACCGACTCCCGCTTCTGGGATTCCTCGTTCGGCTACTCCCCTTTCGGCCGCACGACGTCCGCGAGCGTCACCAGCAGCCCGAGGAACCAGCCGACGGGGACCGACAGGCCGAACCACATCGCGACGTAGTTCGCGCCTTCGAGGGTGAACTGCTCGCGCAGGAACGTGTTGATTCCCCAGAGGTCGAGCGGGTTGTCGAGCAGCCAGACCGCCAGCGAGTAGCTGTTCGGGAAGATGACGTCCGACAGCGTCGGCGAGTACAGCGCCGCGACCACCGGCGGGAGGAAGACGGCCGTCATCGCGAACGGGTACGCCAGCAGGACCGTGCTCGCGCGCCCGCCGCGGGTGCCCGTGACGTACGCGATCGCGGCCGAGACCGTCGCGACCCCGCCCGCGGCCCCGACCGCGAGGAAGCCGTTCGTCGAGAACCGGAAGTGCGCGAGCGCGGTCAGCGCGCCCCACGCGATCAGCGAGAGCACGACCACGCCGACCACGCCGAGTCGGGTCGCAGTGCCGTCGATCCTCCGGGTGTAGTACCGCGCCGCGAACCCGAACAGCGCGAGCGGGTACAGCAGCGCGACGACCGCGGTGCCGACCACGCTCCACGTCCGATACGCGACCGTACCGGTGGTCGTCGAGGGCTCCCACTTGCCGAGGACGCCGGTCTGACTCGCGCGCTGGCGCGGGAAGAACAGCGCCATCCAGCTCTCGTGCAGTTGCTTCAGGTCGTACTGGACTGCTCCGGCGATGCCGGTGCCACTGGTTCCGCCGTGCATCTACGCTTTTTCATACGTTACGACCGTTATGAAGTTTCGGGGTTGCGGCCGTCCTCGCGCGGGGTCGCACGCCGTCAGTATCCGCGTCGCAATGGCGAGTTCAGTCCCACGGTCCGAACTCCGGGTCCACCTGCCGGTCGCGCTCGTCGATGCTCTCGATTGTCTCGACGTCCTCGTCGTCGAGGTCGAGACGCAGTGCGCCCCAGTTGTCGCGGATGTGGTCCTCGCCGGTAGCCTTCGGAATTGCGGCCACGCCGTCGCGCTGGAGCAGCCACGCGATGCTGACCTGCGCGGGCGAGGCGTCGTGCTTGTCGGCCACGTCGCGGATCTCGGGTACGTCGAACACCTTCCCGCGGGCCAGCGGCGAGTACGCCACGAGGGTCACGTCGTGGTCCCGCCCGTACTCCACGAGTTCGTGCTGGGGAAGCAGCGGATGCATCTCGACCTGATTGGCGAACAGCGGGGCGTCGAGGATGTCTTGGGCCGCGTCGAGCTGCTCGGGCTCGAAGTTCGAGACGCCGGCGTTCCGGATCAGCCCGTCGTCGTGCAACTGGTCGAACGCCGCGAGCGTCTCCTCGGGGTCGTACGCGCCCGCGGGCCAGTGGACGTACAGCAGGTCCACGGCGTCGACCCCCAGCGCGTCGAGGCTCTCCTTCGTCGTCTCGATCACGTCGTCGTGCGCGAGATTTTGGGTCCAGACCTTCGTCGCGAGGAACACGTCCTCGCGGTCCACGTCGGCCGCAGCGATGCCCTCGCCGACCGACGCCTCGTTGTCGTACGCCTGCGCGGTGTCGACGTGGCGATACCCCATCTCCAGCGCTCGCCGGACGCTCTCGGCGCACTGGTCGCGGTCGGCGTTCTGCCACGTTCCGAGTCCGAGTCGGGGTATGCCGTCAAGCGAGTCGCTGTGGGCGGCGGTTTCGCGTTGGCTCATAACGTGTGAGCGTTGGGCCAGCGCGTGGAAAGACGTTTTGGCAACGGCCGAATCGAGTGGTTTGCGCGGCAACGTTCGCCGGAACCGAAGAAAACGCTTTTAAGGAAGCTACCGTATGTGCTTCGATAGCAAGGGCAGGACCATGATAGACACGACCCTCGACGTGGAGCAGTACGACTGCCCCTTCATCGACACGACCGACGACCACGAGGTGGGCTTCTCGGCCATCCAGTGGGACTTCGACCAGGTCGACCGCGAGTTAGAGACCCGGATGCTGGTCGAGGGCGGCGACCGCGAGGCGGTGTCGAACGGGCTCGCAGCCCTGCGCGACCATTCGAACATGCACGACTTCGACCTGCTGACCCGGCGGGGCGACGTGGCCCACATCCGGACGGTCATCGCCGAGACCGACGCGATGGCGACCATCCGGGACAACGACGGCTACATCACCGGCCCCTTCCACATCGAGGCCGGGAGCGAGATCTGGCACGTGGGCTTCGACGACCGCACGGACGCCGACACCACCCTGTCGGAACTGGAGCGGGACAACGAGTACGACGTGCTCGACCGCACCAACACGGAGCTGCCCGAAATGCAGGACTTCGTCCAGAACGCCGGGGCCGCGATGACGCTCATCGAGGGCTGTCGGGACCTCTCGGACGTGGAGCGCGAGACGCTGGAGACGGCCGTCTCGGACGGCTACTTCGAGAGTCCGCGCGGCGCGACGCTGGGCCACCTCGCCGACGAGTTCGACGTGTCCAAGCCCGCGGTGTCGAAGAACTTGCGGCGCGGCCAGCAGAAGATGATCGAGCGGGTCGTCGAGGCGATGGAGGAGCTGGAGGAGTAACTCATCGGAGTACGCGTCGAGTAGTTCCCGTCGATTCGGGTCTGAGGTCCGTTTCGGTTCACTCCTGCGTCGCTGTGAGAGTTAGTGCGAATTACGTTTAGAAAGCCCCCGCCCGCTCGCCGCCGGAAGACGGTCCTGCTCGTCGCTGCGCTCCTGCGCGGGCTGCGACTGCCGAGGTCACGTTCGCTTCGCTCACGTGACGGTCGCTCAGCGACATATCGGCGCAAACCGCGCGCACGAAATAGTGGCCGCGCAGAGACGACTGAAGTGAACGCGAGCGGGCGGCCCCTTTCAGTCCCATCCGAGGTGGGTTAGGTCACGAGGCGTGCGCCGGTGGAATAGGTCACAAAGCTTTCGCCGGTGGAATGGGACACCGAGCGCACCCCAAACTGCCGGAGGCGGTAGGCTTAACCCCGAGCCACGGCCAGTCCGAGCCGAATGGTTCCGGAGCGAGCGAGCGACGCGACCGACGGTTCGGGGCGCTAGCGTGGAGCGTGGCTGGAAGCCGGTGCTGGTCATCGCGGGCTGGCAGACCGCCGCGAGCCTGTGCTACTACAGCATCTTCGCGGCGACCTCGTTCGTCCGCGCGGACTTCGGCCTCTCGCGGGCGCTGGTCGGGGTGTTCCTGACCGCGGCGCTGCTGGGCTACACCCTCAACCTGTTCCCGAGCGGTGCGGCAGTCGACGGGTTCGGCGAGCGCACCGTGATGATCGCCAGCCTGTTCGCGCTCGCCGGCGGCGCGGTCGCCGTCTCGCTCGCGCCGACCTACCTCTTGTTGCTCGGCGCGGGCGTCCTGCTCGGAGCGGCCTACGCCTCGGCGATGCCGGCCTCGAACAAAGGCGTCGTCGCGACGGCACCCCGCGGTCGGGAGAACCTCGCGATGGGCGTCAAACAGCTCGGGGTCACCGCGGGCTCCGGCGCGGCCTCGCTGGTGGTCACGGGCGTCGCGGCCGCGTTCGCGTGGCGGCTCGGCTTCTGGGTTATCGCCGTCGTCGCGGTCGGCTACGCGCTCGCGTTCCGGGTGACCTACACCGGCACCGGCGGCTCCGGCGAATGGGAACTCCCCGACTTCTCGGGGCTGGCCGACGACCGGGCGTACCTCCTGCTCGTCGCGGCCGGGCTGTTCGTGGGCGCGACCATCTTCTCGCTGCTGGGCTACCTCATCCTCTACGTCGAGGACGCGGTGGGCGCGAGCGCGGCCGCGGGCGGACTCGTGCTCGCGGCAACGCAGGCGACCGGGAGCGCGGGCCGCGTGGCCGCTGGCTCGCTGGCAGACCGCATCGAGGACGTGGGCGGCGCGGCCACGGTGTCGCTGGTCCAACTCGGCGGCTCGGCCGTCCTGTTCGGCTGGCTCGCGGTCGGGGCGACCTCGCTCCCGGCCGCGAGCGTCGCGTTCGCCGGACTCGGCGCGACGGTGCTCGGGATGACCGGCGTCTACTACTCCTGCATGGGCGACCTCGTGGCGAGCGAGGACCTCGGCGGCGCGACCGCGGGCGGCCAGACTGCCATCAACGTCGGCGGCCTGCTCGCCCCGCCGGCGTTCGGCTACGTCGCCGACACCGCGGGCTACGGCGTCGGCTGGGGCGTGCTCGCGGTGCTCGCGGCCTGCGGAGCGGTCCTGCTGTGGGGCGTCCGGCGCGAGATGGAGTTAGCTGCCTGACGACTTTCGAGTTAGCTGGCTAATGAGCGCGAACCGTCAAGTTATTTTTCGGTCCGGGGCGCACGGAACCGCATGGCCGAGACTGCGCTCGAACGCGGACGGGAGAACGCCATCCAGATCGTCTCTACGTTCGTCACCGGGACCTGGATACTCGCGCTCATCGCGGGCTTCGACTGGTGGATCTGGTTCATGCTGTTCGGATACATGGTGCTGATCCCGACCGTGTCGACGTTGTTCGGCGATGACGAGGAATGGGAAGAAGAGAACTGGGACGCCGACGAGGACTGGCAGGCCGACGAAGGCTGGCGAGGCCATCCCGGCGCGTGGTGGGGCGACGCCAATTCCGGCGACGAGACGGAGGAGACCCCTGACGCGAAACCGACGACCGACAACAGGGACGCGCTGGAGACGCTCCGGACTCGCTACGCCCGCGGGGAACTCACCGACGAGCAGTTCGAGCGCAAGGTCGAGCGACTGCTCGAAACCGAGACGCTGGAGGACGTAGAAGACCACGCTCGCGGGTCGGCGTCGGGCACTGAGACGGGCGGAGAGCACGCTGAGCGCGCTTCGGACGAAACGTCGAGAAGAGGAAGCTGATTCGGGAGCCCGAGAACCGAGCCCCGAGCGTCAGTCGTCCGCGGGAGCCGGCGTCTCACCGCTCTCGCCGACCCACGTTCCGCTGGTGAAGTCGACCGCGTCGTTCCACTTCGCGACGAGGGTCGTCACCGCGAGGTCGCCGCTGATGTTGGTCATGGTGCGCAACCGGTCGAGGATGGGGTCGACGCCGGCGACGAAGCCGACGACCTCCAGGGGGAGCCCGAGCTGGGTCAGCACGAGGGTCAGCATGATGAGCCCCGTCCCGGGGACGCCGGCCGCGCCGACGCTCGCCAGCACCGCGACCGCGACGACGGTGAACTGCTCGGCCAGCCCGAGCTGGACGCCGACGAGGTTCGCGGCGAAGATGGCGGCAACGCCCTGATACAGCGCGGTGCCGTCCATGTTGATGGTCGCGCCGAGCGGCAGCGAGAAGCTGTACACCTCCTCCTCGATGTGGAGGTTCTCGTCGGCGTCGGTCATCGTCACCGGGAGCGTCCCGCTCGACGAGCGGATCGAGAGCGAGGTGATGAGCGCGTCCTTGCCGCCGACGAGGAAGCCCCGGGGTGACTCGCCGACCAGCAGCGCGATGATGCCCCCGAGGTGGACGATGACGATGTGGGCCGTCACCGCGAGCGCGAGCGTCGCGATGAGGAGCGCGAACGGGACGATCGCGTCGACGCCCGCTTCGCCGAAGACGGACGCCATCAGCGCGAACACGCCGATGACGCCGTACTCCATCACGCCCCAGACGACCTTGAACATCGCCTCCGCGCCGGCCTCCGCGAGGTCGTAGAACGCCTTCACGCCGTTGCGGATGTCGTCGCTGTCGGTCTCCTGCTCGACGAGCGCGAGCGCGATCCCGAACACGACCACGAAGAAGATGGTCGGGAGCACGTCGCCCGACGCCATCGCGTCGATCGGGTTCGACGGGACGATGCCGAGGATTACCTCCACGATGTCGGGGGCCTCTGCGGTCTGGGCCTCGGCGTCGCCGAGTTCCAGCCCGCTGCCGGGATTGATGAGGTTCGCCACGGCGAGCCCGATGGTGACCGCGAACGCGGACGTAATCGCGTACAGTATCACGACCTGTCCGCCGAGCTTTCCGAGGTTGCTCGGCGAGAGCCGACGGGCACCCATCACGAGCGTGAACACGATGATGGGGATGATGAGCATGCTCAACAACTGGACGAACAGGTCACCGACGGGCTGGAGCTGGGTCGCGGGCTCGCCGACGACCAGCCCGAACAGCGACCCGAGAACGAACGCCACACCGATGCGGTAGACGATGGGAATCGAACGGTAGCGCTGCCAGTACCCTCTCGCGCCATTCGTTGCCATTGTTCCCTCGAACGTCTCTTGAAGAACTTAATAAAACCTCCGAGAAATTTCCGAGTATTCGTGACGCCTTCTGTCGATTCGAGTCCGGGCGCGTACCGCTCTGCTATCCGGGGCGACTACTCGTAGGTCAGCGTCATCCCGTCGTCGAACCGCAGGTCGCCGCCGTTCAGGTGGCTGGCGTGCTCGGAGAAGCCGAACGCGAACAGGTTCGCGACCTCCACGGGCGTCATCATCTCCGTGGTACGCGACTGGCCGAGCATCACGTCCTCGACGACCTCCTGGACCGAGACGCCGCGCTGCTCGGCGGTGTCGGGAATCTGGTCGGTCACGAGCGGGGTCTTCACGTACCCCGTGCTGATCGAGAACGCACGAACGTTGCCCTCCGCTTCGGTGTCGCCCCGGCTCTCCGCGGCGATGGACTGGGTTAGCCCGCGGAGGCCGAACTTCGCCACGTTGTACGCGACCTTGTCGCTGGTGACGTAGTGGCCGTGGACCGACGCCATGTTGCCGACGCAGCCGAATCCGGCCTCGCGCATCCGCGGAAGACAGTGCTTCGATAGCTCGACGGGAGCACGAACCATCACGTCCTGCATCGCGTCGTAGGCGTCCATCGGGAACTCCTCGATGGGGTCGATGTGCTGCATCCCCGCGACGTTCGCAAGGTAGGTGATTCGGCCGTGTTCGGCCGCACTCTCGACGATTCCCGGCACGTCTTCCCGGAGGTCACCCGCGACCGTCTCGACGGTTCCCGGAACGTCGAACTCGTCGGCTTTCTCCGCGGTTCCGGCGAGGCCCTCCTCGTCCACGTCGGTCCCGACCACGGTCAGGCCGTTCTCCGCGAGCACGAGCGCGGTCGCGCGGCCGATGCCCGAGGCCGCGCCGGTCACGAGCGCGACGTTCTCGGGCGCGAACCGGTCGTCGTCGAGGACGAGCGCGTCTTCGGGATCGAACTCGGGCGGCGTGACTTCTCCGCGGTCGGCGGATGTACTCTCGTCGGTCATATCCGTTTTGACTCGCCCGGCGCGTGAAAAACCGAGGGTTAACGTGTGAACGGTGGGGAAGCGTCGCGGTGAACTGAAGGGGCACCCCTGCGAATCGCTCGGTCGTTCACATGTTAACCCCGCAGTATTTGCCCGATAGAAGTAACGTAGTTAGTAGTCATGGCGGACGAGAACGTCTCACGACGGCGATGGCTCGCAGCGCTCGGTGCGACCGGAGCGGCGGGTCTCGCCGGGTGTATGGGCGGCGGCGAGAGCGAACAGGATACGACGACTACAGCCGGCGACACGACGACGACGGCGGCCGAAACCACTGACGAGGGCATGACCGAAACTACGGCGCAGACGACGGCGCAGACGGACGTCTCGGGAACGGTGAAGATCGGCGTGCTCCAGCCCGTGTCTGGCGACCTCCAGTACTACGGCCAGCAGGGCCTCTGGGGGTTCTACTCCGGGCTGGCCCACAAGGCCGGCACCGACCCCATCGCGGACTCGAACACGGGGACCCAGACCATCTCGGTCGGCGACGTCGACTACGAACTGGTCGTCCGGGACAGCCAGTTCTCGGCCGACACGGCCCAGCAACTGGCGACCGACCTCGTGCAGAACGACGGCGTCGACATGCTGTACGGCTGCGCCTCGTCCGGGGCAGCCGACCGGGTCATCCAGACGGTCGCCAAGCAAGCACAGGTGCCGTACATGGTCGGGCCGGCCGCGTCGGCCACGACCACCGGTAGCTCCGAGACCTGCGGCGAGATGATCTTCCGCGCGAGCGAGAACACCGCGATGGACGCTCGCTCGGGCGGTCGATACGTCGCGCGGGAGACCGACGTCTCCAAGGTCTACCTGTTCGGCGCGGACTACTCGTTCGGACAGGCGGTGGTCAACAACTACCGCGAGGTCCTCGAGAGCGAGGGCGTCGAAATCGTGGGCGAGCGGTTCGTCCCGCAGGGCTACGCCGAGTGGGAGGGCCTGCTCCAGAACGCCCAGGACGCGGGCGCGGAGGGAATCGTCGGCGGATTCACCGTCGCGACCCTGCCGAACCTGTTCACGTCGTTCCTCAACGGCGACTACGACTACCGGATGTTCGGCGGCTTCGCGACCCAGATCACCAACGCCGCGGTCGGCCAGACGCTCGTGAACGCGCTGGGCGAGGACTTCACCCGCGAGGACATCGCCGACGCCAAGATGGGGCCGTTCACAACTCGCTACCACTGGAACCAGTACGACAACGAGATCAACAACGAGTTCGTCGAGACGTACACCAGCACGTACGGCGTCGTGCCCGACCTGTTCACCTCGGGCTGCTTCACGGCCGCCTCGGCCATCGCGCAGGCGGTCACCGAGAGCGGGTCGACGGAGGGCGCGGACATCGCGAACGCCCTCCGCGGGATGACGGTCACCGAGACCCCGAAAGGCGAAGGCGGCTACACGTTCCAGGAGTACGACAACCAGGCTCGGTCGGCGATGACCGTGGCCGACGTCGTCCCCACCAGCGACGAGTGGGCCGACAGCTGGGACGCCGCCGTGATGCCCAGCGAGCCGCTGGCGACCATCTCGAAGGACAACACCACGGTGCCCGCCGACGGTGTCGACTGCTCGCTGTAGGCCATGTTGCGAACTTCGGGGCTGACCAAGCAGTTCGGCGGCCTGACCGCCGTCGACGACGTCGATCTGGCGCTCGACTCGGACGAACTCTGCTCGCTCATCGGCCCGAACGGCGCGGGCAAGACCACGTTCTTCGACCTGCTCACGGGCGTGCTCACACCGACCGAGGGCACCATCGAGGTGCGCGACGGCGACGGGTGGCGCGACGTGACCGACGCCACGCCGTACGAGACGGCGGACTACGGCCTCCATCGGTCGTACCAGATAACGAACGTGTTCCCGACGAGCACGGTGCTGGAGAACGTCCGCATCGCCGCGCAGGCCGCCAGCGACGACGGCTGGAAGCTCTGGCGCAACGCCGGTGCCTTCGAGCGTCACGTCGAGGAGGCCCACCGCATCCTCGACCGCGTGGACCTCGCCGAGGAGGCTCACACGCCGGCCGAGAGCCTGAGCCACGGCGCGAAGCGCCAGTTGGAGGTCGGCATCGCGCTCGCCGGCGAGCCGGACGTGCTCCTGCTGGACGAGCCCAACGCTGGCGTCTCCTCGGAGAGCGTCGACCGCATCATCGACCTCATCGAGGACGTGGCGACCGACCACGCCGTGCTGCTGGTCGAGCACAACATGGACATCGTGATGAACGTCTCGGACCACGTGGTGGTGCTGAACCAGGGCTCGGTCATCGCCGAGGGCTCCCCGGACGAGGTTCGGGGCGACCCCGCGGTCCAGGAGGCGTATCTCGGCGGCTACGAACCGGGCAGCCTCGGCGCGGATTCGGACGCCGACTCGCCCGCCGACGAGACCGGAAACGGGAGCGCGACCGAGGAGGGGTCGGCGTGACCGCGGCGACCCGCGGGTCGCGCTCGGTGGAACGGTCCACCGGCGTGCGCTCCGTGCATCTTTCCACCGGGAAGCGCCCCGTGTCATTTTCCAACGGGAAGCGCTCGGTGGAACGGTCCACCGGCGTGCGCTCCGTGCATCTTTCCACCGGGAAGCGCCCCGTGTCATTTTCCAACGGGAAGCGCTCGGTGGAACGGTCCACGAAGGAGCGCCCGGTGGTCCATTCCACGGGCGAGCGCTCCGTGACTCACTCCACCTCGGGCGGGACTGAAAGGGGCCGCCGGCTCGCGGGCCGCAGGCCCGTGGTCGCCTCTGCGCGGCTACTATCTCGCGCCCGCAGTTCTGCGGGCGCGAGATATCCCGCAGAGCGACCGCGAGCGGGCGGGGGCTTTCTACAACGCCACCCCAGCAGGCCAACGACACCCACCGGCGACTTTTCGAACCTGGCCGGAAAGATGTACTTAAAGGAGGACTCAATATGACACTTCTCGAAGTCGAGGACGCCCACACCTACTACGGCGAGAGCCACATCCTCGAAGGCGTCTCGCTCGACGTCGCGGAGGGCGAGGTCGTCGCGCTCGTGGGCCGAAACGGCGTTGGAAAAACGACCACGCTCCGGACCGTGCTCCAGTTGACCCCGCCCCGCGAGGGCAGCGTCCGCTTCCGCGGCGAGGACGTGACCGGGCTGAAGACCCACGAGGTCGCCGACCGGGGCGTCGGTTGGATCCCCGAGGAGCGACGCATCTTCACCCAGTTGTCGGTCGAGGAGAACGTCCGGGTCGCGGTGCCCGACGACGGCGACGCCGACGCGGCGGTCGAGGACGCCTTCGGGACGTTCCCGGACCTCCGGGAGTTCGCGGGAAAGGACGCCGGGACGCTCTCCGGCGGCCAACAGCAGATGCTCGCGCTGGCGCGCGGCCTGGTCGGCGACAACGACCTGCTGCTCGTCGACGAACCGAGCGAGGGGCTCGCGCCACAGATCGTCAAGCGAGTCGCAGAAGCGCTCGCGGACGCCGCCGAGGACACCACCCTGCTCGTGGTCGAGCAGAACCTGCCGCTGGCGCTGGACCTGGCCGACCGGTTCTACGTGCTCGACAACGGGCAGGTGGTCGAGTCGGGCGACGCCGACGAGACCTCGGCCGACGACGAACGACTCAGGAGGTATCTCAGCGCATGATGAGCATCGTACTCGCCGGATTCGTGGACGCGCTCGGACAGTTCCTGCGCCCGGAGAACCTCGCGGCCGTCCTCGTCGACGGGCTGGCGAAGGCCGGGCTGTACGTGATGATCGCCAGCGGGCTCACGCTCATCTTCGGCCTGATGGGCGTGCTCAACTTCGCCCACGGCTCGATGACGATGATCGGCGCGTATCTGGGCGGCCTCGTGATGGTGACGCTGGTCGGCAGCGCCACCGGCGCAGGCGCACGAATCGTCTTCTTCTTCGTCGCGCTCGCGGCGTCGTTCGCACTGCTCGCGGGACTGGGCGGAATCGTCGAGATCGGGCTGGTCCGGCGGCTGTACGACCGGCCGCCGCTGTACCAGATCCTGCTCACGTTCGGACTGACGCTCATCCTCGACGAACTGATCCGCATCGTGGTGCTGTTCTACGGGATGCAGCCCACCAGCGACTGGGTCGCCGCCCAGGGGACCAAGCCGTACTTCCTCGAACAGTCGGTCGACCTCGGGCTCGTCTCGGTGCCGGGGCTCGACCTGTTCGAGATCGGGTTCGGCGTGCTCACGGTCGCGACGCTGTGGGCGTTCCTCACCCGGACGCGGTACGGCATGATAATCCGGGCCGGGAGCGAGGACGCCGAGATGACCGAAGCGCTCGGCATCGACGTGCGCCGGGTGTTCACGGTCGTCTTCGCACTCGGCGCGGGCGTCGCGGGCGCGGCCGGGACCCTGCTGATGTGGGAGTCGACGTGGGGCGCGAGCGTCCCACTGGCGGCAGACGCCCTGCTCCCCGCGTTCGTCGTGGTCATCATCGGCGGCCTCGGCACCTTCCGAGGAACGGTCGTCGCCGCGGTCATCGTCGGCATGACCGACGCCGTGATGACGTGGTGGTTCGTCAACGAGATCCGGTTCGCGGGCCTGCCCGAGATGACCATCTTCCTGTTGCTCGTGGTGATGCTCGTCCTGCGTCCGCAGGGCCTGTTCGGCGTCGAGGAGGTGGGCGGCCATTAGCGCAGAAACGCCCGATTCGGGGGCCGACGGGCCCGCCGAAACCGACGCCAATGCGGAGGCCGATTCGGCCGCCGGAACTGGGGCAGCCACCGATACCGACGAGGGAAGCGGAACCGAATCCGCGACCTCGTGGCCGATCCGCTACGCCCGCGAGCAGTTCGCTCACCTGCTGGTCGTGCTCGCGCTCGCGGCCTACCCCGGCATCTACTCGGTACTGGTGAACTCGCCGATGAGTTCGGAGATGGTGGCGCTGCTGCCGCGGGTCGAGACCATGATCGTCGTGTTCTACTTCGGCCTGTTCGCCATGTCGTTCGACTTCATCAGCGGCTACACGGGCTACCTCTCGTTCGGCCACACTGCGTTCTACGGCGCAGGGGCGTACTTCGTCATCCTCGCGGCCAACGGGAAGATCCCGCTGCTCGCGCCGGACACGTCGTTCGTCTACCTGCTGGTGCTCGGCGGACTGCTGGCGGTCGTGCTGGCGATACTCATCGGCGCGGTGTCGTTCCGGCTGACCGGCGTCTACTTCGCGATGATCACGCTGGGCTTCGCGCAGGTGCTGTACGTGTTCGTCCGCGAGTGGGACTACCTGGCGAGCAACCCGAGCGACGGCCCCGCGGTGCTGGAGCGGACCGACCCGTTCAGCATCGGCGTGCCGGGAATCGACTCGCTCAACCTCGCCATCGGCCAACTGGCGGGCGATAGCGTCGAGGGCCTGCTGGGCGTCCTCTCGTTCAATCAGGCCGAGGTGTCGTACTACATGATCGGCCTCGTGGTGCTGATCTGTTACTTCGCGATGCAGCGCATCGTCCACTCGCCGTTCGGGAAGGTGCTGGTCGCCATCCGCGAGAACGAGGAGCGCGCGAAGGCGGTGGGCTACGCCACCTTCTGGTACAAGCTCGGCGCGTTCGCGGTCAGCGCCTTTTTCGCCGCGGTCGCGGGCGGGCTGTTCGCCGGGTTCCAGCGGTCGGTGTCCCCGGAGAACACGTTCTACTTCCTCGTGACCGGCGACGCATTGCTGGCCTCCATCATCGGTGGCTTCGGCACTCTCGCCGGCCCGCTGTACGGCTGGCTGTTCGACGAGACGGTGACGGAGTTCCTCTCGAAGGCCGGCCAGGGCGGCGGCCTGCTCCCGTATCTCCGCGAACACCTCGGCGACGCGACGATGGCGACCGAGCTGTACAACGGGCTGACGGTCGGGCAGGCCATCGACACGTTCCTGAACGGCCACGCCGAGCTGTACATCGGCGCGATATTCGTGCTGTTCGTCCTGTTCGTGCCGAACGGACTGCTCGGCACGGTCCGGGACAAGCTGGGCGGTCCGGTCGGCGAGCAGATCGCCGCGCGACTGCGAGGTGACGGGAAGTGACGCCGGTGGGGCCGACCACCGGGACGCGCTCGGTCTTCCTTTCGACCGGGGAACGGCCCGTGTCACTATCCACGAGGATGTGCTCGGTGACACAGACCACCTCGGGCGGGGGCTTTCGGAAACGTCACCGCGTCCGTTCTGCTGGTCGCTCCAACTCCCACGTTCACGCGCAGACGAAGGAGTCAGGAGAATCCGGAACGAAGGGAGGACGCTAGATGACCGAGCAGACCGAATCCACCGTCGGACTCACCGGCTACGGCACCTACGTCCCGGAGGAGGTCCTCACCGGCGAGGAGATCGCCGCCGAGAGCGGACTCCCCGAGGAGGTCGTGGTCGAGAAGATGGGCGTCCGCGAGAAGCGAGTCTGTCCCCCCGACGCCGATTCCCGTCAGACGGGGTCTGACGCCGACCACGCCACGGACATGTGCGTGAAAGCCGCTGAGGACGCGCTCGCGGACGCCGACCTCGCGCCCGAAAAGGTGGACCTCGTACTCTACCACGGCTCGGAGTTCAAGGACTTCGTGGTGTGGAGCGCGGCGGCGAACGTCGCCGAGCGACTGGGTGCCGATGACGCGTTCGCGGTCGAGAGCTACGCGCTCTGCGCGGGCGCGCCGCTGGCCATCCGGCAGGCCAAGGCCCAACTCCTCGCTGACGCGCCCGAGACCGCGTTACTCGTTTCGGCCAGCCGCGAGGAGGACCTCGTGGACTACTCGAACCAGGACTCGTCGTTCATGTTCAACTTCGGCAGCGGGGCGTGCGCGATGGTGCTGGAGCGAGAGCCGGGCGACGCGGAACGGAATCTCGACGAGTCCCGCACTCGCGCCACGGTCCGCGAGAGCGCCGCCATCACGGACGGCAGCTTCTCCGAGGACGTGGTGATGCCCGCGGGCGGGTCCAGAAACCCGCCGAGCCACCACACGGTCGAGCAGGGCCTGCACTCGCTCGACGTACCCGACCCCGAGGGGATGAAAGAACGCCTCGCTGACGTGAGCCTGCCGAACTTCCTCGACGTGGCCGACGACGCGCTCGCGCGGTCGGGCTACGACCGCGAGGACCTGGACTTCGTGGCGCTGACCCACATGAAGCGGTCGTTCCACGACCTGCTGGTCGAGGAACTCGACGCCGAAAATTACTACCTCGACGAGTACGGCCACGTCCAGAGCGTCGACCAGATTCTGGCGCTCGACGAAGCGCTCGACCGAGGCTTGGTGGAGTCGGGCGACGTGATCTGTTTCCTCGCCGCGGGGACCGGCTACACGTGGGCCGCGACGGTGCTGGAGTGGCAGGGGTAGGGTCTGCCGCTTCTGGTTTCGTTCTGTTCCCACGGGTTGTTTTTCACGTCTCTTAGGTCGGACTGGCTCCTCACTCGTTCGGAGACGCTTGTTTCACCTGCTGACCGGCGCGCGCTGGCGTCTGCGCGAGGGAACCGAGCGCAGGCTCGTGGGAGCGTTGCTCCGACGGTGGACGAGGGCCGCAGACCGGAGACCGAGACGCGCAGGTGGCTGGGGAGGCGTGAGGCCCGCGGTCGCGGTGCGGTCACGCCGAGGCTCAAACAGTAGGTCGCCCAGTGAATCGTACGACAGAAACGAACGAGATCGTGAAGCTAGCTATCGCTTGCGCCTCGGCGTGACCGCAACCGCACAGCACAGCACCTCGAACCTCCCCAGCCGCCTGCGTTGTCTGCGAACGTAGTTCGCAGATCAGCGAGACGCGAAGCGTCTCGCAAGCCTCGGTCGCTTCGCTCCACTGTCTCCAGAAATCGGAGATTTCTGGGATGACGAAAATCTCCGATTTTCGAACCACGCTACTCGTCCCTCACGCGCGTTACTCGCGCGCCGACGTTTATGAAATCAACATTCGAGCAAACGTCGATTCGGAGCGACCTAACCTTCCTTGGCGTGTTTTCGTATCACTGCGGCGCAGACGCCCTGAGAGTGGTGCCGCCTCTCCGCAGCAGTGCTAATACCCTACTGGAACGTAATAGGAGCCTTATTTGGCATTAACAAACCCTTAGTCATTCAGGGGTAGCCTCTTATAATCTCTTGCTCAGAGTTAGCGTATGTCAGAGTATCCAAAGCAGTCGGACTCGGGGGACCCCGACCCCGAGGGCGGCCATAACCCCGCCGATGGCCGGAAGCCACAGTCGCGCGACGCCGACGACCTCCTCGCGGACACGGACGACTATCGCGCGAACTGCGGCGTCGGTGTCGTGATGGACCTCGGCGGGGGTGAGCGAACCGACGGTTCGCGCACGTCGTCGGACTCGTCCGGCGGGAACGGCGGCCACGACGTGCTCGCGGACGGCCTCGACTTGCTTGAGAACCTCGAACACCGCGGTACGACCGGCGCGGAGGAGAACACCGGCGACGGCGCGGGCGTGTTGCTCCAGAAGCCCCACGAATTCTTCGTCGACGAAGTGCGCGAGGAGATCGAGGGGCAGTTCCCGGACCCCGACGAGTACGCGGTGGGCACCGTCTTCTTTCCGACGGACGAGCAGGCCCGCGAGCGAATCCAGTCGCTCGCGGAGAACCTGTTCGACGAGGAGGGCCTCGACCTGTTCCACTGGCGGGAGGTGCCCACCGGCGACGCAGATCTGGGGGCGACCGCGCTCGACTCCGAACCGGCCATCTGGCAGTGCTTCGTCAGGGCTGGGGGTGACGAGGACGACGGGAGAGCAGACGCAGACTCCGGGGAGAAGGACACCTCGACCCCGGAGGCGTTCGACAGCCGGCTGTACGTCGCCCGGCGCGCGCTCGAACGCACCGTCTCGTCGGTCGACCTCGCGGGCGCGGACCGGTTCTACGTCGTCTCGCTCGACCGCCAGACGGTCGTCTACAAGGGCCTGCTGACCGGCCCACAGCTCCCGGTGTACTTCCCGGACCTCCGGGACGACCGGCTCGAAACGACGTTCGCCATGGTCCACGCCCGGTTCTCGACCAACACGCTCGGCGCGTGGCACCTCGCGCACCCGTACCGCAACGTGGTCCACAACGGGGAGTTCAACACCATCCGGGGGAACGTCAACTGGATGCGGACCCGCGAGAACGACCTCGACAGCGACCGCTTCCCGACCGAGCGGCTCACCCCCATCGTCGCCGACCCGGAGGGCAGCGACACCGCCGCGGTCGACAACGCGCTCGAACTCCTGATGCGGGGCGGCCGGGACCTCCCGCACGCGCTCCGGATGATGGTGCCCGAAGCATGGCGCAAGGACGACCGGATGGACGACGACCGCAGGGACTTCTACGACTTCCACGCCTCGCTGCTCGAACCGTGGGACGGCCCCGCGCTGGTGGCCGCGACCGACGGCGAGCGCGTCGGCGCGGTGCTCGACCGCAACGGGCTCCGGCCCTGCCGGTACGACGTGACCGACGACGACCGGCTCGTGATGGCGAGCGAGGCCGGCGCGCTCGACCTCCCGGAGGAGAACGTGGTCGAGCGCGGCCGGCTCGAACCCGGCCAGCTCTTCCTCGCGGACCCCGAAGAAGGCCGCGTCGTCCCCGACTCCGAGGTGTTCGAGGACTTGACCGACGAGACGTACGGCGAGTGGGTCGACGACCAGCAGGTCGAACTCGGCGCTGCGACGAATGAAGCACCCCGCGCGGAGGCTGGCGTCGACGCGCGCGTCGACGCCAGCCTCCGCGAACGACAGGCCGCGTTCGGCTACACCCGCGACGAACTCGACGAACTGCTCGAACCGATGTCGACCGCGGGCAAGGACCCCGTCGGGTCGATGGGCGACGACACGCCGCTGTCGGTGCTCTCGGAGTTCGATCGGCCGCTTTTCTCGTACTTCAAGCAGCTGTTCGCGCAGGTGTCGAACCCGCCAATCGACTACCTCCGCGAGGATTGTGTCACCAGTCTCGAAACCCGGCTGGGCTGCCAGCGCAACCTGCTCGCCGAGTCGCCCGACCACGCGCGCCAGCTCGTACTCGACTCGCCGGTGCTGACCGACGCCCGGCTGGCCGCGGTGCGCGAGCAGGACGAGATCCCGACCGCGACAGTGGACCTGACGTATCCCGCTCCAGCCGCTGCGGACGAGGGTGAGGACGCCGACGCGTCGGCGTCCTCACCCTCGTCCTCGCCCGACCTCGACACCGCCGTCAGGCGCGTGCGCCGCGAGACCGCCGAGGCGGTCGAGTCCGGCGCGGAGATCGTCGTCCTCTCGGACCGGCAGGTGGGCCCCGACCGACTCGCCGTCCCGAGCCTGCTCGCGACCGCCGCGGTCCACCACCACCTCGTCCGCAAGGGGCTGCGCAACCACGCGGGACTGGTCGTCGAGTCCGGCGACCCGCGGACGGTCCACCACCTCTCGTGTCTCGTGGGCTACGGCGCGGGCGCGGTCAACCCCACGCTGGCGTTCGAGAGCATCGCGGATGTCGTGTCCGGTCCCGATGGGGCAGACGAGTCCGACGCCATCGACGCCTACGTCGCCGCGGTAGAAGACGGCCTCCAGAAGGTGATGGCGAAGATGGGCATCTCGACGGTCGAGAGCTACCGCGGCGCGCAGATCTTCGAGGCGGTCGGCCTCGACTCGGAGTTCGTTGAGGAGTACTTCGAGGGCACGCCCGCCCGCACCGAGGGCGTCGACATCGACGGCGTGGCGGCCGACCTGCGCGAGCGTCACGCGAAAGCCTTCGGTCGAGGGGAGGACGGCGAGAGCGGCGGGGACGGCGAAGACGCCCCCGAGCCCGAACGGCAGGGCGAGTTCGAGAACCGGACGAACGGCCGCCGCCATCAGTGGAACCCCGAGACGGTCGGTACGCTCCAGCGCGCGGTCCGGCAGGGCGACTACGACACGTTCGGGGAGTTCTCGGAAGCCATCGACGACCAGAACGGCAACCTCCAGACGCTTCGCGGGCTGCTCGAATTCGACGCCGAGGACCGCGAGTCGGTCCCTATCGAAGCAGTCGAGTCGGTCGAGTCCATCGTCGAGCGGTTCTCGACCGCCGCGATGAGCCTCGGCTCGCTGTCGCCCGAGGCCCACGAGAACAACGCGGTCGCGATGAACCGCCTCGGCGCGAAGTCGAATACGGGCGAGGGGGGCGAACCCCCCGAGCGGTTCGACACCGAGCGCGAGTGCAACGTCAAGCAGGTCGCCTCGGGCCGATTCGGTGTCACGAGCGCGTACCTCGCCAGCGCCGACGAGGTCCAGATCAAGATGGCCCAGGGTTCGAAGCCCGGCGAGGGCGGCCACCTGCCGGGCCGGAAGGTAAACGAGATGATCGCCCACGTCAGGTACGCCACGCCGGGGGTCGGGCTCATCTCGCCGCCGCCCCAGCACGACATCTACTCCATCGAGGACCTCAAGCAGTTGGTCCACGACCTGAAGTGCGCGAACCCCGACGCCGACGTGAACGTCAAGCTGGTCTCCGAAGACGGCATCGGCACCATCGCGGCGGGAGTCGCGAAGGCCAACGCCGACGTGGTCCACGTGTCGGGCCATTCGGGCGGCACCGGCGCGAGCCCGAAGACCTCCATCAAGCACGCGGGCCTGCCGTGGGAACTCGGCCTCGCTGAGGCCAACCAGATGCTCCGGGAGACCGGCCTGCGCTCGCGCATCCGCGTGAGCGTCGACGGCGGGCTAAAGACCGGCCGGGACGTGGCAGTCGCGGCGCTGCTCGGCGCGGAGGAGTACGTGTTCGGCACCGCCAGCCTCGTGAGTTCGGGCTGCGTGATGGCCCGCATCTGTCACACCAACAACTGCCCGGTCGGCGTGGCGACCCAGGACGAGGACCTCCGGAACCGCTTCCCCGGTGAGCCCGACCACGTCGTCAACTACGTGACGTTCATCGCCCAGGAACTCCGCGAGATCATGGCCGAACTCGGCTTCGAGACGGTTGAGGAGATGGTCGGCCGCGTCGACTGCCTCGACCAGCGCGACACCGACCACCCGCGGGCACGCGACCTCGACCTCTCCGGAGTCATTGCCGAGCCCGGCGACCACGACCCGGCGGCGGGCCCCCAGCGCACCAAGACTCGCGAACAGACCCACGAGGTCGACGATCACCTCGACCGGGAGTTGATCGACGCGGCCGAGCCGGCAATCGAAGCCGCCGAACCGGTCCAGATCGAGTCCGAAGTCGGCAACGAGGACAGGGCGGTCGGCGCGATGCTGTCGGGCCGCATCTCCGAGGCGTACGGCGAGTCCGGCCTGCCCGACGACGCCGTCACCTGCTCGTTCCGCGGGACCGCGGGCCAGAGCTTCGGGGCCTTCCTCCAGTCGGGCGTCGACTTCCGGCTCACCGGGGCAGCGAACGACTACCTCGGCAAGGGGCTCTCTGGCGGCCGGATCACAGTCGAGACCCCGGAAGTGGCCGCCTACGACCCGACCGAGAACGTCGTCGTCGGCAACGTCGCGCTGTACGGCGCGACCGACGGCGAGGCGTACGTCAACGGCGTCGCGGGCGAGCGGTTCGCGGTGCGCAACTCCGGCGTGCAGGCGGTCGTCGAGGGCGTCGGCGACCACGGCTGCGAGTACATGACCGGCGGAGTCGTCGCGGTGCTTGGCGACACCGGCAAGAACTTCGCGGCCGGGATGTCCGGCGGCGTAGCGTACGTGTTCGACGAGAATGGCGACTTCGATGAGACGGTTAATCCCGGCATGGTCGACCTCTCCGCCGACCTCTCCGAGCGCGACGAGCGCGTCCTCCGCCGGTTGGTCGAGAACCACGCGGCCTACACCGACAGCGACCGCGCGGCGGAACTGCTGGCCGACTGGGAGGCCGCGCTGTCGTCGTTCGTGAAGGTGGTGCCTGAAGCCTACGAGCGCGCCGTGACCGAGGAAGGTCGCGAGGACGTGCGGAACTCGCCGCCGCCCCGGGCGACTGCGACCGAGGAGTGCGGCGCTGCGGTCCGGAGCGGGGCGGACTAACCGATCACGTTTTCTGTATTTTGATCGAGTCCTTCGCTTTCTGCACTGAGAGCTGTACGACCGAGTGACGCTACAGGTACGATGCGTCCCACCGCACCGGCTTCTTCTGGTTGCCACAGTCGTTGCACTCCAGTCGCTCCATCGAATCCATCACCGTGTCGAAGCTCTCGCAGTTCGAGCAGAACCAGCCCCAGAGGTCCTCCCCGTCCTCGTCGGCGTACGCCGCGTAGAACGGGGCGTCCGAGCCGCGCTCGCTCTCGGCCCAGTTGACGTAGAGGTTGTTGCCCTCGAACTCGCGAGGTTCGTAGACGACTCGACCCTCGTGGACGTACACGTTCTCGACGTGAGTCTGGTCGCCGATCTGCTTCTCGCGCTCGCCGGTCTTCTCGAAGCCGTTGGCCTCGTAGAAGCTGCAGCCCCGCTCGTTGGCAGTCAGGACCTCGGCCGCGATGCGGTCGACCCCGCGCTCGGAGAGGGCCGCCTGCGTGTGGTTCAGCAGCGTGGTCCCGACGTGCTGGTCGCGGTTGTCCGGGTCGACGTGGAGCCACAGGATGGTTCCGGTGCCGTCCGCGACGAGGTTCTGCGAGAAGCCCACGACCTCGTCGCCGGCCACCGCGACGAAATACGCCAACCCCTCTTCGTCGAGTTCCACCTCCAACGCGTCGTCGCCGTACCACCCTTCGACGGCCTGCTCGATCTCGTCGTCATCGAGGATTTCGTCGTAGGAGGACCGGAGCGACTGGAGGGCGACGTCCCGGATGCCGTCGGCGTCGCTCCGTTCGGCTTTCCGGATTTCGATGCCGTCGGACTCGGCTTTGCTCTGACCCATGCACACCTCGTACCACGTTCTCCCCCATAAGCGTTGTACCCGCTTCGCGAAAAGCGGTCGAAAAGTGGACGCTCGTACGGAGAAATTTGGAACCGTAAACTGTCCGTCCGGAACTGGTCGGAAGAGTGGACGCTCGATACATTCGACCCCATCGAAGTCCGTCCTCGGATTCGTTTCGGTTCGCCTTCGGTAGCGTTTTCCTACCGGACGGCCATCCTCCCGGACATGGACTCGGCGCTCGTCATCGGCGGCACGCGCTTCATCGGTCGCCACCTCGTCGGGGAACTGCTCGACCACGACTACGACGTGACCATCTTCAACCGCGGGAGCCACGAGAACCCCTTCGCGGAGGAGGACGGAGTTGCCCACGTCGAGGGCGACCGGACCAACGAATCGGCGCTGGAGGCTGCCGAGCGGTCGGTCGACCCTGACGCGGTGTTCGACTGCGTGGCGTACGCGCCCCGGGAGGTCCGGGCCGCGACCGAGATTTTCTCCGAGGTCGACGCGTACGTGTACGTCTCCAGCGGCTCGGCGTACGCCGCAGACGACATCCCCAAGCGCGAGGACGAGACGGAACTGCGGCCCTGCACGCGCGAGCAGGCGACCGACGACTCTCACGAGACGTACGGCAATCGGAAGGCCGAGGGCGACCGCGCGGTCTTCGCGGCGGGCGAGCGCGGCGTGAACGCCTACAGTGTCCGCCCCTGCGTCGTCTACGGCCCCTACGACTACACCGAACGCCTCGACTACTGGATCGACCGCGTGGCGAACTACGACCGAGTGGTCGTGCCCGGCGACGGCGACAGCCTCTGGCACCGCGCGTACGCGGCCGACGTGGCGAGCGCGCTCCGGGTCGTCGCCGAGGAGGGGACGCCCGGCGAGGCGTACAACGTCGGGGACCGCTGCGCGGTGACCATCGACGAGATGGTCGAGTTGATCGCCGAGGCATTGGATACTGATGTCGAAATCGTCCACGCAGTCGAGCGGGAACTCGCCGCGGCGGAACTCGCGCCCACGGACTTCCCGCTGTATCGGGGCTACCCGCATCTGTTGGACACGGACAAACTGGCCTCGCTCGGCTGGGACTCCACGCCACTCGACGAGGCGATGGAGGCCACGGTGGCCGACCACCTCGACAGCGACCGCGACGGCAGCGAGCACGACCCGGGCCGGGACGCCGAGGAGCGCGTTCTGGGTGTTCTCGATACGTTGTGAACTGAAACGTTCTTCGTGACCGTTTGAGTTCGGTGTTGTTCTGTCGAGGACGTTCGGATTTGGCTCTGGCCTGTGGAAATCAATCGAGTCTACTCTGTAGAGGCTATTTTAGGTATCTGGCGCGCGCGAGCAACGCGCGCGAGGGACGACTGACGCGACCGAAGGGAGCGAAGGAGGAGGCTGGGGAGGTGTGAGGCTGCGGCGACTCATGTGCATCGGCAGTAGCTAGCTTCATGATTCTCGGATTGGAGGACAGTGTTGAGATAGCTACTGCTTGCGCCTCGGCGTGACCGCATCAGCACCGCGACCGCGGGCCTCGAACCTCCCCAGCCGCCTGCGCTTCTCGGCCTGCGGCCTGCGATGCTCGTCCCTCGCGCGTTTTGGCGCGGCACGGAGGCCGCGCCAGCACGCGCCGGATGGAAAGTGGAAATGTAGCGCGCCGGATGGAAGGCGGAATGTATCGCGCTGGACGAGGATACACCTCATTACACAGCTAGGAGTCGACCGTCTCGTCGTCCCGAAAGCGTCGTCACCTCGCCGAATGCTGGAAAATATACAAAATTATATATATTATTCCCAAGACCGGCCGAAAACCCAGTTAATCGCGGTGTAGAACCGTTTTCAGGGACCTACTACTGGTTACAGGTGGGTGATAACAAACACCCCGTCCGACGTACACCGGCCCATGTCAGTGCTGCGTCGTGGTCGAACGTTCTTCTCGCAGGGCCGACGATGATCCGCGAAACCATCCGGGCGACCGTCCGCGGGGTCGGTGTCCTTCTGCTGACCGCGGTGGAGGTCACGGCGCTGTCGGTCTGGCTCGGACTGGTGAGCGACGCCGCGCCTATCTCGGCCGACGCCGCGGTCGGCGTCGTCGCGCTCGCGGCCGGAATGCTGATCGAGGCGCTTTTGGTCCACGTCACGGTCAACGGCTGGGGTCGCCCGGTTCCGACCCGCGCCGTCGCGGGGCTGGCGCTCGGCGGGGCCGCGCTCTGGGTCGGCTGGCTAGGGGCGGTGCAGTGGCTCGGCGGCGGCCTCGCGGGCGTCGTGAGCGCGGGATTGGGGCTCGCCGTCGCGCTGGTGGTCCGCCACACCGTCGCGGACAACGCGGTCCGCGGGCGGCGACCGCTCGCCACCGTGGTCCAGCGCGCGACCATCGGGTTGGCCGTGCTGGAGGCTGCCGGAGCGACCGCGTGGCTGCTCGTCGTCACCGGCGTCGTCTACCTGCCGACCTGGATGGTCGCGGACTCGGTCGCACCCGTGGTTGGTTTCTCGCCCAGCGCAATCGTCGGCGGCGCGATACTCGCCTGTGCGGTGTTCGCCAAGCATCTGCTGGCCGTCCGCCACGCGCTCCGGCCGACCCAGCGCTCGAACGACGCCGGGTGGGGTTCCTCGCGCGGGACGCGGCCGGAGTAGCGGTGTATCGAAGGATTCGACGCCGGGACAGCAGAGGTAAACTGTTTTGCCCGCCCGCGAGAGAGTAGCAGGTATGTTCGACAAGTCGACGTGGATCCGGCTCCCCCGGAACGTAGTGGTCGGCCACGGCGTCCTCGACCGGACCGTCGAGGCGGTCGCCGAACTCCACCTCCAGGGGCGTCCACTGGTGGTCACCAGCCCGACGCCCCGCGAGGTGGCGGCCGACCGCGTGGCGGCCGACTTCGAGGCGGCGGGCGACGACCCCGCGGTGGTCGAGATCGAGGAGGCGACGTTCGAGGCGGTCCAGCGCGTCATCGGCGTGGCCCGCGAAGCCGAAGCGGGCTACCTCGTCGGCGTCGGCGGCGGGAAGGCCATCGACATCGCGAAGATGGCGAGCCACGAACTCGAAACCGGCTTCGTCTCGGTGCCGACCGCGGCGAGCCACGACGGCATCGTCTCCGGCCGCGGGTCGGTGCCGGAGGGCGACACTCGCCACAGCGTCGCCGCCGAACCGCCGCTCGCGGTCGTGGCGGACACCGAGATCCTCGCCGACGCGCCGTGGCGGCTCACGACCGCAGGCTGTGCGGACATCATCAGCAACTACACCGCGGTCAAGGACTGGCGGCTCGCCAACCGGCTCCAGAACGTCGAGTACTCGCACTACTCGGCAGCGCTCGCGGAGATGACCGCCGAGATGCTGGTCGACAACGCCGACTCCATCAAGCAGGGACTGGAGGAGTCGGCGTGGGTCGTCGTGAAGGCACTGGTCTCCTCGGGCGTCGCGATGTCCATCGCGGACTCCTCTCGGCCCGCCAGCGGCGCCGAGCACCTGTTCAGCCACCAGCTCGACCGCTTGGTCCCAGACGCCGCGCTCCACGGCCATCAGGTCGGCGTGGGCACCATCGTCGCGGAGTACCTCCACGGCGGCAACTGGCAGGGCGTCCGGCGCGCGCTCGGCACCATCGGTGCCCCGACCACCGCCGAGGAGTTGGGCATCGACGACGCGACGGTCGTCGCGGCGCTGACCTCGGCCCACGAGATCAGGGACCGCTACACGATTCTGGGCAACGGGATGAGCGAGCCCGCGGCGGTCGAGGCCGCGGAGACGACCGGGGTTATCTAACAGTAGTTGGTAATACGTCTTCTTTATCCAGTTTTGAGTGCGTAATTGACTCGGTGGTTTTGCTCAATTCGTGGTGTGAATTGAGCAGTGGATAGATGACAAATACTTTTCATACCTCGTCGTATCTGTTATCCGTGCTTCCGCTATTTGGTCCCTATCCCTCGCTTCGTGCGTTCGCTATTGAGGCCGTGATGTATGCTCTCGCCATCTTGCTCATCGTCGGTGTGTACAAGAAGGGCATGCAGGTACTGGAGGAACGAGGTCGATTCCAGCAGAATAGCACCCGCTGGATTGCGCAAGTACTGCTTGTCGTTCTCGGAATGCTGCTTGTGAATCTCCTGTTGCTCCTTCTCGTCACGGTTTGGCCACGCCTATCGATATTCGAGTTCTGACCGACACAACAGCGGGGTAGTGACGAGTTCACGCTCTCAATTGAGCGACCGTTACAGCGACGATTCTGAACAAAGGAACCGCTCGTTCGAGGCGGTTCCACCGCCTCGAACGAGCGGTTCGCGGAGCGAAGCTCCGCGCCGCGCACTGCTCACGCGCGCCGGGTTCTTCGATTCCAGCTCTCGGAATGGTTGGAATCTCCAATCGAATGAACGAGACACCACCACAGACGAAAACAGAACTCCGAACGCGTCCTAGTCGTCCTCGCCGATGCGGAGGAACGCCAGCGCCGAGCCGAGCAACGCGGCGTTCTTCAGGAAGTGGATCTGCTGTTGCTGTTTCTCCTCCTCGTCCTCGACCGCCCAGAAGTCGTGCATCACCGGCGTGATGGAGACGAAGAACGTTGCCGCCGCGCCCGCGGCCGCCCGCGGGAGCTTCCAGAGCGCGATGCCCAGTCCGCCGAACAGCAGGCTCCCGCTAATCGCCGGCACCGACAGGTCGGCCATCGGCGCGCCCTTGCTCTCGGCGTAGCCGACCATCTGGTCGTTGTTCCGGAGGTTGTCCACCGCGATGAACGCCAGCACGCCGCCGTACAGCAGGCGGGCCAGCCTGAACGTCGGCGAGTGAGTCTTCGGCCCTTCCTCCTCCCGGAGGTTCTCGACGGCCTGCTCTGCGGTTTCCGCGATGCTCTCGGTCGGTTCGCTCTCGCGTAATGTCACGGGAGAACGTACGCCTGCGAGCGACTTACCTCTGTTCGCCGGAGTCGGACTCGCCTGGAATCGGGAACTCGGCCAGCTCTGGGTACAGCAGTTCGGCCGGGCACTCGGCCCACCAGCGGACCTCGGCGATTTCGCCCTCCCGCGGGCGAGTCTCGCCCGAGACGTACTCCCCGTCGAAGAGCACGATGAGGCGGTGGACGGGTGGACGGTCGCTCTCGTTCGGGCGAATGGTCACGCGGTGTGCCTGCCTGACGCCCGAGAGCTCGACCTCGATGCCGGTCTCCTCGCGAGTTTCGCGCCGCGCAGTCTCCTCGAAGCGCTCGCCGGGCTCCTGCTTGCCACCGGGGTCGCTCCACGCGTCGTCGCCCTCGTGGCGCACCAGCAGGACCCGCCCGCGCTCGTCGGTAGTCCAGACGCCCGCGCCGCCGAGCGTTCCGGCCTCGAATCGCTCGCGGACGCCCTTGTAGGCGTCCGGAGAGTGGTGCCACGTTTTCTCGACCAGTTCGAAGTCGCCGTACGCGGCGTCGAGGCGGTCGAGCGCGTCGGCGACGGCCTCCCGCGAGCGTTCCGTGACGGTCACGAGCCGGGCTTCGCGGGAGAGAAAGAAGATAGTTCCGTTACCCGCTGTCCGACTGCGCTACCCGATGTCGGACCCACTGTCCGACTGCGCTATCCGATGTCGGCCCGCCGGAACGACAGGAAGCCGGCCAGCAGCGGCAGGACGATCCACGCCGCGAGGATGACCAGCATGAACTCCGGCTGGAGGTAGAACGGCGTCGAGGGGTCGGCCGGCGGGATGTCCCGGTAGCCGTCGGGGAACGCGAGCCGAAGCGACTGGAGATACGCGGTCGCCGGGCTCAGGCTCTGGACGAACAGCTCCGTGTTCTGGGCGAGTTCGATGCCCAGCGTGTCCTCGAACACGAACCGGAGCGCGCCCACGA
The DNA here is from genome assembly GCF_003382685.1 of Halorussus litoreus. Classification (GTDB taxonomy): domain Archaea; phylum Halobacteriota; class Halobacteria; order Halobacteriales; family Haladaptataceae; genus Halorussus; species Halorussus litoreus. The sequence continues at coordinate 15,610 of NZ_QLVG01000046.1, read as the reverse complement.
CGGAGAACGCCGAGCCCTGGATCCAGAGCACGTTGAACACGAAGAAGTAGCCGATGGCTCCCGCCATCGACCGCGAGCGCGTGGCGGTCATCGCCGAGATGCCGACCGCGACCGCGACGTACGCCAGCGCGAAGTACAGCACGAGCGCGACGACTCGTGTGAACGTGGCGAACTCCAGCGCGGGGTAGAGCGCGGCCGTCAGCACGGCACCGGCACCGAACGCCAGCACGATAGCGCCACAGACCAGCGCGGCCCGTGAGAGGAACTTGCCGAACACCACGTCGCTTCGCCGGTTCGGAATCGACAGCAGGTACTTGATGCTGCCCGACTCGCGCTCGCCGGCGATGGCGAGGTAGGCGGCCACCAGCGCGACCAGCGGGATGAACAGGATGGCCAGCCCGGACATGTTCCACAGCTGGACCAGCACGTCGGGGTTCTCGTTCGTGCTCCCGACGTAGAAAAAGAGCACCGCGAACAGGGTGTAGATGCCGCCGACGAACCACAGCAGCTTCGCCCGGCGCACGTCCCTGAAGTCCTTCCGGACGACCGCGGCGAGGCTCACGCCACCACCTCCGCAGACTCCGCCTCGGAGGAATCGGGCTGTTCGACCTCGTCGCCGGTGTACCGGTTGAACAGGTCCTCGAGCGACGCGTCCTCGGAGTGGATGTCGAGCACCGGAGTCCGCTCGTGGACGTGTTCGAGCGCGGCCATCTTCGCGGACGGGGTCGAACAGACCGCGGTGATCGTCGAGCCGTCGACGGTCGCATCTTCCACGCCCGAGACCGCCGTGAGGTCGAGGTCCTCAGGAACCGTCTCGACCGTCGCCGAGACCTCGCTCTGGCCGCCCGCCGACTCGCGCAGGCCCGCGATGGTGTCCTCGGCGACCAGCCGGCCCGCGTTCATGATGCCCACCCGGTCGCAGACCGCCTCGACCTGCGGCAGGATGTGGCTGGAGAAGAACACGGTCGTCCCGCGCTCGGCCTCCTCGCGGATGAGCTCGCGCATCTCCTGGATGCCGTTGGGGTCGAGCCCGGACGACGGCTCGTCGAGGACGAGCAGGTCAGGGTCGCCGACCAGCGCCATCCCGAGGCCGAGGCGCTGGCCCATTCCCTTCGAGTAACCGCCCGCGCGGCGCTGGCGGTCGTCCTCGTCGAGTCCCACTCGGTCGAGGATGGCATCCGGGTCGTCGTCGACGCCTTTCGTCTCGGCGACCCACTCGACGTGTTCGCGCGCGGTCAGCCGGTCGTAGAGGGTCGCGCCCTCCGGCAGCACGCCCACCCGGTCGCGGATGGCCTGGGTCTCGCGCTGGGCGTCGTAGCCCAGCACGGTCGCAGATCCCTCGCTCGGCCGGATGAAGTCGAGCAGGAGGTTGATGGTCGTCGACTTTCCGGCCCCGTTCGGGCCGAGGAAGCCGAATATCTCGCCCTCCTCGACGGTGAGATCGAGCGACTCGACAGCGAGTACGTCGTCGCCGAACCGCTTGGTAAGGTCGGTCGTCTCGATTGCAGTCACGCTAACTCCTCCGTTTCCTTACGATTTAGGGGTTTCCACTCGCAGACGGTGCGTCGCATCATCGACCGTAACGACGACCGACGCGTCCGTAAAAACCCCCGCGCCTTTGCCGACTCCGCAAACGCGCGACCGATTTAAAAGGTGAGTCGCGGAACCAACCGAGAATCCCCGGACGTAGAGCGGGCGGCCCACACCGGTGGCCACCGGTGTCGGGCCGCCCGCCGCACCGGTTGGAGAGTGGATCGCGCCGGTGGGACGAAGTAAGGTCGCGCTACCGTGGTACGGGGCGGCCCGTCACGGACGTTAGGTCCGGGCTAACAGCACTGCCGTCCCGCGATTCAGACGTGCTCGACGACGACTCAGACGTGCTCGTCGAGGAAGTCCGCGACTGCGGTGTACGCCTCGATGCGGTTCTCCAACTTCGAGAAGCCGTGGCCCTCGTCGTCGAAGATCAGCTTCTCGACCGGCACGCCGTGGTCGGCGACCTCGTCGGCGATCTGCTCGGCCTCGCCCACGGGCACGCGGGGATCGTTCGCGCCGTGGAGCACCATCAGGGGCGCAGAGACGTTCTCGACGTTGTTGATGGGGCTGATGGAGTCGAGGAACTCTCGATCCTCGGCCAACGAGCCGTACTCGGCCTCGCGGTGCTCGCGCCGCCAGTCGCCGGTGTTCTCGAGGAACGTGACGAAGTTGGCGATGCCCACGACGTCGACGCCCGCGGCCCAGAGGTCGGGGTACTCCGTCAGCGCCGCGAGCACCATGAAGCCGCCGTACGACCCGCCCAGCGCGACGATCCGGTCGGGGTCGACCGCGCTCTGGTCGTGGAGCCACTCGACGCCGGCCTGCAGGTCCGCCACCGAGTCCATCCGCTTTGCCACGTCGTCGAGGTGGGTGTACGCCTTGCCGTAGCCCGCCGACCCGCGGACGTTCGGCTCGAAGACGGCGTAGCCCCGGTTCAGGAAGTACTGCTTGGTCGCGCGGAACGAGGGTCGGCGCTGGCTCTCGGGGCCGCCGTGGATGTCGACGATGACGGGCACTCCGCCGTCCCCGGCCTCCGACGCGGCCGACCGGCGCGTCGCCTCGTCGGGCACCGAGAAGAACGCCGGAATTTCACGGCCGTCGAACGTCTCGTAGTGAACCAGCCGGGGCTCGACGAACGACTCCTTGGGCAGTCCCGCTGTCGCCGCGTCGGTCCAGCGCTCGGTCTCGCCAGTCTCGGCGTCGACCACGTGGACGTTCCAGTTCTCGGTGCTCCCCGCGGCGGCGACGGCGAGCCGCTCGGCGTCGTCGTCGAACGACGCGCCGCCCGCGACGCCCCGCGGCAGGTCGGGCTCCGAGAGCGTTCGGTAGCTGGTCGCCCCGGTGAGTTCCCCGACCGTCAACTCGGTGTAGCCCTCGACGTTCCGGCCGTAGACGAACCGGCCGGTGTCCTCGTCGAGTCGGAGGCTCTCGACGTTCCACTCGCCGCCGTCCTCGACCACGTCGATCTCGCCGGTGTCGATGTCGAGCCGACCGAGGTACTTGGTGTCGGCGTCCCGGTCGGTCGTCAGGTAGAGCGCGTCGCCGTCCGGACCCCAGTGTATCTGGGCGTAGCGGGCGTCCTCTTGGTGGGGCGTGAGGTGTTCGAAATCACCGGTTTCGAGGTCGAGCACGTACCCGTCGTTGTCGAACCCGGAGTGGGCCTCCCGGACGGCGAGGTAGCGGTCGTCCGGGCTCCAGCCGACGACCGAGAGCCAGCCGTCGCCCTCGTGGACCAGTTCGGCGTCGTCGCCCCGCTCGTCGCGGGCCTGGACGTACACGTCGAACACCGACTCTTCTCGGCGGTTCGACGCGAAGGCGAACGCCGACCCGTCGGAGTTCCACCCACCCCAGTAGTGGATGGCCTCCGGCGTGTCGGTGAGCGGGGTGACGGTCTCGCCGTCGCCGTCGAGCCGGAACAGTTGGGTGCGCTCGTCGCCGCCCTCGTCCATCCCGAAGACGAGTTCGTCGCGCTCGGGCGACCACGACGCGAAGCTCACGGACTCGGCCTCGAAGGTGAGCTGTCGGGGCCACGCGCCGGGCTCGTCGAGCCGCCACACCTGCGAGACGCCCGTGGTGTCCATCAAGAAGGAGAGTCGGTCGCCGTCCGGGCCGAACGACGGCCGGTTCGCGGCCCGCACGTTGAGATACCGCTCGAAATCGTAGGTCGACATGCCACAGGGTTGCAATCCGACCGTCATATCCCTTTGGGCATCGGAAGCTTGCTGTGCACCGCCAGCGTCTCGTCTGTCGAGGTGAGAGGCCGGGCGCCACGTCTCGGTCTTCGTGAGCCTCCGGACTACCCTCCCTCCGAAACCGGAGATGGAACCCTCGTAACTGGTGGTTCTCGACCGGTCCAGCGATCTACGCGTGTGGTTTGCCGAGTGAAAACGTGAGGTCCCGCGATCCGCACGCCAAGCGTCCGGTGGTGGCGCGGTAATCACCGCGAAGCCGGCGACTCGGAGACGGTGCGACTCGCCCTAGAACGGGTGAGTTTCCCCTGCGGGCGACGGCACAATTTTTGGTTGAAATCGTGAACTGTTCCAAGGTGAGGGTGAACGTTCGAATCGGTTTATCAGCGCGACTCTCATCCCTATGCTCCGAGATGGCTTCCAAGACGACGCGTCCGTCCCGGAAGGAGGTGTTCCACGCCGTCAAGAACCTCCGTCGCCGGTACGTCCTCTACTACCTCCAGCGGTACGGGGGACCGGTGGAGCTCGGCGAACTCGCCGAGCAGGTAGCGGCGTGGGAGAACGACGCGACCGTCTCGGAGGTCTCTTCAAGCCAGCGCAAGTCGGTGTACAGCGCGCTCCACCAGACCCACCTGCCCAAGCTGGAGTCGGCGGGGGTCCTCCGGTACGACACCGACCGGAGCGTGGTGCACCCGACCGAACGGGCGGCCCAGCTCGACCTCCAGCTCGCGAGCGACCCGCAGGCGTCGGTGCCGTGGCACCGGCTCTACCTCGCTATCGCCGGGGTGAGCCTCCTCGTGCTGTCGATAGCCTGGGCTGGCATGTACCCCTTCGCACTGCTCTCGGGACTGGAGTGTGCCCTCCTCGTGGTCACCGCGTTCGGCGTGACTGCGGTGGGTCACACTTACGACCTCCGACGGTGGCGACGCCGCGCGAACCGGGCAGCGCCGGACTTCATTCTCGAACTCAACGATTGAGTTCGCGCGGGGGTGCCGCGCCGGTTCTGACCGGCGCGGCATCCCCGCGCGTCACCGAATGCGGCAGTACCGCCTTGCGTCGGCGAACGGCGCAGTACCGCCTCGCGCCCTCAGAGGTCGTGGCAGCCTCACGGAGAAGAGTTGGGTTTTTAGGGGACCGCTTCGTGGCGGTTCGTATGCGCGTCGCGTTCGTCTCGGAGACGGTGGCCCAACACCGCGAGACGGGAGTAACGCGACGGCTCCGACGGACCGCCGAGGGGCTCGCCCGGCGGAACCACGACGTGGTCGTCTGCTGTGCGCAATGGTGGGAGGGCGACCACGAGACGTTCGAGCAGAACGACGTGACCTACCGGCGGGTCACCGAGGAGGCTTCCGGCGAGTCCCGGCGGTTCGCCCTCGCGCTTCCCGGAGCGCTCCGGGCAGCCGACCCCGACGTGATTCAAGCTACTGCCGCAGTCCCCGTCCACGTGCTCGCCGCGAAGGCCGCCAGCGTGTTCCTCCGCGCCCCGCTCGTCGTGGACTGGTACGAGTCGCCCGACGCCGGGGACGCCAACGATCCGACGTGGCGGCTCGCGGCTACGCTCCCGGACCTCGTGCTCGCCCCCTCCGAAACCGTCAAGACTCGCGTCCGGGAACTCGGTGCCGACGGCGAGGCGGTCCGGGTCGTCCCCAACGGCGTCGACCTCGACGCCATCCGGGCGGCCGAGCCCCGCGACGTGGCGGACGTGGTCTACTCCCGGCACCTCGACGAGGACGCCAATCTGGAGAGCCTGCTGCTCGCGCTGGCGGAACTCCGCGACCGGGACTGGTCTGCGGTCGTCATCGGCGACGGCCCCGAGCGCGACACCTACGAGCGACAGGTCCGGGACCTCCGCATCGACGACCGGGTGACCTTCGTCGGCGACCGACCGCTCGACGACCGGCTCGCGGCGTTCAAGGGCGCGCACGTCTACGCCCAGACCGCCCGCCGCGAGGCGTTCCCGACCGACATGCTCCGGGCGCTCGCCTGCGGCTGTGCGGGCGTGGTCGAGTATCACGTCGGATCGAGCGCTCACGAGTTGGTCGAGCAGGAAGAGCGCGCGTTTCGGACGACCAGCGAGCAGGAACTCACCGACGCCCTCGTCGCGGCCGCCGACATGGAGCGGCTGGACGGCAACGAGAACTTCGCCGAATACGACGAGCGCGAGGTACTGGAAACATATCTGGACGCCTACCGCGACGCGGAAGAGCGGATGAGCTGGGTCGAACCCGCCGCGGTTGCGGGCGTCGTCCTTGCTGTCGTCGCGCTGGTTGTGCTGCTGGTCGTGCTTCTGTGATGGATAGACCGGGTCTGTAGTCTGGCTCGGACGCGTTCTACACGGAGACCCGCGGCCCGCGGTGAAAGAGTGTAGGGTAGTTTACTATTCGAGCTGCTTCGGTTCGTCGACGGCTACCGTCAACTGGTGCACGCCACGACAGTCACCGACTTGTCCGCCGTGATGAGATATCGCCCCGGTGCTCTGCAATCCACGTCCCGGAGTGCGTCGACTCGTTCGTAGTCGTAACCCTCGTCGTACGTCTCCACGAACTCGGCCCGTTCGCTCGCGTTCTGCCATGTCACGTGCCACGTTACGACACTCGATCCATTTGCTCGATAGTAGTCCATCCTGTCGTTCGTCCAGCCGCCAGCCGCGGCGGCCGCGCGTTCGGCATCGACACCCCTGCTCTCGAACGTCTCTCGGAGGAACAGTTCTCCGACACGGTCGGTACGGACGTGGTTGAGCGAATCCATCGACAGCTTCGGGCGCAGGGGAAAGCCGGTTGCGTTCGTCGTCTCGCCGGGGTGGAGAAGCTGTGCAGTCGAGTTCACCCGTCCAGGTCCCGGAACAGTTCGCCAGTCCGTCTGTTCGCTGTACAGGAAGCCTGCGTGGTACACCGACTGGCTCACCCGGCGCTTCCAGTTCTGGTGGCCCACGTCCAGCGCCGAGACGTTCAGGTGACCGCCGTACCGTTCGACGTAAAAGTCGGCGACGTACATCGCAACGCCGTTGGAGACGGCCTGTCGGGCGAGCAGTTCGTCGGTCGTCCGCGGTCCGACCATGCGCCCATCCGTGCTCGCGTTACTAGCAGTCGGTGGCGGGAGTTCCACCGCGTGGCTGAGCTCGTGGACGAGCAGTGCCTCGTAGGAGATCCACGGGACGTTTTCGACCACGCTTTCGTTTGCGAGAAAGATCTCTATCGCCCCACCGTCCGGGGAGAACTCCGTGTACCCCAGTGACGACCGCTGTCCAGAGTTGGTCGCCGCGTCGAGGCCGAAAAACGAGAGTCCGGGTTTCCCGACGTAGGCGAACCTTCCCCGGTTCGGCGTCGTGTCGATTCCGCCTGCCGTTTGCTCGACGCAGATGGACACGTTCCGCTCCAACTCCATCCCCTTTATCTCCTCGACGCGGACGACCAGCCGCTCGTAGTCGTAGTCGGGGAGCGACTCGCAGGCTTCGACAGTGACCCCCGGGTCGGTAACTCCGGAGTCCGTGCCGCTGATTCCGTGGAGGGCTGCGAGTACGAGGACCAGCATCGTGGTGGCTATCAGCCACCCACGACTATTCATACTTCCAACAAAAATAGGAGGAACGTATTCGTTTCGGAATAGTTCGCGACTTCGGAGGACGACGAATCGCTACGCGTCGAACTCTTCGACGCCGTCGACCGCCTCGACCGCCCGAACCGCCGCCACGTTCTCTTCCACGTCGTGGACCCGAACGATGTCCGCACCGCGCTCGGCCGCGATGGCGGTCCCGGCGACCGTGGCCGCCGAGCGGTCCTCGTCCTCGCCGATCAGGCCGAACATGGACTTGTGGGAGTGGCCGATGAGGACCGGGCAGTCCAGCGCGTGAAACTCGTCGGTTCGGCCCAGCAACTCGAAGCTCTCGCTGCTCGCCTTGCCGAAGCCGAGTCCGGGGTCGACGATTATCTGCTCGCGGTCGAGGCCGGCCTTCTCGGCCAGCAGGACGCGCTCTTCGAGTTCGTCGATCACGTCCTCGACCACGTCGTCGTAGTGGACGTCCCGGCCCGGAACCACGGGCGCGTCGATGCTGTGCATCACGACGAGCGGCACGTCGTACTCGGCGGCGACGAACCGCATCTCGGGGTCTTCGAGGCCCGACACATCGTTCAGGATGTCTGCGCCCGCCTCCAGTGCGGCGCGCGCGACCGCGGCCTTCCGGGTGTCGACCGAGACGAGCGCCGGGAGGTCGGCGATCCGCTCGATCACGGGGACCACGCGGTCGATCTCTTCCTCGACCGAGATCTCGTCCGCGCCCGGGCGGGTGCTCTCGCCGCCCACGTCGACGAGGTCCGCGCCGGCCGCGACCATCTCCTCGGCGCGCCCGACCGCGTCCTCGACGCGGTCGTACTCGCCGCCGTCGTGGAACGAGTCGGGCGTGACGTTCAGCACGCCCATGACGGCGGTGCCGTCCTCCCACGGGTAGCCCCGACGCTCCGTTTCGGTTCGGATGTCGAGCGCCCCGCGCACGTCGTCGGCGAACACCGAGAGGCCGTACGGCTGGCCGTCGAGCTTCTCGGCGAGGCGCTTGAACTGCGCGAGGGTGCCCATCAGCACCACGTCGACGGTCTCCTCGTCTTGCTCGTTGACGCCCGAGAGCGCACACTCCCCGCCGAGGCTCAGCATCTCCTCCTTGAGGTAGCGGGCCTGCCGGACCTGCACGCGGGTCTTGAGCACGCGGTGGACCGCCTTGCCGCGCATCCGCCAGACGCCGGGGTCGGTCACGTCCGCGTCTTCGAGCGTCTCGCGGGCGTCGTCGACGTCCTCGACGCGCTTGGGAATCTCGGCGCGAGTCCACCGCCGCCGGGCCTCCGCGACCGCGAACAGCGACCCCGCGACCAGCACGAGGTCGTCCTCGCTCGCAGCGTCGAGGGCGTTCTCCAGCGCGCCGGCGACCGCGTTGCGGGTGAGCACCTCGCCCGCGCCCGCCTCCGCGAACGCGCGGGCGACGACCGCTTCGTCCTCCGCGCCACGGATGTCCGCCTGACAGGCGACCACGCGGTCGGGGGTCGGCAGCGCGGCGGCCATCCCACGGAGGTCCTTGTCGTGTTTCGCGCCGAAGACGAGGTGGAGGTCGTCGTACTCGCCGTCGAACTCCGCGACCGTGTCCGCGAGCGCTTCGCACGCGCCGGGGTTGTGCGCGCCGTCGAGCGCCACGATGGGGTCGGTCCCCATCACCTCGAAGCGGCCCGGCCAGTCGGCCTTCCGGAGCCCGCGGGCCAGCGTCTCCGAGTCCACGCTCACGCGGTCGCGCTCGCCCGGCAGGTCGGCGAGTTCGCCGACCTGCCGGGCGAGCGCGGCCGCCACGCCCGCGTTCCGGGCCTGATACTCACCGAGCAGGGGAATCCGCGCGTCGACCGACCAGTCGGGGCCGGACAGCGCGACCGCGGCCTCGGTGTGGTTGGTCTTGCCCTCGTAGGCGACCCGCACGTCCGCTCGGTCGGCGTCGCCGTCTTCGGCCTCGTCTGTGTCGTCGACTCGGACGACCCGTCCGGCGTGCGCTCGTACAGCCTCCAGCGCGTCCCCCGTGGTCGCGGTCACGAGCGGGGCGTCGGCGGGCGCGACGTGGGCCTTGTCGGTGGCGATCTCCGCGATGGTGTCGCCGATGATGCCGGTGTGTTCGAGCGTGACGCTGGTGACCGCGCTCGCGACGGGGTCGACCACGCTGGTCGCGTCGTACTTCCCGCCGATGCCGACTTCGAGAACGGCCACGTCCACGTCCTCGCGGCCGAACTGCCAGAGCGCGAGGCCGGTCATCACCTCGAAGAAGGTCGGCGCTTCGCCGTCGGTCGCGCGCTTCTCGACGTACTCGTGGATCGACTCGGCGTACTCTGTGATGGCGGCCTTCGGCACTTTCCGGCCGTTCACCCGGACGCGCTCGCGCACGTCGTCGAAGTGCGGCGAGGTGAACAGCCCCACGTCGAGGCCCGCCTCCCGGAGCGCGCGCTCGGTCATCCGGGCGGTCGAGCCCTTCCCGTTCGACCCCGCGACCTGTACGTACTCGACCCCCTCGTGCGGGTCGTCGAGGTGGGCGAGCAGCTTCGCGGTCGACTCCGTCCCCGGTTTGGGACGATACCGGCGGAGGTCGAACAGGAAGTTCGCCGCCTCGTGGAAGTCCATGTGTCCGAGAATTAGCGCGGCGTGCTTTAGCGTGTCGGAGTCGGACCTCGCCGGCGGTCCCTCGGCGCTCGCGCTGTTCCCGTCGCCCCGGCTATCGCTCTGCCCGCACCGCGCGCTCGATACCGGTGAAGAGCCCGTGAGCGACCGCGCTCGCGCCGAGCAGAAACAGGAGCAGGGCGAAGGCGGCCCCGAGGGTGCCGGTCTCGCCAAGTTTCGTCCAGTTCGAGGAGAAGGTGATGAGCAGGTGTTTCGCGGTCGTGTACAGCGGGAAGCTCATCACCGCGAGGCCGAGGGCGATCTTCAGAACGTCGGTTCGGTAGTTGGAGGACACTGTAGCCGGTGGTTCAGACAGTCCGGACTTAGTTCTTCCTCGTTCGGGACCGCCGGTGATGGGATGGGACTTCGGTTCGGTGGACGCGACCCCGCCGACTTCGCCACGGTCCTTCCGACCACGAGTCGCTCGCCGTGAAACAAACAACGGGACGCGCGGCGTGAGCGCCGTCAGGCGCGAACGCCGCGGGGAGGCACGGGGCGCGGTGTGGTTGCTGTCGCGGTGCGGTGGCGGTGCCGTGCGGTCACGCCGAGGCTCAAGCAGTAGCTAGCTCGGACGACTCGAAGGAGTAGGAAGCAGTAGCAAACTCGGAACGTCCCGAAGGAGGAGAAACAACATCACAAAGGGTGCTATCGCTCGAATTCGGACTCGCCCCGGTCGCGCTCGCCCCGGAGTCGGTCGAGTTCGCGCTGAACGTGGTCGTCGGTCACGCTCTCGAACCCGCTCCGGACATCCGCCTCGCGCAACAACCGCTGCAAGCGCTGCTCGTACTCGTACTCCGTGATTTCGCCGTCGACGTACTCGGCTTTGAGCGCCTCGATGCGCTCCTCGGTCGTCGGCTCGAACCGTTCTGCGAGCCCCAGTTCGCGGGCCTCCGAGGAGTGACGCTCGGCGGTCCGCGCGAGACTCGCCAGTCGCTCGCTGCGGGGCATCGACGCCCGGCGGACCGCGGCGGCGGTGGTCCAGATCAGCAAGAGCAGCGAGAGCATCCCGAAGAACGCGCCGGCCAGCGCGTACGGGACCACCGCGTTCAGCAGCGCGACCAGCAGCGGCGTCCCCGCGGGCGGTGCCAGCACAGCAGAGACTACCGCCAGCATGCCGAACGCCACGACGCCGACGAGCGCGAACAGCGAGAGCACGAGCCCCGCGAGCAGTAGCGTGACGCGCGTGTCGTCTCGGAGTCCCATCGGAGAGGGGTAGGTCCCGGTCGTACTTGAATCTCGTCCTCCGCTCGCTCGGAAAACCGATAGCAGGCGGTGGCGGAAGAAGACGAGAGACCTCGGTTCCTGCGCTCAGTCGTGCCGGAAACACCGCGTTCCGGTGAACACCATCGCCACGTCGTGCTCGTCTGCGGCCTCGATCACGTCGTCGTCGTTGACCGACCCGCCGGGCTGGATCACGGCCTCGATTCCGGCCTCGGCCGCGGCCTCGATGGCGTCGGGGAACGGGAAAAAGGCGTCCGAGGCCATCACCGCGCCCTCGGCGGACTTGCCCTCGGCGTCGCTCTCGGCCTTCATCTTCGCGATCTCGACCGCGTCGACGCGGCTGACCTGTCCAGCGCCTACGCCGACCGTCTCCGTACCGTCGGCGAACAGGATGGCGTTGGATTTGACGTGCTTGATGGTCCGCCACGCGAAGAGGAGGCTCTCGTACTGCTCGTCGGTGGGCTCGCGCTCGGTGACGACCTCCAGATCCTCGCGGGTCGGCGCTTGCAGGTCGCGCTCCTGGACGAGGGTTCCGCCGACGAGATCCTTCTCGGTCGTGCTTTCGGAGACCTCAGCAAAGCTGTCCTCATCTCCAACGTCGAGCACGCGCAGGTTCCCCTTCTCGAACAGCGCGTCGAGTGCGTCGTCGGTGTAGCCCGGCGCGAGCACGACCTCCTTGAACGAGTCGGCGACGCGCTCGGCCGTGGCCGCGTCGCACTCGCGGTTCAGCGCGACGATGCCGCCGAACGCGCTCTTCGCGTCGGTCGAGAGCGCGCGGTCGTAGGCGTCCGCGAGCGAATCCGCGGTCGCACAGCCCGCGGGGTTCGTGTGCTTGATGACCGCCGCGGCGGGTCGGTCGAACTCCTTGACGAGGTTGAGCGCGGCGTCCGCGTCGTTGTAGTTGTTGTAGCCCATCCCCTTCGCGCCCTCGTTCAGCTGGGGCGCGCCGACCACGCTGGTCTCCTCGCAGGTGGCGTCGCCGTACAGCGCGGCGTCCTGATGGGGGTTCTCGCCGTAGCGCAACTCGGCGGCGCGGTCGCTCGTTTCGACGCGCCGCTCGGGGAACGCACCGTCGGTGTCGCCCTCGATGCGGACCTCGCCGGCTTCGTGATCCACTTCGACGCGGTCCTCGGCGAACCACTTCACTGCGCGGGGGTAGGCCTTGAACTCGCCCTCGTAGAGCACGCGCTCTTTGAGCGAGTCGCGGTCGTCGCCCTCGTAGACGGAGACCGGCTCTTGGGTCACGACCGGTCCGGCGTCGACCTTCTCCTCGACCACGGTCCCCGCATCGTCGGTCGCGTCGGTGACCACGTGGACCGTACAGCCGGTTACCGACACGCCCGCGTCGAGCGCGTCGCCCCACGCGTCCGTGCCGGCGAACGACGGGAGCAGCGAGGGGTGGACGTTCAGCGTCGTGGGTGCTGCGTCGAGGAACCGGTCCGAGAGGATGCGCATGTAGCCGTCGAGACAGACCAGATCGAAGTCGTAGTCGGCGAGCGCGTCGAGCACGCGGGCCTCGTGGTCGCGCCGCGACTCGTCGTCGCGCAGTTCCACGACCTCGGTCGGAATGTCGCGCTCGCTCGCGGCGTCGAGCGCGGGCGCGTCGTCGTCGGTGGTCAGCACGACCGAAAGCTCCGCGCCGCCGGGCGCGAGGTCGGCGACGTGCACGAGGTTTCGACCGCGGTTGCCAGCCAGTCCGGCGATTCGGGTCATGTCTCCATGAGCGCTCGCCTGAGCAAAAGGAGTTGCGGTTGCGAGCCGAGATGTGTGCACGAGTCTGTATAGAGATGGTGTTGAGATTGCGGGAGAAGCCGAAACCTATGCAAGAGCGTGGAGGTATCGACCGACACGCTTTTTGCCCGCGCTCGGGCAGATACGCGCATGAACCCTCTCGACGCCGTGACGCCGCTCGACGGTCGGTACGCCGGGCGGACCGAACCCCTGCGGGCGTACGCCAGCGAAGCCGCGCTCGTTCGCGCCCGCGTGCGAGTCGAAGTAGAGTACCTGCTCGCGCTCGCCGACCTCGACGCCACGCCGCTCGAAATCGGCGAGTCGAACCGCGAGTACCTCCGGAGCCTCTACGAGGAGTTCGACGACGCCGACGCCGAACTCGTCAAGCAGATCGAGACCGAGGGGTACGGCGAGTACGAGGCGACCAACCACGACGTGAAGGCGGTCGAGTACTTCGTCCGCGAGCGCGTCGCCGATCCGGAACTCGGCCACGTCATCCCGTGGATCCACTTCGGGCTGACGAGCGAGGACGTGAACAACCTCGCGTACCGCCTGCTCGTCGAGGGAGCTGTCGAGGACGTGCTCCTGCCCGAACTCGAACTGGTTCGGGGCGTGCTCGCCGACCTCGCCCGCGAGCATCGGGACGTGCCGATGCTCGCGCGGACCCACGGCCAGCCCGCGACCCCGACCACCTTCGGCAAGGAGATGGCGGTGTTCGCCTCGCGGCTCGGCCGCGCAATCGGTCGCGTGAAGACGGCCCGCGACGGACTGCAGGGCAAGCTCGCGGGGGCTTCCGGCACCTACGCGGCCCACGTCGCGGCGTACCCCGACGTGGACTGGCCGGCGTTCGCCCGCGAGTTCGTCGAAGGGCTGGGCGTCGAGCAGGCTCCGCTGACCACGCAGGTCAACCCCTCCGACGACCTGGCGGAGCTGTTCGATGCGCTCCGGGGCGCGAACAAGGTCCTGCTCGACCTCGACCGGGACGCGTGGCGGTACGTCAGCGACCGCTACCTCGGACAGGAGGCCGCCGAGGGCGAGACGGGGTCGTCGACCATGCCCCACAAGGTCAACCCCATCGACTTCGAGAACAGCGAGGGCAACCTCTCGAAGGCAAACTCGGATCTGATCTTCCTCGCGGACTACCTGACCGAATCCCGGCTCCAGCGTGACCTCTCGGATTCGACGGTCAAGCGCAACGTCGGGGCCGCCTTCGCCTACTGCCTGCTTGGGTATCTCAAGCTCCGTGACGGCCTCTCGAAGGTCGTCCCGAACGAGCAGGTGATGGCCGAGGACCTCGACGCGACCCCGGAGGTCATCGGTGAGGCGGTCCAGACCATCCTCCGGCGCGAGGGTCACGACGACGCCTACGAGCGCGTGAAGGACCTCTCGCGAGGCCAGCGCGTGACGCTCGAAGACTTCCGCGACCTCTTCGCTGACCTCGACGTGGACGAAGAGACCCGCGAGGAACTGATGGCGCTGACGCCCGCGAACTACACCGGCGTCGCCGACGAGATGGTCGACTTCCTCGACGAGAGCTGACGGCGGCTCCGAAGCTCGTGCGATAGCTCGCTGCCTCGACGTTCGCGTCCAGTATCTCGTGCTGGAGACGATGGCTTCTGCCGAAACCCAGGAGAAACCACAACTGCACAGCACCGCACCTGCACAACACCGCGACCGAACAGCGCCTATCTCAAAAGTTCGCCGAGCGCCGTTTCCAGAATCCCCCCGGCGCGCTCGACCTCCGAGACCCGGACGTACTCGCGGGGCGCGTGGGCTACCGCGCCCTCTTCGTCGGCCAGCGCGCCGGGCCCGAACACCACCGTCGGCGCAAATTCCGCGAAGTACGACGCCTCGGTGGCGGCCCCGAAGGGCCGCATCTGCCCGGCACCCGCGTCCCGCATCGCTCGCACGACCGGCGAATCCGGCGGCGTCTCGAACGCCGCGAGGAACGGGGTGTCGCGCTCGGCGAGGGCGACTTCGAACTCGGTCCCGACTTCGACACCCTCGTCCGGCGATAGATGCTCGCGGAGATGGTCCTGCAGCCCCGACCGGAACCCCTCTGCGGTCTCGGGCGGGACGCTCCGGCGGTCGACCACGAACGAGCATTCTGCTGGCACCTGATTCGTGGCGGTGCCGCCCTCGACCGTGGTGGGGACCAGCGTCGGCGCGCCGAGCGCGTCGCTCGGGTCGGGCGCGCCCTCGCGCTCGTCGAAGGAGTCCAGCGCCGCCAGCAGGTCGCCGGCCGCCCGGACCGCGTTCGCGCCGGCCTCGGGTTCCGCGGCGTGGGCGTTCGCGCCCCGGACCGTCACCGTGGCCTGAAAGCGCCCCTTCGCGGCGGTGCAGACGTCCAACTCCGTCGGTTCCCCCACAATCACGGCGTCCGGCGCGGGACGGAGGTCGGACCGCGATTCGAAGTCGAGCGCC
This sequence comes from Halorussus litoreus, assembly GCF_003382685.1. GTDB lineage: Archaea > Halobacteriota > Halobacteria > Halobacteriales > Haladaptataceae > Halorussus > Halorussus litoreus. The sequence goes on along the minus strand of NZ_QLVG01000046.1, from coordinate 338 downwards.
GCGGCTCCCGTCGAGTTCGTCTCCTCGTCGGGCGTGACCACGAGCGTGACCCGGCCGCGCTCCACCTCGACGCCGAGGAAAGCCGCCAGCATCGCGGCCAGCGGCCCCTTCGCATCGCACGATCCGCGGCCACGGATGATCTCGCCACCGTCCTCCAATGCGTCCCGCGAGAACTCGACGTGCGGCGGCACCGTGTCGATGTGGGTGTTGAGGACGACGTGAGGACCCTCCCGGCCCGAGTCGCGGACCGCGATGGTGTTGCCCGCGCCGTCGACGCGGACCTCGGGAGTCGCGCCGTCGGCGGTGGCGTCGCCGCCCGCGGATTCCGCGGGCGGCGA
>NZ_QLVG01000045.1 GCF_003382685.1 Halorussus litoreus | reverse complement strand
CGGCGACGGCGCGAAATCGCGCCGTCGCCGACGCGCAAGCCCCGTTTGCCGACGGCTACCGACGAGGTAACGCCGGGTTTCCGTTCGGGGATTTTTGTCGGTCGGTCGCGTAGCGAGCGTCGGGAACTATCCGGGGACGGGGACACGATGGACCTCATCGAAGGCGCACGCATCAGTTGGCGCAACGTTCGCGAGCACAAGCTCCGCTCGACGCTCACCACGCTCGGGGTCATCATCGGCGTCGCGGCGGTCATCACCTTCGTCACGCTCGGCGCGAGCCTCCAGCAGGACATCATCAGCACCGTGGCCGGTGGCAACGCCGCCACGATGTACGTGACCGCCCAGTCGCCGGGCGACAGCCAGCTCCCGTCGCTGGGCGGCGGCTCGGTCGTGTTCACCGAGTACGACGTGAACCAGATCCGCCAGCTACGGGGCGTCGAGATCGCCGCCCCGGAGAGTGGCATCGCTGCGTCGTCGATGAGCCACAACAACTCGTCGGTCGGCAGACAGTGGGTCACGGTGTCCTCGCCGGGCTACTTCCGGGTCCGGAACATCGACTTCGCCGCGGGGCGGCCGTATCGGTCGGGCGAGCAGGAGGTTGTGCTCAATCGCCCGGCGGCACAGATGTTCCCGGGCAACGTCACCGTTGGAGAGAACGTCTCGTTCACCCGCGCGGCGAACGGCGAGGTGCTGAACGCCACCGTGGTCGGCATCGTCGAGTCCCAAGGCGGCGAAGGCGTCCTCAGCGGGATTCAGGGCGACGGCGAGCAGCCCCGCGTGTACGCACCGAGTCGGCCGTACTACGACCGGACCGTGTCGAGCCCCAACCTCCGGGCCCGCCAGCTCGTGTACGGTCGCATCCTCGTGTCGGCCACCTCGCCGGGGCAGGTCGACGCCGTGCAGGGCCGGGTGTACAGCTACCTCGGCGAGCGGTCTGACGCCCGGCAGCTCAAGTCGAACAACTACCAGTTCGAGGTCACAACCCAGGAACAGATCGTGGGCCAAATCCGCCAGCTCACCAGCACGTTCACCGCGTACATCTCGGGCATCGCTGTCATCTCGCTCGTGGTCGGCTCCATCGGCATCGCCAACATCATGCTCGTCTCGGTCGCCGAGCGCACCCGCGAGATCGGCATCATGAAGGCGGTCGGCGCGCAGAACCGCGACGTGCTCCAGCTGTTCCTCGCCGAGGCGGTGATGCTCGGCGTGCTCGGCTCGGCGCTCGGCGCGCTGGTCGGTCTCGGGGCCGCGTTCGCAGGCGCGCGAGCCATCGGCCTCCCGCTGGCGTTCCAGCCGGTGTGGTTCGTCGCGGCGGTCGTGGTCGGCGTCGTGGTGGGCGTGCTCGCCGGTCTCTACCCGGCGTGGGACGCCGCCCGGACCGACCCCATCGACGCGCTTCGCCATGAATAATCCGTCCGGACGCGCGCGATTTGCTACCGCCAGAGCGCGCGGTCGCCCCGGCGAGTCGCCGACTCGCCGGGGCGACCGCGCTCCCGCGACTTCATTTTGGAAAGTAGCTCGGCGATTGTGACTCGTTCCCACTGTTCACACGGTTTCACGGCGTTTTTCCGCGAAATGCGAGGTTGAAGGTGGTGTCGCCCCAGTAACGACGCCTCGCCGTCGAATCGCGTCGACCGAGATTCGACTAGCCGGCGGATAACAAAGGCGTCGCCCGCACAACGTCGGCCAACCGACGCGTCCGGTCGTCTTTCGGGCGCACGAACCTCACTGATGACCGAACAGAATCTCGCACAGGAGACCACGGTCCGGGAGGGCAGCCTCGGGCGGGAGTTGCTCTGGCTCGCGCCAGCGCTGCTCGCCGGCATCGTGCTGTTCTACGTGTATCTGGAGTCCCATCCGTACCCGTCGTTCGGCGCGGGGCTGTACCTGCTCATCTCCGAGAAGATCTCCGCGGCGGGGTACGCCCTGCCGGAGACGATTCCCTACTACACCGAGGGCGGCGTCCCGTTCGCGTACCCGCCGCTGATGTTCTACGCGGTGGCCGCCATTCGGGATCTGACGGGGGCCGACCCGATCACTATCACGCGATTTCTGCCCGGAATCGTCACGATAGCCTACCTCGTGCCGCTGTACCTGCTGGCCCGCGACCTGCTCGACTCCCGGCCGCAGGCCGCGCTGACGTGTCTCGTGGTGGCCGTGAGCCCGCCCGCGCTCCAGTGGCACATCTCTGCCGGCGGCATCGTCCGCGCGCCGGCGTTCCTGTTCGCGCTCTCGGGCATCTACGCCGGCCTGCGGCTCTACCGGTACCGCGAACGCCGGTGGCTCGTCCCCGCGCTCGTCCTCTTCACCCTGACAGTGCTCACCCACCCGCTGTACACCGCCTTCTTTGCGCTGTCCTTTTTCCTCCTGTTCGCGCGATTCGACCCCTCCGTCCGGGGGTTCGCCCGCGGCGCAGTGGTCGGGCTGGGCGGCGTCCTGTTGGCCGCGCCGTGGTGGACGCAGGTGATGGCACACCACGGCGCTGGGGTGTTCACCGGCGCGGCGGGGACCCACGGCGGCATCGGCGGAGGCGTCCGGTCGCTCCACGCGCTCGCGAACGCGAGCCTGACCACCGCGCCGGTCGAGCAACTCTGGGCCGTCCTCCCGCTGCTCGGGCTCGCGTACCTGCTGAAAGAGCGCCGCTACTTCCTCGCGGCGTGGTTCCTCGCGGTGGTGCTGGCGTTCGGCAAGCCCCGGCTCTCGGTGACCGTCGGCGCGCTCGTGACCGCGGTGTTCCTGCTCGAGGGCGTCGCTCCGTGGCTCGACCGCGAGACCGAGATTCCGGTAGGTCGCCGCGGCGTCGCCACCGTCGCACTGGTCGCGCTCGCAACGGTCGGCCTCGCTGGCGGCGCGCTGTACGCGACCAGCGACGTGAACGCCCACGGCGGGAGCCCGTCGCTCCCGCAGTTCGTCGACCACGACGACGTGGAGGCGATGGACTGGGTTCGGGCGAACACGGACCCGAGCGCCACGTTCGTCGTCCAAGGTGACACCGCCGAGTGGTTCCCACAGCAGACCCAGCGCACGATGCTGGTCGGGCCGTGGGGCGTCGAGTGGGAGGGTCCCGAGGCGTACCAGCGCCAGCTCGGCCTCTTCCGAGGCGTCTCCTCGTGCAACAGCGCGACCTGCATGAGCCGGACCCTCTCCGAGGAGGGCGTCCAGCCCGACTACGTCTATCTCCCGAAAGGGAAGTTCACGGTCCGCGGGATGGAGTACCGCCGGACGAGCAAGCTGGCGATGTCGATGCATCTCTCGCCGACGTACCGCACCGTGTTCGAGAACGACGGCGTCATCGTGTTCGAGGTCGCGGACGGTGCGACCGTGAACGCTGACGGAGCGTCGGGCGGAGGGAGTTAGAACAGCGGGTCGAGCTCGCCGTCCTCGTCCTCGATCAGGTCGGTCGTCTGCGCCTCGCTCTCGGCCTCGATCTCGTCGATGTTGTCCTGCGCGTCGACCGCGACCTGCTGGAGTTCCTCGACCCGTGGCACCGCCGAGACGCCCGACAGAAGCACCGCGCCCGCGACCTCGTCGGCGTTCGGCGTCGGGTAGTCGCCGCCCCGGACCTCCATCGATCCGGTCTGGTTCTCCAGCCACTTGCGGCCCTTCTCGACGCCCTTCCGGTTGAGGAACTGCGGCGGGCCGCTGGCGACGAGAAGTGATCGGTCCGCGCTCTCGATCTCGCAGGGCAGCGTGAGCCGACCGAGCGCGGCCTTCCGGACGAGGCTCGTGACGCGGTTGGTCGCGTGGGTCGAGTCGACCGCCTCGGTGCCGTCACTTTTGAACCGCGAGAGCAGGCCGCCCGAGGGGTTCTCGACCGCTTCCGCGGCGTAGCCCACCGTCGAGACGCCGCCGCAGTCGAGCGTGTTGATGATCTCGCTGGAGTCGACCACGCTCTCGCCGACCGCGCCCCCGCGCTCGACCTCGCCCGCGCCGAACAGCACGCCGAACCGGCGGACGATCTCCTCGTTGATGCGGTCGTAGCCCGCGCCGACGCTCTCGCCGGCCTCGCGCCACGCGTCGTTGTCGAACACGAGCAGGTTGTCGACCTCGCGGACGAACGTCTGGAACGACCGCGCGGCGTTCAGCGTGTAGATGCCGCCTTCGTCGCGGCCCGGCAGGACGCCGAGGCCGTAGACGGGTTCGGTGTAGATGCGCTTGAGATACTTCGCGAGCACTGGCGCGCCGCCCGACCCGGTCCCGCCGCCCATCCCGGCGACGATGAGGAACGCGTCCACGTCGTGGATCGGTACGTTGTCGACCGCGCCCTGGATCTCGTCGATGTCCTCCTCGGCGATTTCCGCGCCAAGCTCGTTGTCCGCGCCGACGCCGTGGCCCTTGACTCTGGACTGGCCGATGAGCACCTGATTCGCCTCGGGGACGTAGTCGAGTCCCACGAGGTCGGCCTTCGCGGTGTTGACCGCGACCGCCGAGCGCACCGCCTCGCTACCGGTGCGCTGGTCGTACTCGATGAACTTGTCCACGATCTTGCCGCCGGCCTGTCCGAAGCCGATCATGGCGAGTTTCATCGCAATCCCTCCGTGGCGCGGGACGGGCGACGCGCGCTCGTCGTTCCGCCGGCGAGTCGAGAGTCCCCGCTGGCGTTCCAGATGGCCGTAGCCGAGTCACTACCCCCGAGCTGATTAGTACACATTCCGTAGCCCCCGAGGTGGTAGACCACGAGGTCACTGATAAATCATGAGCACGGTTTTGTCCCACGAGCGACAGGTGTCCGTTCGGCGCGCGGTACGGATTCGTGTCAGGTTCGGCGTAACTCGCTGACGCCGTTTCGGTGTTCCACGAGTAGATATTAGGCGAGCCGACACCGACGAGATACAGTAGTTAATTATCCGTCACTACCGTCGCTCCGCGACGGGGAGACAACGATGAAGCGAACACTGCTGATAGCGGTAGTCGTCGCAGGACTGGCCGCCTGCGGGGCGCTGTCGTCTGCAGCGACGCTGACGCCTGCGGCGGCCTCGACCGACTCGGCGGAGTCGGCGATTTCGCCGCCACAGGCCAACGAGACCGCGTTCCCGCCGGGGGTGAACGAGTCGGGCGTGACCGGCCCGCTCGCGCTCGCGACGGCCCACCGCGAGACGCTCGGGAACACCTCGTACGCGGCGGTGACCACGATCACGTTCCAGCGGCCGAACGGGACCGTGGTGGCCGAGGCGACGACCATCACGCGCGTCGAATCGGGCGGCGAGTCGTTCTCCGTGGCCACGACGGGGAGCCAGTCGAACGCGAGCGCGCCGCTCGGCGTCGACCACTACAGATCAGAGAGGTGGGTGAACGAGACCACTGTGGTAGTTGCTGATACCCTCCGTAGCGAGGAGCCGACTTACCGGCAGGTCAACCGCGAAAACTCGCTGACCGGTCCGGACGCCAACTGGGAGTTGCTGTACGGCGCGTTCGGGACCGGCGAGACCATCTACGTCGGTCAGGTCGAGCGGGGCGGGACGACCCTGCACAAGATCGTGTCCACGCCATCGAGAACCGAGGCGACCGACGGCCCCGTCGACGGAACGACGTACGACTTCTCGGCGCTCGTGGACTCCGAGGGAGTGGTCCACAACTTCCAGACGACCCAGCGCTCGACGCTAGAGGGCGAAACGGTGGTGGTCACCAGAACGATGCGGATTACCGAGATCGGGAACACGACCGTCGAGCGACCGGACTGGTACGAGCAAGCAGTCGAGAACGACACGGAGACCGCGTCCGAATAAGAACGAAAGGGAAGACGGGCGGAGTAATTCGATTCCGGCGGTCGGCGATCTACGCCGACGCCGACACCTTCTCGCCGACCGACTCGGCGATGCTGTCGACGTCGTACTCGTCAGTCTCCTTGTCGAAGACCTGCTCGCCGTCCGCGCGAACCCTAAATACGCCGCTGTCGCCGGTCACGAGCGCCACCGAGTCGAGTCGCTCGCCGTACTCGCTGAGCAGCGCGTGCTGAAGGTCCTGTGCTCGGTCGAGCATCCCGCACGGCACGCAGTATTCGATTTCGACTTCTGTCATGGTCGCTTGGCAATTGGTGTCGAGTGAACTTAAAAAGCGGTGGGACTCTCGGATTAGCGTTTCCCAGTATTCGGTGTGGCTCTCGTTGCAACCGGGATCTGCGACACTGAAGCGAAATTATTCGAAATGAGGCTGGCGCGCGCGAGCAACGCGCGCGAGGTCTTCGGGAGCGTCGCGACCGAAGGCTCGGAGGACGCGGGTTGTCCTCCGGTGGACGAACGACCGAGCGGAGTCTGCGCGAGCGATGCGAGCGCAGGCTCGGCAGTGGCAGCCCGCGCAGCCCGCAGGGCGAGCAGGACCGTCTGCCGGTGCGAGGGAGTGAGGAGGCTGGGGAGGTGTGAGGTTGCGGTTATCATGTGTCGAGGCAGTAGCTAGCTTCGTGCTTCTTTGAATCGGAAGACAGTTCTGAGCTAGCTACTGCTTGCGCCTCGGCGTGACCGCACAGCACCGCACCGCGACAGCACCGCAACGAGCCTCGTCCTCCCCAGCCTCCTGTGCTTCTCGACCTCCGCTACGCTCCGGTCTGCGATGCTCGTCCCTCGCGCGTTTTGGCGCGGCGCATAAAAGCGCCGCGCAGCACGCGCCGGGGGTGAAAGGAAAACCAGCGCATTCAGAGTCCGGAAGACTAGCGCAAGCCGAGCAGAAATCGACCGAGACAGAAAATATTGGCAAGCCGAACGAGCGAGTTCAGAGCGTTTCCGAACTGCTTTCGAGGCGGTACACGTCGATGGTCTCGCCCGTCCCCGCGTCCCGGTCCGCGGCCGACACGATGGCCTCGCGAGCGAGTTCCTCCGCGTCGTCCAAACGCGCCACGTCTCCGCCGTCCAGAACGCCCAGCGCGAACTCAGCGCCCGAGCCCAATGCGATCCTGTCGTCGGTGACGATGCTCCCGCTGGCGTCGATGCCTCGGACGCGAGCCTCGCCGTCGTCCTCGCGGCCCGCAACGACGGCTTCCACGCCCTCGCGCGCGAGGTTCGAAGCGACCGTCGCGAGCCTGCCGATGCGCATCGATTCGCCCTGCTCGGTCTCGTACGACCGGATCTCGGATTCGAGTTGGCTGCGGAACTCCTCGACCACGCCGCTCTCGCCGACTGCGGCCGCGCCCACCTCGCCGAAGTCGAAGACGTGGTCCTCGTCGCGGCTCCGGACCGTCCCGTCCTCGACTCGCAAGCGGTCGCCCGCCAGCACTGCGCCGCCCTCGGCCTCGACGGCCACGATAGTTGCCATGAGCAAATCGACGGGAGCCCGGCGGAAGTGCGTTGTTGCCGCGGACCCGGGGTGGAGAACGCAGCTGCGACGACTGAGCGGCTCCGCGTCGGCGCTCGACCGACTCTCGCCGATTCACGTGACCGACTCGTAGACCGCCTCGATGCGTTCGCCCGTCCGCCGGAGGCTGATGTCCCTGACCGCCTCGCGACCGTCGGACGGCCGGGGGTCGTCGAGCACGTCGACGAGTCCTGCGAGGAGTTCGTCGTCGTCGTCCGAGACGGTCGCGAGGGAGACGCCGTCGAGCCGGTCGGCCACGTCGCCAACGTCGGTCGAGACGACCGGGAGGTTACACGCCATCGCCTCCTTGACGGCGTTGGGCGAGCCCTCGTGGTCGGAGGTGAGCAGGAGCGCGTCAGCGGCGTTCATGTACGTCGCGACCTCCGCGTGCGGGACGCCGTAAACCACCTGTAGCTTCGCGTCGCGGTCGATTCGGTCGTCGGCGCGTTCGACCAGCCGGCGGGCGCGCTCGTGGTTCTTTATCCCGCGAGAGGGCGGATACGGAAACAGGACGTGGCGAGCGTCGGGGTCCCAGCCGACGTGCGCGCGGGCCTCGTCGGTCGGTCGGGGCGCGAACTTCTCCATGTCGATGCCGTGCGGGATGACGTGGCAGGGGGCGTCGAGCTCGCGTGCCATCTCCTCGGACATCACGATGACCGCGTCGCAGTGGCGGGCGCACCGCTTCGAGAGCCAGCCGTACTCGCCGAACAGATCGGTGCCCCACAGTGAGAGCACGACCGGGAGCCGAACCTGCGCGAGCGCCATCGGCGCGGTCAGGCCGTAGTTGGCGTGGACGAGGTCGTAGCCGTCGAGCGACTCGCGGACGACCTGCGGCACGAACCGGAGGTAGTCGCCGACCGAGCGCTCGGTCACGTCCTCCCCCGCGAGGTGGTCTCCCGGCGGCGTGACAGTCTCGCAGTCGACGCCCCGCTCTTCGAGCGTCCGGACCTGCTGCTCGAAGAACCGGGCGTCGCGGTTCGAGACGAGGTTGAGGACCCTCGTCGTCCGCTCCGATCGAGTGTCGGGGGCAGTTCGCGCCTCGGGGCCCGACGTGCCTCGGTCGAGCGCCCGCGCCGACCGGGTCGTTTCGGACTGAGACGTGTCGGGACCGGTCGTCTCAGATCGAGTCGATTCCATACGGTTCTCGTCGCGTTCCTGCGTGGGTGTGTCTCGTGACATGGTATCGGTGAGTGCCGCGAATCGGTGTGCTGCGACCACCTCGCGTGCGCCAGCGCGGCACTGGCGGTCGGGCGGCACTGGCGCTCGTTGCACGACCTTCCGCGCCGAGCGTGTTTGTTATGCGGAGCCTGAACCGCGGGGTGGAGCGAAGCGGGCTCGGGCGTCGCGGAGTCGGCCGGCAGAAGCGCGTGCAACCGTCGACCCTATCCGCCGCCGCGCAAAGCCGGAAAACCGGGGCTCCCGCAGTCCGAACCCCTCGGTGCGAAAAAATAAGCTGAGGGTCGTTTCCGAGGAAAATTCGAATTTAATGGCCACCAAATTTATAATTACAGAGAAACCACTATCTAGCGTAACTCATGCACGACCTGACTGGGTTCCAGCGGGACCTCCTGTACGTCATCGCGGGCAAAGACGAGCCCCACGGCCTCGCCATCAAGGAGGAGCTCGAATCGTACTACGAGAAGGAGATCCACCACGGCCGGCTCTACCCCAACCTCGACACGCTCGTCGACAAGGGGCTCGTCGACAAGGGCCAACGCGACCGCCGGACGAACTACTACGTCCTCACCGACCGCGGCCGCCGCGAGATCGAGGCCCGCCGCGAGTGGGAGCAGAACCACCTCGAAGAGACGGCCTCCATCTCCGCGTAACGCCCGATAGACGGCAGGTATCGCCCAATCGACGCCAGCAACGTCCCGCCGAACCGCCGACCGAGCGGTCCCCGAATCGAACCGCCAATCGAACTGCCCGCCGAATCTCCTTCGGCAAGCTGTTCTCCGCCAACTCACACCGCAAAGCGTCGCTCACTTTTCGCCCGAATCTGGCTCCTCGCCGGGAGCTGACGCTGCACCCGAGTCGGAGACGACCACCGAGACCTCCTCGCCGTGGTCGAGATCGGCGTCACCGAGCAGTCTGAGCAGCGTCGCGTCCTCGCCGGCCTCGACCACGCGAGCCCGGTAGGGGTCCCGGCCAGTTGCGCCAGTGGACCCCGGTTCGAGCGCGTCGAGGCGGTCGAGCACCGCGCGACGGAACGCCTCGGGGTCCTCGACGACCGCGTCGGACTGGGACTCAGCGGCGTCCGAGACCGTCTTCGACGCGGTCGATTCCCCTTCCGGCTCTGCCTCCGCGGCAGCGTCATCCGCCACTGGGAAGTCGGCCGACTCGCCGGTCGGACCGTCGAAGCGGGCTTCGAACCGTTCGACGTCGAGTCCCTCCGCGTCGAGGTCGGCCGCTTGCATTCGCGTGACTCGGGGCAAGTCGTCGGCCTCGGCGTCGTCGACTCTGAGGCCGTTCGACCGCCAGTCGCGGGCGCGGATGGACTGGACCGCGGGCTCGCTCAGCCACGGCGGCGACGACCACCGGCCGTCGACGTAGATGGTCTGCTCGCGGTGGTCGTCGCTGGCCCAGACGAAGCGCTGGTCGTACCGCCCGCGGAACTGGCGGAGGGCGCTCCGGGGGCCGTGGCCGGCGACGACGTGGATGGGGTCGAACGCGGTCACGAGGTCGTCGATGACCTCGATGTCGGGGTGGTTGACGAGCTGGTAGTCGTAGACGGTGGAGGCGGCCGTCTCGACCGGGTCGGTCGCGCCGCCGGTCAGCTGGACCAGCGTCGCACTCGCGTCGTCAGCGATGGCGTCGAACAGCTTGCGTGCGCTGCCCTCGTTGGGCACCTCCGGTCCCGCGACGGTGACGCCGCCGCGGTCGAGGAGATCGCTCGGGTCCTCGAACACCGCCACGGGGTCGACGTTCGGCACGTCGTAGCCCAGATCGGCGTACAGCTTGGCGACCTGTCCGGCCAGCGTGACCGGGATCGACTTGTCGAGTCGGTCGCCGAGGTGGCCGAGCAGGTAGGCGACGTGGAGCCCGGTCAGCGCGCTGGCGGTGACCAGCACCGACGAGCCGGCTGTTGCCCGCTCGGTGACGGTGAACAGCGACTCCGAGAGCGTCCCCTCGAAGTCGTCGGTCGTCGAGACGTTGACGAACAGTGCGTCCACGTTCGCGGGCAGGTCGGTGTCGAGACCGGGGTAGCCGGCCACTCGCCTGCTGGTGAAGTCGCCGGTGAACAGCAGGTGGTTGGCACGCGAATCCGCGCGGAACCGGACGAGGAATCCCGCCGCACCGGGCGCGTGGCCCGCCGGAACGGGGAAAACTTCCACGTCAGGGACGACCGTCGCCCAGCCGTCGAGCGGTTCGAGCCGGTCGAGCACCGAGTCGGTCGCGCCGATGTCGTAGTTCTTCTCGCCCTCGGTCAGCACGTCCGCGAGGACGTTCGCGGTGGGTTCGGCGGCGTAGACCGGTGCGCCGTCGCGCAGCGAGTCGGCCAACGTGGCGTAGTGGTCGAGGTGCGCGTGGGTGAGCACCACCGCGGCGAGGTACTCGTCGTCGGCGAGCAGGTCGTCGAGGTCGACACCGCTTCCGGAGTCGACCAGCAGGCAGGGCGTCCGCTCGCGGGCGTCCTCGCGGAATCGGAGGAGGTACGACCCGCCGCCGGTCGACGGGTTCGCGTGCTGGTAGCTCAGGTTCATCGAGAACCACGAACTTTCGTCGGCACGCGAACGTGTAGCATACGACCGACCACGAACCGGGGGGACCTAAACGCTTTGCCACCCTTTAAATAATGTTACCGCCGGATAGGGAAATGGTCATTCTGCCGGCGTGAATGGCAGGCAGTCGTCGGGGTTTCCGGGCGTCTGCTGTCGATTCGCTGGTCGTCTCCGGGTGATTTACTGGTCGCCCTCGGGCGATTTTTTGGCCGCGTTTACTCCGGGTCGTACGACGTGACCCGGCCCCACGAGCTCTTCTTGCCCCACAGCCCCGAGCGCATGCACTCCAGTTCGACGATCTGTGAGTTGTCCACGAACAAGTTCACTTCGGGACCGAAGTTCTTGATGTACCACTCGAACACCTCGGGGTCGGCCGCCTCGAACACGCAGTTCTCGACGCCCACCTCGTTGGCGATCTCGAAGGCGACGTCCGTGCGCCACTCGCGGACCCGCTCGGTGATGCCCTCGGACTCGACCATGATCTTGTACGCGCCGGCGTCGAGGTGGCGCTGGGCTTCCCGGATCGCGCTCGCGGGGTCGATGGCTGCCTCGCTCTCGAGTTCCTCGACCGACGACGCGCCGCCAGCGCCGAACTGGACGTTGATCTCGGGCTTGGGCTTGAGGCCCTTCTCCTGGACGAGGTCGGTCAGTGCTACCAGATCGTCGGTGTCGATGGCGACGAACCCCGACGAGATCTCCACGATGTCGAACCCGAGTTCGGCGGCCGCCTCGACGTACTGCTCGACCTTGTCGTGATTCCGCACGAGGACGTTCTCGACGAACCCGCCGGTCGAGACTTCCACGTCGTGCTCGTGACAGACCTCGATGAGTTCCGCGACCGCGTCCTCGGGCATCAGCGCGAACGACCCGCCGGAGAACTTGTAGATGTCGACGTACGCCCCCATCGTTTCCAGAATGTCGCGCAGTTCGCGCGGCCCCATCGGGTCGTAGTACGGTCCCCGAATCTCGGTGATGCCCTTCTCGCGGGGCTTCGATTCACGCTCGTTGACGTGCAGGAAGTCGAATTCTCGGTCCACGGAAATCCCCCGGACTGGTTACCACGGACCCGTACTTTACTGTTGGCCAACGGGGAACCGTGTTCGGACTTCTGGACAGTCTCGTTCGTGTCTTCGATTCGGACCCCCACGAGTTCGCTCAGTGAATCTTCCGGTCAGGCGTGCGCTGACTTCCACTGTCCACCCCGGCGCGTGCGGGCGCAGCCTCCGTGCCGCGCCAAGCGCGCGCTGGAGTGGACGTGACAACTTGAGCGAACACGCCCGACGACCAACCCCACGCAAAAACCCCACCCCAGAACACCCATCCGGCAGGAGACCGTACCCCGTCTATGACCTACCAAACCACGATGGGCTGGTCGCTGGTGTCGTCGGGACTCGTCACGCTCCTGCTGACGGTTCTACCTGGGGATTCCGTCTGGTGGGGCGTCCTCCTGCTCGTCGCCGGCATCGGGATGCTGTACGTCCGCCAGTAGACGGAGAAAGAAACTCCGAACTCGGAGCTCACGAACCAAGAGTTCCGGGTTCGTGAATCCCGGGTTCGTGAATCCCGGATTCGTGAGTTCAGGGTTCGACGTCGTACGCGAGGATGCCGCCCGACGTTCCGGCGAACACCCTCGACGCGACGGCCGTCGCGGTGGCGTACGGCTTCGGGGTGCGGAACTCGCCGACGACGTGGCCGTTCATCTCGTCCAGCAGGACGAACTCGCGGTCCGGTCCGATACCGGGGCTGACGAGGATGCCGTCGTCGACGATGGCCTGTTCGTGGACGTACTTCTCGTCGTCGGGGGCCCACGACCATCGCTCCTTACCCGCACCAGCGTCGATGGCCCCGACGCGCGTGCCCCCGCCGAAGTACAGCGTCTCCTCGCGGCGCTGATCGCGGATCGGCCGGATGATACTCCCGTGGGTGTCGAGCCGCCAGCGTTCGTCTCCCGCCCGCGAAAGCGCGATCAGCGGCCTCGACCCCACGTAGAGCCGCTCGGACGTCGCCTCGATCTCGGACGGGCCGCGCCGCCACGCGGAGACGCGCCAGCGTTCGGTCCCGTCCGGCGCGAACGACGCCACGCCGTCGGCACCGGTCGCGGCGACGACGCCGTCCTCGATGGCGACCGGTTCCGGGAGGTGGTACTTGCCGGCGTCCGTGCGCCACCGCTCGCTTCCATCCCGGTCGAAGGCGACGAATTCGTGGTCCGACCCGTCTTCGGCGGTGACGTTCGCGTAGATGCCGTGGCGAGCCACCGTCGCGTTGACCAGCGAGGCGACGGTGGTTCGCCACAGTTCCTCACCGGTCGCGAGATCGACGCCGTGGAGCCGGCCCTCGCCGGAGGGGTCTTGATTCGGGCCTAGCTCTGACGGCGCGGCCCTGACGTACTCGCCGGCGAGGTAGAGCACGTCGTCGACCACGCCGAGCGGAGTGAGGTACTCCCGCACCTCGAACGTCCACTCGCGTTCGCCGGTGTCCGGATGGCGGAGTTCGGCATAGTTGCGAAGCGTCTCCTCGTTCAGCGTGTGGCTGACGACCAGCAGGTCCCCACCGACGTCGTGGACTCGCGGCGCGCCGTTTGGTGTCAGGTCGCCGCGCACCGGAGCGTTCCAGCGAACGTCCCCCGAGGCGACGGCAACGTTCGCCACCGTTCCAGCGGTCGTCCCGGCGTACAGCGGGCCGCCAGTCGTGTTCGGCTTCCGGGGCCTGTTCGGGAGCCAGAGCCCCTCCACATCGCCATGGAAGGAGTCGACGGTCCACGCCTCGGTGGCGACCTCCACGTCCGTCGCGGTGGTAGATTCTTCGCTGATCGCTCCGTCGGTAGTGGATCCCTCGCCGGTCCTCGGTGCGGTCGCGGTCGTCCCGGTCGTCGTGAACCCCTCCGCGGTCGTCGTCGCGTCGACCGCAGACTCCGGGTTGTCGCCCGTACAGCCGGCAATCGACCCGGCCGTCAGACCGGCCAGCGCTTGGAGGAGGCGTCGGCGGGGATGTTCGCGCATACTCCACGGTATTCACGTCCGCGTTAGAAGCCTTGTGGAAGGTGACACCTTGTGGAAGATGACACGTCCAGAAGATTGTGGCGTTCCGCTTCGCTTCGTTCGGGTCGACGCCGCTACGCCACGTGAACCCGGGTCACGTGCCCGCCGCAGCCACACTGCTCGACGTACTCCCACGAGAGGTCCTCGATCCGACGGTCGCCGACGTTCTCGTCGCCGAATCGCTCGTCGAGCGCGTCGAAGAGATACGTCTCGGGGTGGCCGTGGTCGCCGTGGGTCACGAGGTTGACGTGGTTCCCGGCCGCGGTGTGTTCGATGGCCTGCGCGGCCTGTTCGACCACGAGATCGCGGCTCTCGGCGTGCTGTGGCAGTTCGAGGTTCGCCGACCACGAGTTGTCGTGGACGCGGTCGGTGATCTGTTCGACGTCGCTGTCCAGATCGTCGGCGTGATCGTGGTCGTGACTTGTCGTTCCCATACGTAATCGAACGGTCCGCTAGCGGAAAGAGGGCGTCCCGAACAAGTTCGGTCGAGTGCTCTCTCGCCAGCCGTCAGTCCAGCAGCGCCACCAACTCCGACACGTCCCGGTCGTCGAGTTCGCGCACCGTCTCGATGATTTCCTCGCGCCGGTCGGCGTCGTAGCGCTCGCTCGCGGTCTCGTGGAACTTGCGCTCGATCTGGGCCCACGACATCGGGTCGTTCGGGTGGCCCTCGAAGCCCTCTTTCTCGACGAGGTACGCCGTCCCGTCGGTCATCTCCACCGCCACGACGGCGGGCATCTCGCCGTCCTCGAAGCGGGCGGTGAGTTCGTCGTCCGCCGAGACGTCCACCTTCCGGAGGAGGTTCTGCACGTCGTCGCGCCGGATGCGCTCGGGGTCGTACTGGGCGCTGGTCATCTCGCGGTCGATCAGCGCGGCCGCGAGCATGTACGGCAGCGAGTGGTCGGCCTGCGCCTTGGTCTCGACCTCGTAGCGGTTGCCCTCCCCGCCGCCGATGATGAGCTTCGCGCCGGCGAACGTGTCGAGGCGGATGCCCGCCACCTCGTCCGGGTCGACGGTCTCGCGCTCGGCGAGTTCGATGACGCCCTCGACGGCCGACTGGGCGTACGTCTCGGCGACGTACTTCTTGGTCATCACGTCGTGGACGCGCTCGGCGGGCGAGAACTCCGCCTCGAACTCGCCCGAGACGACCTGCTTCCAGCCCTTCTGGCCCTCGAAGAGGTTCGTCGGGCCCGCCAGCCCGTGCTTGGCGAGGAACGCCGAGTACACCGCGTTCCGGGCCGCGTTGGCCGACGCGATCCCCTTCCACTCAGAGATACCGCCGGTTCGGGTCACTCGGAGCGCGTTGTGCGCGGTGCCGGCGATGCCGATAGCCGACCGGAGCGACTCGCGGTCGAGCCCCAGAATCGTCCCTGCCCCGGTAGCAGCGGAAATCACGGTGTGGGTGACGTGGTCCCAGCCCCGGTCGCGGACGGGCGCGGCCCACGCGAGCGCGCCCTGCACCTCGTAGGCCACGCCGATGGCGGTCAGCAGGTCCTCGCCGGAGGCGTCGGCGTACTCCCCGCAGGCGACGATGCCGGCGACGTTGTCGCTCGGATGGGGCGTCTCGTCGGGCGCGAGAAACGAGTCCATGTAGTCGAGATACCGCACCAGCGCGGTGTTGTACATCGCGGCGTCCGGCGGCGAGGCGGTCGCCGCGCCGAGCGACGAGTCCGAGCCAGCGCCCCACAGCGTACAGCCCTCGCCGCCGAACGCCGCGACGGTGTCGCCGACCACGCCCACGGGCGCTTCGTCCATCGCGGCGACCGCGATGCCGAGCGAGTCCACGACGCGCTTTTTCAACTCGTCGACGGTCTCCTCGCGCAGATCAGCGAAGTCGAGCCCCAGCGCGAAGTCCGCGATGTCGGCGGTGGTCGTCATACCCGCACCTGAGACGACACCCCGGAAAAAACGGACCGTGCGTTCAGCCGGAAATCCGCCCGGGAGCGCTGGTAACGGTGGATTACTCCGATCCCTCGTTTGCCGATTATTTGCCCGCTGGGCCGCCACACCGTCGGTTTTGGAGTTCCAGGAAGCGAGTACCACCGCGCCAATGCCTTCAGCCGCGCCCCCTGCTTTCACGCCGCACCTGTTGCTTTTCGTCGCGGCCGCGTCGTCGCTAGCGAGTCGCTGGCGTCGACGCGGCCGCGACCACGGTCCGTGGACCGGCGGGGCATCTCCCGTGGATCGTCGAACCGAGCGCCCGCTTGCGGCGGCGGGTCGAACGACCCTCGGGAGGGCCGGCGGCGCTGAAGTTCAGCGCCGCCGGAGGGCCAGCATCCCGACCGCTCCGAGGACCGCGAGTGCGCCGCCGATGGCGAACGGTCCGAGCCCGGACGCCGGTGCGCGCGCCGCCTGCTCGTCGGTCGTCTCGTCCGCGGTCGTGGTGTCGTCGGCCGCGACGACCTGCTCTCCGGTCGTTTCGCCGTCGGCCGCGTCGGCTTCATCGTCCGCTGTGTCTTCCTCGTCCGCGCCGGCCTCGTCCGCTTCGGCTGCGGTCGTCTCCTCGCCTGCACCGGATTCGTCGCCGTCAGTTGCATCACCCTCACCGTCCCCGGTCGCGGTCGTCTCCTCGTCTCCGGCGGCCCCGTCAGCCTCGTCTTCCGCGGTCGTCTCGGCTTCGGTGGTCTCGGTCGTCTCGGTTTCCGTCTGCTCCGCTTCGGTGGTCGTCGTGGTTTCGGTCGTCGTCTCCGTCTCGGTCGCTCCGGCTCCATCGCCGACGACTACGCCGGTCGCGTTCGCCTCGGGTTCGGCCACGTCGACGGTGAAGTTCGTGCCCGGCTCGACCTCCGAGAGGTCGAACGACGCCTCCCACGAGCCGTCCTCGCCGACGGTCGCGGTCGCGCGCCGCAGGAACGGGCTGTCCTGCGTGTTCGAGACCTCGATCTCCAGGTCCGTGCCCGGCGCGACCGAACTCGACCCAGAGATGGTGGCGTCGCTCGACGCTGGCACCTCGATGGGCTCCTGGAACGAGACGTCGCGCTCGACCACCGAGAAGTTGGCCGACAACGAGGTTCCCTGACCCTCTTCGACGTACGGGTTGGCGTCGGTGACGTTGAACTGCGCCTGGTAGCTCGCTCCCTCGTCGAGCCCGTTGGTCGGGATGACGAAGAAGAACTGGTCGTTGGCCTCGTCGACGATCAGTTCGCCCCGGTCGAGGGGCACCTGCTCGCGCGGGACGTTGATCTCGCCGAACCGGGTCAGCGACATCGACAGGCCGGTGGTCTCGTTGTTCAGGTCCGAGCGATTCTGGAGGTAGGCGTACAGGCCCGAGGCCTCCACCTGAACGATGGCCCAGTCCTGGTACGCCACGCCGTCGTCCTGCGTCGCGGACTCGGCGATCTCGTCCGTGTTACCGACGCTCACGGACTCCGGCGCGGTCCAGACGGCCATCCCGCCGGTCTCGCGCTCGCTCAACTGGACGGCACCCACCGCGGTCCGGGTCGCGCCCACGGACACCTCGATGGAGTACGCCGCGGCGTCGAGCCGGCCCGGAATCGGATCGGTGACCAGCTCGGCACCGCTCAGGCTATCCTCGCCGGCCACCGAGATGCCGGGCGCGTTCTCGGCCTGTCCGGCCCGGTAGGTGTCGAACTCGACGGTCGCCTCGCCGTCGCCGTTCTCGTCGACGACTGTGAACCGCGCGTGGTAGCCCACGTCCTGCGAGCCGAGGTCGACCGTGGCGGTGTCGGTGCCGTCGAAGGTGACGTCGAACCGAACCACGTCGCCGCGCTGCTGCTCGTAGGTGTCGTTCGAGAGTGCGGCCGAGCCCTCCACGGGTTCGGTCACGGTTATCGTCGCGGTGTCCTGCGCGGTGCCGTCGGACGCGACGACCGTGACGTTGTACGTCCCGGGCTCGACGCCGGTGAAGTTGGCGTCGAGGATGTCGTCGCTACTGAGGTTCCGGGTCACGACCGCGCGGTCGTCGCGCGCCTCGGTCGCCGAGAGTACGTCCGCGAGTTCAGAGGCGCTCAGTCCCTCGGAGAACAGCGTCGCTCCGTAGCCTGCCCGATTCGAGGCGATCCGCAGGTCGGTCCGGGCGTCGGGATGGTCGTCGTTCCTGACGGTCCCGTCCTCGAAGCTCGCGTCGAGCGTCTGTTCCGCGACCTCGAACGCCGCGTCGCTGACGTTCCCGGTGCGCTGGGCCGCGCCGTCCTCGAACACGACCGGCTGGTCGTTCGCGTCGACGACGACGTACTCGCCGTCGAGCCCCGTCGAGGAGAACGTCGCCGACCCGCTCCCGTCGAGGAGCAGTTCGGTGACGAGGCCGCCGAGTTCACCGTCGTCGACCCGGCGAACCGCCCAGACCTCGCTGGCGTTGTCCTCGCTCGCGGTGAACCGCATGAGCTGGCCCTGCCAGAACACGTCGTCCGAAGTCAGGTTCACCTCCGCCGTCCCGTCGATCTGCATCTGGACTGCTGTTGCGTCTTCCGATACCCCGTCGGTGCTCGACGCGACGCCGCCGGTCAGCCCGGCCGTGGCCGCACCGACCACCAGTAGTGTCGTCAGTAGTAGACTCGTACGTGTCATGATTTCCCCATCTGCCCCCTCCGCGCACCGTCGCCGAACGGGTTCTCGGTCCGCCTCGGCGGTGTTGCGCGGATTCTCGTCCGGACTTCGACGAATCTGGCAAAGTATCTTGCGCCGGTATCGGGCGATTGCCAGCGGGCAAAGAGAGCCTAGTCCGGGCGTATTCCAGCAGACTGCGGCCAGCGTGGCACCGGGCTCTGCGGAGTAATCCCGACGACCCAGCATTTCCCCAGGCGGCCGACCGACCGAACAACCCAACAGGCGGCTTGTCGGCGGGGTCGCCGCGCGCGGCGACCGCCGCCGACCAGCCCCAACCCGGCGTCGGCAAACCGCAGTCCGTCGCCGACCAGCCCCAACCCCGCGTCGGCAAACCGCAGTCCGTCGCCGACCAACCGCCCCGAATCCCCGCGCCACCACTCCAGAACACCCGCACTCCCCGCCCGATCAGTGCGCGAGTTCCGTGAACCGGTTCACGTCCTCGTCGGTGCCGGCGACGATCACGTCGTCGTCGCGTTCGAGCCGGAACTCCGGACCGACCGCGGTGATCACGTCGCCGTTCCGCTCGACCGCGACGATGGTGCAGCCCGTGCGCTTGCGGACGTCCGCCTCCGCGAGCGTCCGGCCGGCGAGCGCGGGTGCGGTCGTGCGCACGATCTCGACCTGATTGTCCATCGAGACGACCTGCTCGCCCTCGAGGATGGTCGAGGCGAGCATCCGGCCCGAGACGGTCGCCAGCGCCAGCACGTAGTCCGCGCCCGCCCGGTAGATCTTCCGGACGTTCTCGGTCTCCTCGGCGCGGGCGAGCACCTCGACGGTCGGATTCTGGTCGAGCGCGACCAGCGTGCCGAACCCGGTCGTGGTGTCGTTGGCAACCGCGAACACCACGCTCCGGGCGTCCTCGATGCCCGCCGCTTGGAGCGTCTCCGGGTCAGTGGTGTCGCCGACCACGTCGACGCCCGGTTTGTCTTCGAGGTCGACGACGGTGTACGGGACGTTCGCGGCGGCCAGCGCGTCCACGATGGTCGAGCCGACCTCGCCGTATCCCACCACGACGACCTCGCCCCGGCCCGTCTTCCGCCGGGCCGAGCTCGTGAGTTCCTCGAGGCGGTCGATGTCGGTCTCGTGGCCCGTGACCAGCAGGATGGTCCCCGGCCCGAGTTCCAACTCCGGCGACGGTGGCGACCGGAACTCGCCGCGAACCCACGCGCCGACCACGTTCGCGCCGGCCTGCTCGCGGATCTGGCTGTCGGCGAGGGTCGCGCCGGCCACGTCGCTGTCGCGCTGGACCGACAGCTCGGCCACCTCGAAGTCCTCGCCGATCTCGACGGTCGTGTCCGAGGGCATCTCGGGACCGAGCACGCCCTCGTCGTCGGCTTCGGACCGGTCCTCCTCACGGTCACCCTCCACCCAGTCGCGGTCGCCCCCGTCCAGATCGGTCGACACCGCGCCGGTGATCTTGCTGGCCAGACTCTCGCCGAGGAGCCGCCGGGGCGTGAGCACCCGGTCGACGCCCGCGAGTTCGTGGTAGGTGGCGAGGTCGGGGTCCTCGACCACGCTGACGACGGGCACGTCCGGCGCGACCTCCTCGGCGGTCAGCACCACGCTCACGTTCACCTCGTCCCCGGCGTCGGCGACCAGCGCGCGGGCCGCGCCGAGGTTGGCCGCCGTCAGCGTGTCGACCGATTCGGGGTCGCCGTGGAGCACGGCGTGGCCCGACTCGTAGAGTTCGGTGGCGCGCTCGCGGTCGGCTTCGACGATCACGTAGGGCACTGCCCACGAATCCAGTTCCGCGATGAGCGTCTCGGCCCGCGGCGAGTACGTGCTGACGACGACGTGGTCCTCGAGATCGACCGACCGCGGGAGCGTGGTCGAGACCGCTTGCTCGAACAGCGGAACCACGAACACCGGAAGCGCCATGAAGATGAGCACCACGCCGGTCACGTCCATCACCGACACGAACGCGTTCATCTCCGGGGTCGCCCACGGCGCGTCGGAGCCGTACCCGGTCGTGGTGAACGTCTCGACTACGATCCGGAGCGAGTGGTGGAACGGTTTGGGTCGGCCCTCGAAGGTGGTCATCCCGTAGTCGTACGCCAACGCGTAGCCGACGATGACCGCGGCCAGCGTCCCGAGATAGTAGGCGGTGCGGCGCTTCCACGTATCCATCGCCTGGGAGTTTTCAGGTCAGGGGCTTAGCCCTTCGGGAGGCGACCGCCGAGTTTATTAGCTAGTGGTATAACCTAGTAATCCATGACGCAGTTACAGCGTGCCCGCGAGGATACGATCACCGACGCGATGGAACGGGTCGCCGAGCGCGAACGGGTCGATCCCGAGTTCGTCCGCCAACAGGTGGCCGACGGCCAGGCCGTGATTCCCGCGAACTTCGAACACGACCGGCTCGACCCGATGATCATCGGCCGAGAGTTCGCGACGAAGGTCAACGCGAACATCGGGAACAGCGAGGAGGCCAGCGGCGTCGAGGCGGAACTCGAGAAGCTCCACGCGGCGATCCACTACGGCGCCGACACCGTGATGGATCTCAGCACCGGCGGGGACCTCGACCGCGTCCGAGCGGCCAACGTCGAGCACTCGCCCGTCCCCGTCGGGACCGTGCCGATATACGAGGCAGTCAAGCGGGCCGACAGCGTCGCGGACATCACCCGCGACCTCCTGCTTGACGTCATCGAGAAGCAGGCCCGGCAGGGCGTCGACTACATGACCATCCACGCCGGCGTCCTGCTGGAACACCTCCCGCTGACCGACGACCGTAAGACCGGCATCGTCTCGCGCGGGGGCTCCATCCTCGCGCAGTGGATGGAGGACCACGCGGTGCAGAACCCACTCTACACGTCGTTCGAAGAGATCTGCGAGATATTCGCCGAGTACGACGTGACGTTCAGCCTCGGCGACGGCCTCCGGCCCGGGTGTCTGGCCGACGCGGGTGACGACGCCCAGTTCGCCGAGCTGGAGACCCTCGGCGAGCTGACCCGGACCGCGCGGGACCACGGCGTGCAGGTCATGGTGGAGGGACCGGGTCACGTTCCGATGGATCAGATCGCCGAGCAGGTCGAGCGCCAGCGGGAAGTCTGCGACGGCGCGCCGTTCTACGTCCTCGGCCCGCTGGTGACCGACGTGGCACCGGGCTACGACCACGTCACGAGCGCCATCGGCGCGACCGAGGCGGCCCGTTCGGGGGCCGCGATGCTCTGCTACGTCACGCCGAAAGAGCATCTCGGACTACCGGACGCCGAAGACGTGCGCGAGGGGCTCGCAGCATACCGCATCGCAGCCCACGCCGCCGACGTGGCGAACGGTCGAGAGGGCGCGCGCGACTGGGACGACGCCCTCTCGGAAGCCCGGTACGACTTCGACTGGGAGCGCCAGTTCGAACTCGCCCTCGACCCCGAGCGCGCCCGGTCGTACCACGACCAGACGCTCCCCGGCGACAACTACAAGGAGGCGCGCTTCTGCTCGATGTGCGGAGCCGAGTTCTGCTCGATGCGCATCGATCAGGACGCGAGGGACGCCGACGGCGAGATGAGCGACATCGACGACGAGACCGACGTCGAGGGGTCGCCGGCCGCGGTGGTCAACCGGCCGCCGGTCGGCACTCACGAGGTCGAGGGCGAACCCGCGCTCGTGGACATGGACTTCGAACGCGACTACCCGTCCGCCGACGACTGAGCAGACGCGGTATCACTCGACGCGTTCCAGAACGATTCCCTCCTCGAAGCCCCCGCGCTCGTCGGTCTTCTCCTCGCGGAGGGCCTCGACCGCGCTGCGATCGAGGCCCTCCGCGTCACGGATTGCGGCGACTACCGCTACCACGTCGGCGAGTTCCTCGGGGTCGCCCGACTCGCGGAACTCTGCGGCCTCCTCGCAGAGCTTCTCGCGGAGGCGCTCTCGATACTCCGCGCCCTCGGCGACGTGAGTCACGGGCGTCTCGCCGTTCTCGCGGACAATCTCCGGAATCCGGTCGCGGACGAGTTTGTCGTACTCGGTCACGGCGGAGCGTCGAACGGCACGGAGAAAAGTGTTCGGCGGGGCGTCTCAGACCGCTTCCGCGCTCTCGGGCGCGCCCTCGCTGGCCTGCAGACACTCCGCGACCGAGTCGGTGAGGACGTAGATCTGCTTGCGGGCGTCGGGGATGTAGACGCGCTCCTCCACGACGTCCTGCTCTTTGAGTCGCTTGATGGAACTCCGGACGGTGCGGGGCGACAGCCGGGTTCGGTCGCTGATCTCGCCCTGCGTGAGCGGGTCGTCACTGTATTCGAGGACTTTTACGACCAGCTTCGCGCTCGGCGGTGCGTCGTCGTCGAGACAATCAGACATCGTGTATTCAGCGTGGTCCGCCACCCGAATATACGTTTGCTAACCCCGGTGAAAGGGAGTTACCTCGACGTAACCGGGTGGTCGAATTCCGGCACGGCCGGGGCCGATTTTGGTCGAGCATTCATCGAAACTGCCGACAGGGAAGGAACTTTACCGCGCCGAACCAGTCTTCCGGTATGTACGTCGCCGACCAGACGTGGCCTGAGCTGGCCGATTACGTCGCCGAGGAGTCGCTCGCGGTCGTGCCGCTGGGGTCGACCGAACAGCACGGGCCACACCTCCCGCTGTCGACCGACCACACCATCGCGGAGGGGCTGGCCCGCGAGGCCGCCGACCGGACCGGCTACCTCTGCACGCCCACCGTGAACGTCGGGGTGAGCGTCCACCACAAGCAGTTCCACGGCACGATGTGGGCCGACCCGCCGGAGTTCCGCGACTACGTTGAGAGCGTCTCCAGAAATCTCGCGTACCACGGCATCGACCGCATCGTGTTCGTCAACGCCCACGGCGGGAACCAGACCCACCTCCGGGAGGTCGGCCGCCGGCTACGCGAGGACGAGGTCGCCTACGCGGTCGAGTGGATGTGGGACGAGTCCATTCCCGAACTCGTCGACGACCTGTTCGAGACCAACGGCCCCCACGGCGGCCCGAAGGAGACGGCGATGATGCTCCACCTCGACCGGGAGAACGTCCGCGAGGACCAGCTCGAAGCGGCCCGCGATGGCGGGGCCGCCGACTGGCCGAACGAGGACGCGGCGTACGTCCACGGCGCGCGCAACTTCTACGACTCCATCGACAACACCGAGAACGGCGTGCTCGGCGACCAGACCGACGCGACGCCCGAGAAGGGCGCGCAGCTGTTCGACGCCGCGAGCGACCAGTTGGCGAAGCTCCTGACGTGGCTCGACGACCAGCGATTCGAGGATCTGATGGCGAAGCCGCACGTCGATCCCCAGCCAGGCAGTCGGCGGTAGGCCGAGCGATTCCTTCGAGAACGGTCGGCCCGTCACTCGGCCACAGCCCCTAACCGCGTGAGAGTCGTCCATCCGTCCATGTCGAACGACCCGTACACCGACGACGAGTACGATAGCACGTACGAGGACGTTCACGGCGACGAGCCCGCGCGCGACCAGTACACGAGCGACGGGGTGACCGACGACACGTTCTTCCCGTCGGGCGTCGGCGGCACGCTCTCGCCGACGAGCTGGGGCGTCTGGCCCGGCGGCGACACGGTGGACGCCGACTACGACGGCACCGAGGGCGACCGACCCGCGACCGACGATGGCGATTCGACGGTCGGCAAGCAGGACGACGACGAGGACGGAACGTGGCTGGACGAGGGCCTGATCGGGCTCGTGTTGGTGGTCGGCGTGGTCCTATTCCTGTTCCCCGAACCCGCCACGTCCGCCGTCGGGATGGCCCTCGTCGCGGTCGGGCTGGTGGCGTGGCTGGTCGACTGGGCGACGTAGGTCGGGAGTCGGCTACGGACGCTAGGCTACACCTACTTCGGCTGCTCGGCTATACCCACTTCGGCTGCTCGGCTACACCCACTTCGGCTGCACGACTACAACCAGCCCGACGGAAGCTCGTCCTCGTGGTCCTCGAGCAGTTCGAGCAGCGGCTGAATCTCCTCGAAGTTCGGCCCCTTGGTCACTTCGTGGGCCTCCCGGTTCCACTCGACGAACCCGTACTCGGCGAGCTTCGGCAGGTGGACGTGGTTCATCTCGACGAGGCGTTCGAAAGCTTCGTCGGGCGCTCCATCGTCGACGACTGGGGCGTCGTCCTGCGGGTTGTGGTCCAGTAGCGCTACCAGCAGTTTGCGCCGTTGAACGTCCGCGAGCGCGTCCAGCGCGTCGTCGAACGAGTCGGCCGCGTCTGGATCTGTCACAGGTTCACTGACGGTGACGGGCTACGTTAACGTTGGACAATTTAACGCTGCCGAGTTGTAATGAGAATTCGAGTTACAGGCGGTTCTCGGCAGTGCGAAAGAGAGGGACGACCGGACCCTGTTGCGTCCGACTACGTCCGACAACTCACCGCGATTCCTTCACCGAGCGGGATCGCCGCGGTTCGGAAGTCGGGGTCGTCGCGCACCGCCAGCAGGTACTCCGCGATGCCGAGCGTCTGGTCGTCGGCCGCGAGTCCGTCCGCGTCAGGGTCACCACCCTCGACGATTTCGAGGATGGCCCGGAAGTCCTGAATCCCGCTCTCCATGGCGTTGTCCGCGACGACGATGCCGCCCTCCGCGACCTTGTCGGCGACCGCGTCGAGCGCGTCCGGATAGCCGTCTTTGTGACAGTCGATCAACACCACGTCGAAGGGGCCGTCGTAGCGCTCGATGGTTTCGAGCGCGTCGCCGTCCTCGAACGTGGCTCGGTCGGCGTAGCCCCCGCGGTCGAGGAACTCGCGGGCCTGGTCGAGTTCTTCGGGGTCGTGTTCGGTCAGCACGATCTCCCCGTCGGCGGGCAGTGCCTCGGCGAACCAGTACGCCGAGTAGCCGAAACCCGACCCGAACTCGAACACGCGCTCGGCGTCGACCATCTCGGCCGCGAGCCCGAGGAACGCCCCCACCTCGGGCCCCACCGTCGGGAAGCCGATCTCCTCGCCGTGGACCTCCATCTCGCGGAGCACCTCGTCGCGGTCGGGTGCCATCGCGCGGACGAACCGCTCGGTCTGCTCCGGCAGTAGCTCCATGCCGGGGTCATCGCGGGACGAAAAGTTAACTGTTCGGCGTCTCCCCGGCCCCTGCGAGGTCCGCAAGCGCCCCCGCAAGCACTCGCGTCGCGGTCGCGCAGTCGTCCCAGTCGGTCCACTCTCGGGGGTTGTGCGAGATGCCGTCTCGCGAGGGCGCGAACAGGAGTCCGGCGTCGGTGACATCTGCGAGGTGCATCGTGTCGTGGGCCGCGCCCGAGTGGAGATCGAGCGTCTCGATGCCTGCCGCCTCGCCCGCGCGGTGGGCGGCCCCGCGCACGCGGTCGTTCATGGGCGTGGGCGCGAGGTCGAACGGCCGGGCGAACTCGGTCGCGACCCCGCGTTCGCGTTCGAGTCGCGCGAGACTTCGGCGAGCGCGCGAGACGATCTCCGCCATCGCGTCGCGGTCGACGTCCCGCACGTCGACCTCCAACTCGACCGCGCCGGGGACGACGTTGGTCGCGTTCGGGCGCACGTCGAGGCTCCCCACGGTTCCGACCGCGGTGTCGCTCTCGGCGGCGACCACCTCGCGGGCGGCCCGCTCCACGTCGAGGACGAACTCGCTGGCCGCCGCGAGCGCGTCGGTCCGGTCGCCCATCGGCGTCGCGCCGGCGTGGTCGGCCTCGCCGCGGACGACCGCCTCGCAGTGAGTGATGCCCGTGATCGCGGTGACGACGCCGACCGGAACGCCCGCCGCCTCCAGTCGCTCGCTCTGCTCGACGTGGAGTTCGAGCCACGCGTCCCATTGGCTGGCGTCGAGTCGCCCCTCGCCACGGAAGCCGATGGCGTCCAGCGCGGATTCGAGCGTGAGGGTCCCGCCCTCGCCGTCGTCGGCCGCGAGTTCGAGCGCTTCCCCGACCGTGCGCTCGCCCGCGGCGACCGACGAGCCGAGCAGCCCTGACGCGAACCGCTGGCCCTCCTCCTCGGTGAACGAGACGACGTCGACCGGACGAGCGGGCTGGACGCCAGCGTCCTGCATCGCTCGAACGGCCTCCAGCGCGGCGTACACCCCCAGCGGGCCGTCGAAGATGCCGCCCTCCGGCACGGAGTCGAGGTGGCTCCCGGCCGCCACGGGAGCCGGGCCAATGTCGGAGCGCGAGACAGTGTCGGAGCGCGAGTCGGCGTCGGCTGGCGAGTCAGGCGTCCACCGGCCCGCGAGGTTGCCCACGGCGTCGATTCGCACGTCGAGTCCGGCGTCTTCCATGCGCTCGACGAGGTACTCGCGGGCCCTCCGGTTGGCCTCGGTGCCGACGAGGACCGTGCGCCCGCGGCCTTCTTCCGCCTTGATAGCCCCAAACTCGGCGTTTCGTTCGAGGTCGGCCCGTAGTCGCTCCCGGTCGACAGCTCGGCCGACCAGATTCGCGCCCTCGTTCATGGTGACACGGTCGCACGCCGGGCTAATCAGTAATGGGTTCGCGTCCGGGTGGAGTCCACATCGCTCGATTCGGCAAGTGGACCATTGGCCGAAGAGACGTACACCGGGGGCATGAACACCGCCGAAGTCCTCGTCGCAGAGCTCGAAGCCGAGGGCGTCGAGTACGTCTTCGGCATCCCCGGCGAGGAGACCGAGGCGTACCGGCCCGAAAGCTGGGACGACCTCGCGGACGCGCTGGACGGGGCGGTTCCGAGCGGCGAGATGTCGGGAGTCGAGATGCAACTGGGCTGATCCGGACGCCAAACCGGAGCGAAGCCGAGCGGGTATATACGCCGGGCCGAACACGTTCGAGCGAATTCCACGGCTCGGGAACGGGAGGGGGTTTATAACCCCCATCGACGGGAACGTCCAGATACCGATGAACACCCACAGCTCCCGTTCCGACGGTGCTATCGCGCGGCGAACGTTCCTGAAGGGTACGGCCGGACTCGCCGGCGTCGCGGCCGTGGGCGCAGGCGCGAGCGTGCCCGCGGCGGCCCAGTCGCCGTTCGGCGGCTGGTTCGACGGCGTCGGCAACTACGACGGCGTGGTCGACCGCCGAGGCGAATCCGAGGTCACGGTCGAGGTCGGCGCGCAGGGGAACGGCGGCAACTTCGCCTTCGGCCCCGCCGCGGTGCGAATCGATCCCGGAACCACGGTGATCTGGGAGTGGACAGGGCAGGGAAGCATGCACAACGTCTCGGCCGACGACGGCTCGTTCGAGAGCGAGATGGTCGGCGAGGCGGGCCACACCTTCGAGCAGACGTTCGAGAATGAGGGCGTCACGAAGTACGTCTGCACGCCCCACGCGACGATGGGGATGAAAGGCGCAATCGTCGTCGGCGACGACGCGGCCACCGATGCCTCCGACTCCTCGGGGTCGAGCGGGTCCGGAACCACCGAGAGCACGGATAGCGGGTCGTCCGAGACCACCGACGGCGATGGGTCGGGTGCCGGTGATGGTTCAGGCAGTTCCGGCGGCGCGGGCGGCGACGCAAACCTCGAATCGTGGTTCGAGGGCGTGAGCAACTACGACGGCGTGGTCGACCACACCGGCGAGTCCGAGGTCACGGTCTCCGTGGGCGCGAGCGGGAACGATGGCAACTTCGCCTTCGGCCCCGCCGCGGTGCGAGTCGACCCCGGTACGACGGTCGTCTGGGAGTGGACCGGACAGGGCGGCAATCACAACGTCTCGGCGCAGGGCGGGTCGTTCGAGAGCGAGATGGTCGGCGAGGCGGGCCACACCTTCGAGCAGACGTTCGAGGAGGAAGGCGTCGCCAAGTACGTCTGTACGCCCCACGAGACGATGGGCATGAAGGGCGCGGTCGTGGTCGGCAGTGAGGCAGCGAGCGATGCTCCGGTCGCTGCGGCGTCGGCTTCGGGCGGCCGGAGTACGACCGACTGGCTCACGCTCGGCTTCGCCGGCGCGCTCGTGGCGGGGCTGCTCGGGCTTCCGATCGCGGACCAGCGGTCGAAGCAACGCGAGGCGTAGGCGGAAATCGTACTCTCGTGTTTTTTCGTGGTTTCGGTGAGTGATTCCGTTGTTTCGGAGCAGTGGCTGTGCGGGTGGGTTGCTGTGCGCTCGCGGTTCTCATTTGCTCAAGCGATAGTCTGCGTCGTTGTGGAGACTTTATCGACCGTGATACGTTCCATCGAAAAGTCGACGAAGCTAGCTACTGCCGAGGCATCGGAGAGACCGCGACTCCACAGCACCGCGACCGCGGGCCTCAGCCCTCCCCAGCCTCCTGCGCTTCTCGCTTCGCTGCGATGTCTGCGGGCGACCCACGAGTCGCCCGCACGGCACGCGAGGCGCACTGGGCCTCGCCATGCTCGTCCCTCGCGCGATTTGGCGCGAGATGAACTCGCGCCAGCACGCGCCAGGAGCTGACGGACAGCTGTCGAAACTGGTGGACCAGAAACCGTCGAAGAGAGCGTGAAACAGATGTTCGAGCAGTTCTACTCGACGCTCAGGTCCACGTCGTCCTCGCCTCCATCGGGCTCTTGGACCCAGATCGTCTTCTTGTTCACGAACTCCTCGATGCCGTCCTCGGCGAGTTCGCGACCGTAGCCCGAGTCCTTCACGCCACCGAACGGGAGCCGCGGGTCGGACTTCACGAGTTCGTTCACGAACGTCATCCCGGCTTCGATGCGGTGGGCGAGTCGCTCGCCCCGGTCGAGATCCTCGGTCCAGACCGACGCGCCGAGACCGAGGTGAACGTCTCTGTCGCCCTGTCGAGCGCGGCGGCGACCTCTTCTTCGGAGTCGTCGGAGATCGGTTCGAGGTCCTCTCCGGTCGCGGGGTTCGTTCGGTCCATAGCGTCACGGAAACGCCGGGAAGTCCGTTGTAGCTTCGGGCTGGAAGGAAGCGGACTGTGTCTTCACAGCCGTGGACGGCGAGGGCTCTCCATTCCAGCGAGTGTCGACAAAACTAATTAGCATAAATATAACTAGGAGTATACAGAAGAATCGTAACCAGTAGCGACGAACCGTGTTCACGAGACACAGGTAGTAATCATAACATATAACCAGTTCCCCACGGATGACAGACAACGTTCCCTCCAGACGAGCAGTACTCGTTGGACTGGCGACGACGACCGGCGGTTGCCTCGGGCAGGTGTTCGACAACCCTTCGATGGCCCTGACGGGGATCCGCCTCCACAACTGGACCAACTATCAGACGACAATTCACCTACAGCTGTTCCGCGAGGACGAGCGCGTCCTCGAAGAGCGAGTGTCGCTCGCGCCGCTACAAGAGCCGGGATCGGTAGCTTCGTTCACGCCGGGATGGTCCGTCGAGGACGCTCGATACCGCATCCGGCTCGAAGAAACGGACGGCGGCGCGACCCTCGAACGTCGGCTGCCCCCGGACGACTTCAGCTGGGACGGCTGCGCGTACGCCGACATCGACCTCGAGAACGGGTGGGGTCCGAATCGGACCGTAGGACCCGACGCGGAGAAGTCGTTCGAGATGCACCTTCAGGAGGTCACCGATCCGAAGGACTTCTCGAGCGACTACTGCCCGGACCGGTGACTCGTCCGGGACCCGAACAGAGCCGATGCTCACAGTGACAGCGACGGCACTCGGAAAAAGAAGGGAAGAGAAAGTCGGTTACAGCCCCCGAAGTGTCGACAGTCAGCCCGCGCCTACTCTGCGCCCAGACGCCCCATAACAAACCGACGGGCCCGCCGAGACACGCGCATGGAGAAACGAACCGCGGCGCTGGCGGTGCTGGCTGTCTCACTTGCGACGCTGGTCGTGTTCGCGAGCCTCGGGGCACTCGTCCCCGCGAGCGCCACCGACGATCCCGCAGCCGAAGCTCCTCCAGTCGAAACACCTCCAATCGAAACCCCCGCAACCGGAACCCTCGCAGTGACGGACCGAACGCCGCCGGAACTCCCCGAGCAGTGGCAGGAAACCGACGGTGGCGACGGCGACGACACCTTCGCCGACCTCGTGCGGACGCCGGACGGCGGGTACCTCGCCGTCGGCTGGACCGAGCGCGACGGCAACGACGACGGCTGGCTGGTCAAGATCGACGGCGAGGGCAACGAGCAGTGGTCCAAGACGCTCGGCGACTCGGGCACCGACCGCTTCTGGGGCGTGGCCGAGACCGACGACGGCTACCTGCTCGCGGGCCGGTCCGACGAAGACGGGGGGCAGAACGGCTGGGTCGTCGAGATCGGCTTCGACGGTGAGGTCGTCCGTGAGCGCACCGTCGGTGCTGGAGCATTCTACGCGCTGGCCCGTGACGATGGCGGTGTTGGCGAAAGCGGCGACCCCGTCTCGAACGAGTCCGGAACGCCGAGCGACGCTGGCTACCTCCTCGCCGGGATGACCTACGGCAGCGACGGTAACCCCGGCTGGCTCCTAAAGCTCGACGGAGACCACGAGGAGGCGTGGCGGACCACAGTTTCGACGCCCGATGACTACGGCGACGGCCGCCTCCGAGCTATCGTGCCGACGGACTCGGGCTACTACCTCGCCGGGAAGGCCGTCGGCGACAGCGACGACGGCTGGGCGTTGAACGTCGACGCCGAGGGCGAGACCGAGTGGGCGACCACCGTGGGCGGCCCGGGCAGGGACGACGTGTGGGCGGCGGCATCGGTTTCCTCGACGACCGAAGGAGCGAGCCCCGAGGACGACGGCTTCGTGCTCGCAGGCGAAACCGAGAGTGACAGCGAGGGGCCGCGCGACGGCTGGCTGGTGAAGTTCGGCCCCGAGGGCGAGGTCGAGTGGGAGCGCTCGCCCGGCGGCGAGGGGACCCAGTGGCTCGACTCGGCGATGCGGACCGACGACGGCTTCCTGTTCACGGGGAGCTCGAATCAGGGGCCCCACGGGAGCGCGGACGGCTACGTGCTGGCGACCGACGAGAGCGGCGAAACCCGGTGGGAGAGCTACTACGGCACGGCCGCGTGGGACAAGCCGTGGCCCGCCATCCGCGCCCACGGTGGCGGCTACCTGCTCGCGGGCAAGACGACGATGGGCAGCGACGACGGTGACGGTGACGGCTGGCTGCTCAGAATCGGCGACGGAACGGACGGAGCGGGCGGGGGAGGGACCACGGGAGCAGAAACGACGGGAGAGACCGCCACGGTGGACGGTGAAACCTCTGAAGCACCCGCTACCGACCGGACGACCAGCAGCGGTGACACCACCGCCGAAGCCATGCAGGGCGAGACGCCGACCGCCAGCGACGCACCCGGAGCGGTCCCCGGATTCGGTGTCGGTGCGGCGCTGATCGCGCTTCTCGTGCTCGGAGTGGCACTGCTCGCGGTCCGGCGCTAAGTTGATGGGTCCTGCAAAGTCGGCTGTGCGGACCCTGCGGAGTGGGCTGTGCGCGTGCGGCGCGGTCGACCGACCGCGCCGAACGCGCGCAGCCGAGGCCGAAAACGAGGTCAGAGCGGCGCGTCGGACTCCCGGAGGAGCCGCCGGACGTGGCCCAGCGAGTAGGAGACGCCGAACTCGCGCTCGATGAACTCCCGGACCGCGTCGGGAGTCCACGACGAGCCGTCGACGCCGTGTTCCTCCGGCGGTTTCGAGAGCGCGTCGAACAGTTCCTGGCGGTCACGTTCGCCGAGTTCGGCCGGTCTGCCCGGCCGGTCGTCGTCCTCCACCGCTTCTGCGATGGGCTTGTCGTCGATGCGGTCGAGCCAGTAGTACAGCGTCGACTCGGGAACGCCGTACCGTTCCGAGAGCGTCGACACCGGGACGCCGTCCTTGTACGCGATGGCGATCATGAGCCGCTTGGTCGCCTTCGGACTCTCGGCCGCGTCGAGTTGCTCCCGCAGGGCCGCCAGCGTGACGCCGTCGAGCTTGTCCATCGTGACGAATTTTCATATTTCTGGTTTTTAATTGTACCCCTTTCGTTCGATCGCGGGAAAGCTGAACCCGCCGAAACGTCGCTTCGCAGAAACGCGCGCACCCCCGACGTTTTGGCGGCAGGGCGCGTAGCGGCCCGCATGAGACTGACCGACTACGAGCTGTTCGAGGTGCCCCCGCGGTGGCTGTTCCTGCGCCTCGAAACCGACGACGGCGCGGTCGGGTGGGGCGAGCCCGTGGTCGAAGGGCGGGCGCAAACCGTTCGCGCCGCGGTCGAGGAACTGGTCGAGGAGTACCTGCTCGGGGAGGACCCGACTCCCATCGAGGACCACTGGCAGACGCTGTACCGCGGCGGATTCTACCGCGGTGGCCCGGTGCTGATGTCGGCCATCGCGGGCATCGATCAGGCGCTCTGGGACCTGAAGGGTAAGCAGTTCGGCGCACCCGTCTACGAACTCCTCGGCGGTCCGGTCCGCGACCGAATGCGCGTCTACCAGTGGATCGGCGGCGACAGGCCTGCGGACGTGGCCGAGGCGGCCAGCGAGCAGGTCGAAGCGGGGTTTACGGCGCTCAAGATGAACGCCACCGCGGAGACCGAACGCGTCGAGTCGCCCGACGAGATTCGTGCGGCGGTCGACCGCCTCGGCGCGGTCCGCGAGGCCGTCGGCGAGTCGGTCGACGTGGGCGTGGACTTCCACGGTCGCGTCGCCAAGCCGACCGCAAAGCGACTCGCGAGCGCGCTCGAAGTCCACGAACCGATGTTCGTCGAGGAGCCGGTGCTACCCGAGCACAACGACGCGCTCCCGGCGATCGCGGCCAACACGACGACCCCCATCGCCACGGGCGAGCGGATGTACTCGCGCTGGGACTTCAAATCGGTGCTGGACGACGGGACCGTGGACGTAATCCAGCCCGACGTGAGCCACGCCGGGGGTATCACGGAGGTAAACAAGATCGCGTCGATGGCCGAGGCCTCCGACGTGGCGCTCGCGCCACACTGCCCGCTCGGCCCCATCGCGCTCGCGTCGTGCCTGCAGGTCGACGGCTGCGCGCCGAACGCCCTGATCCAGGAACAGAGCCTCGGCATCCACTACAACGAGGGCAGCGACGTTCTCGACTACCTCGCCGACCCCTCGGTCTTCGCGTACGACGACGGCTACGTCGCGCTCCCTGACGGCCCGGGCCTCGGCATCGACATCGACGAGTCGGTCGTCCGCGAGCGCGCAGGCGACGTGAACTGGCACAATCCCGTCTGGCGACACGCCGACGGCAGCGTCGCGGAGTGGTAGCATGGCGGACGACACACTCGCGGCGTTCCCCGATGTCGACGACGAGGACGACCGCGAACTCGTCGCGCGCCACCAGCGCGCGGTCAGAGATCTCGACGGGGTGACCGTCGACGGTCTGGTCTACGAGTACCGGACGCAGTTCCACCGCGACCCGCTCGTGACCCAGAACGAGACCGCGTACTTCCTCGCGGTCCGGAGCCACGTCTGGGACGAGTTCGCCGAGCGGACGGACCTGAGCGACGAGGAATTGGCGAGGCTGAAGGAACTGCACGCCGAGCAGTTCGCGGCGAGCGTCGGCGGGCAGTCCGGTAATGATCGGGGGAGCGGAGAGCCGATGGTCTTGACGAAGGAGTAAACTCCGCCGCCGAACGACTGAAGCGCGCCGCGGTCGGGAGCGAGTCTCACGTATGAACCGATTCGAGGGCGCGGCGGTGGTCGTCACCGGGCGGAGCGCAGACGAAGGCGAAGCGACCGCGAGGGAATCTGCGAGAGCGGTGGCCACGCGAAATTCGTTCGCGCGGACGTGCGCGAACCCGATCGCGCGGACGTGCGCGAACCCGACGAAATCGTGCCGCTGGTCGACGCGACCGACCAGGATACGGCGGCATCGACGTGCTGGTGAACAGCGTGGGCGTCGAGACCAACA
The DNA here is from genome assembly GCF_003382685.1 of Halorussus litoreus. Lineage (GTDB taxonomy): Archaea > Halobacteriota > Halobacteria > Halobacteriales > Haladaptataceae > Halorussus > Halorussus litoreus. The sequence goes on along the minus strand of NZ_QLVG01000045.1, from coordinate 23,971 downwards.
CCGCCGTCACCGACGCGAACCGACTGGTCGATGGCGGTCGGTCGGCGCTGCTGCAGGACGACACCCTGCCGTCGTACCGCGACCGGGCCGAATCCGACGAGAACGGCTGATAAGTCGGAGTTGAGCCGGCGATTTCTCCAAGCGAAACGATGGTTCCTCGATTCAGGGCGATGGTTTTGGGTTTCCGCTTCCGTGAATTATTTGTATAGCCGAATAATCATTGATATATATCGATTGTGGCCGTCGATATCAATCCACCCATGAAAACTGACACGGAGCCCTCTACGGAACGCGTACCGTCCCTCGACCGGGACGGGCGTGCGGCGTATCGCGTCGAATCGAGCGACCGAAAACCGAGCACGACAGTCGTCCACGCGGTCGCGGAGCTGTCGGGCACCGACCCGCTCGGCGGTGGGGCGGTTCTCTACGACGTAGTGAACCCGGACGCGCTCGACAGGCTGTTCGCCGACCGCCACGACGGGACTTCGCGACCCGTGGGGCGGATCTCGTTCGAGCTACGGGGCTGTCGAGTCGAGGTGCGAAGCGACCACGAGGTCGTGGTGTACGAACCGGTCGACGGTCGCGGCGAGTCGCGCTCGTCGGCCACCGGATCGGCGTGACCGCGTCGTGGGCTGTGGTCCCACGGTAAGGTGATCCTACCGTCGGAATCGCCGCGAGGGATCGGGTTGGGACGGTCCTCGTTCCGCGGAACGGTAAGAACGGGGACACGAAAAGGTAATGTACCGATAGTCGCTGGTTCGCGCAAGGGGAGATTACCGCATGGCCGTCTCGAACAACGTCACGTTCTGGGAGATGTTCCGGGAGCTACCGGTTCGTACCACGCTCGCCAGCGTGGTCCCGGTGCTCCTCGTCGTCGCACAGCTACTCAACGGATTCGTCCACGGCGTTCCGATGGTCCGAATTGCGGGCTTCGCCGTCGGGATGTTGATCGCAGCGGTGCTCGTCACGCAGCACCACCTCGCGACGTTCCGCCGCGGGAAGCTCCAGCAGGACCTGTTCGGCGGAGACGACGGTCGGTGAACGATATCGAGCGACCGAAAGGACACTACTCCTGCGTTTCCGGGTCGAACCGCTCGAACCAGTCGGTCAGTTCTGTCAGACGGTGGACCGCCCGGTCTGGGTCGCCGATGGCGTGGTGCTCGTCGGGATAGACGACGAGGCGCGCGGGGACGCCCTGTTTCTTGAGGCTCACGTACAGCTGCTCGCTCTGGGAGGGCGGACATCGCCAGTCCTCGCCGCCCGCGGTCACGAGCAGGGGCGTGTCCATCTCGCCCACGTCCGCGATGCTGCCCGCGTCGTCGTACCGCTCCGGGTTCTCCCACGGGAGGCCGAAGTCGTTCGCCCACCAGACGTGCGAGTCGTCGATGCCGAACGCCGAACGGAAATCGTAGACGCCGTGCTCGGCCGCGGCGGCCGCGAACCGGTCGGTCTCGGCCACGAGGTACGCCGTCGTAATAGCGCCGTACGAGAAGCCGGTCGCGAACAGCTGGTCGGGGTCGGCAACCCCGCGGTCGATCAGTTCGTCGACGCACGCCAGCACGTCGGCGGTCTCGCGCGGGCCCCAGTCGCCGCGGATGGCCTCGCTGAACTCGCGGCCGTACGAGGAACTGCCGCGGTAGTTGGGTCGAACCACTGCGTAGCCCTGCCCGGTCAGGTAGGCGTAGAGGAACTCGAACGTCGGCGCGTCGTACGAGACGGGGCCGCCGTGGACCGACGCGACGAGGGGAACGGTGTCACCTTCGCTTTCGCCGGCCACGTCGCTTTCACTGGGGTCGAAATCCGCCGGGAGGTAGACGATGGCGTCGATCTCCTCGCCCTCGGACTCGACGGTAATCCGCCGGCAGTCCGGCATCCGATGGTCAGCGACGAGGTCGGCAGTTGCCTCGGTGAGCTGGGTCGGCTCTGCGGTGGAGCCGAGCGAATCGAGCGACCCGGTTCCGAGCGCGTGGAGTTCCCGACCGCTCTCGGGATCCGAGAGCACGACGGCCGCAGTCCTGCCGCGGCAGTCGAATCCCTCGACGGTCCTGTCCCGGCCCTGCGCGTCGAAGGTTCGCTCCGGGCGCTCGTCCGCGCGGAAGGTCGCGAGGCGGGTCAGCCCCTCGTCGCCGATGGGCGCGAGCAGGTCGTCGCCGTCCCACGCCGGACCGCCGAAACTGGCGACCGTGCGGTCCAGATCGCCGGCCCACGAGCCGACCGAGACGACTGGCTCCTCGGAACTTGCCGAGTTCGCCGCGGCGGTCGAGTCGACCGCCGCGGCGAACTCGACGACGTACGGCTCGGCGGGCACGTGGCCGTTCTCGGGGTCCCGGCCCACGAACGCGAGTCGGTCGCCCGCCGGATGCCAGCGGAGTCGCGACGCGGTGAGATCCGAGTTGGTCAGTTTCCGCAGGTCCGAGCCGTCCGGCGCGACGGTGTAGACGTCCATCACGTAGTTGTCGTCCGGCCGGTCGGTCCGGTTCGAGAGGAAGGCGATTCGGTGGTCTTCAGCACCGGCCACGGGAGCTGGCGACCACGCGGGGTTGAGTCCGGTCATCGGTTCGCGCGCGCCGCCACCGTAGGCGTCGTCGAGCCGGATCGTTTCGCGGGAGTCGTACTCGACGACGAACAGGTAGGTTCGAACGTCGTCGAGCCAGCCCGTCCCGTCGTACTTGTGCTGAAGTCGCTCGGTCTCGACCGGCGCGTCGTCCTCTCGCCGGGCGCGGAGGTAGTCGCGCTGTTCGTCGTCGGGGTCGCGGGCCGCCACCACGAGACGGTCGCCGTCGGGCCCCCAGTCGTAGCCGCGCGCGCCCTCCTCGAAGGTCGTCAACTGGCGAGCGTCGCCGCCGCGTTCGAGGTCGAACGCCCAAATCTGGGGATTCGGTTCGGTCTCCTCGTCGTCGGGTTCCCCGTTGGTGGATTCGTCTCCGCTGGAATCGTCCTCGCTGTTGGAATCTTCCTCGCCGGAGTTCTCGTGATCGCCTTGGTTGACTGCGATTTCGGTGTCCGTCTCGCGGGCCGCTCGGAAGGCGAGTTTCGACCCGTCGGGGCTCCACGTCGGGTCGCTCGCGTCTGCGTCCCGCGTGAGTCGGTGAGGGTCACGGCTCCCGTCTGCGGGCGCGACGAACAGCGACGTTCGCCGCTCGTCGGCCTCGTGGTCGAACTCGTCGGCGACGAAGGCGACTCGGTCGCCGGACGGTGAGACGACGGGGGCCGAGACGAGCGTCAGGTCGTAGAAGTCCTCGGGGTCGAGCGGGTCGCTCATGACGAACGTGTCGCAGTCCGACCGTATCAGGGTGTGGGTACCGGATGCAACAGGAGAACCGGACGAGGTGGAGGGATCGGATGCAGCGGGGTATCGGTCGCGATGGAGGGATCGAACGCGGACGAGGTCAGGAACCGCGACGTCGGCCCGATATTGTGCGACCTCTGCAAAACGGTTAAAGCCGTCGAATGCGAAGGGCGAGGCGATGACCGACGACCAACTCGAAGCGCTGCGAGAGCAGAAGCGCCAGGAGCTTCTGAACGAGGGTGCCGCAGGGACAGGAGCCGAGGGGGGAAGCGACGATGCGGAGACCGGTGTATCCGCCGCACCCGACGACCCCATCCACGTCGAGAGCGTCGAGCAGTTCTCGACCGTCACGACCGACTACGACGTGGTGCTGGTCGACTTCTACGCGGACTGGTGTGGCCCGTGCAAGATGATCGAACCGACGGTCGCCGCAATCGCAGCCGAGACCGACGCGGCCGTAGCGAAGGTCGACATCGACCAACACCAGGGGCTCGCCGCCCAGTACGGCGTTCGGAGCGTGCCGACGCTCCTGCTGTTCGCCGACGGGAAGCAGGTCGAGCAGATCGTCGGCGCGCAGGACGAGTCGAAGCTCCGGAGCCTCGTGGAGCGGTACTGCTGAATTTCGGTCGGTGTCGCAGACTGCACTGTGATGACACAGTAATTAAGACCGTCCGACGCGGAGTTTCTCGAATGGGCTTTCACACCTTCGACCCTGCGACGGCCGACAAGCTCGAAGACGTCTCGCGGTACCGCTATCTCTCCCGCGAGGAACTGCTTGCTGGGCTGGGTTTCGACACTGGCTCTGGAAGTGGAAATCTCGGCACCGTCGCGGATCTCGGGAGCGGAACTGGCTTTTTCACCGACGACGTCGCTCCGTTCGCTGACGAGATTCGGGCCGTCGACCTGCAGGCCGAGATGCACGAACTCTACCGCGAGAAGGGCGTCCCGGAGAACGTCGACCTCGTGACCGCGAACGTCGGCGACTTGCCGTTCGACGACGGAGAACTCGACGCCGCCTTCTCGACCATGACGTTCCACGAGTTTGCGGGCGACGGCGCGCTCGCGGAGGTCGCCCGCGTTCTCGGGGCTGACGGTCGACTGGTAGTCGCCGACTGGACCGCCAACGGGGACGGTGAGAGCGGCCCGCCGGTCGACGAGCGGTACGACCGCGACGGGGCGGTCGACCTCCTCGACGACGCGGGATTCGAGACCGTTCGGGCCGACGAGCGCCCTGAGACGTTCCTCGTGGTTGCCAAAGCCGGACGCTAACTGTCGCTGGCGGGGAGCGAGGATGCAAGCTGTTGACGGGGTACCCACGGCCCTGACTACCCACGGCCCTGACTTTGTAACGACCACGCCGACTACGACACCACGATTTCCGCTGTTTTGCGGGAGTCTGGCAGGTTTCGATGAGTACCCAGCGGGAATTCGGTGCGGACTCAGAAAGACTGGAGTAGCCTCGCGGTTGATGACGGACTCCAGTCGTGGCGGTTAGTGATTGAGCCTAGGTCGTGCGAAGGTGACGACCGGTGGACGAACACCACTGTTTCCGGTGTTTTGGTCGAGGCTATGGTCCGGGCGTTCGGTCAGGATTGTCGGGGTGAGACTCCGAAAAGACGTTTCCGCTGGAGACCGGATATTGAACCGTTTTCACCGTTCGTCTGGTCGAAGGTTCCTCGAGCGCTCGAGCGATTGGACTGGTGGAGTTCGAGGAGCCCCACACCACGATTTCCGCTGTTTCTCGAAGATTGAGTCGGTCGAGTGGTCGGAGATACGAGCGGAACACCCACCCCATCGTTTCCGCTGTTTCGGTCGGGTGAAGGGTTGGGGTGGGGTAGAGTGGAGGAGGGGTAGGATTAGGGGAGGGTTGGAGAAGGTCGGGGGTTGCTCGGAAAGAGAACAGATCTGCTCGAAACGAAACTAGGACCCAGTCGAGACAGCATTTGCATCCACCGAGCCAAAACCATAGATGACCTAAATAACTAATTTAAACAATTTAAATAATTTCGTCTATTTGCGCTACGGGTATTGTTTAACAGTATTATATAAAAATCTACCGCTTACTGTAGGCCGGATTCCCTCGCCCCATCCTCCCGCTCCCAAAAGCTCCGGAAACGATGGGGTGGGTGTGGTGCACCGTTTCGACTTAAAGAATCGCGATGACAGAGACAGCGGAAACGACGCACCCTTGAAAACCACCCTCGACGTAAAAATCCTCGAAACAGAAGAAACAGCGGACGCCCCTGTGACCACCGGGCTTTATGTCGGCGTCCGTTCTATCGGGGCACAACGACCATGCCATCGTTCAGCTTCGACCGGGACAACTCCCTCTACAAGAACCGCGACGCGTTGCTGGAGGAGTACACCCCGGACAACCTCGTCGGGCGCGACGAGGAGCTCGAGGAGTACCACGCCGCGCTCCAGCCGATCATCAACGGCGAGGCCCCCTCGAACATCTTCCTCTACGGCAAGAGCGGCGTCGGCAAGACCGCAGCCACGCGATTTCTGCTCAGCCGGCTTCAAGACGACGCCGCCAAGTACGACGACATCTCCCTCGACGTCCTTGAGATAAACTGCGACGGCCTCAACTCGAGCTACCAGGTCGCGGTCCGACTCGTCAACACGCTGCGGGACCCCTCCGAGCAGATCAGCAACACCGGCTACCCGCAAGCGCAGGTGTACAGCTTCCTCTGGGAGGAACTCGACGAACTCGGCGGCACCATCATCGTCGTGCTCGACGAGGTCGACCACATCAACGACAACTCCATCCTCTACCAGATCCCGCGTGCCAGAAGCAACGGCTACCTCGAACACGCCAAGATCGGACTCATCGGCATCTCGAACGACCTCTCCTTCCGAGATTCCCTCTCCGCGAAAGTCCGGTCGTCGCTCTGCGAGAAGGAAGTATCCTTCCCGCCGTACGACGCCACCGAACTCCAGAAGGTGCTGGCCCAACGCGAGGCGGTCGCGTTCCACGACGGCGCGCTCGCCGACGACGTCATCCCGCTCTGCGGCGCGTACGGCGCGCAGGACGCTGGCGACGCCCGGCAGGCGCTCGACCTCCTGCTCGAAGCCGGCGACCTCGCGCGGAAGGAGGCGGTCGATCAGGTTACCGACGAACACGTCCAGGAGGCCCGCGAGAAGCTCGAACGCGACCGCATCATGGAGGGCGTCGCCGACCTGACCGAGCACGCCCGGCTCGTCCTCTACGCGCTCACGTCGCTCGAAGCCGAGGGCGAGACGCCGACGCGCTCCCGTGACGTCCGGCCCCGCTACGAACAGCTCTGCAACCACGTCGGCACCGAACCGCTCACGAGCCGCCGGATGCGCGACCACCTCGCCGACCTCGCGATGCTCGGTGTCATCTCCTCGACCGAGAAGAACGAGGGGATGTCCGGCGGCAAGTACCGCAAGCACGCCCTCAAGCAGGACCTCCAGCTCGTCGTCACCGCACTTGAGGAGACCATCGAGTTCGCGGGTGTCCACGAGAGCATCCGGCCGTACTACCAGACCACGTTCGAGGACGACGGGAGTTGAGAAAACCGTCCGAGGAACGCTTCGGAGAGACTTCTTTCGAACCCCGCTGTTTCCGCTGTTTTGCGCACAGAATACAGGGCTCTCGGACTCACGACCGCGCTTCGGGCAACCCCGTGATTTCCGCTGTCCACCCACTCCAGCCCCAACACCGCCGTTTCCGCTGTCTGTCTTGCCCCATCACTATCAACCAGCCTGCTGTCTACATTCGTCGCTTCCTGAAACGCGCCTCGACCGCGTGAAAACTCGGAAGTCGACTCACGTGGTTTCGATTCGCACGGAAAGTATTGCCGCGTGGACAGCGGAAACGGCGGGGTAACGACGGAAGGTTCGTTCAGGCGCGCCCTACTGGCCGTGCTCGACTTCCAGAATCCGGGAGTCGCAGTCGGCGCAGCTCACCGCGACCACGTCCATCGTCCGGCAGCAGGACTCGACGGTGTCCTGCTCCATCGCGATGTCGCCGCCACAATCGGGACACGTCTCGAGGAAGATGCGGAGGCCGCTCAGCACGCGGCTCTGGTTCGTGACCGTCAGCGCGTCCCAGTCGGGGTACCGCTCTTCGAGCACCTTCGCCGCGGCGAGGTCCGCGACCAGCGCGGCGCGGGACTCCCACTGGCCGAGCCGTCCCTCGTCGTAACCGGCGACCAGCGCTTCCTCGTGTTCTTCGAACGAGAGCTTCTCCTCCTCGACATCGAGGACGTGGCTCAGCTCGCTCTTCTCGGAGCCGTCCCGGTCGATGGCGTCCATGTGGTCGTACCACGACTCGCGGAACGAGTCGGTGAGACAGAGGTCGTCGACGCCCTCGCAGCCTTCGACCGCGCCCGCGTCCGCCAGCACTTCCTCGGGTTCGCGCTCCTCCTCGGCGACCCCGACTTGCTCGGCCTCCAGCTTGTCGAACTTCGCCAGCACCCAGTCTGGGAAGTACCGCTTCGTGAGCGTCGGCGTTCCCGGCACGAGATACCCCCGGAAGTAGATGGCGGCGAGCGAGAGTGCGAACACCGCCCCGCCACCGACCGGGGTGAGTACCACGCCGGCGGCCGCGCTCCCAACCGCAGCGATGACGACGTTGACGATCGTACAGGGCGTGCACCGATTCTCGCCGGTGTACTCCTGTTGCTTGAATCGTTCGAGGGGTCCGGCCGATTGCGTACTCATACCGTTGTGTTCGCGGTTTTATCCATATATATCTGTCGCTAAAGCAAACGGACATATCGGGACAATATGGACCATTCGAAAAAGGACCAGTCGAAAAAGGACCAGTCGAAAAAGGACCAGTCGAAGAAGATGGACTGGTCGAGGCGAGATGGCCCTCCACAGAGGGTTCCCGCGAGCCGTCACCTACTCCCGGTCGAGGACTGACACGCTTCGAGGTGAAGCGTCTTCGTCGGTGGCGCGCCGGAGTCGGATCGTCACCGCACTGCCGTCGGTCCGGTAGTCGTCGAACGACACCTGGCCGCCGAACTTGCCGACGATCCAGTTGGTCAGCCAGAGGCCGAGTCCGCTGCCGTGCTGGAGCGAAGTCTCCTCGCCCTCCGCGAGTACCTCACGCTCGGTCTCGGGGATGCCCGGACCGTCGTCGAGCACCGTCACGTCGACCCACTCGCCGTCGTCGCTGGTCGAGACGCCCACTCGCACCGTGGGGTCGTCGTTGTGCTCGACCGCGTTCTCGACGACCTCGCTAATCGCCGCGCCCAGCGTCTTGTCCGCGTACACCGTCGCCGAGTCGGGGGTGTCGATGAGGATTTCGGCGTCCGAGCACGACTGGCGGAACTCCGAACAGGTCCGCTCGACGCAATCCACGACGTCGATCTGGGCGGTCGCTCGGGGACCGCCGTCGAGCGTCTTGCCGACCTCGCGGGCCTTCTCGCTGATCTCGATGAGGTCGCTCGCCTTCTGCTTGATGACCTCGGCCTCGCGCCCGGCCGGCGGGAACTCTTCGATCACGTTCTCCGCGCGTCCGATGACCACGTTGAGGTCGTTGCGGAGGTTGTGTCGCAGTATCCGGTTGAACACCTGGAGTCGCTGTTCGCGCCCGACGAGTTCCTCGTGGGTCTGGACCGATTCGATGGCGGAAGCGATGCAGTCGCCGAACTTCGAGAGCACCCGGCGCTCGTTCGCGCCGAACGCGTATCTGGCGTCCGACCAGACGCTCAGCACGCCGTAGTCGCGGGTTCCGTACGCGAGCGGGACCGCCGCGGCAGCGTAGCCGTCGTCGACCGCCCCGTCGGTTTCGAACCCTTCTCCGCCTTCGATTCTGGACGACTCGCCGCCCTGCATTCGGAACGACTCACCGGGGTCGAGTCCCTGCGCGATCTGGATCGACCGCGTCTCGGCCGCGTCGCGGACGGGCACCCGGTCGCGGCCCGCTCGGTTGTCGTCGAGCAATACCGGGCCGAGGTAGCGTCGGCCGATGCCGGCGACGGCTTGCGGGCGAACCGCGCGGGCGTCCTCGTCGACCTTACCGATCCACGCGGACACGTACGGCTCCGAGTCGGCGAGTCGCTCGCAGACGGTTCGCTCGATGACCTCCTGTGAGGACGCGCCGAGTATCGTCTGGCTCACGTCCCAGAGGAGTTCGTTCACGGTCGTCTGGCGGTCGGCGAGTCGCTCGCTCTGGCGACGCGCGATGGCGTTGTCGATGGCGTCGGCCAGCACCGCGAACTGGTCACGCTCGCCTGCCGTCGACTCGCCATCGCTCTTCGGGAGGTAGTCGGCCACGCCGGCCGAGATGGCGTCGCTGGCGACCCGTTCGCTCCCCTTTCCGGTCAGCAGGACGAAGGGAATCTCGGCGTCGATTGCGCGGAGCGCGTCGAGCAGTTCGAGCCCGTCCCCGTCGGGCAGGTCGTACTCGCTGACGACGCAGTCGAACTGCTCGCGCTCGACGGCCTCTAGGGCCGCCTCCCCGCGGTCGACGGTGGTCACGTTCATGTCGTACTCGCCGTCGAGGGTCCTCGCCGCCACTCCGGCGAAGTCGGCGTCGGCGTCGACGTGCAACACGCGGGGATGCGCGCTCGCCATTCTCTGTACGTCGGCCATTCACCGCCGCCTTATAAATGGTTTCATTTCTTCAATTACGACTGTGATATATTCCGGGTGGCGTCGAGTCACCTCGACGTTGGTATCGAATCGAGTTAGTACCTCACACTGACTCGATTCGAGACGCGGTCGCCCCGCGAACCTATCCGAACAGCGCGTCGAGGTCCGGGTCGTCGTCCACGAGCGCGTAGCCCTCCGCGCCGCGCTCGACGACGCCGTGGCGTTCGAGGTGGTCGAGGTGCGCCCACGCCTCGCCCGGCCCGTGCATGATGTGGATGTTCGCGAGATCGCCGAACAGGTCACCGCTGACGGTCCACGGGTCCGCGGTGCCGCGCTCCCGGAGGACGTCGAGCACGCGCTCGGTGCGCTCGCGGTGGTGGTCGATGATCTCCTCGGCTCGGGCCCCGGGGTCGTCGATGGGGTCGCGGTGGCCCGGCCACGCTCGGGCGTACCCGCCGTCGACGATGCGGGCGAGCGAGTCGAGGTACGTTCCCAGCGGGTCCTCGACGCGGGGGTCTGCGCCGCCGACGTTCGGGGTGTACTTCGGCAGGAGCGCGTCCCCGGTCAGGAGTTCGCGCTGTGACGAATCAGCGTCCGGCGTGTCGAACGCGAAGCCGGTGAGCCCCGCGGCGTGGCCGGGTAGATGGATCGCGGTCAGTTCCGTGTCCCCGACTTCGAAGCGGTCGCCGTCGACGAACGTCTCCACGGTCGGCGCGTCGCCCTGGATCTCGCTGTGGAGGTCGAGGAAGTCGAGCAGTTCGGCGGCCTTCTCGTTCGGGGTGCCCCACAGCTCGAACAGGTCGCGCTGGTCGATCTCCTCGGCGTGGGTCAGCCCGTCGTCTACGACCATCGGCGCGTCGGCCTCGTGGACGTACACCGGCGCGTCGCCCGCCTGCTGGATTTCGCCGGCGAGCCCGGCGTGATCGTGGTGCCAGTGGGTGAGCAAGACGACGTCGAGGTCCTCGAACGAGACACCGTGCTCGGCGAGCCCGTCCCGGAGCTGCTCGCGAGCGTCGTCGGTGGCGACGCCGGTGTCGACCAGCGCGGTGGTCCCGCCGTCCGCGCCGAACAGATACGCGTCGTTGCGCCCCTCGAAGACGGTGTTCCCGAGCTGGATGCGCTTCACGGTCGTACTCGACGCGTGGCGGATAAGTCGCTTTCCCTCTCGCGGTTCTCGCCAGCATCGCGACGCGAACGGAGTTTAACTCACACTGGAGTAAACGTTATCACGGAACGCTTATGTTCGAGTCTCACACGCCTTCCGCCAACGCGATGAGCGAACGAGCCGCGCGCGAGCGCGAGGCCGACCCGGTGAACTGGCGACGTACCGACGGCGGCGTCGAGATCTACGAGGAGGGGAACCCCGACGCGTGGGTGCGGATGGAGTTCGTCGGCGGTCTCGACCCGACCGAGCGCCTGTACGGCATCTGTGACGACTGCGGGCTGGTGACGCCCCAGCGAGCGCTCCCCTCCGAGCGCATGGCCTGCGGGAACTGCGGCGCGGAGTTCGAGATCGAGTCGTAGCGCGAAATCGTATTTTGAGGTTCTCGGCGGTTCGTCGATATTCTCGTTTCAAATCTTTGGCATCCACCCGGCGCGCGTTTGGGCGCGGCGCGGTCACGCGCCGCGCCCTAGCGTGCGAGGGAGGTGGTCGCTTTTATGCGACCACCGAGGCTGGGGAGGTCTGAGGGGCGGTTGCGGTCGCGGTGCTGTTGCGGTCGCGGTGCTGTTGCGGTCGCGGTGCTGTTGCGGTCGCGGTGCTGTTGCGGTCGCGGTGCTGTTGCGGTCGCGGTGCTGTTGCGGTCGCGGTGCGGTCACGCCGAGGCTCAAGCGGTAGCTAGCTCCACTCGACAAATACCATCGTTCGCGGTGCGGTGCCGTGCTGTGCGGTAGCGTTTCTGTGGTGCGGTGCTGTGCAGTTCTCGACGAGTCTCCACGGGTCAAGCAGCACCTAACGCCCCAGAATCCTCCCAAACCGCCGAATCCACCACGACCGTTTTCACGGATGCTACCGTTACGCTGGTCATGGCGATACCGAAACCCACGTCCCCGCTCGAAATCGCGGCGGTGGCCGTGGGCGCGCTCGTCGGCCTTCTGGTCGTGCTGCCGCTCGTTCCACTGCTGCTCGACCTCGTCGTAGGCACGTTCCGGTCCGTCTTCGACGTGATCGTTCCCGGCGGGCGCACGTACGAGTGACTGCGTGCGAACGACTACCTAACTTCGTAGGTGTCGTCGGTCGCGACGAACCGGCTCAGGTCGGCGGTCTGGCGGTAGTCCGACGCCAGCAGGTCCGACAGTGAGTCGACCAGTCGCTCGCGGTCGCTCTGCTCCGAGTCCCTCCCTTCGCTTCCCTCGCTCTTTCCCGAGCGTCCCCTCTCGTCCCACTCGCTCGGCTCTCGAATCGGAACGACGAGAAACCCGCGGCCGGGCACGTGCTCGGCGTGGAGCGTGGCCATCCCGTCTCGGTCGAGCAGCGCCTCGCGGGCGGCGTAGGTCCCGAGTACGTGGCGGGTCGCGCGCTCGCCGACCGGCAGGAGGACGTGGGCCGCGATGGCCCGCAGTTCTGCGTCGAAGAAGCGCTCCATGTCGTCGTATTCGCGGTCGGTCGGCTGGCGGTCCTCCGGCAGACAGCACGCGTGGAGGTAGCTCGCGAACAGGTTCGCGGCCGCGGGCTCGTCGCTGTAGGCGTCACCGAGCAGGCCGACCTCGTTCAGCACCGGCTGGAGGCGCTCGCCCGCCACGCTGCCGGTGAAGGGCACGCCGGTCGCTCGGCCGCCGTGAACGCCGGGGTGGTCGCCGACGAGGTGGAAATCGGCGTTGGCGTCGCCGTAGCCGTGGACCGCGGGGACCTTTCCGCTGGAACCGTCGTCCGGGCAGGGCGGCCGCATTCCGAACGGGTTGCTGGTTCTGTCCGTGACGTTCCTCACGGCGCTTCGTAGGGTAGATGGGTGTAAAACCGGCGTGGTTTCCGGCGAAAGATGCTTCTCCGGAATGTGGCTTTCCTCGACTCGACTTGTTGGCCCGGCGCGGGCGAGTACAAACACCAAGCCATCGAGGGTAATTCCCGCAACACACCGCGTACGGTTCGCCACTCTTCTTCGAAGCGATAGATTGTATCCCGGCTACTTGATGACGGACTCGAGGTTTGTGTAGAGGTCAGTTAGTGCGTGTGCAATCTTTCGCCGGGGACGCGATTTGGCGTCGACCTCCATGCCGTGACTCTTGAGCCACCGCCGCATTTCTCGACTCCCGGCTTTCCGTTCGATGCCGACCTGCCGGAGGTGCTTGATCGGATGTCGCAGCCAGTTGTACTCCTCGTGGGCGAACACGTCGATATACGTCGCCGAGTGGGCGATGAGGATGACGTGGATCTGTCTGTCGGCCAGCGAGCCCCGTCGATACGTCCAGCTACCGTTTGGCTCCGACCCGACCGGCGGCTGGTGATACCACGCCAGCGGATCCCACTCGAAGCCGTGTTCTTTGAGCGCCGTTGTGAACTCGTCAAGCGGCTGCTGGACGGTGCCGACGTATTCGGTCTCCCGAAGGCGGTATTCGGGCTGCCCGAGAGTTCGCGCAAACCGGGTAATCCACGGGCCGAGCCGCTGTCTCACGCGGTAGGGAACGTCCGGTTGGAGCGTCTGGACGATAGTCCGCATTTGGCGACCATTGGGTTTCCGGCGCCTCAAATGTGTTGCAGCCCGGGCGAAACGCGAGCGACACCCCGTAAGGGGTGAACCGCGTAGAGTCACATCTTGCTAACTACATCCTCTATATCTCGCATAGCAAAATATCCGTTTTGAGGATTCCAACAGCGTTGCTCTAGCCTCCGAGAGGCCACAACTGCCCCGCACCGCGCCCGCGCCTCGTCCTCCCCAGCCTCCTGCGCTTCTCGGGCGTCGCCCTGCGATGCTCGTCCCTCGCACGCTAGGGCGCGGCGCGCGTTCGCACGCCGCGCCCAAACGCGCGCCGGGTGGTCTTTGGGAACCAGTGCAAACCCGGTGAAACGAGAGCCCCAGTTCACCCGCGTAGAATAACAAAAATGACCAAGAACTTGGATTGGAAGTCAGTCAGAAATAGAACGACGAACCTCCATCCGACCGCGCTACCGGCGTCGCTGAATCGAGGGAGAACGTCGGAACCCCGGTTCCCATCCGCTACCGACTCGTCCTACTCCTCCTCGGCTTCGCCGCTGCCCTTGATCTCCTCGAGCTGGTCGAGGAGTTCGTCCTGCGAGGCGTCCGAATCGAACGACACCTTGCCCTCGTGGGTGTTCTCGTGGACGGTGACGCCGTCGTCCTCGTCGAAGTCGTTTTCCTGGTCTTTCTGCTCGGACTCGTCGTAGCTACCAAAACCCATGTTCCTAGTGAGGGGCCGAGGATAGTAAAAACGTCCGGTGTCGGGTTCCCCCTCGATTCGACGCCCGAATCACCCCTCGGCGCGCCGCCAAATCACCGCTCGGTCACGTCCAGCACGCGTCCTGCGGCGATGGTCTGGCCCATGTCGCGGATGGCGAAGCTCCCGAGTTCCGGGATCTCCGACGCCGGTTCGATGGAGAGAGGCTTCTGGGGCCTGACCGTGATGACCGCGGCGTCGCCGGACTTGATGAAGTCCGGATTCTCCTCTTCGACCTCGCCCGACGAGGCGTCGATCTTCTGGTCGATGGACTCGATGGTACACGCGACCTGCGCGGTGTGAGCGTGGAACACCGGGGTGTAGCCGTCGGTGATGACCGACGGGTGTTGCATCACGACGATCTGGGCCGTGAACGTCTCGGCGACGCTCGGCGGATCGTCGGCCGGGCCGCAGACGTCACCGCGATGCACGTCGTCCTTGCCGATGCCGCGGACGTTGAACCCGACGTTGTCTCCCGGTCCCGCTTCGGGCACCTCCTCGTGGTGCATCTCGATGGTCTTGACCTCCCCGCCTACGTCGCTGGGCTGGAAGGAGACGTTGTCGCCCGTGTTCAACATCCCCGTCTCGACGCGGCCGACTGGCACCGTCCCGATGCCCGAGATGGTGTACACGTCCTGGATCGGCAGCCGGAGCGGCGCGTCGGTCGGCGGCTCGGGCTCCTGTAGTCCATTGAGCGCCTCCAGCACGAGTTCGCCGTCGTACCACGGCATGTCGTCGCTACGCTCGACGACGTTGTCGCCCTCCAGCGCCGAGATCGGAATGAAGCTCGCGTCGGCGGTGTCGAACTGCACTTGATCGAGCAGATCCTTGACTTCTTCCACGACCTCCTTGTAGCGATTTTCTTTGTAATCAACCGCGTCCATCTTGTTGACCGCGACGATGAGCTCGTTGATGCCCAGCGTCCGCGCGAGGAACACGTGTTCCTGGGTCTGCGGGGCGACGCCGTCGTCGGCGGCCACGACCAGCACCGCGTTGTCGGCCTGCGAGGCCCCCGTGATCATGTTCTTCACGAAGTCACGGTGGCCGGGCGTGTCCACGATGGTAAAGTAGTACTCGTCGGTCTGGAACTCCTGGTGCGCGATGTCGATAGTGACCCCGCGCTCGCGCTCCTCGGCGAGGTTGTCCATGACGTAGGCGAACTCGAAGCCGCCCTTGCCCTTCTCCTCGGCTTCCTCGCGGTGCTGTTCGATGATGTGCTCCGGGATACTCCCCGTCTCGTAGAGGAGTCGCCCGACGAGCGTCGACTTGCCGTGATCCACGTGGCCGATGATGGCCAGGTTCTGGTGCGGTTTGTTTGTCTCTGCCATTGGTTCCCACCCCGTCAGTCGTAGTGGACGGTCCCGAGCGCTAAAAGCCCTTCCGCGCTCGTCGGGATTCGACGGCCTTGCGACGCTCGCAGAATCCACCCCGCGGCCGAACGCCCCAGACTACTCCCGTCGGCGGCCGCGAACCACGCTGCCGCGAGCGCGAACAGCGACTCGGAATTATCGCACGTCGGGCGCGCGCCACGCCAGCACGATGCCGGCGACCGCGACCGCCCCCGCGAGCAGGAACGCCGGCCGGTAGCCCGCGCGGTCGATGATCTCCCCGCCGACGATGGGCGCGCTGAAGGCCCCCAACATTCCGACGGCGGTCAGCATCGACACCGCGGTCGTCCGGACCGCCGGGTCGACGACCTCCGCGACGTAGGTGTACACCAGCCCGAGCGCGAGCTGGACCGCGAGTCCCGACACCACGAGAAGTGCGATCACGACCGGAATCGCCGTCGTGAAGACGAACCCGACGACCGCAGGCGCGGCCACGACGAACGACAGCAGGACGACCGGGCGGCGCTGGCCGCCGAACAGCCGGTCCGAGAGCACGCCGCCGCCGGTCCGCGAGACGACGCCCATCGCGGGGAACAGCGCGGTCAGCGTGCCGCTCAGCGCCAGCGAGACGGGGAACTCGTCGTTCAGAAAGCTCGGGAGCCAGCTGTTGAGGAACAGGTACAGCGAGAACGCCAGAAAGCACAGCAGCGAGATGGTCCACGCCGCGCGGTTGGTGAACAGCTGGCGGAACTCCCTGCCGGTGGGGGCGTCGGCCTCGACCGCGAGACTCTGGCCCCGCGTGGACGCGAGGAAGACGACGACCCCGAGCGCGGCCAGTCCGGCGAACGTTGGCAGGGTCGCGGGCCAGCCCAGCGGCGCGGCCACGAGCGGGCTCCCGAACTGGCCGAGCGCGAACCCGACCGGCGCGCTCGCGGTGAACACGCCGACCGCGGTCGCTCGGATCTCGGCGTCGACCGCCTGCCCGACGACGTACGCGCCCGCGTTCCAGATGGTGACGTACGCGAGGCCGCCGAGGACCCGCGAGGTGAACAGCCACCAGTAGGTCCCGGCGGACGCGGCGACCCAGCCCCACGCCCCGGCGACGAGGAGGGCCAGACCGGCCACCACGATCGCCTTCCTGACCGACACGCGGTCGAGCGCGATGCCGACCGGGATGCTGCCGATGACGGAGCTCGCGTACATCACGCTGACGAGCCAGCCGGCCGCGGTCCGCCCGACGCCTAGCGAGTCTCGGGCCAGCGGGAGTACGCTCGCCGGCGCGATTTCGTAGGCCGCCGCGGCGGTCGAGAGCGTGAACACGCCGGCAACCAGGCCGACCGTCTCCCAGCGGGCGGGCTCGGTCTCGGACGCCCGACCGGCTTCGAAGTCGTCGGTCACGGCGGTATCTTTTCAGGTCGAGTATAAAACTCCGGCTTTGGCGGAAATCCAGTCGGTCGAGACACCACTCTCGATTCGCGTTTCGATTTCCGACTGACACACTGTTTTGGTGTTCCGGCGCGAGGCCCCGCACATGGAGTACACCACGCTGGGCGACACCGGCATGGAGGTCAGCCGGCTCTGTCTCGGGTGCATGAGCTTCGGATCGAGCGACTGGCGGCCGTGGGTGCTCGACCCCGAGGAGGGCGAGGAGATCATCGAGCGGGCCATCGACCTCGGCATCAACTTCTTCGACACCGCGAACATGTACTCGAACGGTGAGAGCGAACGCGTGCTCGGCGACGCCCTGGAGGGCCGCCGCGACGAGAGCGTCGTCGCGACGAAGGGCTACTTCCAGATGGACGACTCGGACCCCAACTCCGGCGGGCTCTCGCGGAAGGCCATCGAGCAGCAGCTAGAGGCCAGCCTCGACCGACTCGGGATGGAGACGATCGACCTCTACCAGATCCACCGCTGGGACGACGACACGCCCATCGAGGTGACGATGCGGGCGCTCGACGACGCGGTGCGCCGCGGAAAGGTGCGGTATCTCGGTGCCTCCTCGATGTGGGCTCACCAGTTCGCCGACACCCTGCACACCAGCGACAGGCTCGGACTCGAACGATTTGCGACCATGCAGAACCACTACAACCTCGTCTACCGCGAGGAGGAGCGCGAGATGCTCCCGCTCTGCGAGAAGGAGAACGTCGGCGTGATGCCGTGGAGCCCGCTCGCGCGGGGCTACCTGACCAGACCCCACGAGGAGGTCGACGCCACGACGCGCGGCGAGTCCGAGGAGTATCTGTACCAGCATCCGTACCGCGAGGGCGGCGGCCCCGAGGTCAACGAGCGCGTGCAGGAACTCGCGGCCGACAAGGGCGCGACGATGGCCCAAATCGCGCTCTCGTGGCTGCTCCACAAGGACTGGGTCGACGCGCCCATCGTCGGCACCACCAGCGTCGAGCACCTCGAACAGGCGGTCGAAGCGCTCGACATCGACCTCTCGCCGGGCGATATCGCCTACCTCGAAGAGCCGTACGAGCCGGTTCCGGTGTCGGGCCACGACTGAGGCCGATCCTCGAAAACTGCTGGACTGTTTTCCCGCGTGGGGGAACGCTGATACAACGTCGGTCCGTGTTGTGGGCCATGACCACAGACGCCGATTCGTTCCCCGTTGTGCGCGCCGAGTCCGCGTTCCCCGAGCGCGTGACGGCCGACCGGCTGTCGCGGCTGGCGGCCTCGGTCCCGACCGAGGCCGCCAGCCGCGGCGAGGGCGGAAGTGAAGCTCCCGACCGCGGCGAAATCGCGATCGAAGCGCCGTTCTCGGGCGAAACTATCGGAACGATTCCCGCGTGTGCGCCCGAGGACGTGGATGCCGCGGTCGAGCGCGCCCGCGAGGCCCAGACGGCGTGGGCAGACCGTGACCCCGAATCGCGGGCCGACCTCCTCCTGCGGTTCCACGACCTCGTGCTCGACCACCGCGAGGAGTTGCTCGATTTCGCGCAACTCGAAAGCGGGAAGGCCCGCGCCGACGCCTTCGAGGAGGTGCTCGACGTGGCGGCGACGGCCCGCTACTACGCCCACCGGGCCGACGACTACCTCGCGCCCGAGCGCCGGAAGGGCGTGCTCCCGCTGTTGACCCGCACCACCGTCCACCGCCGCCCGGTCGGGGTCGTGGGCGTCATCTCGCCGTGGAACTACCCTCTCACGCTCGCCATCTCGGACGCCATCCCCGCGCTACTGGCGGGCAACTCGGTCGTGCTCAAGCCCGCGAGCGAGACGCCGTTCACGGCGCTTCTCCTTCGCGACCTGCTCCGCGAGGCGGGCGTCCCGGACGCGGTCTTCGAGGTCGTGACCGGCCGCGGGAGCGAGGTCGGCTCCGCGCTGATCGACGCGGTCGACTACGTCTGTTTCACCGGCAGCACCGAAACCGGCCGGACGGTGGCGAGTCAAGCGGGCGAAAACCTCGTGGACTGCTCGCTCGAACTCGGCGGCAAGAACCCGATGGTGGTGCTCGACGACGCCGACCTCGAAAGCGCCGTCGAGGGCGCGCTCCGGGGCTGTTTCACCAACGCGGGCCAGCTCTGCATCTCGTTCGAGCGCCTCTACGTCCAGCGCGGAATCTACGACGACTTTTGCGACCGGTTAGTGCGGCGGACGCGCGGGCTCGACCTCCGGCCGGGCTACGACTACGAACCCGACGTGGGGAGTCTCGTGAGCGCCGACCAACTCGAAACCGTCGAAGCGCACGTCGACGACGCGGTTGCGAAGGGCGCGGACGTGCTGACCGGCGGCCGCGCGCCCCCCGACCTCGGACCCTACTTCTACGAGCCGACCGTGCTGGCGGGCGTGACCGAGGAGATGGACGCTGCTTGCGAGGAGACGTTCGGCCCGGTCGTGCGAATCGAACCGTTCGACGATGACGCCGAAGTGCTCGCTTTGGCGAACGACTCCGAGTACGGACTGAACGCGAGCGTCTGGAGCGAGGACGCCGAGCGCGCCCGGCATCTCGCCCGGCAGATCGACTGCGGGACGGTCAACGTCAACGACGCCTACGCCGCGTCGTGGGCCTCCATCGACGCGCCGATGGGCGGGATGAAGGACTCTGGACTCGGGCGGCGACACGGCCGCGAGGGGTTCGACAAGTACACCGAGTCCAGAACCGTGGCCGAGCAGCGCGGCCCGCCACTCGCCCCGCCGTCCGGCGTTCCGAAGCGCTGGTACGCGACGGCGATGACGCTCGCGCTCCGCGCGATGAAGCGGATTCCGGGGCTGAAATGATGGCCGAGGCGACCCCCGAATCGGTGTTCCTCACCGGTTTCCCGGGCTTCCTCGGCTCGGAACTGGTCGCGCGCCTGCTCGACAGATATCCCGAGGACGTGCCGATTCGGTGTCTCGTCCAGCCGAAGTACCGCGAGGCCGCCCAGCGGCGGGCCGACGACCTGAATTCCCGATATCGAAACAGTTCGACCCGCGGCGGCGCGGACTCGTCCGCGCCGCCGCGGGTCGAACTGTACGAGGGAGACATCACGGAGTCTGACCGCGGACACGGCGGCGACTACGACGATCTTCAGCGAGACGCCGCGGAGGTGTACCACCTCGCGGCCGTCTACGACCTCGGTGTCTCCCGCGAAGTGGGGATGGCGGTCAACGTCGGGGGCACGCGCAACGTCCTCGATTTCGCCGAGGGCTGTCCCGACCTCCGGCGATTCCAGTACGTGAGCACCTGCTACGTCAGCGGGCGACACGACGGGACGTTCACCCACCGCGACCTCGACGTGGGCCAGTCGTTCAACAACCACTACGAGGAGACCAAGTTCCTCGCGGAGGTCGCGGTCCAGCGCCGGATGGACGAAGGCCTCCCTGCGACGATATACCGCCCGGCGATCACCGTCGGCGACAGTCGAACCGGCCGGACCCAGAAGTACGACGGGCCGTACAACGTGCTCCGACTGCTCCGCCGGCAGGCGAGTCTGCCGGGCCCCAGCGTCGTCCCGACCTACGGCGACCCGAACGACTTCGAGGTGAACGTCGTCCCGCAGGACTTCGTGGTCGACGCCATCGCCACGCTGAGCGGGATGGAAACCAGCGCGGCCGAGGTGTACCAGATCTGTGACCCCAATCCGCCCACGGTCGCGGAGATGACGCGGTCGTTCGCGGCGGCGCTGGGCCAGCGCGTGGTCCGAGTACCGGTGCCAGGCGGGCCGGGACCGACCCGCTGGACGCTGGAGAACGCTCCGGGACTCGCGAGCGCGCTCGGCGTCGAGCCGGCGGTCGTGGATTACTTCGCGCATCCGACGAGCTACACCGCCTCGAACGCGACCCGCGCGCTCCGCGGGACCGGCGTCGCGTGCCCGCCGTTCGGCAGCTACGTGGATCGACTGGTCGCGTTCTTCCACGAGCATCCCGACGTGTCGGCCGACCCGATGGCGTAACCGGCCGCCGGAGCGCAACTCCTTTGGACCGCGTCCGAGTAGCCGGGCCTATGCCGAACGATACCACAGACGAACTCCGAGCGGCGGCGGAGTCGATAGACGCGGCCCGCGAACGCGCACCTGACGACGCGGCCGACCGACTCGACGGCTTCGCCGAGCGCGTCCGGAAGATGGCCGACGGAGAGCGCGGGCCGGACCACGGCGCGCTCGCGCGACTGGAGCACGGGCTTCAGGACGTTCGCACCGACCTCGACGACGAGGGTGCGGAGGCGGTGGACGAGGCGCTCGACCACGTGCGGGCGTATCGGTCGACGGTCGATGGCGTGTAGCAGCGGGTCGCTACTTCTCGACGCCGGACTCGGCATCGCCCTCGCCGAGTTCCGATTTCCCGAATCTTTATCACGGATTACGGACAACTCGGTAGTACGTCGAATGAAGACCTCTCTCTTCCTCCACTGACCGGACGAGCGTCCGCGGCCACGGCGTCCGCCGCTTCAGTCGCCTTCGAAACGTGAGTCCCGCCAGTCGTCCGTCGCGCTCGCAGGGCGGCGTCCGGTCCGGTTGCGATTCAGTCGTTCGATGAGCACGCGTTCGGCTCATCGCGAGTAGTCGGGGCAGCGACGAGCAATCGCCACCACGGAATCCCATCCATGCAATCCCAACCCGCAGTAATCGCGAAGCGCGCCGATCCGAATCACGCCGAGTTGAACCACGCCGATCCGAATCACGCCGACTCGAGTCACGCCGACCCGAATCACGCCGGGCCGAACCACGCCGACTCCGAAGGAACGACCGCTGGCGGTCCGGACACCACCGAGATACGAAAGCTGGCCGCGGCCGCGGGCTACGAGGTCGTCGCGGCGGTGACCCAGACCCGCGCCGAGGACCCCGCCACGCAGTTCGGCAGCGGGAAAGCCGCAGAACTGGCCGAGGCGGTCGCCGACACCGGCGCATCGGTCGTGATCTTCGACAACGAACTCACGCCGACTCAGACCGTCGAGCTCGCCGACCTGTGTCCCGAGGGAACGACGGTCCTCGACCGCTACCGGCTCGTCCTGGACGTGTTCGAGGACCGCGCCGGGTCCGAGCGCGCCACGCTACAGGTCGAGCGCGCCCGACTGGAGAACGACCTGCCGCGAATCCGCGAGGCGGTCAGCCGCGAGATTGCGGGCGAGAACCTCGCGCACGACGAGCGCGGCGGCGGACGCGTCCGCGACGTGCAGCGCCGCATCGACGAACTCGACCGGAAGCTCGACGACCTCGGCGACGAGGCCGCGAAGCGCCGCGAGCGCCGCCGCGAGGAGGGATTCGCGTTCGTCGCGCTCGCGGGCTACACCAACGCCGGGAAGTCGACCCTGCTCCATCGGCTCGCGGACGACCTCGACTTCGAGGCACATCGACCGAACCACGACGACCTCGACGAGACGGCCGAGATCGAGGACCGACTGTTCGAGACTCTCGACACCACCACGCGCCGGGCGACCGTCAACGGCCGGCGGACGCTGGTCACCGACACCGTCGGGTTCGTCGCCAATCTGTCCCACGACCTCGTGTCCTCGTTCCACGGGACGCTCTCGGAGACCGCCACCGCGGACTGCGTGGTGCTGGTCGCCGACGCCAGCGACCCGCCCGCGGAGCTCCGCCGGAAGCTCGAAACCAGCCTCGACGTGGCGGTCGACGCCGGGAGCGGCAGTGCGGACAGCAAAGAGGGAACTGATACGGACCGAGAGATCGTTCCGGTACTGAACAAGGCCGACCTGCTCGACGCCGACGAACTCGCCGAGCGCGAGCGGGTCGTAGCGGAACTCGCGGCGGACTTCCCGGAGAGTGGCGAGACGATCACGGCCGAACCGGTCCCGATCAGCGCGACTCGGGGTGACGGCCTCGACGCACTCGTTGAGCGAATGGCCGACGCGCTCCCGGATCTTCGCGAGGTCGAACTCCGGCTGCCGAACGACGACGGCGCGATGAGCCTCGTCTCGTGGCTGTACGACCACGCCCGGGTCGCGGATGTGGACTACGCCGACACCGAGGTTCGGGTCGCGTTCGAGGCGCGTCCCTCGGTGGTCGAGAAGGCTCGCGCGAAGGCCGACGCGGTCGGCGGTCGAGCGCGAGCAGCGGTATCGTCCGAGTAAAGAGGTATTCAGACGCCGCCCGCACCGCCACACCCGGCCGCCGCACTGCCCGCGCCCGCACAGCTCGCAGCGCTCGCGCTGGCGGCGGAACTGGCCGCGACCATCGCCATGCCGGAGTTTCGGCTGTAGTCCTTGCACTCGCCCCACGCGACCGGCGCGATCTCGTCGTCGATGTCGTGGCCGTCTTCGACGGCCGCCCTGAGTTCGCCAACCCCGAAGCTCGGGTCGCTGGCGACCCGGTCGGCGAGTTCGGTCGGCACCGCGATCCGGCGACACTCCTCGGCCTCGAACAATCCGTCACCGTCGAACGTGAACTGGACGTCGAAGTGGCGCACGAACACGTCGTCGAACGCTGGGTCGAGCGCGAGCAGCGCCGCGCCGACTAGCTCCCAGGCGAGGTCGAAGTCGGGCGACTCGACGTCCTCGCCGAGCGAGAACCGCGCGATGGGCACCGTCACCGGCTCGTCGTCCGGCCCCTCGTTGACCACCGCCACGCCGGTCACCCCGGCGTCCTCGATGCCGTGGGTGTCGAGGTCGACCTGTCGGCCCAGCGCGTCGTCGGCCGCCTCGCGGGACTCCTCGATCCGGTCCTGCGCGTCGTCCTCGTCGTCGCCGAGTAGTCGGTCGATGAGTGACATGTCGGAATAGTCACGGCCGACCGTCTTCAATGTTCAGTCCCGCGCGCCGACGACGAGCACCCGGAGGTCGTTGACGTTCGTGCCTGTCGCGCCCGTTCGGATCGCGCAGTCTGCCCCCGCCAGTACGCCGAGCGAGTCGTTGTCCGCGAGCGCTTCGCGGGCGGCGTCGGCGGGGATTCCCGAGCAAGACTCGTCCCCCGGATTCGCCGACTGCGGGGCTGGCGACGCGGCCGAGTCGGCCGCGTCG
>NZ_QLVG01000044.1 GCF_003382685.1 Halorussus litoreus | reverse complement strand
GCCGACCCGCTGGCGGGTCGGCCCGCGCGCTCGCCGCCGGACCGGTGGTCAGTTATCGGTCCCTGCGTCAGTAGTCGGCCCTTACGTCAGTAGTCGGCCCTTACGTCAGTAGTCGGCCCTTGCGTCAGTAGTTGGCCCTACTCCAGTTTCCGCGCGACCATCTCGCCCCAGTGCTCGAAGCCGTGTCGCTCGTAGAACGCCCCGGCGCGGTCGTTCTCGCGGTCCACGTCGAGCACCAGCCGGTCGAGCGGGAGGTCCTGTCCCTCGGCGACCGCGATTGCGGCGTCCATCAGGTCGTCGGCGACGCCGGTGCCGCGATGCTCGGGCCGGACGTAGATCTCGTTCAGCACCGCGGCGTCCCAGATCATCGCGAGCTGCTGGGGCAGGACGAACGCGTAGCCCGCGAGCGACGGGGCGTCGTCTTCGTCGTCCGATTCCGATTCGTTCGTTTCCGCGACGGTCACGCATCGGGGGTCGTGCTTCGTGCACCAGAACACCCAGTCGAGGTAGCGCTCGGCGTACTCGTCGGTCAGCTTCGCCTCGTACTCGGCCTGCTTGTCGTCGCCGCCCGTGCCGGAGCCCAGCCCCAGTTCGAAACCGCGCTTGAGGTCCCATAGCTCCTCGGCGTCGCGTTCGGGGTCGTAGGGTCGAGTTCGCAAGGCTGCGTCGTCCGTCGACTCGTCGGTCATGGTCGTCGATTGGGCGGCGCGCGTGTTAGCGATTGCGCACTGGGAGTCCGGTGACCGACCGTCCGGAGATAACTGGACCATCCAGAGACGACCAAACGCCAAAGAGTGCGGAGGCCAACTCTCCACTCGCAATGACTGTTATCGCGCTCCTGAGCGTCGCACCGGTGATCGAGGGCAGCATGGCCGACGAGGTGGCGAAGGCGGTCGCCGCGCTCGACGACTTCGACGTGTCCTACGAGACCAACCCGATGGGCACCGTGATCGAGGCCGACACCGCGGGCGAGCTGTTCGCCGCGGCGCAGGCCGCCCACGAGGCGGTCGACGGCGACCGCGTGAGTACCGTGCTGAAGATCGACGACAAGCGGGCGCGCGACCAGCGCGCCGGGGAGAAAGTCGAGGCGGTCGAAGAGGCGCTGGGACGGGAGGCCAAGCGCGAGCGGGAGTGAGCAGAACCGATTGCGAGCGCAAGAGGGAGTGACCGTTACTCCGACTCCCCGAACGCCCCCTCCGAAACCAGTTCGTCGATTTCGTCCTCGGAGTAGCCGGCTTCTCGGAGCACGTCGCGGTTGTGCTCGCCGAGGCGGGGCGGCGGCGACCGGAACCCGCTCTCGGCTCCGCGGAATTTCAGCGGATGCTCGATGACAGGGATGGGTCCGCGGCCGCCTTCTCCGTCCTCGCCGTCCTCGCCGTCCTCGTCCCCGCTCTCGACTTCGAGTTCAGTCACGGTCCCGCGGGCTTCGACCTGCGGGTTCGACAGCGCCTCGTCGACCTCGTACACCGGGCCAGCGGGGATGCCGGCCTCCTCGACCAGGATCTCCATCCACTCGTCGGTCGTCTTCGCGGCGAGCTCGGCCTCGATCTCGGCTTCGAGTTCGTCCATCTGCTCGACCCGGTCGGCGTTGGTCTCGAACCGCGACTCGGCGGGCAGGTCCGGCCGGTCGATGGCCTCGCAGAACCCCCGCCAGAGCTTCTGGTTGAGGCAGGCCACGTTGAGGTAGCCGTCCGCGGTCTCGAACGTCTGGTAGGGGGCGAGCACGGGGTCCTTGGTGCCCATGCGCTCGGGGTGCTCGCCCGCGAACACCTTGCCGGCCTGCTTGGTCAGCCACGGCAGCGCCGAGTCGAGCATCCCGAGGTCGATGTACTCGCCCTCGCCCGTCCGCTCGCGCTTGTAGAGCGCGTTCACGATGCCGAACCCCGCCCACATCGCGGTGATGAGGTCGGTCTGGGGCAGTCCGACCTTGACCGGGCGGCCGTCGGCCTCGCCGGTCACGCTCATGATGCCGCTCATTCCCTGGACGAGCAGGTCGTAGCCCGGTCGCTCGCGCCACGGGCCGGTCTGGCCGAACGCCGAGATGGCGCAGTAGATCACGTCCTCGTTGCGCTCGCGGATCGCGTCGTAGTCCACGCCCAACTTCTCGGCGGTGCCGGGCCGGTAGTTCTGAACGAACACGTCGGCCTCCTCGGCGAGGTAGTAGATCGCCTCGCGGCCCGCCTCGGTGGTGAGGTCGAGTTCTATCGAGCGCTTGTCGTAGTTGACGGTCCAGAAGTACGGCGACTCGCCGTCGACGAACGGCGGCCCGGAGTGGCGGTTGTCGTCGCCCACGCCGGGTCGCTCGACCTTGATCACGTCCGCGCCCTGATTCGCCAGCATCAGGGTCGCGAACCCGCCGGTGACGAACGTCGTGAGGTCCAGCACCGTCACGTCAGAGAGGATTCGGTCGTCGGTCATCGTCTCTACCCAGACGCGACCGGCTACTATTTGTTCCGACTCCGGTGGTTCTTCTTGCGAGGATTCGGAATCGGGTTCGAGGAGATTTCAGGTTCGCGTGTGGTTCAGCGGTGGTCTCGGTTCGACGGTCCACCGGCGCACACTCAATTGTCATGCATCCCGGCGTGCGCTAACCTCTCTATTCCACACCGGCGCGCGCTGGCGCGACCTCGTGTCGCGCCAAACCGCGCGAGGGACGAGTAGCGTGGTTCGAGAGAGCGAAGCTCTCTCGTCATCCCGAAAATCTGGATTTTCGGAGACAACGAAGCGAGCAACGCAGGAGGCTGGGGAAGTGTGAGGCTGCGTTGCTGTCGCGGCTGCGGTTCTCATATGTCGAGGCAGTAGCTAGCTTCATCCTCCTGAAACAGATGTGGACAGTACGGAGAAGCTAGCTACTGCTTGAGCCTAGGCGTGACCGCATCCGCACAGCACCGCAACCGCGACCGCAACCTCGTCCTCCCCCAACCGCTTGCGGTCCTCGGCCTCCGCTACGCTCCGGCCTGCGGTCCTCAGCCCTCGCACGCTTTGGCGCGAGATCAACTCGCGCCAGCGCGCGCCGACCGCAGTCGGAAGAGAAATCAGCGCGTACCGGGGAAAAGCGAAAATCAGCGCACGCTACGCTCGTCCGTCACTACTCACTGCGACTGATAAACTGTTTACCGTGCGACGCCCAACCCTCGCGCATGGATAGTCTCAATCGGAACGCCTTGGAACTCGCCGACGAGGCGCTCGACTTCGCCGAAGAGCTGGATATCGGCGCACGCGAACTCGACAACGGAGCGACCGTCCTCGACTTCGGCCACGAGTTCGAGGGCGGCGTCGAGGCCGGACTCCTGCTGGCCGAGATGCAGACCGCCGGACTCGCCACGGTCCAGACCCGGATGGACGAGATCGCGGGCGCGCCGCTCCAGCACGTCGAACTCACGAGCGACCACCCCGCGCTCGCGCTGCTCTGCTCGCAGAAGGCCGGCTGGGAGGTCACCACCGACGACTTCGAGGGGCTGGGCAGCGGTCCCGCCCGCGCGCTCGTTGCCGAGGAGGAGGAGTTCGCCCGCGTGGGCTACGAGGACGTCTCGGAGTTCGGCGTGCTGGCGCTCGAAAGCGACGACTACCCGACCGCGAGCGTGGCCGAACACGTCGCGGACCTCGCGGGCGTCGAGCCCAGCAGCGTCTTCCTCCCGTCGGTCCCGACCGCCAGCGTCGCCGGGAGCGTGAGCGTGGCCGCTCGCGCCGCCGAGATGGCGACGTTCCGGCTCTCGGAACTCGGCTACGACCCGCTCGACGTGGTCAGCGTCACTGGTTCGGCTCCGGTCGCGCCGGTCGCCGGCGACGAGGAGGCCGCCATCGCGCGGACCAACGACGCGCTGGCGTACGGCGGGCAGGTCCATCTGACGGTCCGCGAGGAGTTCGACCGCTTCGAGGAGATCGTCTCGACCGCGAACGACGAGTACGGCACCCACTTCGCCGACATCTTCGAGTCGGTCGACTGGGACTTCTACGAGGTCGACGAGAGCGTGTTCGCGCCGGCACAGGCGACCGTCAACGTGATCGGCGGCGACACTCACGTCGTGGGCGAGCGCGACGAGGAACTGCTGGCCGAGAGCTTCGGCTTCTGAAATCGAGGACGCCACGCATGCAGTTCAAACTGGTTCCGGAACCCCCCGCCGACCTCGACTTCGTGGCCGACGCCCAGCGCGCGGTCCCGCTCGTACCGGGCAGCGAGGACGACTGCTGTGCCCGCCTGCTCGACCGGACCGACCTGACGAGTCGGGACGACGCCAGAACGTGGCTGACGTTCCTCCGGGCACTAGGGCTGGCCGAGGAGCAGTCCTCGGGCTTCACCAGGACGCGACGGGACCCCGACCCGGAGTTCCTGCGCGAGCGATTTCGGGACCACGTCTTCGGCGTTCCGGCGGTGCTGGAGATTCTGAACGCGGCCGAGGGGCCGCTGTCGAGTGGGGAGGTGTTCGACGAGTTCAAGAGTGAGGTGCCGACGTGGGAACACCACAAGAATCCGAACTCGTGGGAAGAGATCTGGAGCGAGCGCGTGGGGTATCTGCTGGACTGGGCAGTGCTGTTGGGATTGGTCGAGGAAGTTGACGGGGAGTACGCGGTCGAGTGATTCCGTTGCACTACTCGAACGCTGTAAAACGTCCGAGTACTTCCGGATTACAACTCCACTTCAGCTCCTCCAACCCCATTTCATGGATCGGTACAGTGTCGATATAAATTATTTTAACATCATAGGATACATCCACTACTATGGCTGGCGACTGGCCCGACAAACGCCGGGAGGTAACCTACACTGAGGCTCGGGCAGTCATCGACGCGCAGAACGCCACAATGACCGACATCGACGACAAGGCAATGCGAACCGTGCGGTTGAACGCAGTCCTACTCGGATTACTTGTCACAGGACTACAATTCGCACCAGATATGTTTCACAACACCACTATCAAAGTAGCGTTCGGACTTCTCATCAGTTCGACGGTGTTCGGCATCATCACTTACAACGAATCGAACCTCTATGTAGGGCCACAGGGCGGGTACATCGAAGATCTAGCTGGAGACGATTTTTCGAATCCACCGTGGGAGGAGGATTTGCTAGAAATGATGGCTGGAATGATAGCCGAAAACTACGACGACGTCCGACGAAACTCCCATTGGTTGACTGCCACGCAGATTGCGCTGGTTCTCGGTATCGGCACGGCCGTTGTAGCCGTAGTTATTTAAGCCAAAAGGGCGTACGTTCTGGTATGAGTGCTGAGAGCCGAAAGAAAGCCAAGGAAAATGGTCAGAAGAGCGGGAAGGGCTCGGAAA
Source organism: Halorussus litoreus (assembly GCF_003382685.1). Taxonomy (GTDB): domain Archaea; phylum Halobacteriota; class Halobacteria; order Halobacteriales; family Haladaptataceae; genus Halorussus; species Halorussus litoreus. The sequence goes on along the minus strand of NZ_QLVG01000044.1, from coordinate 56,663 downwards.
TCGTCTCCAAAGCTATCAGCAAGGTAACTAGCGGTGGCGACGAGGACGAAGACGAGTAATCGATTCTATTCCCAACTACCGAACCGATTCACCGAATCTTCCGCACGTTGCTGATGTCGAACCCGCCGTCGTGGATCTCCGTGTCGAACCGAATAATATCTTCAGCCTCCAGTCGCGACAGCACGCCGCGGAACTCCCGGACGAACATCACGCGGTCGCGCTCGTTGCCGCCTGTCTCCCACTCGAAGGCGAGGGTGCCGTCGGCCGCGCCCATCAGGCTCCCCATCTGCTGGTCGGTCATCGCCTCCTGGCTCACCAGCACGAGGATGAGGCCGTCCCACGCCCGCGAGGCCTTCTGGAGGCCCTTGACGAGCAGGGTGATGTCGCTCCAGTCGAGGTGCTCGCTGGGCGCGCGGGCGAGGTCGGTCAGCGAGTCGATGACGACGAGGTTCCCGGAAGCGTGCTCGTTGAGGTACTCGCCCAGCGCCTCCAGCACGCCCCGGCGGCCGTCGCCCTTCCCGAGGTCCGTGATGGTCTGGGTCTTGCGGGTGTACCACTCCCGCGGGATGGCCGACAGCTGGAAGTACTCCTGACTGAAGTCCGCGAACTCGACGGGCGAGACGCCCGCGCGGACGATCTCCTCGCTCATCGTGAACTCGAACTCCCGGCGGAGTTCGTCCCCGCTCGCGGTGAACGACACGTAGTGGACGCCCTCCGGGACGGCCGCGCGGTCGGACACCTCGCCGTAGTGGAGCTCGAACTGGTCGGGGTCGGCGTGGGCCAGCCCGTTGATGGTCGCCGCGGTGTAGCAGAACTCGCGGGCACCGGCACCGGCGTCGCCCGCCAGCAGGACCACGCTTCCGGGCGGGGCACCGCCGCCGATGATGTCGTCGAGCCGAGAGACGCCGAAGGGGAGTCGATCCATCGCTTCTCGTTCGGTGGGTCACAATCTGGGTGCTTGGGTCTTTCGTCTGTGGAAGTTCGAGACTGGCTCGTCGGATGGCGAACCGTCGAGGAATCCACGAGATTGATTTCCCGCTCTGGCGCGCGCGAGGGAGTGAGGAGGCTGGGGAGATGTGAGGCTTGCTGTCGCGGTTGCGGTGCGGTCCCGGTTCTCCTATGTTGAGGCAGTAGCTAGTCAGAATACGCCGACAAAGCAGAGGGCAACACGAAGCTAGCTACCTTCGAGGCACGTGAGAAGCCGCAGCCTCACACCTCCCCAGCCTCCTCGTTCGCTCCTTGCAGTCGCTCACTCGTTGCTCGCACGCGCCGGGTCAAACATAAATCCTCGAAAGGCACAACAGAAGCAGTTATATTTCGAATACGAATATTCAAATACGAGAGCGCGACGAAACAGGACTGGACGCCTCGTGCGGTCACGCGAGCGGTGCGCGGCGCGGAGCGCCGCGGTAGGTGTGCGGCGGAGCCGCGAGCCAGCGAGTGTGACCGCGGAAGACCTGGGTTGGCTTCCGGCGGTTGCGAGCAGGTCGCTGGCGAGTCAGTCAGCGCCGCCGACTCCGGGTACACCGTCCCGGGCCAACGGCGACCCGACGCACCCCGTGACCGCCAGTCCGACGACCCCGAGAGGGCTGTGCCAACCCGTCAGCGTTCGACTTCAGCACCCCGATTCCGGGGGCGGGCGACCAGCACCTCGCCGTCGACGGACGCCCCCACGAGCGCCGCGTGTGCGGCCTCACGGGCGGCGTCCGCTCGATCCGCAGTGGTCACGCCGTACACCGCGGGGCCCCACGAGGACTGGCCAGCGCCGGCTATCGCGGGCGAGTCCGAGAGTCGCGAGACGATGCGGCCGACCGGCGGGCGGTAGACGCCGCCCTGCTCGTCGGCGTACCACGCGCCGTTGAGGCGGCCGACCTCCGCGACGGCCGCGCCGAACGCCGCGTGGTCGCGCCCGGCTATCGCCGGGAGCACGCGCCGGGCGACCACCGCGGCGATCTCGTCGGCGAGCGCCGGGTCCGCGCGCTCGACCACCGACCGCATGCTTTCGTCCTCGCCCTCGCCGCTCCGGCCCGGCTTCGCGTCGGGAAGAACGACGACGAATCGCCAGTCGTCGGGCACCGCGTGGCGGGCCGCGACCGGCGGGACCGACCACTCGCCGCGGGGCGGCCGGTCGGCTGTGAACCGCTCGGTCGGGTGGCCGGCGTCGAGGACGAAACCGCCGGACTCGAACGCCGCCACCCCGACGCCGCTCCGACCGCCGCGGCCGAGTTTCGGAGCGCGCTCGCGGACCCGCGGCTCGCGGTCGTGAGCGCGCGCGACCGCGGCGAGGACGGTCAGCGCCAGCTGGGTCCCGCTCCCGAGTCCGACGTGCCGGGGCAGGGTCCGCTCGACCGTCACGTGCACACCGGGAACGTCGAGGAGGTCGACCGCGCGCCGAGTGTACTCCTCGGCCGCGGCGTGCTCGCTGCTCGGGTCGGGTTCGCAGTGGACTCTCGCCGCGGACTCGGCAGTCACGACGACGCGGGGCTCGTCGAGCGCCACCCCGAGCGAGCCGTAAAGGCGCTCGTGGGCCAGCGAGAGGTTCTGGAAGCCGAAGTGGAGCCGCGCTCCGACCGCAACCCGTGCCATGAGTGGCGTTCGAACCGTCGGGGGTTGCGGGTTCCGATAGTGGCAACAATGTCAGGCGTCTCAGCAGTCGCGCTGTCGGATGCCCCGCCGAACGCGACGCTCGTCCGGGCCAGTCAGACGAGCCGCCAGACTCAGACGAGTTCCGAGAGGACGTGGTCCGCGACGTGCTCGGTCCCGTTGTCGTGGTCGGGTTCGCGCGGCGGATGGCGGATCGCCCGCGCGACGTGGGCGATGGAGTGTTCGATCTGGAACCCCCGAACCCCGCGGCGTTCGAGCACGCGGGTGACGCCGTGCTGCTCGTCGGTGAACGGGTAGACCACGCACGGCGTGCCCGCCACCGCGGCCTCCATCACGGTCGAGTAGCCCGAGCAGACCACTACGTCGGCGGCTCGAATCCACGGCAGGAGGGCGGGCACCGGCTCCCAGCCGTCGTCGCCCACCAGCGTCACCTCGCGACCCTCGGTCCGGAGCGTCTCGGCGAGCACGTCGAAGTTCGCCGAGTAGACGCTCGGGACGACCAGCACGCCGATCTCCTCGTCGGGCGGCGGGCAGTCCGCCGAATCGAGCGCGATGGGCGGCACGTGGGTCACGCCCGGCGGGTCGCCCTCGTCGGGCGGCCACACCGCGGGATAGAGGAACGACCTGGCAGCGCCGAGCTGGTAGCGGTTCAGCAGCCACGTGAACACCTGCTCGACGGCCGCGTCGTAGTAGGAGGCGGCGTTGTGCGTGACGACGTACAGCGGCGTCCCGGTCAGCGACGCCGCCATCGCGCCGAACATGTCGTCGGTCACCAGCGCGGCGGGCTCGACCCGGCGGAGCCAGCGCACGAAGTCGAACACGCGCTTGCTGCTGTACGGCAGACTCCTGGTGAGGACCCTCCCGACCGAGCCCTGCTGGTAGTCGCCGATGTAGTCGACCGGCGCGGCCCGGAACACGTCGTAGCCGTTGTGCTCGATGAACCGCGACCCCGGGCCGCCGCCCGCGAGGACGACCTCCGCACCTTCGGCTTCGAAGGCTTGGGCCACCGCGAGCATCCGGGTGGCGTGGCCAGCGCCTTCCGGGTAGTGGGCGACGGCGACCGTCAGGTCCATGCGGGTCTTTCGACCGCCGCCCGAAAAGTATGTTCTCATTCTAGGATTTCCGCGGTCGACTGCTGGCGGCTCAGTGATGTCGACTGCTGGCGGCTCAGTGATGTCGACTACTGGCGGTCCATCGCGGCCGTCGGTTGCGCCGTCCGACAGCAGCGTCTGTTCGAGGGGGTAACTTAAGCCGCTCCACTCCGAGTCCCGGGTATGACCGAGAAACCGGACGATCTCCCGAGCAGCGAAGTCACCAAGGGTCGGGACAAGGCTCCCCACCGAGCGATGTTCCGCGCGATGGGCTACGACGACGAGGACCTCTCCTCGCCGATGGTCGCGGTGGCGAACCCCGCGGCCGACGTCACGCCGTGCAACGTCCACCTCGACGACGTGGCCGCCGCGGCGTACGACGGCGTCGACGACGCGAGCGGGATGCCAATCGAGTTCGGAACCATCACCATCTCCGACGCCATCTCGATGGGGACCGAGGGGATGAAGGCCTCGCTGATCTCGCGGGAGGTCATCGCCGACTCGGTCGAACTGGTGGCGTTCGGCGAGCGCGTCGACGGCCTCGTGACGGTCGCGGGCTGCGACAAGAACCTGCCCGGCATGATGATGGCCGCGATCCGCACGGACCTGCCCTCGGTGTTCCTCTACGGCGGCTCCATCATGCCCGGCGAGCACGAGGGCCGGGAGGTGACGGTCCAGAACGTGTTCGAGGGTGTCGGCGCGGTCGCGGAGGGCGAGATGTCCGAGGAGGAACTCGACGACCTCGAACGCCACGCCTGCCCGGGCGCGGGCTCCTGCGGCGGGATGTTCACCGCGAACACGATGGCCTCCATCTCGGAGGCGCTCGGGTTCGCGCCGCTCGGGAGCGCGAGCCCGCCGGCCGAGAGCGAGGAGCGCTACGGGGTCGCCGAGCGCGCGGGCGAACTCGCAGTCGAGGCGGTCGAACAGCGACGCAGGCCCTCGGACTTCCTCACTCGGGAGTCGTTCGAGAACGCCATCGCGTTGCAGGTCGCCATCGGCGGCTCGACCAACGCCGTGCTCCACCTGCCCGCGCTCGCTGCCGAGGCGGGCATCGACCTTCCGCTTGAGCGGTTCAACGAGATCAGTCGCCGGACGCCGAAGATCGCGGACCTCCAGCCCGGCGGCCAGCGCGTGATGAACGACCTCCACGAGGTCGGCGGCGTCCCGGTGGTCGTCCGCCGCCTGCTCGACGCGGGGCTGTTCCACGGCGACGCGCTGACCGTGACGGGCAACACCGTCGCCGAGGAGATCGAACGACTCGAAGCCGCGGGCGAACTCCCGCCGGACGAGGAGATCGAGGCCGACTTCCTCTACACCGTCGACGAGCCAAAGAACGAGGAGGGAGCCATCCGCGTGCTGTCGGGCAATCTCGCGCCCGACGGCGCGGTGCTGAAGGTGACCGGCGAGGAGGACCTGCGCCACGAGGGGCCGGTCCGCGTGTTCGAGAACGAGGAGAACGCCATGAAGTACGTCCAGGAGGGCAACGTCGAGAGCGGCGACGTGCTCTGCATCCGCAACGAGGGCCCGCGCGGCGGCCCGGGCATGCGCGAGATGCTCGGGGTCACCTCGGCGGTCGCGGGCCAGGGCCACGCCGAGGACGTCGCGCTGTTCACCGACGGCCGGTTCTCCGGTGCGACCCGCGGGTTCTCCATCGGCCACGTCGCCCCGGAGGCGTTCGTCGGCGGTCCCATCGCCTTGCTGGAAGACGGCGACACCGTCACCATCGACGTGCCGAACCTCGAACTGTCCGTCGACCTCTCCGAGGACGAACTGGCCGAGCGCCGCGAGGCGTGGGACCAGCCCGAGCCGAACTACGAGACCGGCGTGCTGGCGAAGTACGGCGCGTCGTTCGGGTCGGCCGCGAACGGCGCGGTCACCAACCCGGGCGTGAAGCAGGACGGGGAGTAACAGTCGGACGCTGTCGCGGTTGCGGTTGCTGTCGCGGTTGCGGTTGCTGTCGCGGTTGCGGTTGCTGTCGCTGTTACGGCTGCGGTAGCTAATGCGGTTGCGGTGCGGTCGCGGTTCTCATATGCTCAAGATGCACTGGCGGTCTCGGTAGCTGTCGCAGATGCTGTTGCGGTCGCGGATACTGTTGCGGTCGCTGTCGCGGCTGTCGTGTAGTCTGGTAGCAGTACAGTCGTGATGAAACGGGGGCGAGCGACCGAGACGACGGACCAACTATCCACCAGCGACGTGTTGGCGAGCGCCGGTCGCCGACAGCGACCGGCGCTCGCCAACACGTCGACTCACGGCTCGACGACCAGCATCTCGGGCTCCTCGCGCAGGAACTCGAACGGGACCGACCGGATCTCGGTCGCGTGGCCCGCGTCCGCGAGCGTCGCGCGCAACTCGTCCAGTCGCGGATACCGCTTCCCGTCGAATCGCGCGAGTGGGTACACCCGGACCTCTTCGGTCGCCACGCGGGCGAGTTCCAGCAGGCTGGCCTCGTGGAACTCGTGGTCGAGCGTGTCGATGTAGAGGAACATCAGGTGGGCCGACAGCACCAGCGAGAACGAGTCGTCGTCGAACGGCAGGTCCGGCAGTTGGGTCTGGACGTAGCGGTCGGTGTCGTAGTGGGCCTCGTAATCGTCGATGAACCGCTCGTACGCCGCGGTCCAGTGCTCGCGCACGTCGGGCACGCCGTCGTAGTACCCCCAGACGAACTGGTCCTCGACGCCGTCGAAGCCCGCGATGGCGGTGTCGACGTCGCGCTGGCACTTCTCGCGGAGTTCGTCGGGCGGCACGTCGTACAGCAGGTCCGCGCCCACCGCGTCGACGCCGCTGGCGTTGGCCGCGGTGACGAACGCGCACGCACCGCCTGGGCAGTCGAGCACCGACTCGCCCGACCACGCCGAGAGGTCGAGGTCGAACATCCGTTCGTACTCGGCCACCGTGCGGCCGATGAAGGCGACGTCGTCTATCGCATACCGATCAGAACGACTCATGAGCTTTTGTACCACAGTCTTGGTTATAAAATTAATCAGAGATTTTCGCCGGACTGCGCGGCGTTCGATCCGATTTGCATCGTCGTGGCGGGATTTGCCGTCATCGCGGCGAGGTGTACTCCATCCCGAGGAACTCCCGCGCGCGGTCGGGGTCGGTGATGATCTCGCGGCCGAGCGTCTCCGCGATGTCGACCGCGGTCTCGACCACCTCGGAGTTCTTCTCGATGAGTTCGTCCCTGTGGGGGTACATCCAGTAGGCGTCCTCGATGCCGACCCGGACGACGTTCGCACCGGCGATCAGCCCCATCATCAGCGTTGGGAGCCAGTTGCGTCCGCCGGGGTAGAGCCCGACCACGCTGTCCTCGATGGTCTGGCGCACGTTGTAGATCTCCGAGATGACCTTGAAGTGCGACCACGGGTCGTTGTTCGTCGTGGTCGAGTGGTGGGCACCCATCCGCAGGCTCATCACGTACGGCTCGTTCTCCAGTTCGTCGTCCTCGATAAGGTGGTGTTTGATGTCCCGCAGGACGTGGGTGTCGTACAGTTGGAACAGCGGTTTCACGCCGTTGTCCTCGTAGTAGCGGACCGCCTCCTTGATGGTCGACATCGAGTGGAGCGACCCCGCGCCGAACAGGCCGGGCGGGAGGATAACCCCGCCCTGACAGTACTTGTTGCCGTCCCCGCGCTCGAGCAGGTCGTGAACGCCGGTCACGTAGTCGGCGTGCGGACCCGTCGACCAGCCCTGGCTGAACGTCACCACGTCGCCACACTCCTCGAATACGGGATCGAGAATATCCACGAGCAGGTCGTTGTCGTTCCACTGCGGGCGACCCTCCTCGTCGCGTGGATGGACGTGGATCGCCGCGGCGCCGGCCTCCACGCTGTCGACGAGCTCCTGTACCTGCTCGCCGCGAGAGTCTGGGACCGCCGGGTAGTGGTCCCCGCCGGGCTGCCACCCCGGGTACGCGCACTCGATGACCACCGGACTGTCCATCGTCTCGATGCGCTCGTCCTCGTGGACCGGGAAGAACTGCTTGGCGGCCTCCTCGGTGAACGTGCCGGATGCGTCCAGCTCGTCGAACAAGAGGTCGTCGTAGAGGTTCCTGTGGAGCGGAACCTCCTCCGATCCGGTGGCGGTGTCGGGGTCCGAACTGTAGGAGGACATCACATATTACAGACTGTTACGTTTGTACTTAAATATTTCCTCTAGTGGAAATAAGTCACCGGTGTACAATATTACAGAGATCAACTATCGGTAAGAAAAGGCACCAGTAAGAATCACCTGCCGCAACCGACGTAAAACTACAGGACTATCACCGACACGCTCCGGACATTGTGACACGTTCGCGTCGCGCCGTGGCCAGCACAGTTTCGTTCCCCACTATATCCGCCGAAAAATACAAACGGGGGACAGACCATCTACTGGACATCGATCATGCAGACCACCGTCAGCCCCCGTTCGAGAGGGTTCACAGCTATCGGAACCGACGAACGCGCCACCCGAGATTTCCCGGCGTCACGATGAGCCGTAACGACGCCCACGACGACGTCGAGGCCGCCGCGTCGACCGCGAGTGCGGGCAGTCCGAGCTTCGTGTGGGGCGTCGCACCGGCCGAAGACGACCGCTTCGACGCGGACACGCCACCGCGACTCCGACGCGACGACGAGGGCGGTCCGGCCACGCACGCACCCACGCTGTCGGGGGCCGGCCCGTACCGAGTGTGGACGCTCGCTGTCGATGCCTCGACCGGCACCGCCAGCCTCGCCAGCACGACGTTCGGCGGGAGTTCGGGCGACCCGGACGACGACGGCCTCACCGAAGACGTGAACGACGACGGGCGCGTGGACGAGGCCGACGCTACCGCGCTCGCCCACAGAGTCGGAAACGACGAGGTGTCCGGAGCGGACGCGGACAGCTACGACTTCGACGTCGACAGCGACGTCGACGCCGACGACGTTCGAGCGTTGTTCGAGCAGGTCGACGAAGTCGGAGGGAGCTGAGATGGACGGACGAGCGGCCCTCGCGGTCGTTGTCCTGCTAGCGGTGGGCGGTATGGCGGTCGCCACGCCGGGCGTGCTCGACGGCGGGCTACTCGATGGAACGCCGCTCGACGGCACCCCGTTCGACGGTATCGCGGGGGACCTCACGGGCAGTTCCGACGACGCGGGTGGCGACCACCGCACGGCGGTCAGCGTCGTGCCGGCAGACGGGGCGACGAGTGGATCGATTCGAGCCGGAAGCAAGCGGACGTACGAGATCGTGGTCGCCGACCCCGGGAAAGGCGTCGGCTCGTCCGCGCTCTCGCTGTCGGTCGCGAACGGCTCGGTCGCCGACGTGGTGAGCGCCGCGGTGTCGGGCGACCCCGACGTGACAGACGTCTCGCCGGTCGGCGACGGCGCGGACCGCGTGGAGATACGGACTGCGGCCGCCGACCTCGAAGGCGGACGCGACACCGTGATCGCGACGGTGACGGTTCGGGGCGAACGGGACGGCACCACCGACCTCGCGCTCCGGGTCCAGTCGCTCGGGAGTCCGGCGGGCGACGCGTACGCCGTGACGGGGTCGCCGGACGCGACGCTGGCGGTCACCGGCGGGAGCGACGACGAGAGCGGTGAGCCCACCACCGAGGACGACACCACGGCCGGTAGCACCACTCCCGGCGGCGACACCACTACCAGCGATGAGACGACGCAAGACGAGACGACCGCGGACCCCAACCAGCCGCCGACGGTCGAGGTCACGCTCGACGCCCGACAGTTCGAGAACGGCTCGTACGCCGGCCCGGTGACAGTCGACCTCGCGGCCAGCGACGCCGACGGCGCGGTCGAGACGGTCGCGGTCAGCGTCGACGGCGGCGAGTTCGAGACGCTCGATCCCGACCGGCCCGAGGTCACGGTTCAGGGCCGCGGAAGCCACGAGGTGACCTATCGCGTGACCGACGACGACGGCGCGCGGAAGACCGACACGGTCCCGTTCGAGATCGCCGTCGGCGGCTCGCCCATCGAGTCGTTCACCGCCACGGACCCCGGAACCGACGTGGGGGTCTCGATAGTCACGGACGAGGCGCTCGCAGGCGTCGAGGTCGCGGTCTCGGCCGATGGGGAAGTACTCCAGACGTTCGACGAATCCCAGTTGGAGACCGGCGACGGCAGCGACGGGTTCGAGTACGCCGCGACGTACCGGCAGGCCGAAGCCGGGACGAACTACACGGTGACTATCGAGGAACTGGTCACGTACCGCGACTGGGCCGACGGGCAGCGTCGGAGCGTCGAGGTCACCCGCGACCGGGTGGCGATGAACCTCACTGCCGACGAGCGCACGGTGACGGAGGGCGACGCAGTCACCTTCCGGGTCACGCGCGAGTCCGACGGGTTCGGCGTCGAGAACGCCACCGTCGAGATCGACGGCAACGCCGTCGACGCCGGGTTCGACGGGACCGCCGCCTACGAGTTCACCGAGCCGGGCAACTACACCGCTACCGCGCGCAAGTCCGCAGACGACGGGAACCGGTACGTGGCCGACAGCGTGGAGATAACCGTCCGGGCCGAAACCGGCGGAACCGACCCCGCGAGCACGTGGCCCGGACTCCAAGGCGAGCAGTCGCGGTCGGGCTATCGGCCCGACGGGACGGTCTTACGGGGCGAGGTCGAGCGCGACTGGAGCCGGTTCGCCCAGAGCTACGGGAGTTCGCCGGTGATGGCCGGCGGCGCGCTCTACACCGCGAGCGGCGAGGTGGTGCGCGCACACGCCCCCGACCCGGGCAACATCACGTGGCACGCGAGCCTCGACGCTCCCATCGAGGTCGCGCCCGTCGCGGGTCAGGATCGGTCGGGCGAACGGGTGCTGTACGTCGCCGACTCCGAGGGGACCTTCCACGCCCTCGACGCCGACACCGGCGAGCGACGCTGGAGCAAACAACTCACGGCACCGGGCCAGTCCACGGCCACCGTCAAGGAGGCGTTCGCGGTACTCGACGGCGTCGCCTACGTCCCCGTCGACGACCCGTTCGCCGAGCGCGAGGACAGCCAACACGACGACTCGCTGGTCGCGCTCGACCTCCGGACTCAGAGCGTGCTCTGGACGCGCGAGGCCGGCCACGTCGGCGGCGTCGCGGTCCACGACGAGAAGCTGTACGTCTCGGCGGGCGAGGACCGGATGCTGATGAAGTTCGAGCCGGGGGCCGAGAAGGCCCAGTACTGGTCGTACCGGACGCCGACAAGCAACGGGCTCGCGCGCGGCGAGAAGACGCTCGGCGTGCCCTCGGTCCGCGGCGACACTGCGTACGTCCGAAGCGAGACGGGCGTCGTCCACGCGGTGGCCGTCGACGGCGGCGAGCAGCGGTGGACCTCCCAGCCACTGCCGAACGACCGGCCGGCCAACGACATCGAACACCCCTCGTCGATGGCGATCACCGACGACCTCGTGATCGTGAGCACCGACACCGCGACGCTGTACGCGCTCGACCGCGCGACCGGCGAGCGCGTCTGGAACGCCACCGCCGACGACCAGCTCGGCTCCCCGGTCGTGGTCGACGGGACGGCGTACGTCGTCAGCGACGCCGGAACGCTGTACGCGCTCGACGCCGCGGACGGGTCGACGCTGTGGTCCCACGAGGCCGACCGCGACGGCTTCGGCAGGACCTCGCCGGTCGTCGTGGACGGGCGGGTGTACTACGCTGGCGGGCTGAGCGTGTACGCCGTCGAGCCGGTGGCGTCATAACGGATAGGCGCGTGGTCGTCACGAAGTCTGTCTGACGAGTTGGGGTTTCGTGAATTTAGAACTGGCTCGCCAGAGCTGTTCCCGAGGTACAATGTCGCCGCGTAGAATGTGAGTGGGACCGCCGAGATTCGAACTCAGGTCCTACCGACCCCATCGGCAGAGGATACCACTACCCTACGGTCCCGCAGTGCACTTCGCGTGCGATTGAACGAAGGCCCGTCCCCGAGTTAAGCGCTTCGTTTCAGTCGTCGCCTTCCCCGTCGCCGTCAGCCTCCTCCTCGCCGTCACCCTCCTCTGCATCGCGCGGGACCACCAGCTCGCCGTCGTCGCGGACCGCCATGCTCGCCAGCGGGTCGTTCTCGTAGGCCGCGACGCCGTGCATCCGCCCGAGGACGTAGCCGTCGTGCTCGGACTCGACGGTGGTTTTTCGGTCGCCGTGGGGCGTGCAGATCTCGGCGATCACGTCGCCTTCCGACACCACGTCACCGGGCTCGACCCGGTGGCGCGCGATGCCCGGCTCGTCGGCGTGCGGGTGGACCGCGCGCTTGACCGGGAAGTCGACCGGCGCGTCGGGGCCGACAGCGCCGGGGTCGGGCTCGCCCGGCAGGAGATCGAGTTGGCGCATGACGTTCCGGACGCCCGTGATCGCCGCCTCGCGGACGCCCTCCTCGACGATGTTGTGGCCGCCGAGTTCCGCGGTGAACGCCGGAATGCCGGCGTTGTTCAGCGCCGCGCCCGCGGTCGAGCGCTGGAGGCTCTGCTCGGTGTACTCCGCGGCGGCGTACTCGTTGACCACCGGCATGCCGAACGCGTCGACGATGGCTTCGAGGTCGTCTGCGAGCTCGTGAGCGTCGTCCTCACTTCGCTTTTCTCCGTACAGCACCCGGTCCCGGATGAGGAAGGGCATCGAGCCCACGTGAGCGGTGTGGAGGTCCACCAGGGCGTCGGCCGAGTCGGCGAACGCCTCGAAGACGCGCTCGTCGATCAACTGCTGGACGCTCGGCGGGCGCGCGCTCTCGGCGTCGGGGTCCGGGAAGTAGCGGTTGGGGTCCTCGTCGTCGTAGTAGGAGGTCCGTGAGTTCCGGCGCAGGCCCGCCGGGTTGAGGTTCGGGATGCAGACCACCGTGCCGCGGATCTCGCCCGCGAGTTCGTCGGTCATCACGTCCTGCGCGACCGCGAGGCCGGTGACCTCGTTGCCGTGGATGGCGGCCGTGATCCAGAGCGTGGGACCCTCTTCGTCGCTCTCCTCGCCCTCCGCGATCAGGACCGGGAGACGTTCGGGCGTGCCGGTCGGCAGGTCGGTCACGTCGAGCCAGCCCGTGACGAGTTCGCCGGGTTCGGATTCGGCGGTTCCGATTTGCATGCGCTGGAGGTTGCAGCGCGGCGTGAAAAAGGTGGGCGTGGCGGTCGGGAGATTCCCGCCTCACCGGTGGAAATCCAGCGCGTCACCGACCCTCGTGGAAAATCGCCAGACCGCGCCCGAATCCGAAAGGTTCAATTATCCCCCGGGACAACTCGTAGTTGCGTCCGAGAAAGACCGCACAGAACGGGTTTGTGGTCTAGTTGGTTATGACACCTCCTTGACATGGAGGAGGCCGGCAGTTCAAATCTGCCCAAACCCACTCGCTTCTTTCGTTTCGTTTTCGTTCCACCAGTTGCTTCGTCCTTCTCGATTCACCAGCCGACGTTTCTCAGAGCGGCCAGTACTCGCCGTGGAAGTCCACGGCCTCGTCGAGCGCGTCCGCTGCCGGACCGACCGACTCCTCCAGCCACGCGAACGGGTCGGCCTCGCCGTACTCGTCGAGGTCGAACGTCCGACCCGTCGCGCCTTCGAGGACGCCGAGCGTCGCGAACGCGAGGTGGCTGATCTGGTAGCCGCCCTCTTGTACGACGACAAACCGCCCGTCTGCGGTTCGCTCGGCGAGTCGGCGAGCGCGCTCGCCGAGCGTTCTGAACCCGCCGCGGGTCACGAGGTTCCGCCCGAGCGGGTCGGAGACGCCAGGGTCCTGCCCGGCGCTGTAGATGACGAGATCCGGATCGTAGTCGGCGACCACCGGTTCGACGATTCGCTCGAAGAACCGTTCGTACCCCTCGTCGCCCGTCCCCGGCGGGAGAGGGACGTTGACGGTGTAGCCTTCGCCAGCGCCGACGCCGACCTCGTCGAGGCCGCCCGTCTGCGGGTGATACGTCGGGTCCCACGCGCCGTGGTCGTTGTGCGCGCTCACGAGCAGCACGTCGTCCCGGTCTTCGAAGATCTCCTGCGTGCCGTTGCCGTGGTGGACGTCCCAGTCGACGATGGCGACCCGGTCGAGTCCGGCGTCGAGCGCGCGCTGGGCGGCGATGGCCGCGTTGTTGAAGAAGCAGAAGCCGTCCGCGCGGTCACTCTGGGCGTGGTGGCCGCTCGGCCGCGCGAGCGCGTACGGCACGCCGGAGCGACCGTCGGCCCCGGATGAGTCGGCGAGCGCGTGGTCGACCGCGGCCAGCGCGGTACCGGCCGCTCGCCGCGCCGCGGCGAACGTCTCCCGGCTGGTCCCCGTCGTCGTCCCGTCGATTCGGCCGCCGCCGTCGGCGCAGAACTCCTCCAGCCACGCGACGTAGTCGGGATCGTGGACGCGCTCGACGGCGTCGCGCGGGGCTCGGTCGACGGGTCGGAACGCGGCGTCGCTCGCGAACGTCTCCGCCAGGATCCGCCTGACGTTGCGGACGCGGGCGGGCTGGTCGGGGTGCGGCTCGTCGACCGCCAGCAGTTCCGTGCTCGGCAGTTTGAACGCACCGCCCGGCGGTCGGTGGGCGGTCGTCTCGCGGTGCCAGTACACGTGGAGAGGGGTGTCGGTCGGCACTGTCGGAGAGTGGCGACACCACGTCGTAAAGCTACTGTCTCTCGGACGGCCGCGTTCAGATGTGCGGTTCCCGAGCCCTCACTCCCCCTCTCGGCCGAACAGCCGGTCGACCGCGGCCACGCCCGACCGACCCAGCGTCGACCCGAGACACGTCGCGAGGTGGTACGCGCGGTCGTCGGGCGTCAACCGGGTCGCGCGGGCGAACTTCGCGGTCGCTCGGGGCGACCAGCCGCGCTCGTCGAGGAGCTTCAGCCCCGCCTGATAGTGGGTCTCCCGGACCGCGCGCCGCCGAATCCGGTCGGGGAACCGGTCGTACAGCCGGTCGAACGTCGCCACCACCGTCTCGCGACCGTCGAGGTACGCCCACGACTCCGAGAGCGACGACTCTGGTCGCCCGCGGACGACCAGCGGTTCGTCCACGAAGTCGAACGCGGCCGCCAGCGCGAGGTCGACCTTCAGGCCGGTGTCGTCGGCCCCGTGACGGTGCCGGAACGGATGGACGCGCTCGATCACCTCCCGGTCGACGAGCATCGTGGAGGTGATGCAGGGGAACGTCCGCATCTCCAGCGCGTGCCCGATCACGTTCCCCCGAACCGCGGGGTTCGGCTGGATTTCGCCCCGGTCTTCGTCGATCATTCCGCAGTAGACCACGCCGACCGGCGGCTCCAGCAGCTCGACCTGCTTGCGGATCTTCTCGGGCGCGAGCCGGTCGTCGTCGTCGAGCAACTGGACGTACTCGCCGCTGGCGAACTCGACGCCGAGGCTCCGGGCGGCCTGCGGGCCGTCGTCACCAGCGGGCTGGGAGACGTACGTCGCGTCCGGGAACTCGGCGACTACCGGCCGAGCCCGGTCGTCGTCGGCCCCGTCGACCACGATCGTCTCTATCGGCTCGTACTCCTGGGCGGCGACGCTCTCGAGCGTCTGCCGCAGTCGCCGGTTGCGCTCGTAGGTCGGGACCACTACGGAGACCAGTTCGTCGGGGTCGGAACCTCTCAGTTCGTCGGGGTCGGAACTTCTCAGTTCGTCGGTGTCGGAGCCCCCCAGCATGTCGCGCGTTCGACTCGCTACGTCTCGACGCGGGAAAGTCACGGTGGCCGGTCGAGTTCGTCACCGACGCGCGACCGGTCGAGTTCGTCACCGATTGTCCCGGTCGTCGCCGATACCCTACATTGATATGGCGTTGGCTTCGTTGGTTATGGTAGTTGAGATGACCCCGACCTGCGCGGCAACGAATCGTCGAGGGGCGGACGAGCGGAGAACTGCCGACGCGTTCGACGCGTTTCGAGGGGACGCCGGTGGTGTCGATGTCTGAGACGGACGTGCTCGACTCGCGAGCCACGACGCCCACGATGGTCGTCGTCTGCGGGCTCCCCGGCGTGGGCAAGACCACCGTCGCCGAGGACGTCGCCGAGCGGGTCGACGGCCGACTCCTCCGCACCGACGTGGTGCGCAAGGACCTGTTTCCCGACCCCGAGTACACCGACGAGGAGTCCCAGCGGGTGTACGCAGAACTGTTCGAGCGTACGCGCGAGACGATCCGAAACGGCAAGAACGTCGTCCTCGACGGCACGTTCCGAGAGGCCGAGAACCGCGAGCGCGCGGTCGACCTCTCGGAGTCGCTGGACGCCGGCTTCCGACTGGTGAAGGTCGAGTGCGCCGAGAGCGTGGTGCGCGAGCGCATCCGGCGGCGAGAGAACGACGCGAGCGACGCCGACTTCGACGTGTACACGATGTACCGCGACGGATTCGATCCCATCTCGGCCGACCACGTGGTCGTGGACAACTCCGATGGCATCGAGGAGACCACCCAGCAGGTCGCCGAGCAGTTCAGCAGGTCGCCGAGCAGTTCTGAGCGTCCGTAACTGCGGGCCGGAACGTTGGCCACTCTTCTGGACGCTTCGGAACTCGACCGTTCGAGACCCGATAGCTTCGGAACGCGACTGCCCGTTCCGACCGAATCACCACCTTTTTGCGCCGGTGCTGTCCACCGAGCAACGAATGAGCGTCGACCAACTCGCCGCGCCCGACCCCGAAGAAGTCGTCGAAGCCGCCAAGGCCGCGTTCCGCGACGGCGCGATGCTGACGGTGCAGGCCCGCTGCGAGGTCGAGTACGAGGGCCGGACCTCGGGCCACCTCGGGCCGGGCGACCGGACGCTCGTCGCCAAGCCCGACGGCACCTTCCTCGTCCACCAGCCGACCGGTCACAAGCCAGTTAACTGGATGCCCGGCGGCGGGACCGTCTCGCCGCGAATCAGTGATGGAGACGCAGTGCTGCTCGCGCGGCGGACCAACCCGAGCGAGCGCGTGGAGGCCCGGATTCTGGAGGCCCACGGCCTCACGCGGTTCGACGCCACCGACAGCGCGACCTACGAGGAGTCGGGCACCGAGGCCGAGATGCACGAGTACATCGAGGCGAATCCGGACGAACTGGAGGCGGGCCTCCGGATCGTCGAACACGAGCGCGAGACCAAGTACGGCTTCGTCGACTTCTTCGCCCGCGACGAGTCGGGCACCCCGGTCGTCGTGGAGGTCAAGCGCATCCAGGCGACGCTGAACCACTTCGACCAGCTCCAGCGGTACGTCTCGCTGTACGAGAACACCAACGACGAAGTCCGCGGGATGCTCGTCGCGCCCGCGGCCTCAGAGCGTGTGAAGCGCGCGCTCCGGGACAACGGGCTGGAGTTCGTCGCGCTCCCGGAGTTCGAGACCGACGCCAAGGGGTCGACCGAGGCGAAACTGACCGACTTCTGAGGGCGGATACCCCCGGTCCGTCGTCTCGACCCGCCGTTGGGGTCGTCGGCCGAACTCAGCGGGCTTCGAGTCCCGCAGTTGGTCATACGACTCTTGGGGGTAGACGACGTAACTCGGCCAGCGATGTGCGATTCGAGCGATGACGAGCGTCCAGGACCGCCGCACGAACCGAGATCACCGCACGCATGAAGCGAGACTGGTTCAACAGCGACTGGTTCGACACCGAGTGGCTCCACCGGAACCCACTGTTCCCGTGGATGACCCGGCGACAGCGTCTCGTCACGGCGTGGGCCGCCGTCGTCGTCGCCATCATACTGCTGTACAGCGTACTGTACAACTACGGGATGCGGACGCTGGAAGGCCACGACCACTCGATTTTCCGGTCGTTCCAGACCGTGGTCGAGACGATGACCACGACCGGCTACGGAGCGGACTCGCCGTGGTCGTCGCCCATCATGAACGTCTACATGGCGTTCATGCAGTTGACGGGCGTGGTCATCGGGTTCGCCACGCTCAGGGTCCTCGTCATCCCGCTGTTCGAGCGCGCGCCCTTGGACCTCAGCGACCGACTGACCGCCAAGGACGACCACGTCGTCGTCGCGGAGTACCGCCGCGACAGCGCCGTGCTCCTCGACGAACTCGAACGGCTCGGCATCGACTACGTGCTGATTGAGTCCGACGTGGACGACGCCAAGCGGCTCTCGGACGACGGGTATCAGGTCATCCACGGCGATCCAGTGGACGACGACGCGCTCGACCGGGCGATGATCGAGGACGCGCGGCTGCTCGTCACCGACGCCGGCGACGACAACGTCGACGTCACGCTGACCGCGCTCCGGCACAACGACTCGATAGAGGTCGTCGCGCTCACGAACACGCCCGAGCACGAGGCAGTGCTGCGGGACGTCGGCGTCGACAGGGTGGTCGCACCCCACGCGCTCATCGGCCGCCGACTGGGCCAGAAGACGAACGCGTGGGTCGACGCGCCCCATCCCGACGACGCCGCGCTCGGCGACGTCTGTCTCAGGGAGGTCGTAGTGCGCCGGAACAGCCCGCTGGCGGGCCGCCGAATCGCGGACACGACCATCGCCGACCATGCGAATCTCACGCTGGTCGCCGCGTGGCTCGACGGCGAACTCCGGCTCCCGCCCGACTCGAACGAGTTCGTCACGCCGAACGCGGTCCTGCTCGTTGCCGGTCCGCGCGAGGCCATCGACGAGCTACACGACCACGCCGCGGGGGTCCGGCCGCCCCAGCGTCACTCGAACGTCGTCATCGCGGGGATGGGAAGCGGCGGCCAGGCGGCCCGCGACGCGTTGTCCGAGTCGGTCGACGCGACGACCATCGACGCCGAGGAGAAGCCGGGCGTCGACGTGGTCGGCGACATCAGGAACGCCGAGACGTTCGAGACCGCGGACGTCGAGGAGGCCAGCGCGCTGGTCGTGACCGTCGACGACGACTCGAGCGCGCTGCTCGCGGTCGCCGTGGTCCGGTCGCTCACCGACGACATCGACGTTCTCGTGCGCGTGAACGACACGGCCAAGACCCCGAGCGCGTTCGACGCCGGGGCCGATTACGCGCTGTCGATCCAGCGGGTCAGCGCCCGGCTGCTGGCCCGCGAGATCCGCGGCGAGGACGTGCTCGCGCCGGTCAATCAGCTCCGGCTCGTCCGGGTTCCGGCTGCGGAGTTCGCGGGCCAGCGGCTCGGCGACGCCCAGCCCGGACCCGGCGCGAACTGCGTCTTCGTCGGGCTCCAACGGGTCGACGAGTTCCTGACCGACGAGAACACCCGAATCGAGGAGGGCGACAGACTCGTCGTGGCCGGGACCGACGCCGCGATTCGGGAGTTCGAAGGTGAGTTGGCGTGACCCGGTACGCGCCATCCGCCCTCACTCGCCAACGTCAGCCCGCGGATCCTCGTCGTAGGGCCACCGGCCGCCGCGCTTGAGCTCCTCCACGTAGCCGTCGTCGATGCTGTCGCGGATCTCCTCGCGGGACTTCTGTTCGACCTCGCGGTGGGGGTCCGCGACTTCGAGCACGCACTCCGCGAGGGTGACAGCGACTGCCCGGAGGTCGCGCGGGTCGAGTTTGTCGAGCGTGTCGGCGTGGGTGTGGCCCCAGCCGCGACCGGTGCCGTCGGACTCGGTGTAGGACATCACCGCGGGCACGCCTTCCTGGACGAACGCCCACTGGTCGCCGTGCGGGCTGATGGTGTCGTGGCGCGACAGGGGCACGTCGAGCGCGTCGGTCGCGTCCTCGAACGCCGCCGCGAGGTCGTCGAACTGGTTCGCGCCGACGCCGAGGTTGCGCGAGGCTCCCGCGCCGTCGACGTTGACGACCGCCTTGACTGAATCGAGGTCGTGGGTGTCGGCCCAGTGGTACGCACCCCAGAGGCCGATCTCCTCGGAGCCGAACGTGACCAGCCGGATGCGCGTCGCGAGGTCGTCCTCGATTCGGGCGAGCAGCCGGCCGACCTCGGCGACGAGTGCGGAGCCTGCGCCGTTGTCGTTGGCCCCCTCGGCGATATCGTGGGCGTCGACGTGCGCGGTCACGAGCACTTCTCGGGGGTCGGCGTCGTCCTCCGCGCCGGTCTCCGGACCCACCACGGCCTCCACGTTCCGGGAGGTCGCGGGCTCGTTCCGGCAGTCCACCGAAAGGGTTGCGCTGGCTTCGTCGTCCTCGCAGTAGCGCGCCAGGCGCGCGCCGACCTCCTTCGAGACGCCGACCGCCGGGATGGGCCCCGGTCGGTTGTGGTAGCCCACCTCGCCGGTCGGCGGCAGACAGCCCTCGACGTGGTTCCGGAAGACGAACCCCTCGGCTCCGGCCTCCGCGGCCGCGACGTACTTCTCCATCCGATGGAGCCACCGGTCGTGGTCGTCGGGCGTCTCACTGGACGCCATCGCGATCTTCCCGTCGAGGTCCGCCGCCTCGAACTCCTCGGGGGTGCCGTAGCCCACGTCGACGACCTCGCCCGCGGCCACTCCCGCGGGGATTCCCGGCAGCGCGATGACCTCGTGGTCGCCCTCGTACTCGCGTGCGTGGGGGTCGTCGAGGGTCAGCGACGACGACCCGCGCCACCACCCGGGAATCTCGAACTCGTCGATCTCGACCTCGCGCAGGCCCGCCTCGGCGAACGCGTCCGCGACGACCTCTGCACCCTCGTGCTCGCCCTCCTGACCGGCCATCCGGTTGCCGACCTCCACGAGCGATTCGAGCGTCTCCCACGCGAACGTGCTGGTGTAGGCGTCGCCGACGACCTCCTCGGGGAGTCGTGTCATGGTACGTGGTAGTTGGGGCTGTAACCATGAAGGTGTGGGTGGCGGAACTAGGCGTATTCGGGTGCGTCGGCAGATTCGGATACGCCGGAACTGATTTGTTCGTCGTGACGACGACCGCGGCGAAGAACGTTTAGAAAGCCCCCGCCCACGGTGGCTGTTCCACCGGTCGAATCCCGGGTGTCAGTGGCACCGAGCGTGAGCCTCACACCTCCCCAACCTCCTCCTCCTTCATTCCGCGGTCGCTCAGTCGTCCCTCGCGCGGATAGGCGGGGCGCATGAAAGCGCCGCGCCAGTGGTGATTGACTCACCGAGCGCGTCCCGTAGTCTGTATCACCAAGCGCGAGTCGTTCGACGATCTCAGTTCGACTCGCACCCCGTCTGCTTTTGCGCTCGCAGTGCGTAGGTCAGAGGCATGGAGAAGACCGAGTCCATTCACGCGACCGTGGAGTCGGTGGCCGACGACATCGCCGAGATGGAGATCCGGGGCGCGGCCACCATCGCGGACGCGGCGGCCGAGGCGCTGGCCGTCCAGGCCGAGGAGAGCGACGCCGAGAGTCCCGACGCCTTTCGGGCCGAGATGCGCGCCGCGGCCCGGCACCTCCGGGAGACCCGACCCACTGCGGTCAGCCTGCCCAACGCGCTGCGGTACGTCCTCCGGGGGATGGACGGCGAGTCGGTCGCGGAGTTGCGCCAGAGCGTTGGGGCGAGCGCCGCAGAGTTCCGCCGAGAACTCGATCAGGCCCAGGACAACCTCGGCGAAATCGGCGCGAATCGCCTCCGGGACGGCGACACCGTGATGACCCACTGCCACTCGACCGACGCGCTGTCCTGCGTCGAGGCCGCGCTCGACCAAGGGAAGGACATCCACGCCATCGTGAAGGAGACCCGTCCGCGTAAGCAGGGCCACATCACCGCCCGACAGCTCCGCGAGTGGGACGTGCCGGTCACGCTCGTGGTAGACAACGCGGCCCGCAGGTACCTCGACGAGGCCGACCACGTGCTCGTGGGTGCGGACTCCATCGCGGCCGACGGCTCGGTCATCAACAAGATCGGCACCTCCGGGCTGGCGGTCAACGCCCGCGAGCGCGGCGTCCCGGTCATGGTCGCGGCCCAGACGCTCAAGCTCCATCCCGACACGATGACGGGCCACACGGTCGAGATCGAGATGCGCGACGAGCGCGAGGTGCTCACGCTCGACGAGGAGGCGGAGATCGAGGGCGAGGGGAGCGACTCGGACGCCGCGAGCGACGACGGACTCACCGTCGAGAATCCCGCGTTCGACGTGACGCCACCGAGATACGTCGACGCCATCGTGACCGAGCGCGGGCAGTTCCCGCCCGAGAGCGTCGTGACGCTGATGCGCGAGCTGTTCGGTGACCAGCAGGGCGGCGAGCCGTGGGAGGAGTAGTCTCAAAAGACTATATACCCAAGGCTTAAAAGTAGTTACGAACGAAATTGTCTCAGAGATGGAACACTCGGACGACGAGATACACTACCCAACGGTCGGAGATGTTGTATCCATTCACGACAACATCATCGAAGAAGAGCCGGACAGCGAACCGGGGATCGAAGATGAAGATCGGATAGAATTCGTGCTCGAGTACATCGAGCACGGCCACTTCGGTAGTGTTCCGAGAACGATTCACGAGAAGGCCTTCCACCTGATGCGCTTACTCGCCGCTAACCACTTGTTCGTAGATGGGAACAAACGAACTGCTCTAAACACAACCGTCGTATTTTACGCCCTGAACGGGGTTCGGCTCGAATACGGTGAGGACGTTCGTTCTATTCTCAAACTCTTCTCCGTTCGGGAAGACCTGCTTGACCAAACCGCCACAGTGGATTACCTCAGCGAACGGACGAACTACCTTGAGTCGACCGAACTCGTAGACGTCTTCGACAATCGAACGCTGCTCGACATCGAAGTAAATCAATGCGACCCGAATAGTTAACCGATGAGAAGCCAAATTTCCGACGAACGAATGGCATCGCAGGACGAAAACTCCAATCAGCAGTCTACCGCCATGGAACGAGCACTCGACACGATTAGAGAGAGCTACGTCGAAGAACACGGTACAGAGCCGTCAGCCGAGTTCATGGAAGAAGCACGGCGAGAAATCATCCTCGGAGTCGCCAAGCGCGACCGCGACCAACACCGCGACATCTACGACGCGCTCGCCGACGAGTAGACCGAAACGACCGCTTGCGTCCAGCGACGCTCCGCGACCATCGAATTTCTCCGCCGTAGACGACCGACACCTGCTCGCCCAGTCGTGTTCGTGCCGACGAACGAGCCCTCACCGCGTCTCCTCGGGGAGTTCGACCTCCTCGGGAGCCGGCAGCCAGAACACGTCGAGAGTCACCGCGAGCGTGAACGGGACGACCCAGACGAGGATAAGCGCGGTCCCCCTGTCGAGGCCGCTGCCGCCGAAGCCGATGAAGCCCGACAGCAGGATGGTGGTGAAGGCGAACAACAGCGGGACGACGATGGCGGTGTACACCACCGCGCCCCAGTCGGTCGACAGCCGGAGCCTGAAAAAGCGGATGGCGACCGACGCGACTACGGTGTTGACGACGATGATGAGCAGGAACCCGAACAGCGTCGCGGCCTGAGACATCGTTGGTGGTCGTTGGTAGCGCTCGCTCTTGTGGCTACCGGATGCGAGACGACGGACCGTCCGCAGGACGAAGGCCGACGCGACCACTTTTAGTTTCACCACGGGTATGGCCGAGGTTTATTGTGGAATCGCGCGTCGTCCTAATCGGTCCGGGAGTGGCCCACCGGAGAGGGTGGACGTTCCTGCACGAAGTAACCGCTCGTGCTCGGACGGGCCGCGGCCGAGTTCGATTCGGTCTCCAACCCCCGCGTGTCCTGCGCCATCGCTCGCGGCCGCGGCCCTGCCGGGCGCGCCACTCGCGGACCGTTCTGCCATGACCCAGCAAGCGAGGGACTCGCCCCTCGCGTTCGCCGACGCGATCAGCTACCCCTACCCGCACTTTCGTCCCGAGTCGCAGTGGCTCGCGACCGCTTCGTCGCGCGCCTTCCAGACCGCTTCGCCCTCAGACGAGTCGGTACTGCCCGCGACTCTCGCTGACCTCGCCCGACCGCACGAGTTTGTCGAGCGCCGTCCGAACGTAGTCGGCGGGCACGCCGTGCTCGCCCGCGAACTCCACCACCTCGTCCTCGGTCGGCCGATCGAGTTCCCGCAGCGCCGTCCTGACCGTCTCCTTGCGGGAGCGCCCGCGAGTGCTGGCCGACTGGTTCTCCGCGCGGTCGGCCGCCGCCGCGACCTCGTCGCTGTCGATGCCCGCGGCCTCCAGATACTCCTCGTCGGAGGGGCCGACGTCCTCGACCTGCTCGTCCATCTCCGCGAAGGTGTCCAACTCCGCGAAGGCGTCGCCCTCGCCCTGCCGGTTGGCCAGCATCGACGACCGGACCTCGCGGGCGTGGTCCTCGTCGTCGGTCTCGACGAACGTCTTGAGCTTCGCGAACTTCCGGCGCTTGCCACACCGGGGACACTGCGTGGTCTCGGGCCGACCCTCGACGATTTTGAGCGCCCCGCAGTCGCTACACCCCACGACGGCGTACATACTCGTCGGTGGGGCGCTTTCGTACGTGAATCTTCGGACTCCTCGTCGAGATTTGGTTTTTCACCAGGACTCTTCGCTCGGGGCGGAGGCGCTCGGCGTGCGCTGGATTCGATATTCCACCGGAGCACCCGCTGGTTTGGACATTCCACCCGGCGCGCGTTTGGACCCGGCGAACGAGCGCCGCGCCCTAGCGTGCGAGGGACGAATGAGCGACTGCAAGGAGCGAACGAGGAGGTTGGGGAGGCGTGAGGCCCGCGGTTGCGGTGCTGTGCGGTCGCGGTGCTGTGCGGTCGCGGTGCCGTGCGGTGGCGGTGCTGTGCGGTGGCGGTGCCGTTCGGTGGTGGGGCGGTCACGCCGAGGCGCAAGCAGTAGCTAGCTCATTACCACCCAAAAAACGTCGAACACGACACCGAAACTCCAGAACCCGACCCGCGAGAGGAAACCCAGATACCGCCGAGAACTCAGTCTTTCCAGTCCGGGTTCTCCCGAGGCGGACTGAAGATGTCCACGCCCTCCACCGGTACGTCGCCGCGGTTCTCGGCTGCGTGCGGTTCGTCGCCGGGGATGGCGTAGGAGTCGCCCGCGCTCACGTCGTACTCCTCACCGTCCACGAGGAACGTCAGCGTGCCCTGCGTGATGTAGCCGGTCTGCTCGTTGTCGTGGCTGTGCTCGGGCACGTCCGCACCGGGTTCGATCTCGAAGTGCTGGACGTTCATCGCTTCGTCGCCCGCGAGCAGTGAGAGGTGGACGCCCTCGACGGCTTCGGTGGACTCCTCCGCGTCTTTGGGTACGACTTCCATGCGTGCGAGTACCGAGGACGGCCAGTCACCTAAAGGTTCGACTGCCGGAGGTTCTTACGCTGATAGTTTTGGGAGTGAGTCGGTGGTCTGTGAGAGCGTATTTCAGATCGAGTTGGTTTGACCGCGACCGCACGGCACCGCGACCGCGCGGCACTGCACCGCGAACGCGATTTGTTGATGGTGAAATAGACCGCGCTCAGTTGACGTCGAACGAAGCGAACTATAGCCGAGGAATGTGAGAGACCGCACGGCACCGCTCCGCGACCGCACAGCACGGGCCCCAGACCTCCCCAGCCGCCTGCGGTCCTCACTCCGCTTCGCTCCGTTGCGGTCCTCGTCCCTCGCACGATTTAGCGCGGCACGAGGCCGCGCAGCGCGCGCCGGGATGGAAGAGTCGATTAGCGCGAGTAGAACGCCTGTGTCGAGATCAGAGCCAGAGAAATCCAAGCGGGCGAAGCTGCCGAGAATCAGTCGAGGTCGTCGAGCAGTCGGCCGAACACCTCGGCTTCGACGTCCCGGAGTTCCACCTCGTCGTCGGAGTCCACGTCGGACCGGAGCGCCGCGGGGTCGACGTCCGTCTCGCCCTCGGGCAGTCGCTCGAACAGCGCGGTCGCGGCGTCCGAGAGGCGTTCGCAGTGGTCCGCGACGAAGTCGAGCGTCGCCTCGCGGTCGAGGTCGCCGGCCATCGATCCGTTGCTCGACACCTCGCCGTCGCCCGCTTCGGCGTGAGCGACGCGGGCGACTCCCGCCGCGAGGACGACGCGGAACGCGCCGACCTGCTCACGCACCACCTCCCGGCGATCCCACGTCGCGTCGAGCAGCGCCACGCCGCGGTCGTCCTCGCCCGTCAGCAGTCGGTCGAGCGCGAAGCCGTAGAGTCGCCCAGCGCTGTCCTCCGACCGTATCTGCTCGGCGTACCGGTCGACCAGCGCGTCGCGGCGCTCCTGGGGAATCTCGCCCGCCTCCGCTTTTCCGAGGACCATCATGGCGTGGCCCCACCACTGCCGGAGCGCGTCGTCGTCGCCCTGCGATTCGAGGATCTCCAGCAGCGGTTCGAGCGCGTCGAGCGCGCCCGCCGCGTCCTCCCGCCGGGCATGGAGTTCGACCACGCGCTGGAACTGCTCGCGCGCCGTCCCGAAGTCCCCGTTCGCCCGAGCGACGGCGGCCTGTTTCGTCCCGAGTTCGATCGCGGCTTCGCGGTCGCCGAGCGTGCCGCGGAGGCTCCGCGCCCGGTCGTAGTACGCCTGTGCCGCGTCGAGGTCGCTCCGGCGCTCGGCGCGGCTCGCGCGCGTCTCGTAGTAGCTCGCTTCGAGTCGGCGCTTGCGTTCGAGGAGTCCGGCGGCGTACTCGTCGAGCCAGCGGTCGAGTCGGCCCGTCGGTCCCGCGACGTCGTCGGTGCTCATAGGTCACACACTCTCGCAGAGTTCTATAAATCTCTTCGTCAGAGAATTTTTACGTTCGTCGCCGTGCTCAGAAGGGGCAGGCAGGGCCACGGGTCGGGGGACGGGAAAAAGATTTCCGCGAGATTACGCCAGTTCGTCGATGTTCCGGCAGACCTCGTCGGCGAACTCGCTGGTCGCGAGCTTCTCGCCGCCCTCGATATGCCGCTCGATGTCGTAGGTGACCTTCTTCGAGGAGATGGTCTTCTCCACAGCGTCGCGGACGAGCTGGGAGGCGTCCTCCCAACCGATGTACTCCAGCATGAGTCGACCCGAGAGGATCATCGCGGAGGGGTTGACCTTGTCCTGACCGGCGTACTTGGGCGCGGAGCCGTGGACGGGCTCGGCCAGCACGCGACCGTCGCCGAAGTTGGCTCCGGGCGCGATGCCGAGGCCACCGATCTGAGCCCCTGCGGCGTCGGAGAGGTAGTCGCCGTTGAGGTTCGGCATGGCGAGTACGTCGTAGTTGTCGGTCCGAGTCAGCAGCTGCTGGAGCATGTTGTCGGCGATGCGGTCGTTGACGACCACGGCGTCGTCGGGCTGCTCGCCGTCCTGCTCCTCCCAGAGGGTGTCCTCGGTGATGACCTCGTCGCCGTACTCCTCCTCTGCGACCTCGTAGCCCCAGTCGCGGAACTGGCCCTCGGTGAACTTCATGATGTTACCCTTGTGGACCAGCGTGACCGAGTCGCGGTCGTTCTCCAGCGCGTAGTCGATGGCCTTCCGGACGAGGCGCTTGGTGCCGAACTCGGTGATGGGCTTGACGCCGATGCCGACCGCGCCCTCGTGGATGGTCTGGTCGAAGCCCATCTCGTCCTCGACGAACTCGCGGACCTGCTCGACCTCTTCGGTGCCCTCCTCCCACTCGATGCCGGCGTACACGTCCTCGGTGTTCTCCCGGAAGTTTACCATGTCCATCTTGCCGGGCTCCTTGACGGGCGAGGGGACGCCGTCGAGGTGGTAGGTCGGTCGAACGTTCGCGTACAGGTCGAGTCGCTTTCGCAGCGCGACGTTCAGCGAGCGGAAGCCCGCGCCGACGGGGGTCGTGAGCGGTCCCTTGATGGCGACCCGGTGCTCGCGGATGGCCTCGACCGTCTCCTCGGGCAGGTTCTCGTCGTACATCTCCCGGGCGCTCTCGCCGGCGTACACGCGCATCCAGTGGATCTCCCGACCGGTCGCCTCCGCGGCTTTCTGGAGGACCTTCTGGGCGGCCGGTCCCACGTCCTCGCCGATTCCGTCCCCGTGGATGATGGGGATGATGGGGTTCTGTGGCACGTCGAGTTCGTCGTTCTCGGCATCCTCGGCGGTGATCTTCGCCCCGCCTTCGGGTACTTCGACCTTTTCGTAGTTCATGACACCCGAAACTGGGAGAGAGAAGGATAAAAGGCCTGCCGTTTCGCCGCGTGAGTGCCATAAACCCCCTTAGATTCCTAGTATCTTCGCTTGCGCAGTCACTCCCACACCGCCCCGGCGAACGCCCGAAGCTGCGTCGGCCCGTTCTCGACGAGCGCCCGCGGGAATCCGGCCCGCGCCCGGTCGAGTGCCCCCGAGAGTGCGCTCGTTGCATCGGCAAGTATACCTGTGCCGTGACCGACGAGAATTCGGCCGGGGGCCAGTCCACCGAACAGTTTGCGGGGCGGCACCGGTCGCCGAAACAGGTAGACGCCGAGTCGCTCGTCGCCCACGGTGTACAGCGGGGCGGTGCCGAGCAGGTCCGGCACGTACAGCGACCCTCGGCCGGACGGTACGCGACCGTCTCGCGCCAGCCGGGCAGTGGCGCGGTGCACCGGACGCGAAAGCCGGAGTCGCTCAGCTCAGTCGCGAAATGCCTGATATCAGGAGTCCCGGAAATCGCGCCGTCCGCGATTCGGGGCGCGATGCGGTCGGTCCACTCGGGGAGGTACACCGGCACGTCGTGGCGGTCGGCGATTTTCCCGGCGTCGCGGGCGTGGTAGTTCGACAGCACGGCGACGCCTGCAACCTCGCCGAGTTCGGCCACGAGGTCGTCGACGCCCGGCGCGTCGAGCGGGTCGAACAGCCAGACCCGACCGTCCTCGCCGCGGACGGCGTGGCTCGCCCGGCGCGCGTCCTCCTCGGGGTGGACCATCCACCCGTACCCGTCCTCCCAGCGGTCGATCTCGTGGAGTTCTTCCGGGTGATCTCTGACGTAGGTTGGCACGCTCGGGACGTGGGTAGTTGCGGTACGTAGTTGCTGGGATTGGCTTTCGGAATTGGGATTCTATCGTCTATAGAGGAACCGGAGCGGGTCGGGGTTTCCTCGAATCGAAGACTCGTCGTGGCCCACCTGTTTCGCTATTCTATTTTTGGAATGTCGGCGCGCGCGTTGCTCGCGCGCGAGGGACGAGGACCGCAGCGAAGCGAGGACCGCAGGAGGCTGGGGAGGTTCGAGGATGCGGCGGTCGCGGTGCTGTGCGGTTACTCCTAGGCTCAAGCAGTAGGTAGCTTACTCGAAGTGGTGAAATCAGCAAGAAGCTCTCTATTGCCAAGGCACATGAGAAACCGCACAGCACCGCAACAGCCCCGCCACCGTACAGCTACCGCGGGCCTCACGCCCCCCAGCCTCCTGCGCGTCTCGGGCTTCGCCCTGCGATGTCTGCGGGCGATCCCCGAGTCGCCCGCACGGCACGCGAGGCGCACTGGGCCTCGCCATGCTCGTCCACCGGGGGACAAACCGCGTCCTCCGAGCCTGCAGTCGTCGTCCGAGAGAGCTTCGCTCTCTCGTGATCACGAAAATCTCCGATTTTCGAACGACTTCGCTCCTGCAGACCTCGCGCGATTTGGCGCGACACGAGGTCGCGCCAGCACGCGCCGACTGAGAGGGTAAATCAGCGCAGGCAGATAAAACGCGCTCCCAAACGACCGATTGACGCGGATTTAAGCCGTCGCCGGAACCAACCCCTGACATGAAGGTCATCGTCCACGGCGGGGCCGGAAGCGCCCCGGACGAACCCGAGCCGAGACAGGCGGTGCTCGACGAGGCGGCCGACGCCGGCGCAGGCGAATCGTCGGTCCTCGAAGCCGTCGAAAGTGCCATCCACGTCCTCGAATCGTCGCCGCGGTTCAACGCCGGGGTCGGCGGCGCGGTCCAGAGCGACGGCGAGATTCGCACCGACGCGGGCGTGATGACCAGCGACCGCGAAGCGGGCGCGGTCTGCTCGATGCCCGGCGTCGAGCACGCCGTCAGCGCCGCCAGAGTCGTGCTGGAGGAGACGCCCCACGTGCTGGTCTCCGGCGAGCACGCCGTCGACCTGGCGGCCGACTTCGGCGTCGAGACGGGCGTCGACCTCCGGTCCGCGGACACCCGCGAGAAATGGGCCGACCTCGATTCGACGCCCGAGGGCTCCCCGCGCGAACACCTCGACTGGCTGCGAGCGAAGTTCGGCGGGAACCCGGACGACCCCGACGAAGAAAACTCCGATCCAAAGGACCACGACACCGTGGGCGCGGTTGCGTGGGACCCCGAAAACGACGCGTTCGCGGCCGCGACCTCGACCGGCGGCCGATGGCTCGCGCTGGCCGGACGGGTCGGCGACGTGCCCCAGATCGGGAGCGGCTTCTTCGCGGCTCCCGCGGGCGGCGCGAGCGCCACGGGCGCGGGCGAGGACATCGCCAAGACCACACTGACCCGGCGCGCGGTCCGGCACCTCGAATCCGGCCACGACGCGCAGGCGGCCGCCGACCGCGCCGTCGAGGAGTTCGGGGAACTCACCGGCTCCTCGGCGGGCGTCATCGTCCTCGACCGTGACGGAGCGGCCGGAAGCGCGTTCAACTCGGAGCTGATGCAGACCGCAGTGAGTAGCGGTCACGCGGACGAGACGACGGACTCGCAGTAGCGACTCACCGAGTCCCAGTAGCGGCTGGCGGATTCACAGTAGCGACTCGCCGAACCCCAGTAGCGACTCGCGGCTGCTGGCAGCGCCCTCCAAAAAAGAGTCGAACCGAACCCAAGCGGCGTTACTCGGCCGCCGTGGTCGTCTCCTCCTCGTCCGCGTCGGCAGCGTCTTCTTCGTCGTCGTCAGCAGCGTCGTCCTCCACGGTGGTCTCCATGCCGTCCTCGACAGTGGTCTCCATGCCGTCCTCGACCGTCGTTTCGGAATCGCCCTCTGCGGTCGTCTCTTCGCCGCCGTCAGCGGCAGTCGTCGTCTCCTCGTCCTGGACGTTCATCTCCCCGTCGTCGGTCTCCTCGCCTTGAGAGATGTTGAGCTGGGCGGTCTGGTTCGCGCCCTGCGTGTAGACGCCGTGCTCGTAGGTCCCCGACGGGAACTGGCCGAGGCTGACGTTGAGCGTCACCGTCTCGGACCCGCCGGCGGACACCTGCACGAGTTCCGTGTCGATGACGTTGCCCGCGATGCGGTACGACACCCGCTGGACGCCCTGACTGTTACCGACGTTCGCGACCGTCGCCTCGACGGTGTACTCGTCGCCGGTCTGAACATCCGAAGGTGCCGAGATGCTGTGGATCGCGATGAGCGCGACCCCGCCGCTCTCGACGTTGACCGAAGTGCCGGGCTGAGCGGCCGCGGTCACGCGGTCGACGCTCGCGCTGCCGACGGAGACGCTCTCGACGACGGTGTCGTCACCGTCGGCCGTCTCCTGCTCGTCGTCCTCTTCGGTCGTGGTCTCGTCCTGGAACGCGGCTTCGTCTTCGGTCGTGGTCTCCTCGTCCGCACCCATGCCGTCGTCTTCCGCGGTGGTTTCTTCCTCATCCGCGCCGAGGCCGTCGTCTTCCTCGGTCGTGGTCTCTTCGTCCGTACCCATGCCCTCGTCTTCCTCGGTCGTCGTCTCCTCAGCCATCTGCTCGGTCGTCGTCTCCTCGTCAGCGCCGTCGTCCGCTTCCGTCGTGGTCTCCTCGGCCGGGCTGAACTGGACGTTGGTCACGACGAGCGTTCCGATATTCAGCTGCTGGACGCTCACGGTCTGGATGGTCGCGCTCTCGATGGTGACCTCGTCGGGGGTCTCCCCGTCAGCGGCCGGAGTGGTCGTCTCCTGACCGTCGGCCATCGTGGTCTCCTGACCGTCGGCCTCCTCGGTCGTCGTCTCCTGCGCGTCCTCCTCTGCGTCCGCTTCGTCTTCCTCGGTCGTCGTTTCCTCCTGGAACGCGGCT
Source organism: Halorussus litoreus (assembly GCF_003382685.1). Classification (GTDB taxonomy): domain Archaea; phylum Halobacteriota; class Halobacteria; order Halobacteriales; family Haladaptataceae; genus Halorussus; species Halorussus litoreus. The sequence continues at coordinate 25,482 of NZ_QLVG01000044.1, read as the reverse complement.
TCGTCTTCGGTCGTGGTCTCCTCGTCCGCACCCATGCCCTCGTCTTCTTCGGTGGTCGTCTCCTCCTCGGTCACCTGCTCGGTCGTCTCCGCAGCAGCGCCGTCACCGGCCGTCTGGACGTTCACCCGGTCGACGGTCAGCTGGGAGACGTTCATCTCCTCGATGGTCAGGTCCTGCACCGTCGCGGACTCGACCGACGCGTCGTCGCTCATCGCACCCGCGAGGTTCTGCTGGTCCGTCTCGAGGTTCTCCATCGAGACGTTGTCCAGCGAGAGGTTCCCCAGCGCGACGTTGCGCAGCGTCGCGTTCTCCAGCGTCTCGTTCTTGTTCGTCAGCTCGACCGTGTCGACGTTCATCTGCTCGATCGTCGCGTTCTCGACAGTGACGTTCTCCACGTGGAGCTGCTCGACTGTCACGTCCTGCAGTGTCACACCCTCTGCCCCCGCATCAGCGGGCGTAGACGGCGACGTGTCGCCGAAGGCCACCAGCGGAACGCTGGCGAGCAAAAGGGCGACGACCATCACCGCTACGCCGGTTTCTCGTTGCATATGCGTCACAACACGTCGCTGGAGTCGGCAATAAACGGGACCAACCGTTTCGTTCCGTTTGGGCTTTCGACGGCGTATTACCGGCATTACCGCCGACTTATGCGGTCGGTACGGCCGCCCTAATCGTTGGCTGATATGTGTGGCGTGCGAGGAAGGGAGTAGCCGTTCGACCGACGCTCCGTCGCGAAACGGACGTGAGAACGACGGGAGCGGGGCGTCGGTCGGCGGGGTCGCACGGCCGGAGATTGATCGGAGCGGTTGACTGACAGGGCCAGTTGGAGGGTCGGGCCGAAGCGTCGGAGGGCGACGCTCCCCGCACTCACCCCGAGGTGGCGGGCCGAAGCGGACGGACCGTCGGCGGCCTCACGCGTTGTTCATCCGCTGGGTCGCGGTCGACCCGCAGATCTGACACTCGGCGACGCGGTAGGGCTCTCGGGAGAACTCGGCGTTCTCGCGCTTCTTGCTCTCGGTCCGGATCTGGACGGTCACCTCGTGTGGCGTCTCGCGCTCGCACTCGGTGCAGGACTCGGTTATCGCCTGGAAACTCTGGTTTTGTGTTGCCATCGTGACTTTCCTCTCGGTCTCTCCTTGGGTTGATAGGAGCATAAAAACCCCCTTCTGTTGGGCGGTGTTCGAACCGTTCATTCGATAGCCCGCTTGCGGTTTTCGGATAAGAGCAGTCGAGAAGCACCGAGATAGTTTACTATCCGCTTAGAAATAGTAATGAGACAAAAACACGCTGAAACGGCCGAAGATTTTAAATACCCGTTACTGTCACGCGAGCTATGGTACCGGGAGACCCCCGTGGTGAGTGTCGGAGGTCGGTAAATCAGCCTGTGACCGGCTGTTGCCCCGCACTGTCACGAAACTGAGCGCCGAGCGGCGTCGATCGACGGGATCGAACATCACATCTCCTGACAATATATTCGATCAGACAGTAATCGTTCGTCAGCGCGGAGGTAGAGCGGCGCGTCGGCCCGAACCGGGAATGGCTAAACCCCGCCGCGTCCATTGTGGCGACATGGACCAGATCTTCGCGCCGTGGCGCATCGACTGGGTCGAGCGCGACGACAAGAACCCGGACGTCGAGGAGTGCGTCTTCTGCGAACTCCCCGACCGCGACGCCGACCGCGAGCATCGCATCCTCGCCCGGAACGACCGCGCGGTCGTCATGCTGAACAACTCGCCGTACAATCCCGGCCACGCGATGGTGATTCCCGACGAGCACACCGGGGACTACCGCGACCTCGACGACGAGACGCTGCTCGACCACGCTCGGCTCAAGCAGCGCACCTTCGAAGCGCTCGACGACGCGCTCGACCCCGACGGCTTCAACGCGGGCTTGAACCTCGGCCGCGGCGCGGGCGGGTCCATCGGCGACCATCTCCACAGCCACGTCGTCCCACGATGGGAGGGCGACACCAACTTCATGCCCGTCGTCTCGGACACGAAGGTCGTCGTGGAGGCGCTCGACGAGACGTACGACCGCGTGCGCGAGGCGTTCGCCGAGCAAGCGGGCGTCGACGGCTCGGGGGACAGCGCGGTCCGAATCGCGTAGTCGTCCGCGCTGGCGAACGACAGGCCCTTAGTCCGGCGGTTCCAAAGCCAGACGATGAACCGAAGGGCGGCCGTCCGCAGGGTCGGTGCGCTCGTGCTGGCGGTCAACGTCCTGCTGGTCGTGGCGAAGGGCGGCGTCTGGTGGGCATCCGGCAGCCTCGCGGTGGGTTCGGAGGCCGTCAACAGCCTCGCGGACGTGGCCTACAGCGCGGTCGTGGTCGCGGGGCTCTACCTGACGACCAGACCGCCGGACTTCAGCCACCCGCACGGCCACGAGCGCATCGAGCCGTTCGTCTCGCTGTTCGTCGCGGTCGGAGTGTTCGTCGCGGGCGGTGCAGTCCTCTGGAGCGCTGCGACCAGCGTCCTGTCTGGCAACGTGGCGGTCACGACCGGCCCGGCCGCGCTCGCAGTGCTCGGCGGCACGGCGGTCGTGAAGTTCGGCCTCTACCGGTACTGCATCCGAGTCGCCGAGCGCGAGCGCTCGCCCGCGGTCCGGGCCGCCGCGCTCGACAACCGCATCGACGTGTTGACCGCGAGCGCCGCGCTGGTCGGCGTGGCGGGCGCGAACGCCGGGGTCCCCGTTCTCGACCCCGTGGCTGCTGGCGCGGTGTCGCTCGGCATCCTCTACACCGGTTACGAGATCGTCCAGGACAACGTCGACTATCTCGTCGGGAGCGCGCCGCCCGAGGACCTCCGGGCCGAGATCGTCCGCCGCGCGCTCACCCACCCGGACGTCGAGGGCGCGCACGACGTCATCGCCCACTACGTCGGCCCGGAGATCGACGTGAGCCTCCACGTCGAGGTCGAGGGCGACCGCACGCTCCGTGAGGCCCACGACATCGAGACGGCCGTGATCGAGTCCATCCGCGAACTGGACGAGGTCGACGACGTGTTCGTCCACGTCGATCCGAAGGAACTCGGCGAGTGGAAGGCCGACGAGACGGTCGACGAGCTCGTCGGGCGGTGAGAGCCGGGTATCCTAACGGTGGCGATAGAACGATGACGATAGGCGACGGTCGCGTGCGCGCTGACGCGCCGCGTCCGCGCGCACGCGACCGTCGGGGACCTCACACCGGCTCGCCGAACGCGTACATCGTGCTGTGGCCGGTGATCTCCACGTCGACGAAGTCGCCGGGTTCGAGGCCGTGGTCGCTCGCGTTCTGGACGATGACCTGCCGGTAGGCCTCGTCGTAGCACTTCACGGAGTCGGCGGTACCCTGCTCGACGGCCAGCACCTCGTGGGTGTCGCCGACCATCGCGTCGTAGGCCTCGCCGACGACCTCGCGCTTGAGTGCCGACAGCTCCTTCGAGCGGTCCTTCTTGGTCTGGCCGCCCAGGCCCTTCAACTCGGCGGCGTCGGTGCCCGGTCGCTTCGAGAACCGCGTGACGTTGATCTTCTCCGGGCGGGTCTCGCGCAGGAGCGCCAGACTCTGGGCGTGGTCGGCCGCCTCCTCGGTCGGGAACCCCGCGATGAAGTCGGTCGAGAGCGTCCAGTAGTCCAGATACTCGTCGAACGTCTCGACGACCTCGACGTACTCCGAGACCTGATGCTGGCGGCGCATGTCGCCGAGCACGTCGTCGGATCCTGACTGGACCGGCGCGTGGATGAAGTTGTACAGCTCCTCGTTGTCGGCGAACACCGCGGCGAGTTCCTCGCGAATCCCGTGGACGCCCTTCGGGTTAGCCATCCCGACGCGCACGCGAAACTCGCCGTCGATCTCGGTGCAGATGCGCTCTAAGAGTTCGGGGAGCTTGCGCTCGCCGTCCTCCCAGCCGTAGACGCCCGTGTCCTGGCCCGTAATTCGGATCTCCGTCGCGCCCGCGTGGACGAGCGCTCGGGCCTTCTCGACGTTCTCGGAGACGGGCGGGGAGTCGATCTTACCGGTCGCCTGCTTGGTGATGCAGTACGAGCAGTCGGACATGCAGCCCCGCGCGATGGGCAGGATGCCGATGACGCCGTCGAGCACCGGCTCGGCGTCGGGCGTCGTGGTCGGGCACTCGCCGTTCGTCACGGCCTCGGGCACCTCGTCCCAGTGGAGCACGTCGGCGTTGACCTCGGCGTCCCGGAACTGCTCGCCCTGCGCGAGCGCCATGCAGCCCGTCACGATGAGGTCGGCGGTCTCGTCGTCTAACTCCTCGGCGCGCCGGAGCATGTTGCGCTCGGTCTTCTCGACCACGGTGCAGGTGTTGAGGATGGCCACGTCGGCCGCCTCGGGCCCCTCCACGCGACGGTGGCCCGCGTCGCGGAGCCGTCGCTCGATGCCGCGGCTCTCGCCACGGTTCGACGTGCAGCCGTAGGTTTCGATGTGATACCGGGCCATTCGCTGAGACCTACTTGCGGCTACGCGGGCAAAAACGCGACGGATTGGGGACAGCCGCGCGAAACTGCAGTGGGGCGAGTCCAGATGACGCGGCCGAGACGCAGTCAGCCTCAACGACTGTGTATCGGCGGTCGAAAGTCCCACCGCGATGAAACGTGGCGTTTCATCTCTCGGCACGCGGACCGGTTCGTCGGGCAGGTGCGCGGCCGCTGACGGCCGCGCACCTGCCGGACCGAAACCGTCCGTGGTCCGACCGGTCGGCCTGCCGCCAGCTCTGGAACCGAAGGTCCACACTGCGTCGGCGCGGCTGACGCGGTCAGCCGCGCTCGTCGATACGTTTCAGTCCGTGGTCCATTCCGTCCCGTTGCGGCTTGCCGTCACGTCGGCGACCAGCTCGTGGCTGGAGACCTACACGTCTGTCTCCGGACACTCGCGAGGGCCGTCGAGACGGCCGTTTCCCGGTGGAATCTACCGCAGCGGTACGCGGCCAACAACAAACTGTCCGCGGCGACTCCTACGAGTAGCCGGGTACCACCGGCGAGAAACCATGAACGAACACTTCGTACCACTACAGGCGGACGGATTCCTCGGAGACCTCCCGGACTGGCTGGGCAACGCGCTGTCGGAGATTGTAGCCGCGCTGCCGCGGTTGCTGGGCGCGATCGTCATCCTGCTCATCGGCTGGGCTATCGGGAAGGCGCTCGGCGGGGTCGTCTCCCGGATCGCCGACCGGGCCGGAATCGACCGGAGCGCGGGCGACACTCCCATCGGGCGGATGATGGGCGACTCGCCGAACGCGCTCTCGAACTTCCTCGGGACGGTGACCGCGTGGTTCGTCTACGCGCTCGCCATCCTCGCGGCCGCGAACACGCTCGCCATCCCCATCCTCTCGAACTGGATCGCCACGGCGGTGTCGTACCTGCCGGCGTTCGTCGCTGGGCTGCTCGTCATCATCGGCGGGTTCATCGTCGCGGACTTCATCGGCGACGCCATCGAGCGCACCCGCGCGGCCGCCGAGACGGCCTACGCGTCGTGGTTCGCCACCGGCGTCCGGATGTTCCTCTACTTCACCGCGGTCGTCATCGGCCTCGACACGATGGGTATCGACGTGGAGATCCTGTACGTCTTCGCGAACGCGCTCGCGTGGGGGCTCGCGCTCGGCGCCGGTGCCGCCATCGCCATCGCGTTCGGCTGGGGCGGCCACGACTACGTCGCCAACAACATGAACCGCTGGGCCGGCAACGCCCGGACTCAGGCGTCCAGCATGTCGACCCAGTCCGGCGACACCGGCGGCTCGCCGACTGGTGACGACGACTGATTCGGCCTGAAGAAGCCTGACTCGGTCGAGAAAAACCTCCCGCAGTCGGGAGACGCCCGTCAGTCAGTACACCCGGCGTCCCGCACGGACCGTGTCGCGCTTGGGCTCTTTGCCCTGCATTTCGCGGAACTGCTCCATTATCTTGACGCCACGCGATGCGCCGATGCGGTCCGCGCCGATGTCGAGAAACTGCTTGGCCATGCTGTAGCTGCCGATGCCGCCGCTCGCTTTGACCTTGATGTCGAAGGTGTTCATGAACCGCACGTCGAACAGGGTCGCGCCGCCGTCGGCGAACCCGGTCGAGGTCTTCACGAACTCGGCACCGGCCTCGACCGCGAGTTCGCAAGCGCGCTTCTTCTCGGTGTGCTTGAGGTTGGCCGTCTCGAGGATGACCTTCACCGGGAGCGGCGTCGCGTCGACCACGGCTTCGATGTCTTCGAGGACGAACTCCTCGTCGCCGCTCTTGAGACGGCCGGCGTTCATCACCATGTCGAGTTCGTCCGCGCCGTCCTCGTGGGCGAGTTCGGCTTCCCGGCGCTTGATCTCCGTGTGGTGGTGTCCGTGGGGGAACCCGATGACCGTTGCGAGAGTGACGTCGGAAGCGTCCCCCTCGGGACGGTCAGTCGAGGCGGCGTCAGCCGCCGAGCGCGCGTACTCGGCTGCGTCCGCGACGTAGCACGGCGGGATGCACGCGTTCATCCCGTAGTCGGCCGCTTCGTCCATCACCCGGCGGACGTTCTCCCAGCGCGTGGCGCCGCCGAGGATGGTATGGTCGATAGCGGCGGCGAGTTCAGCTTCGTCCATGTCCAACGAGAGACGCCGAGCCGGTAAAAATCCGATTATCCACGAGCGGGCAGTTTCCGATGATTCGGGTCTGGCGGTCCCAAACTCGGCTTCGCGCGCCGTCTTCTTCCACGCCACCGCGTCGTCCGACGGAGGGATCGTTCGCCAGTCACGGATCGAACCACGGTGGGTTCTCGCGCAGGTCCGCGACGTACGCCTGCGCGGCGGCCCGGTCGGTGAGCCAGATGCTCACACGCTCTGCGGTGACGAACTCGACCGGCGCACCGGAGGCTCCTGCGAGTTCCATGACGATTTCGGCGGCGAGTTCGCGCTCACGCGTCGAGAACCACGCTTGGACCTCGGAGACGGTGACGGAGTTAGGGCACGCGGCATCGGACTGCAAGAGCATATCGAGCAGGTCAATCGTCAGATGAGTCCGCGTCCTTGGATTTCGCCCGTCCATCAGGTCACTTTCGTCCCGTTCTGATTGATAAACCTTCGCGGCCAAACGCGACGTCGTTGCACTGGTGCAACCGATCATTGCACCAGTACAAGAGTTCGTTGCATCAGTGCAAGAGTTTATGACGGAAGACGACTAATTACGGAACACGGAGTCCACCGATGAGCGAACATACCGAACGTCTCGACGCGAATGGCAGTTACGCCGACGCGTCGACTTTCGTCCGCCTGCTCGAGACATCGAGCCGCGTCCGCATCCTCGACGTATTCCTCCGGAAGCATTACACCGAACTCACCGCCGCGAAGGCGGCCGATCTCGCGGGAATCGACGTAAGTACGTTCCACCGGAACGTCGACGTCTTCGAGGAGATGGGCGTCATAGAGGAGGCCGAGGAGGTCGCGGGGGCGAAACGCTACCGCTTGAACGAGGAGAGCCCGGTCGCGAAAGCGTTCGGGAAGGCCCAACACGAACTGCTCGACCACAGCAAGACGGTGTAGCCGGTCCCGTTCGGAAATCGAAAGTCTTCATCTCGGAGAGAGACGGACGAGCTCGAATGAGAAACCCGTTTACCGACCGAACCCCACGATTCGGACATGACCATCCTCGACGACGCCCGCCGGGTAGCCGAGAACGGCCCGGTGTGTGACGCCTGTCTCGGCCGGTGTTTCGCCGACCGGAGCTTCGGGCTGACGAACGAAGAGCGAGGGCGCTCGCTCCGGACCGCGGTCGCCCTCGAGGACGACGAACCGTACGACCCCGAAAACGGGAACGAGGACGCCCAGTGTTGGGTGTGCGAGGGCGAGAGCCAGCGCTTCGACGAGTGGGCCGAGCGGGTCGTCGACGCCCTCGACGGCTGGAAGTTCGACACGTATCAGGTCGGGACGCGGACGCCGCCGCTGATCGAGGAGAACGAGGCGCTGCTCCGCGAATCGGCGGGCCTCCCCGACGACGCGGGCGAGTCGTTCAAGTCGGAGTTCAACCGCGAGGTGGGCAAGCGCGTGGGCCGGTTGACGGGAGCCGAAGTCGACTTCGAGCGCCCCGACGTGCTGGCGCTGCTCAACGTCGAGGCCGCGCCACGGGCCGACGAGGACGGCGACATCTCCGACCACGCGGTCGAGGTGCAGATCAACTCCGCGTTCGTCTACGGCCGGTACAAGAAACTGGAGCGCGACATTCCCCAGACCGAGTGGCCCTGCCGGGAGTGTGGCGGCTCTGGCAAACAGCTCGCCGACGGCGGCGGCGAGGAGCCCTGCGACCACTGCGGCGGGTCGGGCTACCTCTACGAAGAGAGCGTCGAGGAACTGACCACTCCGCCGGTCCTCGCGGCGATGGACGGCGACGAAGCGCTGTTCCACGGCGCGGGCCGCGAGGACGTGGACGCGCTCATGCTCGGGACCGGGCGACCGTTCGTCATCGAGGTCAAGCGCCCCCGGCAGCGCGACGTGGACGCCGAAGCCCTGCAGGCGGAGATCAACGAGTTCGCCGACGGGAACGCCGAGGTGACCGACCTCGCGCCCGCGACCCACGAGATGGTCGAGCGCGTGAAGGAACTCGACGCGAGCAAGACCTACCGCATGGACGTGGCGTTCGACGCGGACGTGACCGAGCAGGCCCTGCAGGAGGCGGTCGAGGAACTCCGGGGCACCACGGTCGAGCAGGAGACGCCCCAGCGCGTCGACCACCGCCGCGCGAGCATGACCCGGACCCGGACCGTGTACGACGCCGAGGCCGAACTCCTCGACGCCCGCCACGCCGAACTCGAAGTTCACGGCGAGGGCGGCCTCTACGTCAAGGAACTCGTCTCCAGCGACGACGGCCGAACGGTCCCGAGTCTCGCGGGACTGCTCGGCGTCGGCGCGGAGGTCACGGCGCTCGACGTGCTGGCGGTCGAGGGCGAAGACGAGCCGTTCGCCGATCCGGAGTATCTGGCGGAGGCCGAGGAGTAACCTGCGGAGACTGCTGTTGTGGTGGCGGTTTTCGTTGCAGTGGCGGTTGCGGTCGCGGTTTTCGTTGCGGTGGCGGTTGCGGTCGCGGCTGCTGTTTCGGATGCGGTCGCGGGTGCGGTACTCATAGGTTCAAGAATAGTAGCGGTTGCTGTTGCGGATGCAGTAGCTGTTGCGGATGCAGTAGCTGTTGCGGATGCAGTAGCTGTTGCTGAAGCTGTCGCTGTCACGGTGGCGGGTGCGGTTGCGGTACTCCGAGGCTCAAGTTAAAGAGCGGTCGCTGTCGCGGTTGCTGTTCTCACTTGTTCAAGCAGAGAGGCGGTCGCGGCGGCGGTAGTCGCAGTTGAAGTTACACGTGCGCAACCGAGAGCCACTATCGCAACAACAACCGCGACCGCAGTTCGGCTTGAGCATAGGAATACCGCAACCGCATCCCCATCGACCGCTACCGCACCCCTACCGACCGCAACCGCTACGACCGCTACTGCCACAGCAACAGGGACAGCACTTCTGCTTGAGCGTCGGAGTACCGCAGCCGCCTCCGGGACCGCCACAGCAACTGCGGCCGCAACTATCGTTGAGCAAATGAGAACCTCATCCGCCTCTGCATCCGCGACCGCCTCCGCAACCGCGACCGCCTCCGCAACCGCGACCGCCTTCGCAACCGCCACAACTCGTAGGATGCTGAACCGCGTTTCTCCGAATATGGGGGATTCGAGCAGCGAAGGGGCCGGAGAGACGCCCGAGGAGAACGTCGGCGAGGAGATCGCGGCCGACCCCGGCGACATGGTCGGACTGCTCGGACATCTCTACCGCGGGCAGATGGATCGCGTAACCTCGTGGCGGAGCCGGCTCGACCAGACTACCTACTGGGCGGTGACCATTATGGCCGCCATCCTGACGTGGGCGTTCTCCAGCCGGAACAACCCCCACTACCTGCTGCTCATCGGCATGGGAATCCTCGTCGTCTTCCTGTTCGTCGAGACCCGACGGTACCGAGCCTACGACGTGTGGCGCGAGCGCATCCGACTGCTGGAACAGGACCTGTTCGCCCAGATGCTCGACCCCGACGAGGAGGTGACTCACGGCGAGTGGCGCCGGCGAATCGGCAACGATCTGCGCAACCCCGCGGTGAAGGTGACGCTGTTCACCGCGTTCTCCCGGCGGCTGAGCCGGGTGTACTACCCCTTCCTGCTCGTCCTGCTCGCGGCGTGGGTGGTCCGCATCACCGCGTTCGCGCCCGACGAGCCGTGGCGGACCACCGCGGCGATACCGGGCGTGTCCGGCGTCGTGGTCGTGGGTAGCGTGGCCGCGGTCTACCTCGCGCTGACGGCCGTCTCGGTGTACTACCTGTTCTGGGAACCCAGCGGCGAGTTCCACGAACGCGAGCGGGCCGACCCGTGGGACGAGTGAGCGCTGTCACGCTTTCGGCCCGCTTAGCCGAAGGTCACTCGTCAGCCGAGGTCCCGGCCGAAAATCAATCGTCGGCGGGAGTCCCCGGCAGGAACTCCCGGCTGATGGCCTTCCACTTGCCGGTCGAGAACCGGTAGTAGTTGATCGCGGCCGGAATCGACGACTCGGCGAGGAACGAGAGATACAGTCCCGCGAGGCCGAGCGACGTGGTCGCGCCGAGGTACGCCACCGGAATCGCGGCACCGAACATGCCCAGCGCCTGACTGTAGAACGGCCAGCGGGTGTCGCCGCTGGCGTCGAGCGGGCCCGCGGCCGCGGCCTTCACGGCCTGCGGGATGACCGCGACACAGGCCGCGTAGACCAGCGCCACCGCGACCGGAACCGAGGGGTCGCTCGGGTCGCCGACGAACAGATGGACGATCGGCTTGGCGAAGATGGCGACGACGAGCGCCGCGAGCACGTAGGTCGCGATAGAGAAGCGCACGATGTCCCGACCGTAGGCCTCGGCCTCGCGCTCGTCGCCGTCGCCCAGTTCCTGGCCGACGAGGCTGCTGGACGCCAGCCCGAATCCCCAGCCGGGCGTGTTCATCAGTCCAAGAATCCGGCGCGCGATGACGTACGCGGCGACTACGCTCGAGCCGAACAGCCCGACGATGGCGAGCATCGGGAACTTGGCGAGCGTCCACACGCCGTTGCGCCCCACGACCGGCGCGCCGATGCGAACCAGGTCGGCCAACGTCGCGCGGTCGAGATACGAGCCGAACGGGTCGATCTGCACGGGGAGTTCCCCGACGCCGGGAAGCCGGCCGGCGACGAGACCGCCGACGAACGTCGCGGTCACGAGGACGTTCGACAGCACGGTCCCGACGGCGGCTCCCGTAACGCCGAGACCGAGGCCGAAGATGAGGATCGCGCTGAACGCGATGTTCGCGACCGCGCCCCCGCCACGGACGACCATCGGCGTCCACGCGTCGTCGGCACCGATGTAGACCCGACTCCCCACGAGGTTGAGCCCCGCGAACGGGACGCCGAGCGCGAGTACCTCGAGGTAGGCCGCGCCGAGTTCGATCTCTCGCAGGTCGTTGGTCATGACCCCGACGAGTTCGGCCGGGAAGAGCCAGAAGGCGGCCGCGACCGGGAGCGAGATGGCGACGACGAGCGCGGTGCTGGCCCGGACCGCCTGCCCGAGTTCGTCGAACGCCTCCGCGCCGTAGCGCTGGGAGACCAGCGCGATGGTGCCGCCCGCGATACCGCCGCCGAGGGTGAACGCCAGTCCCCAGTACGGGCTGGCGAACCCGACCCCGGCGATGGCGACCGGGCCGACCGCGAGCCCGACAAGCGCCACGTCCACGGCGCTTTTCGACATGCGTGCGAGGCCCGTGACGATGCGGGGCCACGCGAGGTCCGTGGTCCGGCGCACGCGCTCGCCGGAGATGAGACCGGCGTGAGCCAGCGCCTGCCCGACGGCGAGCAGGACGAACCGGACCGGATTCGGAAGTCGGACCACGTTGGTAACCTATTTCGAATCGAAACTAAAACGGTTTCCATCTGTGACGAATCGGGGTCGTCGAGCGCGTCGTGCCGGCCTTCAGATGGTCGCGGAGTCGGAAATTCGGTTTCCACCGGCACGCGCTAACTCGATTTTCTTTCCCGCGCGCGCTGCGAGAGGGAGGAACGACCGAACGAAGTGAGGGAGTGACGAGGCTGGGGAGGCGTGAGGCCCGCTGTTGCGGTGCAGTGCGGTTGCAGGGCGGGGCGGTCGCGGTGGCTCCTGTGCGCAAGCAGTAGCGAGCGTACGACGACTGCATCGACCAGAATCACGATCACGAACAGCAGACCACCCACACGTTCTCAATCGGTCAAAATCGGGCTCGCGCGACGAACGGAAACAGCCATGAGAACCCACCGTGTGGATGCAGCCGTGTTCGGAGTGGACGAAGCGGGCAAGGGGCCGGTGCTGGGGTCGATGTTCGCGGCCGCGGTCCGGGTCGCGGACCCAGCAACCCTCCCCGCAGGCATCGACGACTCGAAGAACGTCGCGCCAGCGCGACGGACCGAACTGGCCGCGGCACTTCGCGAGGACGACCGGGTGACGGTCGGCGTCGCCGAGATTCCGGTCGCGCGCATCGACGGCGACAGCGACATGAACAGCCTGACGGTGGCGGCCCACGCCGAAGCGCTCTCGGAAGTCGTCGAGTCCGAGGAGTGCGGCGTGGAGGGGTTGGTCGACGCCGGTGACACCAGCGAATCGCGGTTCGCCCGCCGGGTCGCCGACCGGGCGTCCGCGGCGGTGGATCTGACCGCCGAACACGGTGCCGACGAGGCGTACGCGGTCGTCGGCGCGGCCAGCGTCGTGGCGAAGGTCGCTCGCGACGCCCACGTCGAGTCGCTCGCCGAGGAGTATCGCGAGCGATACGGCGAGGCGTTCGGCGACCTCGGGTCGGGGTACCCCAGCGACCCGAACACCCGCGAGTTCCTCGAATCGTTCGTGGCCGAGTTCGGGGAACTCCCCGACTGCGCGCGTCGGAGCTGGTCGACCTGCGACGACGTGCTGGCCGCACAGGAACAGTCGGGGCTGGGCGATTTCTAGCGAACTAACCGAGTTTCAGTGGGCTAACCGGGTTTTAACTCCCTGTAGCCGTGGCAGGGTCGGAATCGGTGCGTCGGTCGTCAGTCCGACCCCGAGGAGGAACCCGGCCGTGACAGCGGTTCGACGCGGAAGCCGTCGAACGCTACCTGTTCCGCCACGATGGCTGAGGAAGGTCAGAACGCCGGTGGCCGAGATAACGCGCGGCCAGAACTGGGTATCGGACGGCTCGAATCGCTTTCACGTCGGTACCATGCGTCCTACATCGTGATACCGGACATAAAACCGCGAGGGGATATGGAGGTCGAAAACGTGACTGCGGCCCATCGCGGGCGGTCGAGCGGATACGTGCCGATTTTCGAGAATATGTTACGACGAAAGCCCGCTCTCGGGGCGATACGGCGGCAGGTCCCACTTCAGCAGGAGCGTCCGAATCGCCGCCGCGAACATCGCAACGCCGAGAACGACGAATCCGACTGCAACGGCCCCGCGACCGTTGACGCCCGACGTGACGAGGAAGACGCCCCAGAACAGGCCGAGCACCGCGATCAGCGTCCAGAACAGGCGCACGCCGAGGCGTTCGAGTTCCGCGCGGACGGCCCGTCGGACCACGCGCTCTAACCGCTCGTCGGAGGGGTCGGAAGGATCAGGGAGGTCGGAGGTCATGGTCGAACGTATTCGGCGTCGTACAAGAAGGTTCGGTCCCCGCCTACTTGTCCGTCAGCAGGCTCCGCAGGATGTCGCCGTACGCCGGGCGCGTGATTAGCACGCCGACGAGCACGCCGAGGATGGTGATGATGGCGAACCCTTGGAGGTCGCCGAGCGACAGCACCGCCAGCGGGCTCATGGCGATGATGGTCGTGGCGGCGGCCGCGCCGATGACCCAGAACGCCTTGCGGAAGCGGCTCTGGAACACCCGCGAGGAGTTGACCTCGCCCTCCGACATCACCTCGTCGGCGATGATGATGAGGTCGTCGACCCCGGTCCCGATGACCGCGATGAACCCGGCGATGTGGCTCAGGTCCATCGGGAGCCGGATGGCCGCGGCGAACCCGAGCAGGATCAACACCTCCGAGAGCGCCGTGACCAGCATCGGAGCCGCGACCTTGGGGTCGCCGTAGCGCAGGAACACCACGACGGTGACCGCCACGGCCGCGATGAGGCCCGTGATCAGCGAGTAGAGCTTGAACTCCTCGGCGAGGCTGGGTGCGAGGTAGTACGCGGTCCCCTCGTCCATGTTCAGCGAGGCGGGCAGCGCACCCGCTTGCAGGTGGATCTGGAGCTCACGCGCCTGCGACATATTCGTCGTCGTCATGAAGAAGTTGTTGACGGAGTCGCCTCTGGCGGCGGCGTTCCGGAGCGACTCGGCGAGACCGTCGCTCATATCCGCCGAGTAGACGACGTCACCGTCGACCACGGTCTGCAGGCAGTACCCGGGGTTGTCGGCGGTCCGGCGGCAGGCGTAGATGCCCTCGCTGCTCGTGAAGCCGTACTCGTTCATCGCCCGCGTGTACTCCTGGGCGGCCTCGTCGTTCAGGGTCAGCGGGACGTGAGGTCCCGTGCCTCTGGTATCCTGGGCGGTCCCGACGCTCCGGAAGTCACCCTGCGTGAGCAGGGGCACCCGTCTGTACTCGGTTCCGTTGGCCGACTGGTTGTCGGACGGGAACGTCGCGACGACCTGGACCTGCCCGCGCTCGGTCACGAGGGTCTCGACTTCCGACTGGTTGACGTTGGGCATCTCGATGACGACGAAGTCCCCGCCGTTCGCGGTACTCACCTGCTGGACCTGCCCGCCCGAGAGCCCGGCCCGCGATATCTTGTCCTTGAGGATTCGCACGATGTCGGTGCGGGTCTGGTCCGTGACGCCGGGCCGAACGGTCTCGTACTCGTAGCCGGCCGCGTCGAGCGCCGCCCCGAGTTCGTCGGCGGTGACGTTCTCGCTGAACGCCTCGACCGTCGTCGACGTGTTGGTGAACCGGACGTTCACGTCGCCGAGATCGGCAGCCGAGAGGTTGCCGGCCACCTGTCGCTGGACGGCGTCGGCCTGGGTCCCCTGCGGTATCTGGACGCCCTCGGCAGTCACGCCGTTCACGGGCGCACGCATCCGAGTCCCGCCGGAGAGTTCGAGGCCGTACTGGAGGTTCGTCGGGCCGCCACCGCCCTGTTCGACGGCAGAGGCGTTCGCACCGGCGTCGGGAGCGCCGCCGCCGACGCCCGGCGCGAACAGCGCGAACACGCTGGCGAAGATGAACAGTGCGAGCAGGACCAGCCGCCAGTTGTCGCGCAAGTCGATCATCGCGCTACCCCCTCGAACTTGTACCAGCGAAGCAGGCTGAGGTTGAGCATGTACGTGTTCATCAGGTCGGTCGCGAGGCCGAGCACGAGGATGATGCCGATGGAGGTCAGCAGTTCGATCTGGAAGAGGAACGCGACGAACGCCATCACGGCCATCGCCGACAGCGACGTGACCGTCATCGTCACGCCGGTCCGCATCGCGCGGTGAGTGCTCTCGTAGAAGCTGCCGCCCCGGCGGAGGATGTGGTTGTTCAGCAGGATGTCGGAGTCGACGGAGTACCCGATGAGCATCAACAGCGCGGCGACCGTGCCCAGCGACAGCGGGATGCCGAGCAGGTTCATCAGCGCGAGCGGGATCACGATGTCGCTGAACGCGGAGATGACGATGGCGAGGGAGGGGACGAACGTTCGGAACAGCACGAACACGAGCAGGCTCATCCCGACGAACGCGATCCCGAGCCCGAGCAGCGCCGTCCGCTGGGCCTCGCTACCGAAGCTCGCGGACGTCTCCTGATTCGACTGGACGACGTCGCTCGCCGACTGGCCCGCGACCGGGGCGAGATTGTTCCGCGCCTGTTGGCCGACGTCTTCGGCCTCCGGCGGGAACGTCACGATGTACGTGTCGGCGCTCGTCCGAACGGCCGTCACCGACGCCTCGGCGTCGAACTGGTCGGGGATTTCGGCCGCGGGCGTCGACGTCTGAACGCGTAACTCGGTACCACCTGTGAACTCCGTGCCGAGCTGTACCGGCGCACCGGTGGCGACGTACCACCCGGCGAGGACCAACAGTGCGACGGCGAGCAGGGCGAGAGGAATCGCCGCCAACTGCCGGTTGGTGTACTGGGTGTAGTCCACCTCCGGCACTTCGAACGCTACCATATTGGTGTGGATTGTGTCTCGGCCGTGAATAAGTGTTCTTATCCAGTTTCGAGCCAGCAGACCGTGCGTTCGGCAGACGGAAGCGTCGTGCGGTCGCGGACGGCTGGTCAAAAACTCAACTCGCGAACGCCGGAAAGACTCAAACCCGTCGCGTGCGTACGCCAGCGCATGGCTTCGAATCACGCCGAACGCGACGCCGACGCGGACCTCACGCCGGCCGGCCGGGTCGTCGTCTCCTACCCGGAGGACCTCAGCGACTGGGGCCGCTTCCAGGTCGAGAAACCGTCGTTCCGGGCGTACCTCCGGAAGACGCGGACCGACCGCGTCCGGCAGGGCGACGAGTGGGAGGAGTTCGTCGGCGTGGGCTGTTGCGGGAGCACGTTGGACGTTCCGCTCCGCATCGAGCGCATCGAAGGCGGCGACACCTTCGGTCCCGATACCGAGGTCGCGTTCGAGGTGCGCGAGGCCTGCGGGATGCAGGGCGGCTGGAACGTCCAGAGCCAGGGCGGGCCGAACGAGGTGTAGCTTCTTCGCGCTAGTTCGGGCTCGATATTCGTGTCGGACGGGCCGTCTTTCCACTTTGGCGTGAGCTATCTTCCGCGTTCCACCCCGGCGCGTGCGGGCGTGGCCCTCGTGGTCGCGCCCAACCGCGCGTTGCTCGCCAAGACACCGCTCGCTCGTCGCGGCGCTTCGCGCCGCGTACTGCTCGCGCGCGAATCAAAAACTAGGTTTCTGCAGGAGACGACTCAGGGCAGGAGAGAACAGCGGTAGGATGAACTCGTATTTCAGGGCATGTAGCGAACGCTCACCACCCCGTCCTCCGACCGAACTTCGACGCGGGAGACGCCGAGGCGCGCGGCCCGCGAGAGGGTGCCTTCGTCGTCGAGCACGTCCGCGACAGCCTCGTCGGTGTCGGCAGGCGGCACGGTCAGGACGTGGATCTCGCCGGTTCCAGCGCGCTCCTCGCGGGCGATCTCGCCCACGTCCTGTTCGGCGACGAGTTCGCGCTCCTGCTTCGTCGGCGGTTCCTCGCTGTGCTCTGTCGAGAGTTCGCGGCGCGCGTCGACCTCGACCACCGACCACGTGACGTTCATCGGCGGGTCCGGCGCGACGGTCGCCTCCACGGCGTCGGCCTCCTCGACGCCGGGATTGCCCGAGAGCGTGTGGACCTGCCCGTCGTGGACGTCCTTCAGGACCGCCGAATCGGCCTCGGCGTGGGTGACGAGGAACGTGCTCGACTTCTCGTCGGCGTCGGGGTCGAGGTCGGATTCGGAGTCGGATTCCGATCCGGGATCGGATTCGGGGTCAGCCATACGACGGCGTAGGACGGCCGGGCTTTTGCCGGTTGCGCTCGCGCGCCGACGGCGGCGCTCTCGGCGCGCGAGCGCAACCGGCCTATCGACAACTCGCTGGTTGGGCCGCTCACCGCCCGACGAACCGATAGACGACGCCGACGAGGGCGGCTGCGAGCACCGGTGGTGCGATAGCGAACATCGGCGACAGCCCGTAGAGGAACTCTACCGCGGGCGCGATCGCGGCGGGCGGCGTCTCGCGCTGGGCCGGCGGCGCGGAGACGAGCAAGGAGACGTACAGCGACAGCACGAACAGGTAGCCCGAGAGCCCCAGCAGCAGGTCGACCCGGGCGCTTGCGGTCCCGCGGGCGTGCCGACGCGCGGACGCGAGCACGGGCGCGACGAGCGCGACGAGCAGCAGGACGCCACCGACGACGAGGAACGTCCGCGAAAACGTGGCGAACTCGGAGCCGCCGAGGGTGTTGAAGATCCACACCGGGAGCGCGAGCAGCAGGAGGAGCCCGAGAAGCGCTCCGACGAGCGCGCTCACGACGACGTACGATCGGAGGAGCCACGAGTCCGAGTCGGCGAACGCCCGACGGAACGCCCCGACGACGACACTCCGGGACGCGCCGCTTTCGGTCGTCGAACTGTCGCGCTCGCCCGCGGTCTCCGCGTCGGCCATCGCTCCGAGAGTTGGAGTGGCGAGGTGAAAAGGGGTGCGATGCGCTCACGGAAGGTTTCAGAGATTCCACAACAGTCACGAATGATCGAGGAAAGCTACAAGCAAGGGTAGAGGAGCATGAGAGCCAACTCTCGGTAGGGACCGAGCGAGAAATAGGAGATTCCAGAGGGAGTCACTCGTAGGATTCGAGACGTCGTTGAAGGCCGTCTAGCCACGGAAGAGGACCTCGCAGACGTTCTAGAATTTTGATTTCGGGCGTCGGAGAGTAGTCGTGAACGAACCATCATCTGCAACCTAATTTCGGGACAGACGATACGTCCCTGTAGACCGACTGCAGTCGTTCCAACGGAAATGAAGACAGTACTGCAGCGATACGTCGAGAAGGAGACGGCAGGGGTCGAACACACCCATTTTTGTTGCGCCCGGTCGCGCGTACGAACAGACTACTATGCGCGTAGACCTCGGTAACGCACTCTCGAACGTGGGCGACCCCGGCATCTCCCGCACGGAGCTCGACGACCTCGACGAGCGAGTCGCCGACGCCCACGAGCGAATCCAGCGCGGGCGAGCGGAATCGGAACACGGCTACGCCGCGCTGAACCTGCCCGACACCGTCGATGTCGACGCGATCCGGCGAGCGGTCGAACCGTTCGCGGACGCGGAGGCCGTCCTGACCGTCGGTATCGGCGGGTCGGCGCTCGGCGCGGCCACCCTCGCGAGCGCCCTGCCCTCGGACACCCCGGCGTACTTCCTCGACAACGTCGACCCCGAGCAGGTCACACATCTGCTCGACTCCCTCCCGCTCGAATCGACCGCAGTCAACGTCGTCTCGCGGTCGGGCACCACGGCCGAGACGCTCGCGAACTTCCTCGTGGTCCGCGAGGCGATGGCGTCGGCCGGCGTCGACTGGACCGACCGGACCTTCGTCACCACGGGCGAGGAGGGGAACCTCCGCGAGTTGGCCGACTCCGAGGGCCTGCCCGCGCTCGACGTGCCCGCGGGCGTGCCCGGTCGCTTCTCGGTGCTCTCGACCGTCGGGCTCGCGTGTGCAGCGATCCAGGGCCACGATCTCGACGAGATCCTGGCAGGGGCCCGCGACGAGGCAGACCGACTCGCGGGCTCGCTGTACGAGAGCCCGGCGTACGCCTACGGGGCGACGGCCTACGCGCTGGAAGAGCGCGGCGCGACCGTCAACGCGATGATGCCGTACGCCGAGTCGCTGGAGACGTTCGCCGAGTGGTTCGCGCAGCTCTGGGCCGAGAGTCTGGGGAAGGACGGCCGGGGCCAGACCCCCGCCAGGGCGCTCGGCGCGACCGACCAGCACTCCCAGCTCCAGCTCTACCGCGCCGGGCCGCGCGACAAGCTGGTCACGCTCGTCCGACCGACAGAGCGCGACGACCGGGCGATTCCGGAGACCGATCTGGAGGGGCTCTCGTACCTCGGCGGCTCCACCCTCGGGGAACTGCTCGACGCCGAGTTCGAGGCGACCGAGGCCAGCCTCGCGGCCGCGGGCCAGCCCAACGTCCGGATCGAGATCGACCGCGTGGACGAGCGCGGACTCGGCGAACTCCTCTACGGCATAGAGGCCGCCTGCGTGCTGTACGGCGAACTCGCCGAGATCTCGACGTTCACCCAGCCAGCGGTCGAGTGGGGCAAGAAGGCGGCGCGAGGGCTATTGGGTGGTGGGGACTTCGAGGAGGCCGACGCAGTGGCCGAGAAGACCACGCTGACCGTGGAGTAGCGAGCGGAACGCAGCGAGAGGCCTCGGCAGCGCCGACGAGAGCGGTCGATCACGACGACTGCTGTCGAAGAGACACAAAACTTTTTCCGGTCACCCGAGCAGTTCAATTCCGGTACATTCCAGTCATGTTCGAATCAGCCCTCCCTCGGCGGTGCTTCCACCGACGGATAGTACTCGCGTTTGCGCTGGCCGCGGTCGCGCTCTCGTGCGTGAGTACAAGCGCGGCCAGCCCGAGCGTGGCCACCGATACGACCGCCGCCACGCACGCCGGTGCGCCGGTCGGCACGCACGCCGAGAGTATCGACGCATCGGGAAGCCAACCCGCGGCTGAAATCGACCGCTCAGCCGCATCGACCGATACGGCCACGACGAGCAACGTCTCCGCGACAGTCGTCTACGAGGGCGACCGGCTCGGTCTCCGAGCCGCCCCGAATCAGACGATCCGACTTCGGACGAACGCGAGTCCAGGCACGACGTTCCAAATCGTGTTCCGGACGAACGGAAATTTCCACTCGCTCGCCGAGGCCACGGCGACGGAGGACGGTACCGCGGTAGCCAGTCTCGACCTCACCACCGTCGAAGCTGGAACCGACGTCCGAGTCGTCGTCCGCCACGAGCAAACCACGGTCGCGGAAGCGCCGGGCGTCGTGATCGACCCCGAATCCGGGACAGCGACTTCGGTCACGACGATTTCCGGGACCACGGCGCGGCCGACCACGACGACTCCGACCACGTACGACGAGTCCGAATTCTGGTCAACCACCACCACCGCAACTGCGACGACGACGCCAACGACGACCGCCGGGAGTCCGACGGAGGAGCAGGCTGACGGGGTCGGTATCCCCGGCTTCGGCGTTCCGGTCGCGCTCGTCGGACTGCTCGGCGTGCTCGCGCTCGCCCGCCGGAGAACGACGTGAACGCGCAAGCGCAGAGCCTTTAGCCGGGGCATCCCACAGTTCGGACATGGACGACGGTTCCACCGCGGGCGCAGCGAACGATTCCGCCGCGGCCGTAGACGACCGCTCTACCGCGGGCGTGGAGGACGGGGCCACCGCGGGCGGAAGCGACCGTTCCACCGCAGGCGCGGGCGTCGTGCTGGCTGGACTCGCACTCGTCGCGGCGGGGCTCCCGTGGGACGCCGCGGGGGTCGGCCCGGTCGAGAACGCGACCCTCGCGGTGCTGGCCGGCGTCGCTCTGCTGGGGTTCTCGTTGCGCCGCCACGGCGTGCTCGCCCGGGAATCGGGAGCGCTGGTCGCCGGAATCGCCAGCCTCGGCGTCGTCGGATACGTCGGCCTCGCCGCTTCGGGGGTCGCGAGCGCGAGCGCGCTCGGAGGCGACGGCGCGGCCGCGACCTCGCCGTGGGGCGTGGGGCTCGCGCTCGTCGGAGGCGTCGGCGGTGCGGTCGCGGCGTACGGCGACTGGCGGGGCCTCCCGGCTTCGTTCGGGGAGCAAGTCAGGGCTACGTCGTGGGGGCTCGCGGTCGGATTCCTCGGGCTGTTCGCTATCGCGGCGTGGGGAAGCCTCCTGGTGAGCGGGGTGGCCGGGGTCACGGGGACCGAGCCCGGCGCGATGGTCCAGCTCGCACTCAGTTCGGTCGCGCTCGGCCTCGGCACCGGCACCATCGCGCTGATCTACTTCCGGTGGGCCGACAGGACCGTCTCGTATCTCGACGTGAGCACGCCCGACCGGCGCGACGCGGGCTACGCGGTCGGCGGCGTCGCCGCACTACTGGGCCTGCAGGTTGCCGTCTCGGAGGTGTTCTCCCAGCTCGGCCTCTCGACGGCCGAGCACAGCGTCCAGCAGCAGGCCGCGAGCGGAAACGTCGAGATACTCCTGCTGCTCATCCCCCTTGCGTTCCTCGTCATCGGGCCGGGCGAGGAACTCCTGTACCGCAACATCATCCAGAAGGACCTGTACGGGACGTTCGGCGAGTGGGGCGCGGTGGCGGTCGGCAGCGGCGTGTTCGCGCTGGCCCACATCCCGGCGTACGCCGGGGGCGGCAGTCTCGCGTCCGTGCTCAACACGCTGGTAGTCATCTTCTTCCTCTCGGTCATCCTCGGTGCGGCGTACCTGAAGACCGAAAATCTGGTCGCGCCCGTCCTCATCCACGGAGCTTACGACGCCATCGTCTTCGGCCAGATGTACGTCCAGTTGACCGGCGGCGCGTGATGACGTATCAGACTGCGGAGATAGCCAGTTGGAGTTCAGATCCGTCGAGCGTCGGCCCAGCGTCCGCTCGGCGTCTGACGAAGATTTAACAGCTTCAACTACTTGTGAAAGTCGCATGGAGCGTCGTTACGCGATCACCTGCGACGAGGAGCTCGCGAGGCGCATCGAGACGCTCGCCCGCGAGTACGATCTGACCACGCAGGAGGTCCTCCACCAACTCGTCGCGCTCGGGCTCGAAGAAGTCGACGACTGCGAAACGGCGTGAATCGCCGGTCGTCGAGCGACGCGGTCGGTCCCGGCGAGTCGGTGACCTGCCGCGCCCCTCCGACGTTCTGGCGTCCGATATCCCTGATTCGACGTCCACCATTGCCGGGTCGGCGGGGGCGGGGGGGGGGGCCCGGGCCCCGGGGGCCCCCCCCCGCCCCCGGCGGCGCGGGGGGGGGGGGGGGGCCCCCCCGCCCCCCCCCCCCCCCCCCCCCCACCCCCCCCGACTGCGGACTGCCGACTGCCAACTGCCGACCACGGACCACGACCGCCGACTGCCAACTGTCGACCGCCGACCACGACCGCCGACCACGGCCGCCGACTGCGGACTGCCGACTGCAACCGCGACCGCTGGGCAGACCTGCCGGTAGTCGAGAGTGGAGTCCGGCAGTCGTTTCGAGGTGTCAGGCAGTCGTTTTCGCGTCAGGC
This sequence comes from Halorussus litoreus, assembly GCF_003382685.1. GTDB lineage: Archaea > Halobacteriota > Halobacteria > Halobacteriales > Haladaptataceae > Halorussus > Halorussus litoreus. Next base: position 2,798 of record NZ_QLVG01000044.1, on the reverse strand, counting down.
GTTCGAGGGGTTCTTGCGAGTGAGTTCGCTGCCGCAGATGGGACACCGGTCCTTGTTCTCGTCGAACTCGCGGCCGCAGCCCTGACACTGGAACAGCCAGTCGCGCTGCTGTTCGATGCCCTCCTTGGCGATGACCTCGACGCTCACGTCGAGGTGCTCGGCCACGTTCTGCATCGCGTAGTCGTCGGTGACGAGCGTGGCGTCGAGTTCGAAGGCCGCGGCGATCAGCCGAAGGTCGGTCCGGGAGAGTTCCGCGAGGTCGCCGGTCTCGTCGGCGGCCCGGCGGACGCGCTCGACCGCACCGTCCTGCGGGATGTGGATGTGCATCCCCGAACCCTCCATCGCGTCGAAGCGGTACGCGCTCTCGTCTTCGAGCTCCTCGCGCACCATCGGGATGGTGGCAGTGTCCTCTGTCGTGTGGTACTCGTCGATGAACGCTGAGGCGTCGAGAACGTACATTTACTGTAGAAGGGGCATTTAGCGCTGGACGACGATGTAGTCTTTCACCGCCTGCACGCGTTTCACGGGGACCTCGAATCGACCCTGTTCGTCCGAGTCGAACTCCACCGCGTCTCTATTCAACTGTTCGTCCGGTTCGACGAGCAGGTCCGCGAGCTCGCCCGTCTTGAGGTCCATCGTGATGTTGTAGAGCATCCCGAGCTCCGTGCCGTCGGACCCCATGACGGCCTTCCCCGAGAGATTTTCGGCGAGGATTTCCGACATACGGGTGGTTACTGAGCGCTTCTACATAAAGGATACGGGGCGCGTCGGACGCGCGTCGGTCGTCAGGGCTCGCGCAGACGATGTCGTATCGGTCGGGCGTTCCACCGCAGCGGTGCGATGGAGTTAAATGCCGCGCCCGGCACTTCCCGAGTAAGAAACCTTCTTTCCGGGTGGTAGCCTATGTCAGACACCGACGCACGCGATAACGAACGAAGTCTGCGCACACCCATCGTCGCCGTCCTGGGTCACGTAGACCACGGCAAGACTAGCCTTCTCGACAAGATCCGGGGCTCGACCGTCATCGAGGGCGAGGCGGGCGCGATCACCCAGCACATCGGCGCGACCGCCATCCCGCTCGACGTGGTGTCGTCCGTGGCGGGGAGCCTCGTGAACCCCGACGATTTCGACCTGCCCGGCCTGCTGTTCATCGACACGCCGGGCCACCACTCGTTCACGACGTTGCGCTCGCGCGGGGGCGCGCTCGCGGACATCGCCATCCTCGTGGTGGACGTGAACGACGGCTTCCAGCCCCAGACGCTCGAAGCCATCGACATCCTCAAGCGGACCGAGACGCCGTTCGTGGTCGCCGCGAACAAGATCGACACCGTGCCGGGCTGGAAGCCCAACGAGAACGCGCCCATCCAGCAGACCTACGACGCCCAGAGCGACCGGGCGCGCTCGAAGCTCGACGAGCAGCTGTACGAGATCATCGGCGAGCTGAGCGACGAGGGGTTCTCCGCCGACATGTACTGGCGCGTCCAGGACTTCCGGGGCAACATCGGCGTGGTACCCGTCAGCGCCGAGACCGGCGAGGGCGTCCCGGACGTGCTGACCGTCCTGATGGGGCTGGCCCAGCGCTACCTCAAGGAGGACATGGCAATCGACGTGTCCGGGCCCGGCGCGGGCACGGTCCTCGAAGTCAAAGACGAGAAGGGGTTCGGGAAGACACTCGACGTGGTGCTGTACGACGGGACGGTCCGCGAGGACGAGACCATCGTCGTCGGCGCGAAGAACGACCCCATCGTGACCGACGTGCGCGCGCTGCTCAAACCTCGCGACCTCGCGGAGATCCGGACCGAAGACCGCTTCGAGAAGGTCGACGAGATCCGGGCCGCGGCCGGGGCCAAGATCGCCGCGCCCGACCTCGACGAGGCGATGGCGGGCGCGCCCGTTCGGGTGGTCCGTGACCGGGACCTCGACGACGTGATCGCGGAGGTCCGGGCCGAACTCTCCGAGATCGAGGTCGGCACGGCAGAGCAGGGCCTCGTCGTGAAGGCCGACACGCTCGGGAGCCTCGAAGCCATCGCCAGCGCGCTCGAAGAGGCCGAGATCCCCATCATGCGCGCAGAGGTCGGCGACGTGGCACCGCGGGACGTGAGCGTGGCTTCGACCGCTGAGGAGGACAAACACCGCACCATCCTCGCGTTCAACGTGGACGTGCTCGACGACGCCGAGCGACAGGCCGAGCAGGACGACGTGAACCTGTTCGAGAGCGACGTCATCTACCGGCTGGTCGAAGAGTACGAGGACCACGTCGAGGCCATCGAGCAGGCCCAGCAGGAGACCATCCTCGAGAACATCACCCGGCCCGCCCGGTTCCAGATTCTCCCGGACCACACCTTCCGACAGAACGACCCCGCGGTGGTCGGAGTCGAGGTCGTCTCGGGCACCATCAAGACGAACGCCAACGTCGCGAAGTTCGAGGGTGGCGAACCGAATCGTGTCGGTCAGGTCAAAGGCATTCAGGAGCAAGGCGAGGACGTCGACGAGGCCCGCCGGGGCAATCGCGTCAGCGTCGCCATCGACGGCCCGACCGTCGGCCGCCAGATCGAAGAGGGCGACGAGCTATGGATCGAGATTCCGGAGAAGCACGCGAAGATCCTGGAGCAGGAACTCTCCGAGGACATCCCGGTCGACGAGCTGGAGACGCTCAACATGTATCTCGACAAGCAGCGCAAGCGCGACCCGTTCTGGGGGAAGTAGGCCTTTTGAGGGCAGTCGCGGATGGCCACGGTCAGTCCGCCAGCCAGTCCGGGCGACAACGAACGCTCCACCAGTCGATTGGGCGGCCGCGG
>NZ_KZ859517.1:26737-64829 GCF_003382685.1 Halorussus litoreus | reverse complement strand
CGCGGCGCATCCTGTCGGATGGCTACATATCGCATCCCGTGGACTGTTCGAGTAGCGCGTCCCGTGGACTGGCCGAGTAGTGCAGCCCGTCGCCGACCTGAGTTCGCCGAGAACGCGGTCGGTCACCACTCGCTTCGTGGCCACAGCCGTCAAACCCGAGCGCGGCGAACCGACGGTATGCAGTTCACCGAGGCCGACGAAGGCGCGTCCGTGTTCGACGCCGACCGAGAGAAGATCGGCGTGGTGACCGAGGTCCGGGACGGGACCGCTTACGTCGAGCCGCATCCGAGTCTGACCGAGGAGTTCGCGGCCAAACTCGACTGGGGGAGCCACGAGGCCGACGAGGACGCCTACCCGCTCCGGCCGGAGTGGGTCGAGGCGGTCGAAGAGGGCGAGATTCTGCTCGACGCCCGACCGGAAGCATAGCGGTGACCAAATCGAAAGACAGCGATGAAATAGAACGGCGGCGAACTACAGCAGATTTCGCGCCGTCTCGGCCACGTCCTCGGCGTCGTCCCCGAGCAGGTAGATGATGGGCTCGACGCCGTAGCCGCCGGTGTGGTAGAGCACGGTCGCATCCGGCTGCTCGCGGAGCGCCGCGCCCACCGCCGCGTCGAGGTCGTCGTACTCCGCGTCGAACTCCGCGGCCTCGTGGCCCAGCTCCTCCAGCGCGGCCACGAGGTCGGGGTCGTACCGGACGTTCAGGGCCGCGCGAGCGTCGCTTCCTGCCCGGCGCGCTGCCAGCAGGACCGACGCCACGTGCTCGCTCACACCGAACTCCGGGTCGGACGGGATCTCGGCCCGACCTTTCACGTCGAAGATGCGGCCCGGGACGCCGGCCACGTCGTCGATGCCGTCGGCGTCGGGCGTGCACTCACAGAGGTTCGACCCCACGGCGGGGATGAGCGACGCGAACCCGCCCGCGCTCTCGACGATGCGGAGCCCGCGTCGGAGCGACGACCGGACGCGCTCGGTCACCCGCAACTCGCCGTCGGGGTCGTGGACGTCGAAGTCGCCGCCGTAGCCCGACAGGTCGGGCATCTCGCGCTCGTGGATGTCGGCGATGAGATCGCGGTCTTCGAGCCGCCGGATCATGACCTCGATCTCGACCAGCGCCTCGACCCGGCTCATCGTCTCCTCGGCCAGCCCCTCGCCGACGCGCGCGACGAGGTTCCGGACGCGCTCGTCGTGCAGAAACTGGTCGTTGCGCTCGACCTCGCCGTTGGCGTACTTCGACACTGCGCTCTGGCTGATGCCCAGCAGGTCGGCGACCTCGCTCTGGGTCAGCCCGCGCTCGCGGAGCTCCTCGGCCAACATCGACCGGACCGTGGGCAGGAACTCCTCGACCGCGATCTCCTCGGCGAACCTCATGGCTCGCTCTCCTCAGGTGAATCGGGCTTCTGGTCGCCGCCGAACTCGTGGTCGCTCTGGATGCGCGAGGCCTGCGGGCCGGACTGGTTCTGGTACTTCGAGCCCCGCTCCTCGCCGTACGGGCGCTCCGCGGGCGTCTTGAGTTCCGTGAAGGTGAGCTGGGAGACGCGCATACCGGGTTCGAGCGCGACCGGCGCGGTGCCGAGATTCGACAGTTCGAGGGTGATCTGGCCCTGGTACCCGGGGTCGCAGAGGCCGGCAGTGGCATGCACTACCACGGCGAGTCGGCCGAGCGACGACCGACCCTCGACGTGGGCGATGAGGTCGGCCGGAATCTCGACGCGCTCCATCGTCGTGCCGAGCACGAAGTCGCCCGGGTGGAGGATGAACTCGCCACCTTCCTCGACCACGGTCTCGTCGACGTATTCGGAGACCTCCTGCTCGCTGTTCGGGTGGATGCACGGGATATTGGTGCGCTGGAACTCCAGGAACTCCCTGCCGAGCCGGAGGTCGATGCTGGCGGGCTGTATCTGGAGGTCGAGGTCGTCGATGGGTTCGACCGCGAGGTCGCCGTCCTCCAGCCGGCGGAGGATGTCGGCGTCCGAGAGTATCATGTGCGTGGGGTTGGCGCGGAGCGGCCTAAATGGACCGGTCCTCGCCAGTGGTGGTCAGCGAAATTCGACGGTCACGCGATCCCGAACAGGAACGTCACGAGCGCGATCGTCCCGCCCGCGAACGCCGCGCTGCCGGTCGGGAGCTTCCGGGCGTGCTTCAGCCCGAAGGTCCAGACGTAGCCCTGCCACGCCGCGGCGGCCAGCGCCAGCACGGCGGTGTCGCCCTGCGCGCGCTGGCTCAGCGTCTCGACCTGCGAGGCCAGCAGTTCGGGGTTCGACGCCGACAGGTCGACGCTCCCCAGCGTGGTCAGCAGGAGGCCGAAGCCGACCACCGCCTGAAACGCGCTGGGGAGCATTCCCCACGCCGCGACGGCGAGCGTGTCGGCGAACGACCCCTCGCCGTTCACGATTGCCGACAGAACGTGCAGTCCGACCCCGTACAGCGGCCACGCGAGCAGTCCGCTGAACAGGACCAGCGGGAGCATACCGCTGAACCGGTCCCAGAACAGGTCGCCGACCACGACGGTCTTCTGCTTGGGCTGGTCGCAGCCGTCCTGCATCATCTCGTCGACCTCGCTGGTGGTCTCGTCGTCGCAGACCCAATCGGGCGGGCGCTCGTCGTTCGGTATCTCGGTGGTCTGGGTGAGCTGCTGGCTCAGCGACCAGCCGAACGCGCCAACCACGGCGGTCGTGACGAGCGCGACCAGAGCGACCACGAGGGCGGCGCGAGCGAGGCTGAGTCCCGGCGCGCGCTCGGCGAAGAAGGCGTCCGGGCGGAGGAGTGCGTCGAGGACCATATCGGAACGCGCCGACCGGGAGCCAATAATGCTGTCGTTCGAGTGTCGTTTTTCGGCGGTGGAAATTGCACCGGGAAACGTGGTAGAGCCCGCTCCGAGTAGTCACCGATTTAACGGCCGACCCCGTGGTTGCGGCCGTGAAGCAGACTATCGTCGCCCGCACCGATCTGGGCATGGGCGAAGGGAAGCTGGCCGCGCAGGTCGCCCACGCGTCGCTGTCGGCCTACGAGGACGCCGGGACGCGCGCCCGGAAGGAGTGGAAGGGCGGCGGCCAGAAGAAGGTCGTCGTGCAGGCCGCCGGCGAGGACGAGATCTTCCGACTCGCCGAGAAGGCCCGCGCCGAGGGGCTTCCCCGCGCCGTGATCCGGGACGCGGGGCACACCCAGTTGGAACCGGGGACCGTGACGACCCTCGCGGTCGGCCCGGCCGACGACGACCTCGTGGACAAGGTGACGGGCGACCTCTCGCTGTACTGAATGCGGTTTTTGGATGTTGGGTTCTTCGTGAGAGTGTTACTGTTGAGCCAGTGAGAACTGCGACTATTTCGGTTACCGCATCCACAACCGCGACCGCTTCCACGACCGCGACTGTGACCGCCACAGCAACCGCGACCGCTACTATTCTTGAGCCTCGGCGTGACCGCACCGCGACCGCACCGCAACCGCGGGCCTCACACCTCCCCAGCCTCCTGCGCGTCTCGGGCTTCGCCCTGCGATGCTCGTCCCTCGCGCGATTTGGCGCGAGATAAACTCGCGCCAGCACGCGCCGGGATTGAACAACCCACCGAGCGATAGCAGGCCGGCCGGTCCACCGGGCGAAATTGGACGGGGAAACGACCGCGGGTGGGACTGAAAGGGGCCGCCCGGTCGCAGGCCGAAGGCCCGTGGTCGCCTCAGCGACCCCTATCCGAGCGGTCACGCGAGCGAAGCGAGTGTGACCTCGGCAGTCGCAGCCGAGGAGCAACGCGACGAGGACCGTCTGCCGGCGAGCGTCAGCGAGCGAGGATATGTCGCTGAGCGACCGCGAGCGGGCGGGGGCTTTCGAAACCGAAGTCGTTCTTCAGACTCAGCCGTTCACTACTGTAATCACTCCAGCGCTTCAGAGAAACCCAAACTAAACTACTGACCGCGGGAAGCCAGATACAAGCGACTCCCCCGCAAATCAAGAGTGAATGCGCGAGGCGTACCCAGTCGAGCAGGCGGTCGGCATCGCACACTTCGTCAGCGACCCGGACGGCGTCGGCGGTCGCCTCCGCGAATCGCCCGAGGACTTCCGGGTCCGGGAGGTCGAGCGGTTCGACACCGAGCCGGCCGACGCCGACGAGGGGGCCTACCCCTACCTCGTCGTGCGCGCGACGCTCCGGGAGTGGGACACCAACGACTTCGCCAAGCGGCTCTCGGACGCGCTGGGGATCAGCCGCGAGCGCGTCTCGTGGGCCGGCACCAAGGACAAGCACGCGGTCACGACCCAGCTGTTCACGCTCCGGAAGGTCGACCAGTCCGAACTCGGAGACGTGTCCGTCTACGACGCCGAGATAGCGGTCGTGGGCCGGACCGGACGAGGGCTCCAGTTCGGCGATCTGGCGGGCAACGAGTTCGAGATCACGGTCCGGGACGCCGAGCGCCCCGAGAACGCCGCGGAAATCCAGTCGGCCCTAAAGTCGTTCGGCGGGGGCGGCAAGTCGGAGACGGGCGGCGGGAGCCACTCCGGAACCGCAGGCGTCCCGAACTTCTTCGGCCAGCAGCGGTTCGGCAGCCGGCGACCCGTCACCCACGAGGTCGGCCTCGCGGTCGTCCGCGGCGAGTGGGAGGACGCGGTCCGAGCGTACGTCGCCAACCCCTACGAGAGCGAGCCCGAGGGATCGCAGGAAGCGCGCCGCGCGGTCGAGGACCACTTCGACGAGCGAGACTGGCAGGCCGCGCTCGACGCCACGCCCGAGCGCCTCGGCTTCGAGCGCGCGATGTTGAACGCGCTGGTCGAGTCCGGCGGCGACCGGCCCGAGGACTTCCGGACCGCGCTCGAAGCCGTCCCCTCGAACCTCCAGCGGCTGTTCGTCAACGCCGCCCAGTCGTACGCCTTCAACCGAATCCTGAGCGAGCGACTGGAACGGGGGCTCCCGTTCGACCGCCCGGTCGCGGGCGACGTGGTCTGCTTCGCCGAGCAGGTCGACGGCGTGACCGTTCCAGACCCCGACCGGGAACAGCGCGTGACCGAGCGCCGGGTCGAGACGGTCGCGCGCCACTGCGAGCGCGGCCGGGCGTTCGTGACCGCGCCGCTGGTCGGCACCGAGACGGAACTCGGCGACGGCGAACCGGGCGAGATCGAGCGCGACGTGCTCGACGACCTCGGGCTCGCGCCGGACGACTTCGACCTACCGGGGGAGTTCGACTCGACCGGGACTCGTCGGTCGATTCTGGTCCGGACCGGGCTCGAAATCGAGGAGGCTGAAGATGAGGACTCGCTGACCTTCGAGTTCGCGCTCCCGAAAGGATCGTACGCCACCGTCGTCCTGCGGGAGTTCATGAAGACCGATCCCGCGAGCGGGTGAGGCGCGACTGCGGGCGCGGCTCACCCGCTCGCAATAGCGTGGTACTTTCCTGCTCGCGACGAGGGACGGCTTGCTCTCACCACGCCGTGAGCGGGGAAATATTTGCGGAGGAGACATTTCAGTACACGGTACTGAGAGTGCATACTTCGATACGTCTTCTCCGAAGGTGGATACATCAAGCAGATTTATCGGGCCATCAATCAAGATGATTCCCATGGTCTCCGATATCTCGGAACTCCGGCAAGATTTCCCGGTGTTGGAACGCCGGGTGGGCGACGAGCCGCTGACGTATCTCGACAACGCGGCGACGACCCAGACGCCCACGCAGGTGTACGAGGTGTACGAGGAGTTCTACGAGGGGTACAACGCGAACGTCCACCGTGGGATCCACGCGCTGAGCCACGAGGCATCCATCGCCTACGAGGAGGCCCACGACAGGCTCGCGGAGTTCGTCGGCGCGAGCGGAGGCCGCGAGGAGATGGTGTTCACGAAGAACACCACCGAAGGCATCAACATCGTCGCGTACGGCCTGCGCGACCAGCTCGGGCCGGGCGACGAGATCGTCCTCACCGAGATGGAGCACCACGCCTCGCTGGTGACGTGGCAGCAGGTCGCCGAGCGGACGGGAGCCGAGGTGCGCTACGTTCGCGTGGACGACGACGGCCGACTCGACGTCGAGCACGCGAAGGAACTCATCGGTCCGGACACCGCGGTCGTCTCGGTGGCCCACGTCTCGAACGTCCTCGGCACCGTCAACCCGGTCGAGACGCTGGCCGAGTTGGCTCACGACGCCGGCGCGTACGTGCTGGTCGACGGCGCGCAGTCGGCCCCGACCCGGCCGGTCGACGTGGAGGCCATCGACGCCGACTTCTTCGCGTTCTCGGGCCACAAGATGGCCGGGCCGACCGGCATCGGCGGCCTCTACGGCAAGCGACACCTGCTCGAAGAGCTCGACCCGTTCTGCTTCGGCGGCGAGATGATCAGCCACGTCACGTTCGACGACGCGAAGTGGAACGAACTCCCGTGGAAGTTCGAGGCCGGGACGCCGCCCATCGCGTCGGGCATCGCGCTCGCGGCGGCCGCCGACTACCTCGACGAGATCGGGATGGAGCGGGTCCGCGAGCACGAGGACGAGCTCGCCCAGTACGCGCTCGAACGCCTCGAAGCGCGCGACGACGTGGAGACGTACGGCCCGCCACCGGGCGTCGAGCGCACCGGTCTCGTCTCGTTCAACGTCGAGGGGGTCCACGGCCACGACCTCTCGTCGCTGCTGAACGACCGCGGCATCGCGGTGCGGGCGGGCGACCACTGCACCCAGCCGCTCCACGACGTGCTCGACCTGCCGGGGTCGGTCAGAGCCTCGTTCTACGTGTACAACACCACCGAGGAGGTCGACCGACTGCTCGACGCGCTCGACGGCGGTCCGGGCCACGACGGCGTCGCCGAGCAGGTCGAGGAGTACCTCGCCTCCGACCGCTACCACGACCGCATCTACGAGCACCACCGGAACCCGCACAACGAGGGTGGGCTCGACGACCCGACGCTCCGCAAGCATTCGGAGGAGACCACCTGCGGCGACGAGGGCGAGTTCCACGTCGACGTGGCCGACGGCACCATCGAGCGCATCGCGTTCGAAAGCCAGAGCTGCGCGGTCAGCCGCGCGGTCGCGAGCATCCTCAGCGAGTACCTCGAAGGCAGGACCTTGGAGGAGGCCGCCTCGCTCGACGGCGAGGTCGCCGCGATGCTGGAGGGCACCTTCCCGGACCTGCGCCGGGACTGCGTGGTCGGCCCCGAGGAGGTCATCAGCGAGGCAGCGCGGGAGTACCTTGACGGCGAGCGGGCAGCGGTCGCAGGCGACGACTGAGTGGACTGTTCTGAGTTCTGGTAGTCTCTCGTTCTCTCTGGTGGGTTCTGTTTTGGCCCTCGGACATTGCACGCGCTGAATTCTGCTCTCCACCCCGGCGCGTGCTGCGCGGCGCGTTCATGCGTCGCGCAAAGCGCGCGAGGTCTGCGCGAGTGAAACGAGCGCAGGCTCGGCGGACGCGGTTTGTCCTCCGGTGGACGAGGACCGCAACGCAGTGAGGACCGCAGGAGGCTGGGGAGGACGAGGCGCGTTGCGGTCGCGGTTGCGGTCAGGCCGAGGCGCAAGCAGTAGCTAGCGTTGCAGTCTCGTACTCTGTGTTTTCGAACACGTCCGAGCTAGCTACTGCCGAGGCATATGAGAGACCGCACCGCCCCGCACCGCGACCGCGGGCCTCACGCCTCCCCAGCCTCCTGCGTTGCTCGGCCTACGGCCTGCGCTACTCGTCCCTCGCGTGGTTTGGCGCGACAAGGAGGTCGCGTCTGCACGCGCCGGGTGGAAGAGCGAACCAGCGCACACCTGACAGAATACCAACCAGCGCACGCCGAGAGTGAGAGTGTACCAAGCGAATACTCAGAACCAGAACAACCACCGCGACCCGAAGTGCCTCAAACCATATCCGGGGGCGCGTGGTACCCCGTCCGGGGAAATCACGTGAGCTACGCCAGCAGGAGCGAGCGAGTCCAGCGCGAGATCGACGACGCCATCGCCGAGGGGTGGACCATCGAGACCGAGACGCCCGAGCGGGTCGTCCTCGTCAAGCGCGGCATGGGGAGCCTCTGGGTCCACCTCCTGCTCGTGGTACTCACGGGCTGGTGGTCGTGGGGCGTCGTCAACCTCGTCTACGGTGGGTACGAGTACTTCGCACACGCCCAGCGCCGGGTCGTCCGGGAGTCCGACGCCTGTCCGGAGTGCGGCGCGAGCGTCGCCACCGTCGCCAACTACTGCGGGAACTGCGGGACGGCACTCGACGAATCCCGGAGCGAACTCTCCGAGTCCCGAGACGAGTTCGGGATCGGAACGTGAGCGTCCCGACGACCGACACTCTGCCGACCAGTCCTCCCCGACCGACCCGCCGCCGCGCGAAACACCGCCACCGCCGAGCGAAACACGGAGGTTAAATCCGCCGCGGAGCTAGGCCCGGCTATGGAGTGTCGGCAGTGTGGCTCGCCGCTCGAACGCCCCGGCGACTACTGTCTGGTCTGCCGGACGGGCAACGCCGACGCCGTGGTGCTCGACCTCGACCGCGACCGGGCGACGCTCACGATGCTGGACGACGACGAGGTGGTCGGCGAGACCGGCGTGACGACCACGCCCGAGGACGGCGGCGAGACCGGCGTGGTCGAACTCCGGAACTTCGCGGGCCGGATCGCCGACGAGGTGCGGCGCAAGCGCCCCGAGGAGGTGTACGCCGCGGGCGACCGCGACGTGCTCCGGGCGACCCGCGAGCAGCTCCACTACACGTTCTACCGCGTGGGCGACGGCAGGGACGGAGAGGCGGACGAAGATCCGGTCGGGGCCGTGCTCGCGCGCCGGGACGACCGCGCGCTGGAGGTCGTGGAGGCCGCTCCTGCGGAGAAGCTCGGCGGGAGCCACTCCACGCTCATCGGCGACCGCGCGGGCCGGACCGCCATCCAGACCGTGGCAGGCCACCCGCACGTCAAGAAGATCATCCCCGGCCCCATCGACGCCGGCGGGTCGGGCAGCCGGACCGGCGTGCGCGCGAAGGCGACCCGCGCCGACGAGAACGGCAACGTCCGGCTGCTGCTCCGGGACGGCTCCAGCGTGCAGGAGAACCGCGTGGTCACGACCGCGATGGATCGGGAGCGCGGCGAGCGCATCCGAGCCGACCTCAACGACGCGCTGGCCGAAACCGACCTGCAGTGAGCAGGTGTTGCCCGCTCACAGCACGCGCTCGGTGGAACGGTCCACCAGCGAACGACCGGTGACTCAGACCACCGGAGAACCGCCAGTGAATCAGTCCACCAGCGAACGCTCCGTGGGACAACCTCCAGCGGACACCTCGTGGAACGGTCCACCGGAGCGCGCTCGGTTCGTCGTTGCACCGTCTGGGTGGACTGAAAGGGGCCGCCCGCTCGCGCACCGCTTGGTCGTCTGGCCGACCCCTATCCGGAGTGAACGCAGTGAACGGAGGATATGTCGGCCAGCAACCGCGAGCGGGCGGGGGCTTTCGAAACGTTTCCTGCTGATCCGTCGACATCTGTTGCGTCGAGGTCTAGTCAAAACACATCCTCCCAGTTCGAAGCCCCAACCTTCTTGACCGAGCCTGTAATTATATGTAATTACGAGATGGTGGGCTACTACGACGCGGTGCTCGCCGCGATACCGCTGCTCTCCGGGGGCGGGTTCCTGATCGGTCAGTTGACGGGGCTACCGGGCATGATAGCGGGGCTGGTGGCCTCGTTGGCGGTCATCGGCCACGAGCTGGTCGACCCGCCGACGGACTGACTGGGGACACGGCGGACTGACTGGGGACACGGTACTGACCGAGTGCAAATCTATCGTCGACCGCGTCCTGACTCGTAGGCTTTATCAGCGCGCCCGCTCAAAATCGGGGTACTATGGCCGAGAACTCCAAGAGTCGAACCGGCAGCGCCGGTCGATTCGGGGCGCGGTACGGGCGCGTCGCCCGCAAGCGCGTCGCCGAGATCGAGAGCGACATGAACCAGGAACACGCCTGCCCCGACTGCGGCGACGAGCGCGTCGAGCGCCAGGGCACCGGCATCTGGCAGTGCGGCAACTGCGGCTACAAGTACGCCGGCGGCACCTACCGGCCCCAGACGCCCGCGGGTCGCACCGTCAGCCGCTCCATCCGCGCCGCGCTCGGAGAAGACGACGACGAATGAGCTACAAGTGTTCGCGGTGCAAGCGCGACGTGGAGCTCGACGAGTACGGCGGCGTCCGCTGTCCGTACTGCGGCCACCGCGTCCTGCTGAAGGAGCGGAGCCGCGACGTGAAGGAAGTCGGCGTGCAGTAATTCCGTTCTCGCCCCGATGGTCGATTCTTCTCGCGATTCTACATCCGAACGACAGCGCGAATCCGCGGAGTTCGGACAGCGACCGCACGACGCGCGTCTGCGATTCGAATACGAGTCGTCCGCCCGCGCCCGCGTGATCGCTCGGTCGGTCCGTCAAGAAGTCGGCGAGATCGACGGCGACCGGTCGGCGGCCAGCGTTGCGCGGGACGGCGACGCGGTGGTGGTCCGAGTCGGAGCCGACGACCTCGTGGCGCTCCGGGCTGGCTGCAACACGTGGGGATCGCTGGTGGAAGTCGCCGAGCGGACGACGGGACTGGTTTGAGAAACGGTATCTGATTTTTAGGTCCCGAACTGGGATTGCGATATCTCCGATGCCTCGGCAGTAGCTAGCTCAACTGCTCCGTCAAAACTCGATGGAATCACGAAGCTAGCTACTGCCGAGGCATATGAGAGACCGCACAGCACCGCACTGCAACCGCGACCTCACGCCTCCCCAGCCTCCTGCGCTTCTCGGCCTTGGGCCTGCGATGCTCGTCCCTCGCACGCTAGAGCGCGGCGCGTTCGCGCGCCGCGCCCAAACGCGCGCCGGGGTGGAAAGGGTATTCAGCATACGCGAAGGCAGAAGACGAATCAGCGCGCGCCGAAAAACTAGTCGACCACGCGAACAATCTTCTCCAGTTCACTGCCGCGAGAAGCCGAACCCGAGCCGGAGCAGGACCGCGTACACCGCGATGCCGAAGCGGAAGAACAGACCGAAGACGACGGCGAACAGGAGCCCGAGGCCGACCGCGGTCGCGGCCATCGACGACGCTCCCGCAGTCCGGGTCACCTCGACGACGACCGTCGCCAAGCCCAGCAGCGCGCTCACGCCGCCCGCGATGTACGCGCCGAGCGAGAGGCCGAGTCCGAGCCGCGGGTCGAGGAACGCCGCGGTGGCGCCGAGGTCGTGCGCGAGGCCGCCGTAGAAGCCGACCAGCCCGACCACGACCGTCACGTTCACCGTGAGCGTCGATACCATCGGGATTTCGTTTTTGGCCATCGGTCATAAAGGGGCGGGAAGCGCCGGCGGGGAACCGTCTCGAAGCCGCCGTCTGACGTAACTTTAAACCGTTCGGCGTGGTGACGCAACACGATGGCAGATTCGGGTGGGCCCGCCGTCGGCTCGACGGCTCCGGAGTTCACCGCACCGCTCGCGAAGCTCGACGGATCGGTCGAAGAGGTGTCGCTGTCGTCGCTGCGCGAGGACGGCGCGGTCCTGCTGGTGTTCCAGCCCACGAACTTCGAACTGGAGTCGTTCGCCGACCGGCGCGGCCCCGGCAAGTACGACTGGTTCTCCGCGAACGAGTGCGTCCGGGTGGTCGGGGTCAACCGCGCCCGACCCCGGACCAACTGCGAGTTCATCGACTACCTCGACGTGACCTACCCGTTCTGCTCGGACCGGGATCGGTCCATCGCCAGCGAGTACGGCGCGACCTACCGCGCGTTCGGGGTCGCCCCGCGAACGCGCCGGGCCTGCTTCTTCGTGGACCCCGACGGCGTGGTCCAGTACCGCTGGGTCGCCGACGAGTCTGGGGCTGCCACCGGCCATCCGCAGGTCCGGGACCTCTACGACGCGGTGGTGGACGTGCTCGGCCGGCCCGATCCCGAGTCGTTCGGCTTCGCCTGTGGCTCGACCGAGTGGTGAGGCCGCGAGCGGGAGTCACCACGACCCGTGAGTACCAACTCGACTGCCGAAAGCCGACTCGGCCGCTGGAAGAAAACCGGCGTTTGCACCGATTTCGACCCGCTACCGTCCGTTCTCGACGAGAGACGCTCCAAAATCGACTCCCGGCGAGCCGTCTGACGCGCGTCAGAAGATGAAAATGGCTGTAAACAGCCGGGTGAGGGCCGAATCGGCCCAGGTTCGCGCACGTGACCCTTCCACTGCGGAGGACCCCAGACGACCACCGGGAGATAAGTGGGTACTCCACGTGACCTATCGCAAATGCGGAACGAGACGTCGCGCCGGGCGCTGCTCTCGGGGCTGGCAGGGCTCTCGGTGGCGGGGAGCGGGCGAGTCGTCGGAACCAGCGCCGCGGACGGCAGTCGAGTGGACCCCGGGCGACCGGGAGACCGTCGAGCGAGCGCGACCAGAGCCCGGCAGGGCGACCGCCGAACGCGGCAGCGCGACGGGTTCGACCCCTCGATTCACGGGTTCGGGTTCCAGAACTGGTCGACGCGCGAGTCGGTGTTCACCGAGCACGACCACGAAGCGGTAGACGAGGGGCAGGTCCGCCGGCTGCTCGGCCGGCGCTGGGAGGGGCCCGCGCGGCGAGTCCTCGACGTGAACGTGCTCAAGCTGCCGGACACCCTGTTCGACGCCATCGCGAAGCAGCTGTACGTCTCGGTCAACCAGCAGTCGGGCACGAACGGCCACTGCTACGGCATGGTGTTCGCGGCCCAGCAGTACTTCGAGGACCCGGGCTCCGTCCCGCTCGACCGCGAGGTCGCCAGCGAGTTCACCCACCCCGAAACGCCGGTCGAGGACCGCGAGAACGGGCCGGTCGCCGCCGAGATCGACTACTACCACATCACGCAGTTCTTCGACCTCCACTCGTGGCTCGGCCGCCGAGCCATTCTGCGCCCGGGCTGGATCGACTACGAGCGACAGCTCGACCGGATCGCCGCGGTCGTCGACGAGTTCGGCACCGCCGGAATCACCGTGTTCGACAGCCAGACCCGGGCGTCCCATCAGGTGCTCGTGTACGACTACAGTCGGGAGCCGGACGCCACCCGGCTGTTCGTTTACGACCCGAACTACCGCGCGGGGCGGTACGCGCGGCCCCGCCCGCCGGAGCCCATCGAGGTCGACACCACCGGCTCGGAGCCGACGGTCCGGCCGTACGGCAAGGGGTACGACGGGTTCGTGTTCAACCGTCGTGGGCGCGTCGCCGCGGCAAGAAGCGCGAGTGAGGATGAGAGCGGAAGTGAGGACGCTAATAGCTCCAGCCCGCTCGTCGGACCGACCGGCGGAGGCGTGGCCGACCAGCTGTTCGACCTCGCGCTGTTCCTCGTCGACTCGGAGGCCGTCTCGCTGACGGTGGTCGGCCCGGACGACCGACCGCTGCTGCGCGACGCCGCGACCTCCATCGACCGGTCGCGGACGGAGTACGGTCGGATGCGCTACCGCTACGGCTTCTCGCCCGGCCGATACGATATCACGGTCGTCGGCGAGGCCGACGCCGACTACGCGCTCCGGGCGCTGGTCGCCGACGCCGAGGGGACGCGGCTCGACGCCCGACCCTCGACGTCCATCGGCGCCGGCGAGGTGCATCGGTACGCCGCGGAGGTGCCCAAGTCCGGAACGGGGTCGATAGAGCGTGCCACCGGCAGGTCCGGCGGGTCCTCGTGGCGCAGGAGGCTCGGCGCGGTGGGCGTCGGTGCGGGGGCGGCCGCGGTGGCTGCGGGAGCGTACGCGCGAATCCGGAATCGGTCGAACGAGAGCGACGAGTGAAATCGGTGGGACGAGAGCGACGAGTGAACCGACACCCGGTTATTAATACGGGAGGTGAGAACGTGGCGAACGACCATGCGCCTTCCAAGAGCATCGGTGCCGCGGAACGTCACGCTCACCGGGCTCGCGGTCGCGGGGCTCGGCTTCGGGCTGACCCGATTCACCGTGACGCTGGCCGCGTACGACGAGCCCGTGGCGTTCTACCTCGCCGGACTGCTCCCGCTCGTGCTCGGACTGCTGTTGGCCGCGTTCGGCGTGGCGCTCGTCGTCGGCCCGTTCGACCCCGGGTTCGTGCGGACGACCACCGTCTGGTGTCTGGCGGGCGCGGGAGCGATGCTCGTCCTCGTGGTGCTGACGCTGCTCGGGTCGAATCCCGGGGAACTCCGCGGGATGGAGTCTGTGCTGTCGGAGATCTACCTCTCGAACTTCCTCATCGGCGGGAGTATCGGCGGCGCACTGACCGGAGTGTACGCCGCGCGGAACGACCGCCAGCGCGGCGAGTTGCGGTGGCAGGCCAACAGGCTGGTGACGCTGAACCGCATCCTGCGCCACGAGGTGCTCAACTCCATCACCGCCATCTCGGGCTACGCCGACGTGCTCGACCGGCGCGAGGAGGCGGACGACGCCAGCCCGGTCGAGGTCATCCGCAGACGCTCGGATCACGTGGTGGACACCATCGAAGACGTGCAGTACCTGACGGAGTCCGCGCGGTCGGCCGAGACGAGCCTCGACGGGGTCGACCTCCTCGCCACGCTCCGGCGGAGCGTCGAGTCGGTCCGGAGCGAGCATCCGGACGCCGACTGGCGCGTGAGCGACGATTCGGAGCCGATTCCGGTGTGGGCGAACGCCCAGCTCGAACAGTTGTTTCGCCACCTGCTCGAAAACGCAGTCCGGCACAACGACGCGGACGCGCCGAGCGTGACGGTAGGCGTCGAGACAGACGGGCGGTACGCGACGGTCAGCATCGCCGACGACGGCCCGGGACTTCCGGAGCGCGAGCGCTCGATCCTCGATGAGGGCGCGGTAGCAGAGCACGACAACCCGTCGAGTGGCTTCGGTCTCAACGTCGTCCGACTGCTCGTCCAGCGCTACCACGGCGATGTACGGACTACCGTGACCGACGCGGGAACGACGGTCGAGGTGACGCTCCTCCGGGCCGACGGCTCGACGCCGCCGGGGACGTCCATGACCACCGACCGAACGTACGGCATCGCGCCGTCTAAGCTGACCCTGTCGGTCGGTTCCGGGCTGGTCGCCGGGGTCGCGATGGGCGCGTTCAGCCAGACCGTCGCGGGCGTGATCCCGGTCATCGGGGCGCTGTACGGCGTCTCCGACCCGGCGGTCGGCTGGATCACCCACGAGTTCCACAGCGTCGTGTTCGCGATGGCGTTTGCGGGACTGCTGACCGTGGTTCCCGGCGAGGACGCCGACAGCCTGCTCGGGCACGTCTCGGTCGCGGCCGCGTGGGGACTCGTCCTCTGGGCCGTCGCGGCGGGCGTCGTCATGCCGCTCTGGCTGGGTCTGGTCGGGATTCCGGCGCAGGTTCCGAACCTCGACGTGGCGGCGCTCGGGAGCCATCTCGTCTGGAGCGTCACGCTCGGTGGTGTGTACTACTGGGGAAGCGAGCGGCTGGACGCCGGAACGTTGCGTTGAGCTATCGAGGCTGTGGCTCTCCCGTTCTCGTTCGCTCCGCTCGGGAGGACGGAGACGAGTCGATCTCAGTCGACGACGAAACGACCGGGGAAGAAGTCCAACCGAGCCGATTTGAACGGGGACAAGTCGAAAACGACCTCCATAGGCGTCCTACCGCCCTGAAACGCCACTTCACTGCGCTGGCATGGCTTTGCAAACCATCGCAAGCCATGACCCAAGAACTCGAACCCCTCGAACCGGAAACAGCAGTGGAACTGTACCTCGCACAACGGGGCGAAGACTCGGCCGAGCGCACCAAGCCCACTGGTATCGGCTCAAACACTTCCTCCGGTGGTGTGACGAGAAGAACATCACTAACCGCAACTCCCTCACCGGTCGGAAGCTGTACGAGTACCGTACGTGGCGGCGCAACGACGGCGACTTGAACACAGTCTCGCTCCGTACGCAACTCTCGACCCTACGGAAATTCATCAGGTTCTGCGAGACGATTGACGGCGTTGAGGACGGCCTCTACGACAGCATCGTCCTCCCTACCCTCGACGAAGACGTGCCGAAGGCAGTCGTATCCGACAGAGGCGACGTATCCGCCGACGTACTGGACGACCACTACAACCAGATGACTAAAGAGGAGAAGATGGAACAGCGTCGGGGGTATCTCGAAGGACTCTAACCCCTTCCTCCAGTGGGGGTCGAGAGCGTGCCGCTGCGTGTGTTCACCCCCTTCTCGTAGGAGGCCCTGCACCACGGCCACGCAGGACCGACACGGCGGTGGTCAGGCCCGGTCTGCGTCGCCAGATAGGATACCATGGCCACAGTCCTCTGGGGAGTGGTAGAGACAGAGCGTGTATCCTTCATGATTGGGAGTACATCTTGGACAAGTTGTGAAGTCCACGACCCATTCACACGGTTGCCTCGAAATGGTGGTAGGTCACAACCGTTTCAAACCCTATCTTTTCGTACATTGGTTGAGCCATTTCGGACGACTGTAGTGTTCCGACGGTGCAGCCAGCGTCACGCCCAATCCGAAGAAGTTCACAACTCATGGCTTCCCCGATGCCTTGTCGTCGGAACGGCTCAACCACCCCAATAGTGTAGATACCAGCCACATCTCCGGTCTGTACCAATTGGCCGCAGGCGACAGACTGGTCGTCTACCTGCCCGACGAACAGACGTACTTCCTCGTCGATCAGGATTGAGGGCGACGTGAGCTTGTGTGTCACGTCCTCGGGAATCTCAAAGACAGTCGCAGCAATTGTGGCGAAGTCGGCAAGTGCATCCGAGTCAGTGACCTCGGAAATCTGGGCGACAGACTCGCTGGACGGTATCTCGTCGAGTGGAGCCAGCGCCATCCCGGGCTGGGGCTGATTAGTCAACCTGAGGTCAAGGCCAGTAGCGAGTTCCTCGACTGTCTTGACCATGGGTGTTGTCACAGTCGCCCAGAACGGTACATCACGCTGAGTCATCCACTCGACTGCCGCTGTAAGCTCGTCGTAGGGTGGGCATTCGAGGATGAATACCCTATTAAATATCGGAATTGGAACTCCCGCCGAAACCGCTGTTACCGGGCCGAACTGACGTGTCTGACCGTCCGGAACGTGTTCTGCCTGCTTCAGAAAGGCCCTCTGGAGGTTGTCGTGTGCATCCGCCACGAGGTCACGATTGGATGGCGGTGTTCGAGTTCGGTTCGTACTGGCTTTGAGGTACAGCTCATCATATTCAAATCTCGTCATGTGACACCCCAATGGTTTGGTTTTGAGGAACCGCGAAACACTGGTGTAGTAGGTTCGTGTACCCCGTTGATGGTCTTACGGTCATTGTCCTTCCCTTACCCCCTGGCGTTTAGACCAACATCCTGTGGCAACCAGCCATCTCTTCTCCGGGACAGAGAACGCCTACTTCTTGATTTATCACGATGGGTGTTAACTCTTCACAATGCAGTGAAAGTATCTCAGCGATAGATACGCACCACGTATCTATGGTTACACTTCCTTGATGCGTAGTTGTAGCTCTAGTGCAACGGCCGGGCAACGACCCACTGGTCCGAAGGTCTGCGTCGGCGTGTGTTTATTCTTCGGCAGGGGACGCTCCGGCTTCGGCAGAGGTGACTCCTGTTCCAGCGGGCCACAGAACCATCAGTCCCAAAACACGTAGTTGCTCCACCGCGTTCGGCAATATGCAAAGGCATGGCGGCGCGGGCCCAAGTTGGGCACCTGTTGAACTACGTCGGGTCCTGTGGGTTGCACAAGGGCGGCTACTCGGCCAACAACGAATCGCTTGGTAAAGAAGTCCGCCCTCCCCGATTTGAACGTTGTGAGACGTTCCGGGCATGCGGCCCTACGGGCCGTTCCGGGGCTGCGACTCACAGGCTCAAATCGGCCCGGGGAATGCTGATTTCTCGGCGCGGCTCGGTCGCTACGCTCCCTCGCGTTGCGCCGAGAGAAATCAGTCCGCCCTCCCCGATTTGAACGGGGGGCAAGTCGATCTACAGTCGACTGCTCTACCAGTCTGAGCTAAGGGCGGGCGCAGTTTCACGTAGGTCCTCTGGCGGACTTAAGGGTTATTATTCGGCGAGGGCGAGGACCCGCGCGAGCCCGAGGACCTCGACCCGTCGTCCAAGCACAATCGACTTCCGTCCGACCGGACCTGTCAGCCGAGCTATCGCGACTGGCCCGGAGTGAACCCGGCGCGACAGTCGAAAAAACCGCCAGCGAGCGCCGCGTCTTCCGTCGTCTCCCACTCGTCAGACATGTTTGGGAAGATTGAAATAGGATGCGCGTATATCGTGGTACGAACTGCCACATGAGCAAGATTACCTTCCGCGCGGACGAGGACCTCGTCGAGCGCATCGAGGCCCGCGACGCCTCGAAGAGCGAGATCATGCGGGAGGCGCTCCGCGCGTACCTCGACGGCGCGAGCGTCGAGCGCGACGGAGCGGACGCTGGGCACGACGCGAGGGCGGACTCCGAACGGCGTGGGCCAGTGGATTCCGAGCGGCGCGCGACTGCGCCGGACGACGGCCGCGGCGCGACGGCTGACTCCGCACCGGGCCGCGCGTCCGAGCGCGCTCGCGGGGAGCGCGCTCGGACCGCCACGCTGGATGCCTTCCTGGCCGAGCGCGTAGACGAACTCGTGACCGAGCGGCTGGCCGCACGGGAGTCGCGACGCGACTCCCGTGCGGCCGGACGGCCGCAGGACGTGAACGTCAACGTGACGCTGGAGTCCGACGGGGGAGCGCGCACCGAACCTAATGCGGCCCCGCGCGGACGATCCGACACCGATACGGAGGCGACTCGACGCGCGGGTCGGGCGTCGGACGACTCGTCCGACGCCCGACCTGCGCGTGAAGCGGGCGAAGCGAGCGACTCTGCCGCCGAATCGGCCTGCGGCCAGTGCGGCGAGTCGCTGTCCGACGACCACGTGTACTGCCCCAACTGCGGGGAGAAGGCCGCCCGGCGGCTGTTCTGCGAGTGCGGCGACGAGGTGCGCTCGGACTGGGGGTTCTGCCCCGGCTGCGGCCGCCGGACGCCCGCCGCCGACGTGCTGGACCGCCCGTAAGACAGTGTTTTACGAGTAGCCATTAACTATTTAAGTTTTGACTTTGTTGGGTCTTGATGCGTAAGACGGTTGTCTTACAGATGGCGCTTCGCGGCGGATGTCCGCCGCCTGAAGCGCGCACATGCTGTAAGACAGCGCGCGTGGGAAGTCGCGAACCGTCTTACTCACAGGGGATATACCAACCATGGAGCGTGTGACACTGCGCATTCCGAAACAGCAGATCGAGGAGGTCGAACAGATGGTCGAGACCGGCGAGTTCCCGAACCGGAGCGAGGCGATTCGGGCCGCCGTTCGCGACATGTTGAACGAACAGGAGGAGACGGCCGACCAGACGACCAACAAGCGGTCGTGGGCGAAGGTGTAGATCATGCAGGACATCGTCCAGGACGCGCTAGAGAACGCCGAGGAGGAGAGCCGCGAGATGGACGCCTCGGTCGACGGCGACGAGTTCGGCGACCCCCGTATCGTCATCGTCGGCTGCGGCGGCGCGGGCAACAACACCGTCAACCGGCTGTACAACATCGGCGTCGAGGGCGCGGACACGGTCGCGATCAACACCGACAAGCAGCACCTCAAGATGATCGAGGCCGACACGAAGATCCTCGTCGGCAAGTCCCTGACCAACGGCCTCGGCGCGGGCGGCGACCCCTCGATGGGCGAGCGCGCGACCGAGATGGCCCAGGGCACGATCAAGGACGTGCTCGGCGATGCGGACCTGGTGTTCGTGACCGCCGGGATGGGCGGCGGCACCGGCACGGGAGCCGCGCCCGTCGTCTCGAAGATCGCCAAAGAGCAGGGCGCAATCGTCGTCGGGATGGTCTCGACGCCGTTCAACGTCGAGCGCGCGCGCACGGTGAAAGCCGAGGAGGGCCTCGAGAAGCTCCGTGGCGAGGCCGACTCCATCATCGTGCTCGACAACAACCGACTGCTCGACTACGTCCCGAACCTGCCTATCGGCAAGGCGTTCTCGGTGATGGACCAGATCATCGCCGAGACCGTCAAGGGTATCTCGGAGACAATCACCCAGCCGAGCCTCATCAACCTCGACTACGCCGACATGACCTCGATCATGAATCAGGGCGGCGTCGCGGTGATGCTGGTCGGCGAGACCCAGGACAAGAACAAGACCGAGGAGGTCGTCCGCGACGCGATGAACCACCCGCTGCTCGACGTCGACTACCGCGGCGCGTCGGGCGGACTGGTCCACATCACGGGCGGTCCGGACCTCACGCTGAAGGAGGCCGAGTCCATCGCGAGCAACATCACCGAGCGACTGGAGGCCAGCGCGAACGTCATCTGGGGCGCGCGCATCCAGGACAACTACAAGGGCAAGGTCCGAGTCATGGCCATCATGACCGGCGTCCAGAGCGCGCAGGTGCTCGGCCCGAGCACGCAGAAGCAGGCCGACCGCTCGCGCGAGAAGATGAGCGACATCGACGACTCGTCGTTCGACGCCAGCCAGAACCTCGAGAACGCCGAGACCTTCGGCGACTCGGCCGGTTCGACCCACGACGCCGGCGGGTCGAACGAGTGGGGTGCCGAGAGCGACGGCGGCCGCGACGAGGTCGAGCAGAGCAACGGACTCGACGTGATCCGCTGACCACTCCGGATTTTCGTTCGGATCGACCGTCGAACGCTGTGTTCGGCTCTTTCTTGGAAGTGACAGTAAGTTCGTGGAGTTGTATTCTCGGAACTAGAGTCCATCGTCGACCATGGCAGAGGTTTACCCTGAAATCCGGCGCGCGCGAGCAACGCGCGCGAGGGACGAGGACCGGAGGGAGGAACGAATGTGACGACCGAGGACCGCAGGAGGCTGGGGAGGACGAGGCGCGGTGTTGTGCGGTCGCGGTTACGCCTAGGCTCAAGCGATAGCTAGCTCGCTCGGAACAACGAAAGTCGGCGTGGAGCTAGCTACTGCCGAGACATATGAGAAACCGCACAGCACCGCGAGAGCCTCTCAGACCTCCCCAGCCTCGCCGACCGCATGAAAGCGGTCGGCTCCCTCGCGCGATTTGGCGCGACACGAGGTCGCGCCGTGGGAGCGAAGCTCCCACGAGCCTGCGCTCGGTGCCCTCGCGCAGACGCCCGCACGCGCCGGAGTGGAGAATCCGCCAGCACGCGCCGGGGGGAAAGTAGCCAGCGTCTGCCGAGGTGGAAGAACAAATCAGCGCACGCAGAGATGAAGAATCGTCCGAGTACGACCGCGTAGAGTCGGAAAATTCAGACCGCGTGAATCGCGTCGAGCAGCGAGCACTTCCGGCAGACGTCCCGTGTCGTCGAGGAGCCGCAGCGCTCGCACTCGCCGAGTTCCGTCGAGCCCTCCTCGCGCGCGCCGAACTCCCGAGCCGCCAGCGCGGCCAGGTCCTCGTAGCCGGCCATGATGGAGTGGCGGGTGCCCGGGTGGTTCTCCTCCAGTCCGTGGAGCAACTGCTGGATCTCGCCCCGGTAGGCCTCGCTCGCGTGGGGACACTCCGTGATGTGGGCGGGCAGATCCTTCAGGTGGGCGTACAGTGCGACCTCCTTCTCGGGCACGTCCCGGAGCGGTTTGGCCCGCGGTACGAAGTGGTCGCCCTCCTCGCGGGTCGGCCCGCCGTCCTCGCTGGTCGGACCGTCATCGTCTCGGTCACGCTCGTCGAACGAGCCCAGACTCGCGTCGAAGTGCTTGGCGATCTGGGCCACGTCGCCTTCGAGGAAGTTCATCAGCGCGGTCTCGGCCTCGTCGTCGAGGTTGTGGCCGGTCAGGAGCTTGTCCGCGCCGAGTTCCTCGGCGTACGACTCCAGCAGGTCGCGCCGGAACACCCCGCAGTAGGCACAGGCGGCCATGTTCTCGGGGTCGCTCTCGACCACGTCGTCCATCCGCACGTCGAACTCCTCCTCGTAGGTCACGAGCTCGTGGGGAATCCCCAGCTCGTCGGTCAGCTCCACGCAGGCGTCGACGCTCTCGTCGCGGTAGCCCTCGATGCCCTCGTGGATGGTGAGCGCGACGAGTTCGATGCGGGGGTCGCGCTCGAACGTCCGGTGGAGCACGTCGGTCAGGACGACGCTGTCCTTGCCGCCGGACAGCCCGATGACCCACGTTTCGGGGTCCTCCGGCGTGGCGTCGTCGGGGACCAGCCCGTCCTCGCGGACCCGCTTTCGGACCCGCTTGTCGACCGACGCGAGGAAGTGCTCCTCGCAGAGGTGCAGCCCCGAGTACGCCGCGTGCATGACCGACTCGCGGCCGCATTTGTCGCAGTCCATCGCCCGTGAGTTTCGGGTCCGGGCGTTTGTCGGTTTCGCCTCGCGACGCGTAAACTCTTTTCCGCTATAGCAAATTCGGACCGGTGGGTGCTTCACTCGCGCCGCTCGGAAAGCGCGGCTCGTAGAACAGTTGCGATCCCAACAACAGGAGGGCGGGCGATAGAGCACCTCTACCGCTGAATATCGAGATATTGAGGATCAGTCCTCGACAGCCGCGTCCGACTCCTCGACGGCCGACTCGGGATTCCGACCCGCCGACTCCCTCCCTGGAACCCACTCCTTCGCTCCGAACGCGTCGACTGCCAGCACGACCGCGTAGAGGGCGATGCCGGTCAGCACTATCGACCCGCCTGCGGCCAGCCCGTAGCGGTACGAGACGGTGACGCCGACGACGCCCGCGAACTCGCCGGCGAGCACCGCCAGTAGCAGCGACTGCTTGAACGTCCGCGCGACCCGCGCGGCGGCCGCGACCGGGACCACCAGCATCGCGGCGACGAGGATGACCCCGAGAATCTGCATCGCGCTCACGACCACCGCCGCGGTCAGGACGACCAGCAGTCGGTTGTAGAACGGGACGTCGATGCGGGCGGCGCGGGCCGCGGTCTCGTCGAAGGTGGCGTAGAGGAGCGGTCGGTACGCCGCGCCGACCAGCCCCGCGACGAGCGCGGTCATCGCGAGCAGGAGCCCGACGCTGGCCTTCGAGACGGTTGCGAGGCTGCCGAACAGGTAGGCGTCGATGCCGACCGAGATGCCGCCGTCAGTCGCGGTGATGAGCACGCTCCCGACCGCGAACCCGCCGGTCAACACGATGGCGAGCGAGGTGTCGCTGTGGGCGTCGGCGTACTCGACGAGCAGTTCCACCAGCAGCGCGGTTCCGACCGCGACGACCATCGCGGTCGCGAGCGGGTGGACCGACAGCGAGAGCACACTGTTGGCGAACAGGCCGACCGCGACCCCCGCGAACGCGGTGTGAGCCAGGGTGTCGCCGATCATCGCCATCTCGCGGTGGACGAGGAAGGTGCCGACAAGCGGCCCGACGATACCAATGCAGATTACCGCGAGGTACGCCCGCTGCATGTAAGGGTAGCTCAGCGTCCGGACGCCGAACGTCCATGCGATCCAGTCCATGCCCGCGCCGTAGGCGTCGGTCAGCAGCCAGTCGAGCAAGCCGAACAGCCAGTCGGTGAGCGCCAGCGGAGTAGCGCCGACTTCGTTCGCGAGATAGTCGAGCCGGGTCATGGCTCGTGGTCGTGATGGAGGACGTGCTGATTCGGCCCGTACGCCGACCCGAGCGCGTCGGTCTCGACGAACTCGGCCGAATCGCCGTGGAAGTGGAGTTCGCGGTTCAGGCACGCGATCTCGCTCGCGTGGGTCGTCACCACGCCGATGTCGTGCTCCACGAGGACGACCGTCAGCCCCTCGTCGTTCAGGTCGGCGAGCATCGCGTAGAACGCCTCTCGCGACCGGGCGTCGACGCCGACGGTCGGCTCGTCGAGCGCGAGCAGGTCGGCCTCGGCGGCGAGCGCCCGCGCGATGAACACCCGCTGGCGCTGGCCGCCGGAGAGTCGGCCGACCTGCCGGTCGGCGAGGTTCGCGATCCCGACGCGGTCGAGCGCGCTCGCGACGGCCCGCCGGTCGGCGTCCGAGAACCGGCCGACGAGCCGCCGGGGGTATCGGCCCATTCGGACGGCCTCGCGCACCGTTACGGGCATGTCCCGCACCGCGCCCGCGACGTTCTGGGCCACGTAGGCGACCCGCTCGCCGTCGTCGAACGAGGCGGCGGGCTCGCCGAACAGCCGGACCGTTCCCTCGTCGGGAGCCCGGAGGCCGAGCAGGAGTTCGAGCAGGGTGCTCTTGCCCGACCCGTTCGGGCCGACCACGCCGAGGAACGCTCCGGGCTCGACCGTCAGCGAAACGTCCTCGACGACCGGTTCGGAGCCGAAGCCGAAAGTGACGTTCTCGACGCCGACGACCGGCGGGGTTCCGTCCGGTCGGTCGCGGGCCGTCGCCCCAGTCACTGCTCCTCCGCCCCGAGCGCGCGCCGCAGCGTCGGGAGGTTGATCTCTCGCATGACGTCGACGTACCCCCAGCCCTTCTCGTTCCACTCCTCGGTCCGGCCGGGGATCGAGGTCAGCGGGAGCACCGACTCGGCGTCGGTCTCGGCGACTAGCTGGTTCGCCGCGCGCTGGGACGCCAGCGGGTCCGCGAGCACGTGGTCGAGGTCGTGTTCCGCGACGACGTGCTGGGCCGTCTCGACGTCCTTCGGCGTGGGCGTGTCGTCGGGCGAGACGCCGGTCAGGGTTCGGACCTCGAACCCGTACCTGGTGGCGAGGTAGCCGAAGGCGTCGTGTCCCGCGACGAGGACCACGTCCCGCGACGCGCCATCGAGCGCCGACTCGAACGACTCGTGGAGGTCGTCGAGTCGCGAGACGTACGCGTCCGCGTTCTCGGCGTAGGCGTCGGCGTTCGCCTCGTCCGCGCTCGCGAACCCCTCCCGAACGGTTTCGACCGCGCGCTTGGCCCGCACCGGGTCGAGCCAGAAGTGCGGGTCGGTCCCGCTCGCGTGGTCGTGGCCGTGGTCATCTTTCTCGGCGTGGTCCTCGTGGTGCGTGGTCGCCTCGTGGCCGTCTCCGTCCTCCGTCTCCTCGTGATGGTTTTCGTGCTCCGTCTCCTCGTGGTGGTCTCCCTCGTGACCGCCGGCGTCGAGCAGGTCGACGTTCGACCCGACCTCCACGAGGACGGTGTCCGCGCCGTCCGCGCGGACGTTCGCCGCGGCGTCGTCGGCCCACGGCTGGAACCCGTCGACGCCGTGGACGAACAGGTCCGCGTCGAGCACGTCGCCCTGGATCTGCGGTCCGGGCTCCCAGCCGTGGCCGTGCTGGCCGACCGGGACGAGCGTCTCGGCCGTCGCGACGTCGCCGGCAATGTGCGACGCGAAGTCGCCGAACACGAAGAAGGAGGCCCGTGCGGTCGCTCGCTCACGGTCCTCGTCGGCCGACTCCGTCGACGGCGCACCGCCGAGACAGCCAGCTAGCGATCCGACTGCGAGCGCGCTCGCGGTCATCTCCAGCGTTCGTCGTCGGGTGCATCGTACCATGTTAATAAGAACTGCCCACTAGATAATAATACCTGTGATTCGAAGTAGCGTTGTTGTTAACTGCTGCGAGCCGACTGCCGAACGGCCTAAGGAAGCGGCTATCGTGGGGCTATGCATGCCTGTGGGTGGGTACGACCCCGAGGACCTCGACGACGAACTCTCGCGCCTGATGGACGCCGACGGCAGGGACCCTTCGAACTGGCTCACCGCCGAGGAGCTGGCCGAGTGGGAGGCCGGCGAGAGTCTGGTGGACCTGCTCGACGAGGACGACATCCGGGAACTGCTCGCGAAAGACGACGCCGACATCGAGTGACTGTATTTGGTGCTTCGTGCGTGCGCGGGCGTGACCGCTTCCGAGCGGTCGCGCCCGCGCACGCACCCCGAGTGGCCGCACCTGCGCACGCACGGTGACGAAGAAATTTCCCGACCTCCCGTTCGGCCGCTCCCGGTAATCCGTTCGTCGCTGGTGGATGCGACGAGTTTGCCTCGCGGTCCTGTGCGGTCGCGCTCACCTGAGCGCGACCGCGCACCACCGCGAGAGCGTGCCGGTTCGTCGAACAGAATCGCTCGCAAGCGGTATCCGGCTGCTGATTCGGGCGAGAGCCCGGGTTTCGGCGCTCGGGAGCTGCTACCGCCGGTATCCGAAGCCGCCGCCGAACCGTCGCATAGGGGATTTTCTATAGCGTTAATCAATTTATCCCGGCGAGATAGTCGAAATTGCTCCGAGACGAGCAGGGCCGTTCGATCAAGCGTAGTCGCTCCGAGAGCGGTTCTCTCGGCCGGACAGCCCGTTTTCCGAGTGCGAGAGCGACGAATCACGAGAATTCACTCGACTGTCCGGACACCGACGAAGCGATTCTCTACCCCGAACCACCGTTCGTACGAGGTCCCGGCCAGTTCCGACGGGTCAGGAGCGACTAAATAGGGGGAGCGCCCTCGTTGTACGCCAACGGATGAGCACGCTGATACCGGTACTGGCGGTCGCCGAGCTGTTCCCGAACGGCGTCGAGCGCTACGCCGTCGGCGGGTTACTCGTCGGCCTCGGCACCGTCGTGATATATCTCGCTACGGGAATCACTGCGGGCGCGAGCACCTTCCTCGAGTCGACGCTGTCGTACGCCTCCGGCCTGCCTCAACTCAACCAACCGAAATACGTCGCCTCCCGCGACTGGCGCGTCGTGTTCACGCTCGGCATCGTCCTCGGCGCGGCGGCGTACGCCCTCGCCTTCCAGAACGGCGCGTGGACGACCGACGTGCAGTGGTGGCGGCTGCTCGGCGGCGGCGTCCTCGTCGGCGTCGGCACCCGCATCGGGAAGGGCTGTACCTCGGGCCACGGCATCTGTGGCGTCGGCTCGCTGTCCGAGACCTCGCTCGTCAACGTCGCGACGTTCCTCGCGGTCGCGGTCGGGACGGCCCAACTGGTGCAGGCGCTCGGGGTGACGCCATGAGCGAGGTCGACCAGCGGGAGACCTCGACTACCGACGAGCGGGGAGCCGAGCGACCCGCGAGTCGAGACCGGCATCCGCTGTTCCTTCCAGTCGTCCTCGCTGGCGGACTAATATTCGGATTCGGACTGGCGTACAGCCGGATGGCGCGCCCGGAGGTCGTGCTGGACTTCCTCCAGCTGGAGGACTTCGGCCTGCTGTTCGTGATGGGCGGAGCCGCCGGGGGTCACCGCCGTCGCGTTCGCCGTGGCGACGACGGTCCTCGATAGCGCGCCGCTGACCGGCCGCCCGTACGGCCGGCGGCTCAAGTCGTTCGACCGGAACGTGCTCGTCGGCGGCACGGTGTTCGGTGTCGGCTGGGGCGTCTCGGGCATCTGTCCCGGGGCCGCGTACGCCAGCCTCGGGATCGGCAACGTCGCCACCCTCTGGGGAATTGCGGGGATGTTCGTCGGCGCGTACCTGCAGGCTCTCTGGTGCACTCGAGGTGCGGGCGAGGCTGCCGCTGCCGCCGCGGGTGACTGACGGCAGCGTCCAGAATGCTCGTTTTCGACCGAGGAACACGCCACGATTAACCCGTCCGAACTCCAACTGACCAGCAATGAACCGAGACGAGGCCATCGAGCACGTCGAGGCGATGCTCGCCACGGTCGAGGACGAGACGATGCCGGTGCCGGTCCGGGAGCTGTGGGTGTACGGCGACGTCGCGCTCGGACTCGACCCGGTCGAGCGGCTGGACGTGTACGTCACCAAGGACATCCTCCTGCGCGGCGACGACGGGAGCGCGTCCGAGCGGTTCGAGCGCAGCCACGGCGTCAAAGGCGTGGGCAAGACCGTTCGCGCCGAGTGGGCCGACGAGTACCCCGAGCACCTGCGGGCGAACGACAGCGGTCACGCCGCGCCGGAGCAGTGTCTGGCGGCCCACCTCCTGCCAGAGGACGCGGCGGTCCACCTCGAAGTGTGTAACTCTAGTTTCGAGGACAACGTGACCCAGCGGCTCGAAGGCGCGATGACCCGCGACGCCTACGAACAGATTCTCGACCCGCGCGGGGTGTGCCTCTGGGTGGAGGGCCAGCGAAGCGACGAGGCCCTTCGAAAGCTCCGCGAGAGCGAACTCGCCTTCCCGACACTGCCCGCGGCGCTGGAGATGCTGGGGCTGGACTCCGAGGACTCTCAAGAGGCGGCCGACGCCGTGGAGTCCTACCGGAAGCGCCAGGAGGGGACGACCGTGCGCGGCGACGTGGTCTGATCACCGACGCTAGCAAGGAGTGCGAGCAGGCCGTGCATTTCGGACGAGCGAGTCCGCGCGGGGGCGCACGGTACACCCGTCTCGACCGCCCGCGCGGCGACCCTCAGGTCACGGCGGGTCTGGTCGCCCCCTCGTATTTGAAGCTTGGCGTGAGTCGAGAGGAAAGAACTCTACTGGCAGACAGAAGACTACTGCGGAACCGTCAGCACCGGGACGGGCGACGACCGCAGGACGCGCTCCGCGACGCTCCCGAGCAGGACCCGCTCGGCACCGCCGCGGCCGTGGGTGCCCAGCACCACGACGTCGGCGTCGGTCGCCTCGACGGCGTCGAGTAGCTCCTCGTAGACGACGCCGTGGCGGACGATCCCGTCGGCCGATTCGACGCCGGCCTCGTGGGCGCGGTCGACTATCGAATTCACGGTTTCTCTCGCGGCGTCGTCGAGCTGCTGGCTGACCGCCGAGGAACGCACGTCGTAGCCCAGCGAAACGTCGTCGACCACGGAAATCGCGTGGAGTGCGGCGTCGAGCCCCGACGCGAGTTCGACGCCCCGGTCGACCGCGGTAGCCGCGGCCTCGCCCCCGTCGGTCGCCACCAGCACGTTCTCGTAGGGGAACGCCGTGCGGCCGTCCGCGTTGCTGTCGATCGTGAGCACCGGCACCTCCGAGAGCCGGACCGCGCGCTCGGTGACGCTGCCGAGCAGGTGCTCCGAGACGCCGCTCCGTCCGCGGGTCGGCATCACCACGAGGTCCATCCCGCGCTGGGCCGCGTAGTCGGCGATGGTGGTCGCCGGATCGCCCTGTACGACCTCGGTCTCTACGTCGACGCCTCTGCGGCGCGCGGTCTCGGCGACCGCGTCGACGATCTCGGTGCCTTCCCGTTCGAGCGCGTCGACGACCTCCGCGTCGACCACGGTCACGCTGTCGCGGTTCGTGTCCGCCACGTTCACGACGAACAGCGTGGCGTCGAACCGCTCGGCGAGGTCGAGCGCGTGAGCGATGGCCTCGTCGGTCCCCTCGCTCCCGTCGGTGGGCAGGAGCATACTCTCGAACATATGTGAGCGGTCGCGCGCCGAGGACAAAGAGGTTCGGCCTCGCGGGGCCTCTCGGCTGGGTCAGGGCTGGGTCAGACCGACCTGACCGGCGATTGGGCCGATCAGATCGCTTTCACACCGACCCAACGGTCACGTAGAACGGGACCACCTCGGCCCGGCGGTACTCCCCGGCAGCCATCTGCTCGACCACCGCCCGGCCCATCTCGCGCCAGTCGGTCCGGAGGTCGTCGTACGCCTCGGCCGAGAGGTCGCCAGCGAGCAGGGTCGCCCGGTCGTCGGCCAGCCCCTCGCCGCTGGCTTTCCGGCGGGCCGAGCGCAGGTCCCGGTCGGCGTACGGCGGTTCGACGGTCCGGGCGTGGACGTGCCGCCGGGTCGACGCCTCGGATAGTCCCGCCTCTCGGAACGCCTCGCGGGTGCCCTCGCCGCCCAACGTCACGTCGGTCTCGACCCCGGCGAGATACGCCCGGCGCGCGCGGGCCGCCAGTTCGGACTCCGAATCGACGGTCGACTCGACCGACACCGCGGCGTTGTCGGGTTCGACCGCGGCCACGAGGTCCGAGGACACCCGGCGGAACTCCGCGAGCGCGGCCGCGGGGTCGGGCAGGTTGATGAGCAGCGCCTGACAGACCACGAGGTCGAACGCGTCGTCGCGGAACGGCAGCGCGAGGGCGTCGCCCGCGACGACGGGGAGCGAGTGCTCCGGTTCGTCCCCGCCTTGATCGTCAGATCCGCTCCTCTCGTGTGTGCGTTCGCGGTCGCGGCCGGGCGCAGCGCGCCCGGCCGCGACCGCGAGCAAGTCGCGGTCCGCGTCGCAGCCGACGACCTCGCCGGGCGTCTCCTCGGCCAGCACCCGCGAAAGCTCGCCGGTGCCACAGCCAACGTCGAGCACGCGCTCCCGGGAGTCGAGGTCGAGGTCGGCCAGCGCCGACCGGTCGTCCCACATCCCGCGGCGCGTGTCCCGGAGGTAGTCGGCGGAGAACTGTCGCACGGCTGAATCTAGTGGGGGTTGGAACGCGACGGGCAAAAGCGGGGTGGTCTCGGTCGGTGGTGTTGAATCCGTAGTTGGAACTGGGTCGGTGGTGTTCGAATCTGTAGCTGGTACGAATAAGACATCCTCGAAAGCCCTCGGGCGCTCGCTGCCGGAAGACGGTCCTGCTCGGCCTTCGGCCTGCGCGGGCCGCGTCTTCCGAGGTCACACTCGCTCCACTCGCGTGACCGCGGACCCGCCTCGCCCTTTCAGTCCGCCAGGGACGAGTTTGATGCACCGCGCGAAACCGGTGGATAGTCGCGCTTAGCGCAAGGTTGCCTCCCGGTCGGCGGGCGCGGGACTCGACCGTCGTCCAGTTTCCCGGAGGTTTCGCCGGGAGGCCAAACGTCATACCGGTCGGCCGACCACGGACAGACAGTGAGTTCCCCTCGTAGTGACTTCCGGGCCGGACTCCGGGTCACCGCGCCCATCGTCCTCGGCATCGTGCCGTTCGGGCTCGTCGCGGGCGCGGCCGCCGTCAGCGTCGGCATCCCGGCCCTGCAGGCGCTCGCCATGTCGGTCGTCATCTTCGCCGGGGCGTCCCAGCTCGCCGCCGTGGAGCTGGTGGGGCAAGGCGCGCCCGCGGTCGTCGTCGTAGCGACCGTACTGGTCGTCAACCTCCGGTTGGTGATGTACAGCGCGTCCATCGCGCCCCACTTCGCCAACCAGTCCGCGAAGTGGAAGGCCGCGCTCAGCTACCTGCTCACCGATCAGGCGTACGCCGTCTCGGTGGTCGAGTTCGAGAACGACCCGAAGACGAGCCGGCGCTGGTACTACCTCGGCGTCGCGGTCCCGCTGTGGGTCGCGTGGCAGGCCGCCACCGTCGTCGGCGTGTTCGTCGGCGCGAGCGTCCCCGACGGCTGGCAACTGGAGTTCGCGGTCCCGCTGGTGTTCCTCGCAATCCTCGTCCCGGCCGTGACCGACCGCGCGACCGGCGCGGCCGCCATCGTCGGCGGGACCGCCGCGATTCTGGCCCGCGGGCTGCCGTACAACCTCGGACTCGTCGTCGCCGCGCTAATCGCCATCGCGGCCGGGCTGGCGGTCGAGTCGCTGACCGACGTGGAGCCGGGCGGGGAGGCCGGAGCGGAGGACGGTGCAGAAGTCGAGGCGAAGTCGAAAACCGAGCCCGGCGCGGACGACGAGGAGGTGGCCTGAGTGGCGGGCACGCACCTCGACTCGGCCGTGCTGTGGCTCGCCATCCTCGCCGCGGGGGTCGGCACGTTCGCGCTCCGGGTGTCGTTCGTCGCGATGTTCGAGCGCTTCGACGAGGTGCCCCCGGGCGTCGAGCGCGCGCTCCGGTTCGTCCCCGCCGCGGTGCTCTCGGCGCTGGTCGCCCCGCAGGTGCTCGCCGCCGACGGGGGCGTCGCGCTCTCGGCCGCGAACCCGCGGCTGCTCGCCGGCGCGCTCGCGCTCGCGGTCGCGTGGCGGACCGAGGACGTGTTCGCGACGCTGGTCGCCGGGATGGGCGCGCTCTGGCTGACGACGTTCGTGCTCGGGTAGGAGGCTGCCGGCTCCGGTCGAGCCGGGGAGTTGAAGGCTCGACACGTTGCCCGTTCGATATGGGCGTTCGGAGCGCGCTCGGGACGATGGCGCGGTTCGTCGCGGCGGTGAGCGGACTGTACTTCGTCGTCGCGCTCGGGTTGCTACTCGTCGTCTTCGCGGGGCGAGCACTCGGCGGCCAGTATCCGGTTCCCGACGAGTCGGTCGCACCCCTCGCCGACGTCGCTACGCTGGTGGCGACGCTGCTCGCCGCGTGGTTCCTCGTCGAGAGCTACTCGCTGAAACGCCTCTTCGCGTTCGCAGTCGCGGTCTGGGCGCTCTTCTTCGCGGTCCTGTTGAGCGCCGCGGCCGTCGACGCGGTGTTCGGACCGCTCTCGGTCGGCTGGCCCGTATTCGGAGTGCTGTTGCTCGCGACCGGCGTCCTCGCATATCTCGGGGCCTACCGGCTGATCTACCCCGATGCGTTCGCTCGGCGAACGCGGACGTACGGTCTTGGCGGCTGATTACAGCCAGTCTCGGAGGGTCACGGTCGGCTCGGTCGGTCACAACCGATCTCGAAGGGTCACGCCGACCGCGACCGCCACCGCGAGGATGGCGAGGCCGACCGTGAACGGGTTCGACGCGCCGTCGCCGAACCGCCAGCCGAAGAACACGTAGCCGACCAGTCCGACGGCGAACGCGAGCAGGCCGAGTGCCCGGGTCGTCTTGGTTTGAGAGCGCATACTGACGTGTTTTTTCGGCAACTACAAAATCGTTCTCCTGCGGGAGGAAGACGGCGGATCGAAACGCCCGATTTCGCTACTCGCGCAGTTCCTTCACGCGCTCGATGTTCCACGCGAAGCCCCGGCCGTCCTCGTGGGGCGTCTCGAGGACCAGCGGGACGTCCGCCAGATCGGGGTGGTTGACGACGGCCGACATCCCCTCGTCGCCGATGTACCCCTCGCCGATGTGGGCGTGCTCGTCCTTGTTCGTGCCGCACTCGTGCTTCGAGTCGTTGAGGTGGATGCACTCCAGATGCTCCAATCCGACCACGTCGTCGAACTCCGCGACGGCGTCGTACACCGCCGCCTCGCTGGAGAGGTCGTAGCCCGCCGCGAACACGTGCGCGGTGTCGAGACAGACGTCCAGATCCTGCTCGGAGCGGTCGAGGACCTCGGCGAGATGCTCGAAGTCGTCGCCCAGTTTGGTGCCCGAGCCCGCGTCGCTCTCGACGAGGACGGTCACGCCCTCGGGAATGTCCAACTCGTCGAGCGCGCTGGCGGCGTTGTCGAGACCGTTCTCGACGCCCGCGCCGGTGTGCGCGCCGAGGTGGACGTTGACGTACGGGACGTCGAGCGCGTCGGCGGCGTCGACCTCCTTCTGCATGCTGTCGACGGACTTCTCGCGCAGGTCGTCCTTCGGCGTGCAGAGGTTCACGAGGTACGACGAGTGGATGACCCATGGCCCCACGTCGTTCTCGGCCGACAGCGTGCGGAACTGCTCGGCCTCCTCCTCGCCGATGTTGGGGTCCTGCCACACCTGCGGCGAGTGGGTGAATATCTGCCCGCAGTTGCCGCCGTCCTCGATCTGGTCGTCTACGGCGTTGTACACGCCGCCAGCGATGGATTCGTGCGCTCCGACTTTCATGTGTTCGGGCAGGTATGGAGAGGGTAAAAGGAGTTCGGAACCGGAGAAGCGGATTTATCAGAGGGTCGTGTAGTGAATCTCGGCTTCGGAGTGACGAGCAAAACTGTACTTCGCGACACTGTACTTCGCGACACTGTACTTGCAACCTCGGCGCGCGCGAGCAACGCGCGCGAGGGACGAAGACCGCAGCGTAGCGAGGACCGCAGGAGGCTGGGGGAAGACGAGGCCCAGTGCTTTGCGGTGCGGTTGCCGTCACGCCTAAGCTCAAGCAATAGCTAGCTCGTTCGGAACAACGAAAATCGGCGTGAAGCTAGCTACCGCCGAGGCATATGAGAAACCGCACAGCACCGCAACCGCGACCGCGGGCCTCACGCCTCCCCAGCCTCCTGCGTTACTCACTCCGCTTCGCTCCGTTGCGTTACTCGTCCCTCGCGCGATTTGGCGCGACACGGAGGTCGCGCCTGCACGCGCCGGGGTGTAAGGAGCAGGGAGTGCGCGCCGGGGTGGAAAGAGAAGTAGCGCATCAACGGATGGAGAGCAAACCAGTGCGCCGGACAGAAAACCCGCCGACGCGCCCAGCCGAACACTCCATGTCAGCCACACCCATTATTGAGAGCCGCGGCGTACCCAGGGTGTGCCAATCTCCGTCGACGCATTCGAGCGAGGGGGCGAGCGCTACTCCGTCGAGGAGCGCATCGTCGAGTTCCTGCGCGAGAACGACCAGCAGGCGTACAACGTCCGGGAGATCACCGAGGCCGTGATGGAGACCGGCTGGTCGGAGACCAACGTCGAGCGCGAACTCGACGGCGAATTCGACGACGAACTCGATAGCCAACCCGACGACGGACTCGACGGCGAACTCCTCGGCTGCATCGTCGACCTCGCGACCGTGAGTTCGATCCTCGACCGACTGGTCGACCACGGCGCGCTGGAGCGGCGGGTGGTCGACGCCGGAGAGGGCGAGCGGAGCTACTACCGGACCCGGGCGAGATAGCCACTACCGAAGGCGTTTGTATCCCCGGTCGGTAACTACCGATACGATGACCGATTCGACCGGACTCGACATGGGCGAGCGGGCGCCGGACGTGACCGAGACGCTGGTCCGCTCCGACGGTACCAGTTCTGAGACTGCCCTCTCGGACCTACTGTCCGACGGTCCGGTCCTGCTCACGTTCTACACCAACGACTTCAGTCCGGGTTGCATCGAGGAGTGGTGTTCGTTCCGCGACTACGACTGGTTCGCCAGCGACGACACCGTCCAGGTGGTCGGAGCCAGCAGGTCCCGACCGTACACCCACCAGAAGTTCATCGACTACCTCGACCTCCAGTTCCCGCTGTACGCCGACACCGACCTGAACCTCGCCTCGGCGTTCGACGTGGACTACCGCGCGTTCAAGCTGGTCCGCCGGTCGAGGCGCTCGTGTTTCCTGCTCGACGAGGACGGCGTGGTCCGATACGTCTGGGTGAGCGAAGACGCGCTGGACCCGACCAGAGATCAGCCGCCCATCTCGGATATCCACGAGGCCATCGCCGAGGAGTTCGGCGGTAAAGAGGGCGAGACGTTCGGATTCTGAGGCTCACACGCCGGCTCGACAGGCCGCGGCGCGTCTCACTCCGTCGGGTCCTCTCGGTCCCGGACCCACGCCTCGCTGGCGAACTTGGCCTCGGCGCGCTCGCGGGCTCTCGACAGTTCGTCGTCTGTCCAACCGCCCTCGTCGGTCTCGACCAAACCACCTTCGTCAGCGTCGGCCCACTCGCCGAGAGCCGCTTCGACCGCCGCGACGGCCTCCTCGCGGCTCGCGCTCGCCTGTTCGTCTATCGTCGTCACGCGCTCGCGGAACTCCGCGGGCGTCGTGTCGGGGGCGGCGAACACCGAGAGGTGGCGCTCGGCGTCGAGGTCGAACTTGAGCGAGCCGTGCTGGATGATCGCGTCGTTCCGGCGGTACTGGGCGTTCCCCGAAATTTTCCGGCCGTCCTCGCCCACCGACCCATCCGCACCTGCCGACCCACCTGCGACCACGTCGTGGGCCGGGTGAAGCTCCCGGAGGTAGCACGCCGGCTGGTGGATGGCCGGCAGCTCCGTCTCGGTGAAGCGGGCGTCGACGCCGAGTCGGTCGAACGCGTCGAAGACGGGCTCGCAGAGCAGTTCGTACGTCTCCATCAGGTCGCCCGGCAGTTCGTCGGCGGGCGCGACGATGGAGTAGGAGACGTCACCCCAGTTGTCGTGGTAGATGCCCCCACCGCCAGTGGGCCGCCGCGTCACGGTGATTCCCTCGCGCTCGCAGTAGCCCCAATCGACGGTGT
This sequence comes from Halorussus litoreus, assembly GCF_003382685.1. Classification (GTDB taxonomy): domain Archaea; phylum Halobacteriota; class Halobacteria; order Halobacteriales; family Haladaptataceae; genus Halorussus; species Halorussus litoreus. The sequence goes on along the minus strand of NZ_KZ859517.1, from coordinate 29,402 downwards.
CGGGCTCCTGCCGGTAGCCCAGCGAGAGCGTGCTCGGCTCCCACTGGTACACTCGAACCGTACGGGGGCCGCCCTCGGCGGCCGTCTCCGCGGCGATCTCGTCGAGGGCCATGTTGACCGGGCCGGGTCGGGACTCCTCGCGGATCAGCCGCCAGTCGCGGTCGGACAGCGCCATACCTGACGTTCGCGCAAGGCCGTCAAATGGATTGCGGAGCGCGGTTGCGGTCGTGGTTGCTGGTGCGGTTGCGGATGGGGTCCTCCCTGGCTCAAGAAGTGAACCCCGAACCGTAGTTCCAATCCGAGCACGGTTGGAAGAGACCCGAAAGGTTTTCTTTTTAGGCGAACCTAAACAAACTATGGACTTGACTCGACTCGCCGAAAAGCGCGGAACGCGCACTCGAACGTGGGCCTCGGTCTGCGGTCAGTTGTTCGGCGACGGCGCGGTCGGCGACCGCGCCGTCGCCGAACAGGAGGACGACGACCCGCAGTAGCCACCCGACGGCTCGTAGTACCCACCGACCCACAGCAGCCATCACGACTTTCCGCGCAGACGGTGAGTGTTCCCGCGGGCAAACGATGGCCGACCTCTCCTTCCGCACCTCGGCGTTCACGCACGGCGAGTCGCTTCCGGAGAAGTACACCTGCGAGGGCGAGGACCGCTCGCCCGAACTCACCATCGGCGACGTACCGGACGACGTTCATCGGACGACGTCCGATGCAGCCCATCAGAATCTGACAGATTCTGAGGACGCCGCGACACTCGCGGTGGTGGTCGACGACCCCGACGCGCCCGGTGGGACCGTCACCCACTGGTTGCTGTGGAACCTACCGCCAGACACCGTCGAGATTCCCGAGAACGTACCGCGACTGACGGTAGGCTCGGGCGCGCCGCGTCCGACGGTACAGGACGAACCCGACGAAAAGACCCGCGAGACGGCCGCGTTCACCGGAACGTTTGCCCGGGAGTGAGGGCTGGGTGAGAGGGCCGAAGCTGAGAGCCAGAGTGAGCGCCGTTGATAGAGAGCCGCGAGTGACCGCCCGAAACGAGATTTCGTATCTCGATTATTGGTTTATTACCGTGGAATCCCCGCCGCCCACCCCGGACGCGCCGGGACGCGGAACTTTTACCGACCGAACGACTACGGGAATCTGATGGTCCAGAACGTCGCGGGGATGCTGGCCGAGCTGGAGCCCGAGGACTTCCATCTGCTGTCGGGCGTCGAGCAGGGGATGCGCTTCTCGGAGTGGGTCGCCCGCGAGAAGCTGCCCGAGTTCTCCCGACTCACCACCGAGGAGGTCGACTACCGGCTCGACAGGTGTCTCGACCGCGACCTCATCGAGCGCAAGACGATCCAGTACGAGGGGTACAAGCTCAAGTTCGAGGGGTACGACGCGCTGGCGCTCCACTCGTTCGTCGAGCGCGACACGCTGGAAGGGTTCGGCGCGCCGCTGGGTGTCGGCAAGGAGAGCGACGTGTACGAAGTCCAGTCGTACAAGCCCCTCGCGCTCAAGTACCACCGCGAGGGCTTCACCAACTTCCGCGAGGTGATGAAAGAGCGCGACTACACCTCGGACCGCGAGCACGTCTCGTGGCTGTACACCGCCCGGAAGGCGGCCGAGCGCGAGTACGAGGCGCTCGAGACGCTCTACCCGGACGTGGCAGTGCCCCAACCGGTCGACCAGAACCGCCACGCAATCGTGATGGAGAAGATCGACGGCGTGGAGCTCTCGCGGACGCGACTGGAGGACGAACAGGTCGTGCCCGTGCTCGATCTCATCCTCCGGGAGATGGCCGACGCCTACGACGCGGGGTTCGTCCACGCCGACATGAGCGAGTACAACGTGTTCGTCGAGGAGTCGGGCATCACCATCTTCGACTGGCCACAGGCCACCCCGACCGACCACGAGAACGCCGAGGAGTTCCTCGAACGCGACGTGGAGAACGTGGTCGGCTACTTCCGCCGGAAGTACCCGCAGCTGATGCCCGACGAGGTCGACGCCGAAGCGCTCGCTGGCGATCTCGCAGACGGTGCGTTCGAGTCGGTCCGCGAGTACGGGCCCGAACGCGAAGACGAGTAGGAGCGGTCAGAACACGAGCGACAGCACCGCGAGCACGAGGAAGATTATCACCAGCCACTTGGCGACGTCCATCGACAGGCCGGCGACGCCGCCGGCCCCCAGCGCGCCCGCGATGATCGCCAACACGAAAAAGGCGATGGCGAGTTCGAGGATGGCCATCCTATCGACCTCCGTCGCGTCGCGGCGTTCGGTCGCTCTCCGCGAAGCTGCGTCGGTCGTCCGTCACGTGGCTGCCCTCGACCGCTGCGCGCTCGTTGGCTGTGTCGTGTGCCATACCCGACGGTAGAACGTCGACGCTCTTTGTTATCCGCCAGCTAATCTGGAATCGATTGGATACGCAGCGGTCGGAGGGAACGAAACGGTCTGCAACCGTCGGCCCGAGGGAGACACTCCGGGAGGCCCAGCACGCTCGGGGGCCGCCGGACTGGAGGGCCCCGTTCGACTCGCGCGAAGACGAAGCGCTTAAACCCGAACGACGAGAAATCGGGGTAACTCGCTGGCGGACGGGCACCAGCGGGCACCTGTGGGGGGGGGGGGGGGGGGGGTGGGGGTGGGGGGGGGGGGGGGGGGCGGCGCGCGGAGCGGG
>NZ_KZ859517.1:0-26727 GCF_003382685.1 Halorussus litoreus | reverse complement strand
GGCGCGCCCCCCCCCCCCCCCCCGCGGGGCGCCCCGCCCCCCCCCCCCCCCGCCCCGCCCCCCCCCCCCCCCGCGACCGCAGGACGGGATGTGGCCCGCGGGGCTGACGCGACGTCGCGTCGGCCCCGCGGGCTGAACCACGCAACGCCCGTGGTGAGACACCATGGCAAAGAGCTTCTACTCGCACATCAAGGACGCGTGGAAAGATCCGGACGACGGCGATCTCGCCGAACTCCAGTGGCAACGAAAGCAGGAGTGGCGCGACCAGGGGGCAATCGAGCGCGTCGAGCGCCCGACTCGCCTCGACAAGGCCCGCGAACTCGGCTACAAGGCCAAGCAGGGCGTCGTGGTCGCTCGCGTGAGCGTTCGCAAGGGGTCGGCCCGCAAGCAGCGGTTCAAGGCCGGCCGCCGGTCGAAGCGCCAGGGGGTCAACCGCATCTACCGGCGCAAGAACCTCCAGCGCATCGGCGAGGAGCGCGCCTCCCGGAAGTACCGCAACCTGCGCGTGCTCAACTCCTACTGGGTCGGCGAGGACGGCAGCCAGAAGTGGTTCGAAGTCATCCTGCTCGACCCCGAGCACGGCGCGATCCAGAACGACGACGACCTGAACTGGATCTGTAACGACGACCACCGTGGCCGCGCGTTCCGCGGCCTCACCAGCGCCGGCAAGGACAACCGCGGCCTCCACCAGAAGGGCAAGGGCACCGAGCACAACCGCCCGAGCAACAACAGCGGTCAGGGTCGCGCGAAGTAGCGACCCCGACTGGACTCGATTTCGATTTTTACGCCGTGACGATCGTCACGGCCGAGACGCCGACCATTCCGAGCGCGAACAGCGCGAGGAAGCGTTTCGAGAACGAGGCGTCAGCCGTCGAGTCGGCTGGCGCGGCGTGACCGGTTCGAGACATGTCGACTGGCGACGTAGCGTACCCCGATAACGTCTCGGGACGGTGACCGAAGACACCGGAGCCGCGGATTTATACCCGACAGCGCCCTACGTTCGCGCATGAGCGGACTTTCGCTCGACGCGACCCAGCTCGACCGCTACTCCCGGCACATCATCATGGACGAGGTGGGTCCCGAGGGTCAGCAGGCCCTGCTCGACGCCGCGGTGCTGGTCGTCGGCGCGGGCGGACTCGGATCGCCGGTCGTCCAGTACCTCGCGGCCGCGGGGGTGGGCGAGCTCGGGATCGCCGACGACGACGTGGTGGAGTTGAGCAACCTCCAGCGCCAGATAATCCACGGCAACGACGACGTCGGGCGGCCGAAGGTCGAGTCGGCGGCAGACTTCGTCGCCGACCTGAATCCCGACGTCGACGTGGGGACCCACGAGGTGCGAGTCGAACCCGACAACGTCGAGGAACTGATCGCGGAGTACGACTTCGTGGTCGACGCCACGGACAACTTCCGGACGCGCTACCTCGTCAACGACGCCTGCACGCTCTCGGGGACCCCCTTCTCCCACGGCGCGATCTACAAGTTCGAGGGGCAGGTCACGACCTTCACCACCGAGGGGCCGTGCTACCGGTGTCTGTTCCCCGAAGCGCCGCCGGAGGGGATGGTCGCCGACTGCGCGAGCACGGGCGTGCTCGGCGTGCTCCCCGGCACCATCGGGAACATTCAGGCGACCGAGACCGTCAAGTACCTGCTCGGCGTGGGCGAGGACCTCGACGCGGGCGAACTGCTCGACGGCCGGATGGTGTTCTACGACGCGATGGCGATGAGCTTCGAGGAAGTGCAGTTCCGACAGAATCCCGCGTGTCCAGTCTGCGGCGACGACCCCATCGACTCGCTGGCAGCCGTCGAGTACGCCGAGGAGTCCTGTCCGGTCAGCGCCGACTGAGCGCATTCCGACGGGCCTGTTCGGGCGGCCGGTCCGGCCGCCCGAACAGGCCCGTCTGACGACCGGTATCGAACGTCTTCGGCTCGCTCTTTACGGTTCTCCGGATCTGAGAATCACGCTCCCTTTATATGTGGTATCGCCGCGTCTGTTCATCTGTAAGGTGAACGACGATGGCAACTAACGAAATCAACACCGGAATCAACGAGTTCGAGAGCACGATCGGCGGTCTGACGGTCCGCGGGAAGGCCCACAGTCTGAGCGCGTGGTTCGTCCTCGCGCTCCGGCTCATGATGGGCTACGCGTTCCTCTACTCGGGCGTGGACAAACTCCTCGCGGCCGAGCCGTTCAGCGCGACCGGCTACCTGATGAACGCGGTTCCGGCCGAGAGCCCACTGGTGGGCATATTCCACTGGATGGGTTCGACGCCGTGGTTCGCCGACTTCCTCAGCGTGGCCGTGCCGTGGGGCGAACTCCTCATCGGTGCCGCACTGATCGTCGGCTTCATGACCCGCCTCGCGGCGTTCTGGGGCGCGTTCATGATGCTGATGTTCTACTTCGGCAACTGGGAGGTCGCCCACGGACTCATCAACGGGGACTTCGCGTACATGCTGGTGTTCCTCTCGGTGGCGGCGTTCGGCGCAGGCCGCATCCTCGGCCTCGACGCCATCGTGGAGAACTACGACCTCGACGGCGAGACGCTGGTCGAGAGGTACCCCAGGCTGCGCTACGTCCTCGGCTGAACGCGCCCGTTCTTTTCCCGTAATCGACGAACGACGGCTACTCCTCCTCTCGCTCTCGGCGCTTCCGCCGGGCAGATTTGATGCACAGAAGCGCGAAGAAGTCACGCACGAGGGTCGTTCCGTCCCGGTAGTACCCCTCGTGTTCGGATTCGTCGAAAGACGGTTCTCCGGGAGTCGAAAGTTAGTGACACTAGAAGATACTGGACATGACACGTTCGAGAACACGCCCACATCTAATGCGAAGGCCCACGCAGTACAGAGACAGAGGAACTGTTCGAGATCTGCTAGTTGAGTCGCTCCCGTGCTCTCTCGTTCAGAAAGCCCAACAGCGTCGCCTGTTGAGGTAGTGCCGCATCAGCCCTGAACTGCTAGGTTTAAACGAGAGACGGCTCGTGTTGGGCATCTAGCGATTCACAACTGAATCGCCAGTCGCCTTTCTTTTCTCTTTCACTCGGCGTTCGATCGATGCTTGTATATCACGCATAAACTCGTCTACCGTATTTCCCATAAGAATGACCGGTCGTCCTGTCGCGAGCAGTTCTGTGAGAACCTGGTCTGGGTCTGCATCCCGGCTGTGGCACTCGGTCGGAACATCGATATTCTCAGCGAATGCGCGTGTGTTAGCCCCACCAGCGTGAACTTCCTCGATTACATCCCGCTCGAAAAGCAATTCGATATATTGAGCAAATGACGCCGTCCGCCCTCGTCGATCTCTTCGGAGGTACACGAATGGGGTGATGTATTCATCATCAACGAGCACCCGTCGAACCATCTCCGTACTTTCGACGTCGTTTACCTCGGCAGCGTTGAAGATGCGTCCGCCTTCAACTGCTATCCACGTCGGTTGAATCGACCTGAGGAACGATTCGATCTCCTCAGTTGGAAGCGGTGGTTCACCAACAGCGTCTAACACTGCATCGACTGCATGAATCGTTTCGGAACCGATCAGTCCTTCGTGTTCGGGGGGAATCTCGACCTGCTCGATAGTTCCTCCGCGACGTTCGATCTCATTTTGCATATATTCGTGCAACACCGGGTGCTGCTCACCGCTCACGACGTGTGTCCCCGCTGGGACCGACCGCGCAAACGAGCGTGCGAGGTCCGTCCGAGTCTTCCCGAGGGTATCTGTGTGGTCCTGACGAACGTTTGTTAACACGATGATATCCGGATCGGTCAGACGCTGGTTGAATAACCGGGTCGTGTATCCTGTGATTCCTTGGTTTTCGAATATTGCGACATCGTCCGGTTCGTATGCATCGAGTTCGGGGACGAACTCTGCGATGAGACTGATATTCTCGTAGAGCGTCGTTCGAGGTCCCCGTCGTTCGATAGGATGGACCTCGCCGTTGTGGATCAGTAGCGGATGGTTGCCGGTGATTTTCGTGAGTGTATCATACTCTCGCCGGTTGAATACGTCGTCGAGTCGTTGGGTAGTTGACGATTTTCCACGAGTCCCCGACACGACAATCTTAGTGTCAATCTGATTAAGGATGTTGCGGTGTCGGACACCCCTCGTTACTTCACTCACCAGCCCTGACAAACTCGACGAACCGACTTCGATGGGTTTTGGACCGGTCTTCCACTCATATTCGGCCCCAACCAAAAACATGGGAAGCGCCCCTGCCGCGTAGTTGAGGAACTGTTCCGACGCGGACTTCGCGGAGATTTCCGTCGGGAACCGATCAGCACTGTGCCCCAGTACCCCGTTTGCAGTTTTGAGCCGCCAGACCCAATTGTTTCTTCGGTCCGGGAGCTCTCCCGACGGTGTGGGTTCTTGCTCGACGATAATCTCAGGCGTGTCGACATCGGTGTCTGGGAACGATTTGTCAGCCCCTGATAGTTCGGCAACAGCGGCTCGAACTATATCAACTGCTTCGCGTGCCCCTCGGGACGTATCGTAGTGGCGACTACCGGTTGCTAGTACCTCCGCCGGGTTCCTGAGACGCCACGACCAGCCGAACCCACGGCCGTAGATCTCGAAGCCAGTCCGACTCATGTTTCACCTCCTTCGGAGAGAACCGACGCGGAGAGAACCTCATCTTCATCTGGAGGTGACACGGTGTACCAGTACGAGCCTCCCAGAGCAGCCACCCAGAGAACCGTTGCAATCCCCAGTACAGGCAACGTCAGCTCTTGTGGAAACCCGCGCGGTTGGGGCGAACTGAACAGTCGAGCGATAATCAACGCGGGGACGAACACCACAATTTGAAGCGGAACGAAGAGGCGACGTTCGAAGGGCGCCGACGCATGCGCGTTGTACGCCCCGACACCTGCTAAAATCGCAGTGAAGAACGCCGACAGTCCTCGTTCAATCGGGAAGACGAACGTCAGCGATACCGCAGCGAAAATCGCGACTGCAACAGTCACACCAAGAAGAACCCGTCCGTACCGGAGTGTAAAATAGTTCGATAGCTGAATGAAGCCAAACGATAGCGCGAGCAAGAGCACGTACAGAACCACGAGCCAATAGCTCGCCAGCGCGTAAATAGCGAGAAGGACCGCACCGATGATCCCGACACGAACACCAAACCGACCACGGAGCCGTTCAGAGAGAACGAGCCCACCAGCGAACAGACTGGCCACGATTTCCCGAGGTAGTATTACCGATTCGGGATCGACGGACACTGCAACACTTTTGTAGATAGCGACGTCCGCAGTCGAGGAAAAGAGGATCGGAGGCGTCAACGCGCCAAACTGACGGGCAAATCCATTAGAGACCAGCACCCATCCGAGCGCAGTGAGACTGACGAATAACCCGACACTTGCCAGGAGGTCGTTTCGACGGTATTCCGGCTTGATTCGGTGGTAATTGTACGCTGCTAGTCCAGGGAGAATACTGCCCAGAAACGCGATTACCCCTACGTCGATACCTAACTGGAGAATAAAAAAGAGCGTGATTACTGGAACGATTGTTCCGATAACTATTGCTGCGACGAGTTCGTCACGACCGAAAATTAACGTTCGGCGACGTAAGATCGACAGGCCGACGAAGGCGGCTGCAGCGCTCGACAGAAAAACGGGAAGCATGACGAAGTTCTTTAGCGTGTATACGGCGAGAATGGGAACGGTAATCGATCCACCCATACGATACCCCGTGAACTGGGTAATCGCCCCGACGCTTAGAAGACCGACCACCCCGACTAGTGTAGCCACCCACATGAAGGTTCTATGTATCGTAGCGCTCTCTCCCTCTTTACTGTTTCAATTCGAGGATGTACGGTTCGCTTACTCGAGAATTTGCTGAACACGCCCGTAAAGTTCGGATTTATTGAATGGTTTAGCCAGAAAATCATCCGCACCTGCCTCAAGCGCTCGAACGATATCTTCCTCTCGGCTCCGAGACGTTAGCATAAGAACTGGTATATCCTGTGTGTTCCCCTGTTCTTTCATGCGGTCAAGAACGGAAAATCCATCCATTTCCGGCATCATAACGTCAAGAACAACCACCTTCGGTAGCGAATCTGAATGCCCTTCTAAATAACGCCATGCCTTCTCGCCGTCTTCGACTGTCTCCACGTCGAACTCCTCGCTGAGACTGACGTGAATCATCTCTCGAATGTCTTCGTCGTCGTCAGCAGCCAAAATGCCCGCGAACATGCTAGCGAAGCCTCTTCGCGCGTTCTTAAATAGATTCGGTCTTCGACAGACGAATCTCCATATCAATCGCTGTCATTCCGGTCGTGGTGGAGGGTGATAGCTCTCGGCGCGATCGAAGACGTATATCTGGACCACCTCAATAGGAAACACTTAATATATTATTTGGGCCATATACAGTAACTGTGCCTGGTCTTCCGGACGAAATGGCCGATACGATCCAGGTCCTCTACGTGAACTCGGATTCCGCGTTCGCGGAGCTGGTCCAAACTAAACTGCAACAGAAGAGCCTCGATATTGATTGTATTTCTGCGAAAGGTATCGATGAGGCGCTTCAAACCCTCGGCACGGAACGGATCGACTGTATCGTAACGGCGTACTCGCTCGAAGATTCGGACGGTATCGGGCTTACGAAGTCGATTAGACAGCAGAACGATGACATCCCGATAATCCTATTTACCGGACAGGGAAGTGAAGAAATCGCGAGTGAATCGACTCGTGCCGGCGTATCTGACTACATTCCGGTTCGGTCGAATCGTGATAACTTCACACTACTTGCGACTCGCATCCGAACGCTGTCACAAGCTGCACGAGAACGACAGGCGGCCGAGCAGACGAATCGACGTCTCCAACGAACGCTCGAACGGACAACTGACGCGGTCTACACCGTCAATGCCGAGTGGCGTATCGAATACATGAACGAGACGATGGCCGAACGAGTCGACTGTGATCCGGACACAGTCATCGGGGAAACGCTCTGGGAGGAGTTTCCGTCCATCACCGGGACAGAACTCGAAGCGCGGTATCGAGAGGCAATGGAGACCGGGGAACCGGTTTCGTTCGAACACCATCTCGGAGAGCCGTTCAACTACTGGGTCGAAGTGCGCGCCTTTCCAGACGAGGATGGACTCACGGTATTCTCCCAGAATATCACCGGCGAGCGTGAGCGGCAACTGGAATTAGAACGAAACGAAGCCATTTATCAGAACATCCACGACGTCATATTCGTCCTCGAAAAAAACGAAACCGTTCGATTTGCAAATCCAGCCGCGGCACGGGTGCTGGGAGACACACCACCGGATTCGATCGAGGGGACCCAACTCAGTACTCTCGTCGATGGTCGAATTCCGGAATCGGACGCTCAGGCGTTTACTCGTGCGGTCAATGAACTGCTACGCGAGATACCCGGAGCCGGCGGTACCACGGTGCCCGCCGACTCTGACCTCCGGATCGACATGTCGACGCCTACGGGACAGCGAACGTTCGACGTTCGACTCACGCCGGTTCAGATCAGTGAACGTCCGCAGATAATCGTCGTCGCACGAGACGTCACAACTCAACACGAGGTCAAACAGGAACTCGAGCGCCAACAATTCCTGTTCGACCGCGTTCAGGATATCGCAGACATCGGTGTCTGGGAGTACTTCCCGGCGACCGACGAGCTCACGTGGTCTGACGGGGTGCGTCGGATTCACGGTGTCGACGAGGAGTACGAACCGTCACTCGAGGATGCAGTCGGTTTCTATCATCCTGAGGACAGAGAAACGATTACGACAGCGGTCGACCGAGCGATCGAGGACGGGGAACCCTACGATCACGACCTACGAATCGTTGCGGACGACGGTGAGGTGCGTGACGTTCGGGCGTGGGGAGAGTTCGTCGAGAACACACAGCACGGCGGTTCAGCGCTTCGAGGCGTTTTTCAAGACATAACGGCGGGGAAGGCGGAACGACGCAAGCACCGAGAACTGGCGGAAGAATACGAAGCGTTGCTCGAAACATCCGGAGACGCGATATTCTTGGTCGACGTGGATACCGCTGGCGAGGACCCGTCGTTCGAGTTCGCCCGACTCAGCCCCGGATACGAGACCCAGACCGGACTCACAACTGAAGAGGTTCGCGGCAAGACGCCGCGAGAGATTTTCGGCGACGAACAGGGTGCCGAACTCGAAGCCAATTATACTCGCTGCGTCGATCAGGGTGCACCGGTTTCGTATCAGGAGGAACTCGACATCGGTGACGATGCTCGGTTCTGGGAGACGGCCCTCGCCCCAGTCATCGTCGACGGCGAGACCGTTCGGGTTGTGGGCATCGCTCGGAACGTGACCGAACAGGTCAGACGAGAGCGTGATCTCGAAACGACGAACCAGCGACTGGAGTCCCTCATCGAGGCGACGCCGCTCACCGTGATGGAGATCGACAGTGACGGGGCCGTCACCCGCTGGAACGACGAGGCTGAAAGTATGTTCGGCTGGTCGCGGGAAGAAGTGGTCGGCGAGTTCAATCCGATCGTCTCGGACGAGCAGCAGTCCGAGTTTGCCTCACACCGGGAACGCGCCCTGAGCGGCGAGCGGATTCGTGCGAAGGAGATACGCCGGGAAACGAGGGACGGAGAGATGTTGGACCTGCTTTTGTCGGTCGCTCCCATCACCAGCCCCGACGGGGAAACGACGAGCATCCTCGCCGTCTTGGAGGACATTACTGAACAGAAACAGTTGGAGGCCCGACTCCGCTCACTTCAAGAGACCGCACAGCAACTTAGCGGCGCTGAATCGAGCGAAGAGATCGGATCCATCGCCGTTGATGCGGCAGTCGAGATTCTCGGCCTCGATATCACTGGGATTTGGGAATACAACGAACGAGAGGATGCACTCGTCCCAATTACGGAAAGTCCTGCAGCACGAGAACTGTTTGGCGATTCCCCGCGGTTTACCACCGGCGACGGTCTGGCTTGGGACGCGTTCGAGTCGGGAGAAACCCAGGTATATGACGATGTCCGGGCCGAGGATCACCCCCATAACCCGTACACAGAGATCCGAAGTGAGATCCTCATCCCACTGGGCGAGTATGGGCTTATCTCGACGGGGGCAGTTTCCCCGCAGGTCTTTTCTGAGACCGACGTTGACCTGTTTCGGATTCTTGGTTCGACTGTCGAAGGAGCACTCGCACGAGCGAGTCGGGAAGAGGAACTCCACCAACAGAACGAGCGGCTTGACCAGTTCGCGAGCGTCGTTGCCCACGACCTTCGGAACCCGCTCTCCGTCGCGATGGGGTTCCTCGAAGTCGCAGAGGAGACCGGAAACACGGATCATTTCGAAAAGGTGGCGTCGGCACACGACCGCATCGAACGACTCATCGAGGACCTCCTTACCCTGGCGCGTGGAGAGACGAACATCGAGGACGCAGAAGAGGTCAACCTCGAGAGAATTACGACCGAGGCATGGGGATACGTCGACACTGACGAGGCAACGCTTACGGTTACAGATGAAGTCCCGACAGTGACCGGCGACGCAGGTCGTCTAACCCAACTCGTTGAGAATCTGTTCCGGAATGCAGTCGAACACGGTGGCTCCGACGTCACGGTTACCGTCGGTCGACTGGCCGATGATAACGGATTTTACTTTGAGGACGATGGCAGCGGGATTCCCCCGGAGAGGCGAGACGAAGTGTTCAAGCACGGCGTCACGTCCAGCGAGGGAGGAACTGGCTTCGGACTCTCGATCGTGGCCGACATCGCGAAGGCACACGGCTGGGCGGTCTCGGTGACAGACGGAACCGATGGCGGGGCACGGTTCGAGTTTACGAGGTCGGAATAACTACTCGTTGTCAGTAATCAAAACTGGGCCTGCAGCCTGTCCATTGAGAACACCAGCCTCAACGTCTGACCACGTTATAAAATAAACCGTGTATCGCGATATCAAATCTCCGTCAGCGCCACTCGGGCGTCCGCCGCCGCACTCTCGTAGACGGCTTCTATCGCCTCGATGTCGACGAGACCGTGGCGGCCGTCGGGGTAAATCTCCCGACCGCTTCGGACCTGGTGGCCGAAGTAGTCGAACTCCTCGCGCATCTGGTCGATCTCCTCGTAGTCGACATTCGCTCGCGTGTCGTCGACTTCGAGCGTAAACCGGCGGTTCGCCCGGTCGAAGAAGGCCGGTTCGAGGCCGACCTGCCCCTCGGTGCCGACGACGGTGAGGTGGCTCGACTGGTGGGCGTGCTGGCTGGCCGCGCAGACCGCGAGCGTGCCGTCGTCGAACTGGACCTGAAACGTCGCGGCCTCGTCGGGCACGTCGCTGAAGGCCTCGTCCCCGGACCGCGTGAACGCCGACACGGCTTCGGGGTCGGCGTCGAGGACGAACCGCGCGGTGTTGATCGGATAGATGCCCAGATCGGTCACCGACGCGCCCGGGCCCGCGAGGTCGGGGTCGAGCCGCCACTGGTCGGGGTCCGGGATCATCTCCAGCAGGCGCTGGGACATGCTGCCGTGGACGTACACCGGGTCGCCGATAGCCCCCTGCTGGACGAGTTCGCGCGCCCGGCGGACGGCGGGGTCGGTCTGCATCCGGTAGGCGACCATCAGCGGGACGCCCGCGTCTTCGCAGGCCTCGACCATCCGGCGCGCTCGGTCCGGGGAAGCCTCCATCGGCTTCTCGCAGAGCACGGCCTTGCCGAACTCGGCGGCCGACTCGACGAATTCGAGGTGCGTGGCGTTCGGCGTGGCGACGTACACCGCGTCGTACTCGTCGGTCGCCTCGCCAGCGTGGAACCCCTCGTAAGTGAGCCCCGTCTCGGCGTGGTCGGCCTCGTCGGCCGCCGTCTCAGCCTTCTCGCGCTCGCTGCTGACGAGCACCGTGGTCTCGCAGAAGTCCCCGTCCGCGACCGCGGGGATGGCCTCCTCACGGGTCCACCAGCCCAGCCCGATCATCGCGATCCGGAGCGGTTCGAGGTCGGTGTCGGTCCGCCAGTCGCGTCGGCCGAACGCCGAGAGCGCGTCGTCCATGCCGGAAGACGCGACGCCCACGCGGACGTAGCTTTCGGCGCGGGTCGTCGCCGGTTGGTGCGGGTCGTCGCCGGTCGGCGCAGTTACTCGGAACCGAGCCCGGGGCCGTCTCGCGCTTCGCCGACCTGCCCCCGGACGACGGCCGCCTGTCCCTTCCTGACGAGTTCGGAGGCCGTGCTCTCGGTACAACCGAGTTCGGTTGCCACGTCCCCCATCGTCCCCGTTCGCGGGACGTCGTAGAACCCCACGTCGACCGCGACCGCGATGGCCTCCCGCTGGCGGTCGGTGAGCCGTTCGGTGCCGCCGGGACCGCCGTACTCGCCGACGCCGGTGAGCGAGTAGTCGACCGCGCCGTCGAGGCGCGCGAGCAGGTCGCCGACCCCCGACCGCGTCCCGACGAACGTGAACTCCACGGTGCCTTCGCTCTCGTACGTGATCGGCGGCAGAGCGACGACCGCAGGCGTCGCCAGCGCGTCCGCGAGGCGGGCGTCCATCTCGAATCGCTCCTGCTGGACGAACGCGTACGTCGTCGCTCCGTCGGCCGAGAGCGCGTACGAGCTGACGACCGGGAGGGCCTCGACTAGCGGTTCGACCGCCGGCTCCGGGCCGTCGAGCCGCGAGAGCGTCGTCGGCGTCTCGCGAACCACGTCCCACGCTACCACCTCTGCGGTCGAGATATCGTCGGCGTTCATCACCGCCCGGTGCAGCGGGTGGGCGTTCTCGCGGGACCGTTCGAGCGCGAGCGAAACGCGTTTCACGTCGGGAGGTTCGTCGGGTAGATATTTAAACCACCGCTTGAGAACGGCGATTCATACATGTCGGTCGCGTGCGAACGTTCACGTAATGACGAACGCACCGACGAACGTGGCGACGACGACCGCCGGTGAATCGGCCAGTTCGACCGACGACGCAAGTACGGCTACCCTCGTCGACGCGCCGGTACGGACCGCCCGGACGAGCGCCGGAGCGCGCCTCTCGTACGCGACCTACGGCGACCCGGACGGCCTCCCGCTGGTGTTCCTCCACGGAACGCCCGGGTCGCGACTGCTCGGCGGTCTCCTCGACGACGCGGCCGCTCGCGAAGGCGTTCAGGTGATCTCGCCGGACCGACCCGGACACGGTCGCTCGGTCCTCCCGGCCGACTTCGACCTGTCGGCCGCCGGTGACCTCGTCGCGACCCTCGCGGACGACGTAGGCGCGGACGAGGTCGCGGTCGCGGGGTTCTCGGCCGGCGGAGCGTACGCGCTCGCGGCCGCCGCGACTGCACCCGAGCGCGTGCGCTCGGTCGACCTCGTTTCGAGCGCGGTCCCGCCCCGATTCGTCGACGATCAGCCGGCCGTTACGCAGTTGCTCGGTCGACTCGCCCGGACGACCCCGAGGCTCCTCTCGTTAGGCTTCCGTCTCCAGGCCGCGCTCGCGGGCGTCCTCCCGCAGGGGACGGTCGCCGCACAGTACACCGCCGAGTCGAGCCCCGTCGAGGTAAGCGAGGCGGTCGAGCGACTCGTCGCGACCGACTTTCAGGAGTCGTTCGCGCGGAGTGAGGACGGTAATGGAGCTGTCACCGACTTCGGATTCCTCTCGACGCCGTGGAACGTCGCGGTCGAGTCGGCGTCGTGCCCGGTTCGAATCTGGCACGGCGACGCTGACGCGAACGCGCCGGTCGAGGGCGCGCGCGGACTCGCCGCCGCGCTCCCCGACACGGAATTGAGGACGTTCGACGACCACGGTCATCTGGAGACGCTGCTCGCGGCGCAGGGTCGCGTCGTCGAGGCGGTGGCTCGGCGGGAATCGTAGGGTCGGTCGTCGGGAGTTCAGTTCGCGCCCAGTATCAACCGCTCGAACTGGGCGGGCGGAATCGCGTCGCGGGCGGCGTGGTCCTCGTAGACGAACGTCGGGATGCCGGAGACGCCGGCCTGCTGGGCCTGCTCGAACCGCTCGCGGAGGGCGGCTTCGAGGTCGTCGTCCTCGGTCGCGGCCCGAATCTCGTCCTGATCGACCTCCGCCGTTTCCGACCCGAGATTCACGCCCTCGGCGACCTCGGCCAGCACGTCCGGGTCGCCGACGGCGCGGAAGCACGACCGCCTCCCTCTTAACTGAACACGGCCGGTGACAGTTCCCCACGAGTTATACACTGATTTTTGATGTTCGGTACCATAGCGCACACTGAGGAATCGAGCTCTGTATTGTGTGTTGATGATGAACCCGGACTCGCTATCTGACGGCCACGCTCCGAGAAGCTTCGATGATCGCTTCGCCACGAGTACCGCCGGAAGCGCGTGGGCCGGACTCACCGAACAAGGGCCCCGAATACCCTCGATTCGATTTTTCGGAGGTGTGTGCCGGCGGTCGTTGGTGCGATTCCAACGGCCTCGGCCACATCTTCGTGTGTCGCCGAACGTGGTTCACGATAATATCCCACTTCGACGGCCGCCTGAAGAACCTCTTGCTGCCGTGACGTGAGACATCGCATGAAAGCGTCTACATCGGGATCGTACTCACCCGTCTCAACCACCTCGAGGCCAAGGGATGTGGCTTCGACAGCCTTGTCGTACAACTCCTGGAAATCCGCTTCATCACCGAGATAGGTTATCCGCATTGACCCGTCGTCGTTAATAGGAATCGGCGTCTCGACGACGAGGTCTGATTCACGCCGCCACTCGAGCAGCTGCTGCACCGGACCCTGAGCGGTGAATTGACTCGTTGCTAGCCAGCGGTCGTCACCGGCGACGAGTGCTTCTTCTACGTGTGGTGATTCAGACATGAGCTGTTCGTAGCGTTGGCGGTTCCCGCTTCCCTCGGCGAGGGTTAATACGGTTTCACCTGCGAGCAGTTCGATATGATGGATGGCCTCTCGCTGGATAGACGGCTCGTCAGCCAATCGCTTGCCAACGGGATGGAACGCACTATCCGCCGTGGGTTCCAGACGGACGGTGAGGTAGCGCATACCTGGTGATACAGAGCGATCACTTAAAACGGCGTGTATACACCCCGATTCGCAGATGGTGGAGAACCTCCTATCGACAGTTGTGAATCGCAATGAATGCCCGACTCGATCGACCTGAGATCCGGAGAGGAGTAATCGGCTCTGTCGCAACTCCCCGTGCAGTGGAGGTGCTCTGAGATGTCTCTTGCAGAAATCGAGCGCTACGACCCGGAGTGTGTCTCGTGCGTGGGTGAGCGCGCCGTCGTCGTGGGCGGGAGTATCGCCGGGCTCGCGACAGCTCGCGTCTTGGCAGACGCGTTCGAAACCGTCGTCGTATTGGAACGCGACCCGCTTTCGGACGAGCCAGCCGCGCGTGACGGCGCGCCCCAGACCAGGCATCCGCACGTGATGTTGGAGGCTGGTCGTGCGACGCTCGAGGACCTGTTCCCTGGATTTTGTGAGCATATTCTCGCCGAAGGCGGGCTCATGATCGACTTTAGCACCGACATCAAGGAATACAACAGAGGCGGCTTCCTAGCTGACGCCCGGGAGCGGTACCCGACGTACTGTGCAAGCCGCGCACTGTTCGAACACGTCATCCGCCAACAACTGGACTCCGTCGAGAACGTCGAGTTACGCGGTGGACGTCAGGTCACTGGGTATCTGGCCGACGCCGATGCATCGGCAGTCACAGGCGTACGCGTCCGAAACGGTGACACGGAGGCGACACTAACGGCAGATCTCGTCGTTGATGCGACCGGTCGGACCAGTCAGACGCCGAGATGGCTGGAAGCCCACGGGTATGATGCGGTCCCGGTCGACGAAGTCACGATCGATGTTTCGTACAGATCGCTTCGACTCGAACGCCCACCAGATGACCGTCGAATGCGGATGGTAGCGCCGGCGGCTCCACGGACGCGCGGCGCTGCACTCATCCCCATCGAGGACGACCGGTGGGAGGTCATCGTACAGGGAATCCACGGCGATGATCCGCCGACCGACAGAGAGAATCTTATCGAATATACTGAACAGCTCCCGGTGCCGACGATTGCCAACCTGATGAAGCGCCGTTCGTGGACCTCGGACGAGATCCGACAGTACCCCTATCCTGCGAGCCTTCGCCGGCGATACGAAGCACTTTCCGAGTTCCCCGAGGGACTGGTAGTCATGGGCGACGCCATCGCCAGTTTCAATCCGATCTATGGGCAAGGGATGTCCGTAGCAGTTCTCGAAGCGGTCTGCTTGCACCACGCGCTGGCCGCAGGCGGACTTGACGCTATCGGCAACCGTTTTTTCGATCGCTCGGAAGGGGTCGTGGATAACGTCTGGAACATCGTGGTCGGTGGTGACTTCAACTATCCAGAGACGACAGGGCCCCAACCGACCGGTGCTGGTCTGACGAACTGGTATATGGATCGTCTCGTGCGTCGGGCTCAGTCTGACCCAGCGTTGAGTGAGGCCTTCGCCCGCGTGACGCGCTTAGAGGAACCACCGACGACCCTGTTGGAACCTGGAATCGCCTGGCGTGTGTTACGACCCGCGACAAGCCAGCTATCACTGCGGTCGTTAGGTCGCCGTACGATTAGTGCGCTCTCCTGAACGGGACCCAATCAGATACGTAGCAATAATACGGTTGATAGTTTCTCTACTCGAAATCGAGCAGAAAGTACGGTATCATTCGATCGACCATACCTGTCGGAGGCGTCCACTTACAAACAGTGGGCTAAGAAAACAGTCGTAACGTACGATATGTAAAGTGAAGTTATCTGTGAACTCCACGCAGTACCGCTATATCGTGTGTCCCAAGTCGGGTTCAGCGACCAACAGACAACACTGTAAATCGACGGGGTTCGACTGTAACAAAGGCTACAGGTCGTCTATACTCTGTTCACTTCTCCCCGAAACTCCGACGGCGCGATGGACGAGCCTCGACTCAGCCTTTCGTAGATGCTGAGCAACCGTACTCGGGCCACAGTCGAGTCGATCCGATACGTCGGCGACGGTCGCCTCTCGCGGTTCTTCGTAGTAGCCCGCTTCGATCGCGGTTGCGATGATCTCTTGCTGGCGATCCGTCAGTTGGCTTCCGGGATAGGCCACGTCAGGGACTTGACTCCGTATTCGCTGGACCGATATGTCTACCGTTTCCGGAGTCTGCTCAAGCGTTCGCTGGAGCGCGCTGGCCTCACCCACGATCGTGAGTTGAATCGACTTGTCGACATCGTACACGACCGGCGGAACGACGACCACGTCTTCACCGGCATAGGCAGCTACCAACGTTCTGTCGCCCCCTTCTAATTGCTCCCGGACGTACAGGTAGAATCCGTCGGTCTCGGACGCGACCGACGAGTCCACGTAGTCCACCGTCGATAGGTCGCCCAGTTCGGCGAAAAACGGCTCTTTCGGGCCGTCCACGTGAAACAGTAGGACGTTCGTTTCCCCGACGCGAGGGTTCCACTGGAGTAGTCGTGTGGGTCCGTACTCCGGTCGCTCTGCGACGAAGGCATGCATCGGATGGGTCGACATCTCTCCGAGGTCGAGTCCGAGGGTGAGCGATTTCACGCCTTGAACGTTCCATTCCGGACATATAAATAACCCCAGATGTGGAGCAGAACGGCCTCCAACACTGCATCCCAACGTCCGGTACGGACAGTCCAACAAAGGGCTTCGGTTCGACAGTTTCCAGCACGTCCACTTATGAGTTCACAAATACCGACAAAGAAGTCTCGCTCCGACGCCGCGACGGCCGCTGATCGACTCGGCGACCGCATCATCGCACGTGACGATCACGTGAACGCACCGGGGTTTGTCATCCGGCCGGACACGGTTCAAGAAGTTCTGACCACGCTTCGTGACGAGGCGGGGTTCGACCACTGCTCCTGCGTGACCGCCCAAGAGTACGAGGACCGCTACGAGACGATCTACCACCTTCGGAAGTACGACGATCCGACCGACGAGGTGAGCGTCGTCGTTCCAACCTCGAAGTCGAGCCCTGTTTCGGAGTCGGGCGAACCCGTATATCGAACGGTCGACTGGCACGAGCGGGAGGCGTACGACCTGATCGGTATCGAATACGAGGACCACCCCGACCTGCGTCGCATTCTCCTGCCGGAGACGTGGCAGGGCCATCCGCTCAGTCTCGACTACAATCAGGACAAGCCCCAGCTCGTCACCTTCGATGAGAACGAAAATCGGGGCGAGGACGCGACGGACGGTGAGGAATCTGACTCGATGTTCCTCAACATGGGACCCCACCATCCCGCGACCCACGGCGTCTGTCACCTCCAAACGGTGCTCGACGGCGAACAGGTCGTCGACGTCGAGCCCGACATCGGCTACATTCATCGGTGTGAGGAGCAGATGTGCCAGCAGTCTAATTACCGCTACCAGATCATGCCGTACCCCGACCGCTGGGACTGGAGCGGCGCAGGGCTGTTGAACGAGTGGGCCTACGCCCGTGCGGCAGAGACACTCGTCGACATCGACGTGCCAGAGTACGCCCAAGTTATCCGGACGATGAGCGCCGAACTCTCCCGGATTCTGGGACACTTACTTGCGGTTGGGGCGTACTCGCTGGACATCAACGGCGACTTCTCGGCGACGTTCATGTACGCCATCACCGAGCGCGAAAAAGTACAGAACATCCTCGAAGACCTCACTGGCCAGCGGCTCATGTTCAACTATTTCCGACTCGGTGGTGTCGTGTGGGACCTCCCCGAACCTCGGGAGGAGTGGTTCGACAACGTTCATTCGTTCCTCGATGGGTTGCCCGAGCGGTTACAGGAGTTTCACGACCTCCTCACAGCGAACGAAATCCTCCAGAAACGAACCATCGACACCGGTGAACTCCCACCGGACGTGGCGAAGTCGTACGGCTGTACGGGACCGGTCGCTCGCGGGTCTGGCATCGACTACGACCTGCGGCGCGACGATCCCTACGGTTATTACGACGAACTGGACTGGGACGTCGTCACCGAGGAGGGGTGTGACAACTTCGCTCGCCTGCTCGTTCGACTCCGGGAGATAGAGGAATCTGGCCAAATCGTCCGCCAGTGCGTCGACCTGCTCGAGGATTGGCCCGAGACGGAACGCGACATCCAGAGTAACGTCCCCCGCACCATCCGCCCCGACCATGATGCGGAGGTGTACACCGCCGTCGAGGCCGCGAAGGGAGAACTTGGAATCTACATCCGGTCGGATGGCACTGAGACGCCCGCACGATTCAAAATCCGCGGGCCTTCGTTCTCGAACCTCCAGGTGCTGTCAGAAATCGCCGAGGGCGAGTACGTTCCGGATCTCATCGCTTCGCTTGGGAGCCTCGACATCATCATGGGTGACGTCGACCGATGAGACGCGGTGAGCGACGAACACCCGACTGTGAACGTTCGTCTATATCGTCGCTTCGAATATGTAGGGAGATTTCCAAGGAGTGAATAGAGACCCGACCATGTCAAATATAAATATAGTGAGTGCCCTTCTCCCAACAAACTCATGCTGCCCGTCGCGAGGGAAGTAGCTAAACAACTCGGTCCGCCGTAGAGAACACGGTCAGCGTGTCGCCGTCGGTCGTACTCACGACGACCGACCGGGGTCCGGCGCGTAAAAGCGCCCGACCTCCCGCACAGTTCGCTGTCTTCGAAATCCGCCTGGCCGAAGGGAACGACGAGCGGGTCGAGAAGGATCGCCGTCAGGCCGACTCGGTCTCGGTCGGAACCTCGTCGCTCACGGCTTCGAGTCGGTCCGCGGGTCGGTGCTCCTCGAACGCCGACTCCACCGCCGACCAGTCGAGCGGTGGGTCCAAATCGGCCGTCTCGGCCTCGAACGACGCCACCCTGTCGCCGAAGCGGGCGGACCACGCGGGACGGGCGAGGTCGTCGAGCCGGTCGCCGAGCCCCGACCGCCGCGCGCCGAGGGCGTCGAGCCGGGCTTCGAGGTCGTCCATTTCTTCGAGGCCGTCCATTCGTCCGCCGGCGGGGTCGGCCGCTCGATTGTCGTCGCGGGCCGCCCGCTCGGCCCACGTCCGGAGGTCGGCGAGCTCGGCCCGGAGGTCGGCCAGCAGGAGCCCCAACACGCGGTGGCGGAGCCGAGCGACCGCCCAGTCGACCCCCGTCGAATCGGCGTCGGGATCAACTGCGTCGGAGTTAGCCGCGTCGCCTCTCGGCGCGGTCGGCATCTCGTCGAGAGTGGTCGCGAGGCCGTCGAGCGAGCACTCGACGGCGTCGATGTCCTCGCCGAACTCCTCGAATCGGGTCTCGGGGCTGTCGAGCCACTCCTCGAACGATTCGAGGTCCATCTGGAGCGCGTCGGCGTCGCGCTGGACGCGCTTGGCGGTCGCTCGGAGCCGGCGCGTCCCGACCGCGACCTCGTAGACCGAATCGGGGTCGCCGGTCTTCTCCACGAGGGCTTCGAGGTCGGAGCCGAGCGCCGACGCGCGGTCCTCGACCGCGGCCAGCCTCGACTCGAAGGCGTCGAGTCGGGCCGCGACCGCGTCGAGGTCCGACACCGACGCGGCCGCCTCTCGGGCGTCCGCGAGCGCGTGGCTCGCCAGTTCTGTGCGCGTCTCGGCCGTGGAGACCACCATCGACGTCTCGGTCAGCGCCTCCTCGACCGCGTCGCGGGTCACGACCCCGTCGGACGCGACCCGGTCGAGCGTCGCTCGGACCTCGTCGGGGTCGAGAGGGTTTGTCGCGGCCGATTCGGGAGCGTCGGTCGAAGCCGAGTCCGGGGCGTCGGCTGCTACCGGGACCGGTGCGTCGGCCGGATTCTCGGCCCTCCGGTCGAGGACCGCTTGGACGGCGTCTTCGACCGGGCGACCGAGGATGGAGTCGGAGGCGTCGTCGCGGGTCACGTCTCCCGGGTGGCCCCGAGACCCCATGTAACTTCCGTCAGTGCAGTACAGACGACTCCGGAGAGCAATATAGGCCACGTAGCCGGTACGTACGGCTCCCCTCTGAAATGATTCGACCGTACCCGCCGGTATCCGACCGTACAGGCCCGTAGCACGCCGTACCGGGGTAGTCACCTATTATAAACGGGTTTAGGAGGAAGCGGCGACGGTACAGGTGATGACGGCCGACCAGAAACGGCACGACGACGTGGTATCGCGGCGGAAGTTCATCGCGGCGTCCGGGGCCGCCGGGATCGCCGGCCTCGCCGGTTGCACCGGCGGACAGGACGGCGGCAACGAGACGACGGCCGACGAGTCTGGTGGGAACGACGAGGAGTCCGGTTCCGACGAGACGCAGAGTCAGGACACCGAACAGTCGAGCAACGAGGGCCCGTCGCTGCTGACCGCCGAGGGGTCCTCGACGGTGTACCCTATCTCGAACAAGGGCGCGTCCTACTGGGTGTCGAACGCGCCGCCGAGCGACGGCGAGTACTGGGGCGCGAACGACGAGGGCAGCGTCCCCGGCTGGGACGAACTCGGTCAGCCCGACATGAAGATCGCGGACTACTTCGCCAGCCTGTACGGGTTCGAGACGACCGGGAAGCGCTCGAAGCCACCGTTCGTCGTGAACGTCGGCCTGAGCCACTCCGGCACCGGCTGTAAGGCGGTCCGCGACGGGCTCGTGGACATCGGCAACTCCTCGGGGCCGATCACGGCCGAACTGGGCATCAGCGAGTCCGAGCGCGACGAGAACTACGTCGACCACGTCGTCGGTCGCGACGGCCAGCCGGTGGTCGTGAGCAGCGACGTCTCCGACGCCGGCGTCACCCAGCTCACGGGCGAGCAGATCCGGAAGATCTACCAGGACGAGATCACCAACTGGAGCGAACTCGGTGGGCCGGATCAGGAGATCTACTGCGTGGGCCGTGCGGAGGGGTCGGGGACCGACACCTCGTTCCGGCTCAACATGCTCGGTGACGCAAATGCCGCCATGCCCGGCGTCGACACCCGGCAGGGCCAGAACCACGGCGTCAGGCAGGTCATCCAGCAGAACGACGGCGCGATCGGCTACATGGCGCTGGCGTTCACCAACGACCAGGTCCGGCCCGTCGCCATCGACTTCGACGGCACCGTCTACAAGACGAGCCGGGACGCCGACCACACCATCTTCGACAGCGACTACCCGCTCAATCGGGACCTCCACATGTACACCACCATCACGGACGACACCCCGAGCGGGACCGACCGGCGCGAGGCCGCGTTCATCAACATGTTCCTGACGAGCTTCGGCCAGCAGCTGTTCGTGGAGGACAACAACTACATCCCGCTCCCGACCAAGGACATCGAGTCCGAGAAGGCCAAGCTGCCCGAGCAGGCGTAGACGGCGCGACGACCGCGCAGACGTAGCGCGGTCGGCCCCACCGACGACCGCGCGGTCGTCGGTGGGGCCGACCGCGGCGTGGCAGTCCGCGCGGCCGACCTCCTTCTTCGAGGCGGGAGCGAACCGACGCGGAAAACGAGATACGATTCACTGAACCAATGGGAACGACGGACGACGCGACTGACTGGCAGAGACACGCGAACCGACGGCTCGCGACGGCGCGCGAGTTCGTCGCGGAGACGGAGACCGACGCGCTCGCGGCCGGACTGGTCGGGGTGCTGGGACTCCTCGGGGGCTTCGTCGGCTTTCTCGTGACGTCCCAGTACACCTCGGTGGCCGTGGCCGCGTTCCTCGCGGCGGTGGGGTACGGCTGGGTCCGCCATCGTGAACTGACTGCACGCGCGGTGACGCTGGCCATGACGGTGTCGACGAGCCTGATACTGGTGTTGATCCTCGCGTTCATCGTGCTGGAGGCGCTGCCCGCGCTCCGATACGAGAGCGGCGAACTACTGGGCGTCAGCGTCCCCGGCCTGCGGATGTTCACCGGGACCGACTGGAACCCGGCGACGAACCCGAAACGCTTCTCGATGCTGCCGATGATACACGGGACGGTCCTCGTAACCATCGTCGCCACGCTGGTGGCCGGACCCCTCGGGGTGGCGGCCGCGCTGTTCCTCAGCGAGATCGCCCCGCCGAGGGTCCGGGAGTTCGTCAAACCGGGCGTCGAGATACTCGCGGGCATCCCCTCCATCGTCTACGGCTTCCTCGGCTTCGCCATCCTCGGCCCCTGGGTGAGCGACCAGTTCGACCTCGTCGGACAGGGGACGTACCTGTTCGTCGGCATCGTGGTCGGGCTGATGGCGCTCCCGACAGTGGTGTCGGTCGCCGAGGACGCGATCGACAGCGTCCCCGAGTCGATGAAGAGCGGGTCGCTCGCGATGGGGACGACAGACTGGCAGACCATGACCGCCATCACGATTCCGGCGGCGTTCTCGGGCGTCTCGGCCGCCGTCCTGCTCGGCGTGGGCAGGGCCATCGGCGAGACGATGGCCGCGACCGTGATGCTGCGCAACGAGCCCACCATCGCCGAACCGCTGTACAACGTGTTCTACGGGTTCGAGACGCTCACCTCGGTGATCGCCAACAAGTACGGCTCGGCGACCGGCCTCCAGGAGAGCGCGCTGTTCGTCGCCGGAATCGTCCTGTTCGTGTCGGTGCTGGCCCTGAGCATCGGCTCGCAACTCATCGAGGCGCACATGCACCGGAAGCTCGGGGGGAGCGAGTGATGACGGGCGCGACCGAAACCGGGGTCGTCCGCGGACGCGCGTCGACGGCCAAGACGGTCGCCGCGGCCGCGGTCGGCCTGTCGGCCCTGCTGTTCGCGCTCGCGCTGGCCGCGGGGTTCGAACTCCTCTCGCTGACCGGCCGACTGGCCGGGGTGCCGACGATACCGCTGCTTGGCGGGCTGCTCGTGACGCTCGGCGCGGCCGTGATCGCGTTCGGCGCGGGCTCGCGACTCGAACTCGTCGAGACCGACCCGAGTCGGTCGGCCGGACTCGTCGCCGGGACGCTGTTCACCGGCATCTGGTTCGTCGTGACCGGGCTGGTGGCGTCCCAGACGCTCGGCCTCGGAACGGTCGGCTGGCTCGCGGCGGCGTCGCTCGGCGGGGCCGCCGCGTTCGCCGTCACCGCGCTGCCGCGGGAGGACGTCGGCTCCACCGTGCCGGCGGGCGCGCTCGCAGGCTCCGTCGGCCTCGTGATGCTGACCGGCGGAATCGGCCCCGACTGGTCGTGGTCCCCGGCGGGCTTCTCCGACGCCCAGTCGGTGACGGTCTTCCCGCGGGTCGTGATTCCCATCGCGGTGGCGTTCTGCGCGCTGGTGGTCGGCTGGGCCGCGGCGAAGGCCTACGGCGGCTTCGGCGCGCGCGGCCGCCACCTCGGCGCCTACCTGCTCATCTACCTCAACGCGGGGTCGATCATCGCGGTCCTGTTCGTGCTCGTCGCGTTCGTGTTCGCCAAGGGCATCGACCCCGTGATGGCCGGAGTCACGGTCGGCCTCGGCGTCGGTCCGACGACGACGCTGGCCGTCGACCTCGTGATTCCGTTCGCGGACGTGCGCCTGTTCGGTCTCAGCTACGACGTGGTGTGGCCCGTCTCGTGGCCGTTCGTGATGAACGGTGCGAGCATCCTCAACGACGTGAACGGCGTCTGGCCCGCCATCGTCGGGACGATCTGGTTGGTCGTCGGCGCGGTCGCGCTGGCGGTCCCGCTCGGCGTGGGGTCGGCCATCTTCCTGACCGAGTACGCCGAGCGGGGCCGGTTCACGCAGGTCGTGGAGGTGGCGACCAACGCGCTGTGGAGCACGCCCAGCATCGTGTTCGGGCTGTTCGGGGCCGCGTTCCTCCTCCCGCGGTTCACCCCCACGCCAAAGAAGTCCCTGCTGGCCGGCATGATAACGCTCGGATTCATGCTGCTCCCGCTGGTGCTGATCACGGCCCGCGAGGCGATGCTGTCGGTCCCCGACGAGTACCGGGACGCCAGCGCCGCGCTCGGCGTCTCGAAGTGGCAGACGGTCCGGAGCGTGGTCCTGCCGGCCGCGATGCCCGGCGTGGTGACCGGCGTCATCCTCGGCGTGGGTCGGATCGCGGGCGAGACCGCGCCGCTCATCCTCACCATGGGCGGCGGAACCTTCGTGACCGTCGATCAGGCCGCGTCGGTGGTCGACAGCTTCCAACTGACGCTGTCGCCGCCGTTCGTAACCAACCCGGAGCTCACGCAGGCCACGACCGCGCTTCCGTACCAACTCTACCAGCTCATCCTCGCGAACGTCGGTCAGTCCTCGGGAATCGAGAACATGGACACCTTCCGGTGGGGGACCGCGCTGGTGTTGCTCGTCGTGGTCCTCTCGTTCTACGCCATCGGAATCGCGACGCGGCAGTACTTCAGGAGGAAACTCGACTATGAGTAACGCACGACACGACGCGGCGACGGACGGCAGCACAGACACCGGAACCGCCACGGACACCGGAACCGATGTCGATACCGGCACCGACGCCGACGACGACACCGACGGACACACCGCCACCGGACGACAGCACGGGACGACCACGACCGGCGAGACCGACGAGCGCATCCGAGCCGAGTGGACCGACTACGAGTTCGCGGGCGACGTCGCGCTGTCGGTCGAGGACCTCGACGTCTACTACGGCGACGAACAGGCGCTTCGGGGCGTCTCGCTCGACGTGCCCGCCGAGAGCGTGACCGCGCTCATCGGACCGTCGGGCTGTGGCAAGTCGACGTTCCTCCGGTGTCTCAACCGGATGAACGACCGAATCTCCTCGGCGCGCGTCGAGGGGTCGGTC
This sequence comes from Halorussus litoreus, assembly GCF_003382685.1. Lineage (GTDB taxonomy): Archaea > Halobacteriota > Halobacteria > Halobacteriales > Haladaptataceae > Halorussus > Halorussus litoreus. Next base: position 2,220 of record NZ_KZ859517.1, on the reverse strand, counting down.
GAACTCGACGGCGAGGAGATCTATCAGGACGCCGCCGACCTCGTTGCGTTGCGCAAGCGCGTGGGAATGGTGTTCCAGTCGCCGAACCCGTTCCCGAAGTCCATCCGGGACAACGTCTCGTACGGCCCGCGCAAGCACGGCGACGTCGACACCGGCCTCCTGAGCCGACTGCTCGGCCGGGACGACGAAGAGACCGAGGCGGAACTCGTCGAGCGCTGCCTCCGGAACGCGGCGCTCTGGGACGAGGTGAACGACCGTCTCGACGACAACGCGCTCGGGCTGTCGGGCGGCCAGCAGCAGCGACTTTGCATCGCGCGGTGTCTCGCGGTCGACCCGGACGTCATCCTGATGGACGAGCCAGCGAGCGCGCTCGACCCCATCGCCACCGCGAAGATCGAGGATCTCATCGAGGACCTCGCCGAGGAGTACACCGTGGTCGTGGTCACCCACAACATGCAGCAGGCCGCGCGCATCTCCGACCAGACCGCCGTCTTCCTCACCGGCGGTCGGCTGGTGGAGTACGACGACACCGACAAGATATTCGAGAACCCCGAGAGCCAGCGGGTCGAGGACTACGTCACCGGAAAGTTCGGGTGATCGCAGTGATGAACGACAACGCGGCGACGAACGCCAAGATGCAGACCCGGAAGCTCCAGAAGGTCGGCGGCTCGACGTTCACCGTCTCGGTGCCAAAGCGTTGGGCGCGCGCCCACGGCCTCGAAGCCGGCGACGACATCCACCTCCACGGCCACGACGACGGCTCGCTGGTGGTCCGGAGCGCCCAGATGGACGGCGGGGACCTCGCCAACGTCTGCATCGCGGTCCGGAGCGCGGCCAACGACGCGGTCGAACGCGCGCTCCGTGCGGCCTACGTGACCGGCTTCGAGGAGATCGAACTCGTCACCGACGACGGATTCAGCGCCGACCAGCGTCGAACCGCGAGTTCGCTGGCGAAGACGCTCGTCGGGACGGAAGTCATCACCGAGTCCGAGGACCGCATCGCGGTGCGGAACCTGCTCGACCCCGCCGACGTGTCGATCCGCCAATCGCTCATCCAACTCCAGTTCGTCTCGCTGTCGATGCACCGGGCCGCGACGGCCGCAGTAGCCGGCGACGCGACCGCCGACCACGTGCCCGGCCGCGACGACGAGGTCGACCGGCTGTTCGCCATGATAACCCACCACTTCAACCGCTCGCTGACCGACTTCGCGGAGCTCGACCACCTCGGCGTCGGCCGGACCGAGCTGTTCGAGTGCTACCTCACGGCTCGCCAACTCGAACGCGTGGCCGACCACGCCGTCGAGATCGCCCGAATCGCGAAGCACCTCGACGCCCCGGACGGCGACGAGGCGAACCCCCCGGGCCAGATCGTGGTGGAGATCGAAGCGGTCGCCGAGCAGGCCCGGCAGGTCGTCGAGGACGCCACCGACGCCGTCCTCGACGGTGACGCCGCCGAGGCGGCCCACCGGGCGCTCGACCTGCGTGACGAGACCGTCGCGGAGGCGGAGGCGCTCGACCGCGCGCTGTTCGAGCAGGCACCCGACGATGCATACCGGCTGACGCGCGTGCTCGACAGCCTCGTCCGAACCGCCGAGTACGGCGGGAACGTAGCCGAGCTCGCGGTCCAGTCTGCCGTGCGCAGCTGGGAGTAGGCGGGGTCCCGGCGGTGCCGAACCTACTCCGACTCGCCCCGGTCTTCCACGAACTCGACGATCGCCTCGGTCCCCTGGAACCCCTCGGCCATCCTGTCGACCAGTTCGCCGTCCTCGAACAGCAGGAGCGTCGGCGCGCTCCGCACGTCGTAGGCCTCGACCAGTTCGGGGTCGTCGCGAGGGTTGATCATCCCGACAGCGGCCTCGGTCGCGCGGGCGACGTTGCCCACGACCGGCTCGATTGACTGACAGAGGGAACAACCCTCGGTGTACAGGTCGACCAGCACGAGGTCGTGGTCGGCGACGAATGCCGCGAGTTCGTCGCCGTCCGCGAGGCGGACCGGCGTGTCGGGCGCTCGGGACTCCGCAGTGGCGCTCGCGTCGGTGGTATCGGTCACGAGAAGCGGTAGTGGTCTGGGAAGGTTAGCGCTTGCGCCGCGACTACTCAGCTGAGTCACCACTCTTCCGCCACACCACTCCACCGCCTCACCACTCCACCGCCTCACCACTCCACCGCCACACCGCTCGGCCGCGCCGCCGCGCGGGCCGGGGAATTTCCCCGGCCCGC